>JBHWTK010000087.1:0-4412 GCA_043427975.1 Chloroflexia bacterium | reverse complement strand
TATCGAACAGGCATGCCCGCATTCCCTCCGGCAGTTTCAATTTTGGCGTATGCATGGTGCATGCCCCTTTCTCGTGCGGTCCCATCTGCAAATATGATAGACCGACACGATAGACCCAACCTGAACGACGATAGGAGGAGCAGCACATGCGGGCAGAACGAATAACAGATTCGGTGGCATATCACGGCGAGGGCCCGGTGTGGAGCACGGGCTGGGGCGGCCTGAAATGGGTCGATATGCTTGCCGGCGATGTGCTCACACTCCTGCCCTCGGGCCAGGTGACCCGCTGGAGCACCGGCGATGCGGTGGTGGCCGCCATTCGGCCTCGTGCGGAGGGCGGCATGGTGCTGGGAATCGAGCGGGGATTCGCGCTCGCCAACTCGGATGGTGATGTGGAGCAGCTTGATCCCCTCTGGGCAAAGGGATCCCTGCGCATGAACGAGGGTGCCTGCGACCCCGACGGCAACTTCTGGTGCGGCAGCATGGCCTACGACCGTACCGAAGGAGCCGCCAGCCTGTGGCGCCTCACCCCGGATGGCGAGGTTGATGAGATGCTCACCGGCCTGACGATCAGCAACGGCCTCTGCTGGAGCGAGGATGGCAGCCGCGTCTACTTTAACGACACCCCTACCTACACGGTGAGCGTATTCGACTGGTCCCCGGAGGAAGGGCTGACGAACCGGCGCGTGTTTGTGGACCTGCGTGCCGAGGAACTACGGCCCGACGGCCTCACCATTGATGCCGAGGGTGGTGTATGGATTGGGCTAAGCAATGGCGGCGCGGTACGACGGTACGATGCCGCCGGGGTGCTCAGCGAGATCGTGGAGGTGCCGGCGACCAAGGCCACGGCCTGCACGTTCGGTGGTGAGGATCTGGGCGAGCTGTATATCACCACCAGTCGCGAGAACCTGGAGGACGATGAAGAACCCGCCGCAGGGTCGTTGTTCCTGGCCTATCCGGGCGTGCGGGGATTACCAACCCACGAGTTCGGAGGGTAGGCCAGGGTATCGGTAGTGTCACCCCTTGTGGCTGACCATGTAAGAAGCTTGGAATGGAATTCATTTCGCTAACACCGGCGGACACACAGGTCCGCCACTACGAAACGATGGCGTAGCGGCTGACCTGTGTGTCCGCCCATGGCATCAAGCCCGCCGGGCAGACTCACCACTTCCCGGGCTGCTTCCACACCTCCACCCATCTCACCGGCAGCGCATCACCGGTCCAGAAAGGGGCGACCTGGACTGCCTCACGCTCCACGGCTTGCCGGTCGTGTCCCGTCATCTCACCGAACGCCGCCAGTTCGAAATGCTCATCTTTCACACGCCACATGCCGGATACGAACCCATCCACGAGGAAGGTGCTGGCGAACATGCCGTTCTGCGTGCTGATGAGGATCTGATGTTCTTTCGAGATAATGCGGGTACGATCCTTGTGGCCGAGTAATGCGTTATCGAATCCCGGCAGGAACCGCACCGGGGCAGGAGTGGCGGGATCGGCGATCTCCAGCCCGGCGAGGTCGTAGAGCACCACCCCTGCCTCGTCCCGATAGGTCAGCAGTTCATCGGCGAGGTCCGTGATCGCCGATCGCAGCCCGGTCAAGCCACTCCAGGAACTCATATCCGGCAGGCTTGCCGGCCCGAAGGCGCGCAAGTAGCGCCGAAGGAGTTCGTGGGGTGGCCGGACTTCTTCGGGCACATCGGTTCCCAACCAGTTGTGGGGCAGGGTCCAGGCGGGGCGGCTGGAAATGCGCGGTCCCCACACGCCACGGGGCGGCACCTGTATGAGTGGCAACAGGAATCGCACCACCTGGCTCAGCGAGCGTGCATCGTCGTTGGGCCATGGCTCCTTGAGGGAATCTCCGATCTGGGCGGCAGTAAGGGCCTGCTGCTCCAGCAGTTCGCGCGCCTGGGCGGCAATGGCGGCGTGATGCTCGCGAGGCACCATTCGAGCACTGGAAACCGAGTGAACCGCCCGCAGGTGGAGCTGGTAGGTTGCCGGGAAAAACGTGAGGTAATCCGGCGCGGTCACCAGGTGGATGGTGCCTCGCATCAGCGATGCCCGCACCGCCGATTTGTCCTCCAGCATCGCACCCAGGTGCTCGTGCCGGAACCCGTTCAGGCGGCTCCACAGCGCGAGGTACGGGTCTTTCACCTCCTGCGCCTGAAGGCCGGCAACTGCAGACAACATATCCCCCACGGTCATATCAGCGCGGTGTAGCAGGTGCTGCCGCTGCAAATGGGTGCGGTTCAGTTCCCGCAATGTCAGCGTTCGAGGTGGCATGGACCACTCCTTTCACCCGGAATGGTGGCACATGCCCGGGCCGGATCACGTCCGCATTTGGAGTACTGCCGGTATTGACTGCAATGACGTTGCCGTGGCCGCTGAGGCGCGAAGCGCCCCGCAATGCATGCGGGGCGCTTCGCTCAAGGAGCATTTATCCTGTGGCGATACTCGGCTCAGATCATGACCGCGGCGATGGTATTGATCACCCAGCGATCCACGGACCCGCCTGCCTCATTGCCGTGTACTACCTGCAGGGCCACCGTGCTCATGCCGTTCGTGTCGGTCCAGAGGCATACCCGAAGGCCGCCATCGCCGCCGGGTGACGGCAACCAGTAGGTGGTGGTCATCGCCCCGAGGCTGGCTGGCAGGAAATCGGATACCCATTGCGCGGCATCAGCGGCAGGGATCGCGTCGTCCAGGATCACATCAATGCCGGTGCCGTAGAACATCCAGCGGCCGGGGATGGGTGGGTAGGTCGGCATGGTGCCGCGTTGCGTGCCCCAGCTTTCGCCGAACACGGCCTGCCATGCCTGCCAGTCGGATTCGATGGTTGGCAGCCGCCCCGTCGGCACCACCGGATTCACCTCGAACGCCTCCATCGCGATGCCCGTTTGCGTGAAGTTGGGATTGTTGAGGCCATCACCCGGTATGGCCCGCTGATCGACCACCAGGATATTGCCCGACCTGCCGGTGCGGCTTCGTACGCGCTCGCTATGGTGCTGCGCAACGTAGTACCCCGATTTGCCAATCTGGAGGTTGGTGAGATCGCCGGCTGCATTAATGCTGGCGTCGTCGGGCAGGAACTGGCTCTGGCCCAGGAGCCCGGGCTCAAAGGCAAGCCCGCCACCGGGAATCGCCGAATAATCGTTGGCAATCTGCTGGGCGTACCCGTTGGCATCCCACGCGACCCAGTAGGCGGCCTTGCCATCGGCGCTGAAGTCGTACACCGTGAAGCCACCGTGGTCGTCGCCCGGGCCAAATGTGGCATCGAACGCATCGCGCTTCTCGCCTATGGCAGCGCGTGTTCCACTGGCGGATTGCGACCGTGCCGCCGAGCGTGCACCCGGGATGAGCAGTGGTGCAGAGAGCATGAGGTGGGTAAATCGTCGTCGGGAAATCATGACTGTCTCCTTTGCTATTCTGCCGGTTGCCGCCGGAGGCTTGTGTACCTTTCTTGACGCATAAGCGGTCACGATGGTTTCGTTGGCAAGGCGATTTGGCCATATTTTCACCCGCCTTACTCGCATCCGGGACGAGATCCGGAGGTCTGCACGTGCCCTGTGGTGGATTCGGCATGTGATGGAACCGCACAATGGTTGCATGCACCCGGGTAGCGCATTACTGGTAAGGGTAGGGAGAGATACATGCAGCAGGTCATTGCAGAGTGGGTCGATCGACTGCGGCAGGAACACCCGGATGCTGTTGCCGTGGTGCTGAAGGGAAGCCATGCCCGCGGTGAAGCAACACCATGGAGCGACATCGATTTCGATGTCCTGGTGAGCACGCCCGACACGGAAATCTATCGCACCTGGATCGAGCCGGTAAACGGGCGGCTGGTGCATATCTCGGCGGCGGTGGAATCGCTCTCGGGATGGCTGGCCGATGCCGGTGAACCGTCCGAATGGAGCCTGGGCCTCCCCACAATTGAGACCACCAAACTGCTGTGGGCAGCCACGGATGAACTGGGGTCGCAACTCGACCGCCCGTTCAAATCCCACCCGGCGGCGGAACCGGAGGTGGAGGACACGATGGAAGCGCTCGGCAAGATTCGCAGTGCGTTGGCGCGTGGCGATGATGTTGGGGTGTATCGCAACGCGAACAAACTCGCCACACTCCTGCCGACACTGCTGGTGCCGCTCAACCCGCCGTTGCCAGTATCCAACTCCCGGGCGGCGATCGATGCCGTATGCGCCTTGCCGAACGTGCCGGCGGGCTTCGTGGATGACTGGCTGCTCTGCATGGGCTATGTGGATAGCCGTACGCCGGCATCCACCGCCGCCACTGCCGAACGCCTGTTTACCGGCGTGCTGGCGATGCTCCCCGCCGATGCGGGAATCGTCGGCGGCGATATCGCCCGCTTGCTGGCCGATGGGCGAGTACAGGCGTACCTCGATCAGGACATCGCCCCA
>JBHWTK010000086.1:0-7742 GCA_043427975.1 Chloroflexia bacterium | reverse complement strand
GAAACCGCTCGCACTCCTTGAGCGCATCATCCAGGCGAGCAGCAATCCCGGCGATGTCGTGCTGGATCCGTTTTGCGGTTGCGGCACCGCGATCGCTGCGGCTGAGAAACTCGGCCGACGCTGGATCGGAATAGATATCACGCACCTGGCCGTGAACCTCATCAAGACTCGTATGGTGGGTCACTTCGGTCCTGAAATCCTCGAGCACATAGAGACGTTCGGCCAACCGACAGATGTTCCAGGCGCCGAAGCTCTGTTCGACCAGGATCCCTTCCAGTTCGAGTGGTGGGCGGTGCTGCTTGCAGGCGCCTACCCTGCCAACGACATGAAGAAGGGTTCAGACAAAGGGGTGGATGGCAAGATCAAATTCCATGTCGACAACTCCGGTAAGCCTCGAACCGCCATCGTGCAAGTAAAAGGGGGCAAGGTCCAGAGCAGCCATATCCGTGACCTCAAGGGTGCCATGCAACGCGAGAAAGCCGACATTGGCATCTTCGTCACGCTTCGCCCGCCGACAAAGGACATGGTTCAAGAGGCGCTGTCAGTTGACATGTACGAGGCTCCCGGCGGTCGCGCCTACCCGGCGATCCAGATTCTCACCATTGCGGATCTACTGGACGGCAAGAAGCCACACCTTCCCGCCACACAAACCACGTTCTCCAAGGCACAACGCATCAGGAAGCCTGGTGCCGTTCAACAGGGGTTGGATCTGGAATGAACCTGACTAAGGTCCGCCGCCCTGCCCTCATCGCCGCCATCGCAGTGCTCGTCATCGTCATGCCGTTCGTCTACCCGGACGGACTGGGGATAGGTGAAGCCAACGCCACTCTTTGAGATCCGAACCCTACCAAACAAGATTGTCCTAACGTACCATTGGTTTAGAACACGGCAAAGCCCAATATCTTACGTTCGATCAGGACGCACCTTCGTTGTGGGGGCAACGGTGGCGCAGACGGTGGTACATCATGGTTTCTCGTCTCCGCACCCTCGTATTCGCGCTGTTCGTTATCTCGCTGTTCGCGCCCCTCCCCCAATCCACAGCAGTTGCCCAAGGCGCGACATGTGACGCCTTCGATACATGGATCTGGGCGCAAGCCGTTTTCGATGGAGACAAGCAGGCAAACGCCGCCCTCGATCCGGACGGCAACGGCATCGCCTGCGAGCATCTGACGGTATATGGATTTGCCCCGGCTATCTGGGCCGATAGCATTCCTGCCAACGTGACACCTGCGACCGTCGTCTGCATCACCGATGGAGACACCATCAAGGTGCAATTGGCGGACGGCACGATCGACACCGTTCGCATGCTCCATATCGATACCCCAGAGATCACCGGCACCTTCGGCCAGTGTGGTGGGACCGAGGCTACGAACTTCCTCACCACGATTCTCAGCTACGCCAGTAACGGCACCGTCTACCTTGAAAGCGATGTAACCGCACGGGATCGCTACGATCGTCGCCTGGCGTACGTTTGGTTCTCCGTGGATGGCGACCCGAACCCGTACATGGCCAACGATGCGATGGTGCTGAGCGGCTGGGCACAGTCCGAGACGTACAAGCCCGATGTGAAGTACAAAGCCCAGCTGGATGCATCTGAGCAGTTCAGCGTTGAGCATGTGACCGGCGTGCGGTTGCTATGCGGCAAGTTTGGCCAGCCGGCCGGTAGCGCCGGTCCGAGCAACGAGCAGATCCGCCAGGCTCACCAAAAGCAGCCAAACCAGGGGCAGCTACCGCCGTATCCAGGTAGCCAGCCAACCGCGGTTCCTCCTCCGCCAATGACAGATCCAGTACCAACCCAGCCGCCGGCACCGCCACCACCTCAACCGGATGGAGACTGCGATCCGTCGTACCCGGGCGTCTGCATTCCGCCGGCGTGGCAGGTCGGCGACCTGGACTGCAAGGATGTGCAGTACCGGCGGTTCACCGTGGTGCCGCCGGATCCGCACAACTTCGATGGGGACTTTGATGGCGTGGGCTGTGAGGGAGGTTGACTCGAGCTTCCGTGCATACGACTCGCCGTGTCATTCACCAAGGAGGGTTCCATAATGACTATCACCAAACAGCATCGTTTTAGGCATATGTTCCGATCGTTCGAAGGGGATGGAGGCGGCGGTGGGCTGGAGTTTGTTGTTCAAGTCAATGCTGACCTTCACTACGCAGATTCACAGTTCGTCGGCCTATCCCTCTATCACACGTCGTCCGGCAACTCTCGAAGCCTAGGCCAACCAGTGACGCAAGCGACAACACGTACTGGGATTGGGACACGAGACGACATGGAGATTCAGCGCCGACGATATGATGTGACAACGATTTACTCGGTTAACCCAATAGGAGCCGCACAAGCTGCGATATGGCATCACCTTTGGGCATGGACCGGAGAAGCAGGGGGCAAGGATCTGTTGGAAAATGAGTGGCACAGGATGAGCTACAACGACCAAGTGGTTACACCACTGGAGGCCATTATCACTGCCCTCTGTTTTGATCGGGATGGCCTCGATGAGATCTCAGCACAAGGCGAGATCTATTTCATTCCCCAATGGCAGATCGACTTTGGCTTTGGACCCGGCACTCAGAAGTCGCATGACTGGTTCACGAAAGGGCGATATATCAGCGATGTATTCACTAGCGCTGATGAGCAAACCATCTATATGATGCGACAGCAAATCGACCGATCGCGATAGACCCTGCCACGTAACGCCCGGTGCTGACTGCACCATCGAGTGGCGCCGGGGGCTGGGGATCAAGAGCTGGTATCCGGTGGTGGTGTGTGAGTGAGCGCAGTACTTAAGAGCCAGTATTCCCTATAACGGCGCGGATTCCGGCTAGCCGGTATTGCTATTGGCAGGGTACTTGCGCAAAAATACGCATACATTCGATCACAGGTGTTAGAAGACGCCCGTTTAGAGGCGCCACTTGCTGATCAATGAGCAAGGAGAACAATATGGTGACTCGATTTGCCGACAGCTTTGTCGACGCGATCACCGACGCGATGGTTCCTGATGTGGAGACACGTCGCAAGTCACCCGAAAGGGTTCTGAGAGATCTACAGGCAAGTAGAGAAGTCACACGTGAGGCTCGACGACACGCTATCGACCAGCTGCAGGAATTGCGGCGCCCCGTGCTCTCAGAGAACCAAGTAAGGATCGCAGTCAGACGAGCGTTGAAAGAAGTTGGAACCCGGGATGAGTGATTCGGAACTCAACACCGACCTTCCAACAAGCGACGAGGGGGAGCACGGTGACGCTGCTCCCCCTTCTGGTATTGAGATACCAGAGATTTTGGTGTCAGAGAATAACGAAGAATTCAGCCAAGAAGTGACAGAGCAGCTTCTTATGCTGCAGGGAGAGTCCACATGGGTAGGACAGTTGCCACGGCCAGACCGACTTAGGGAATACGAGAAAATCTACCCTGGCGCAGCGCGGTTGATCATCGAACACATGGCTGCCCCTAATAAGCTCATGGCCGATTCCATTGCCATTGATGATAAATCAACAGATGAATACTGGAAGTGGATGAACCGCCAAGAAGACAGATTTGTTGAAGAATCGCGAAGTGATAGAGAAACACGTGATCGCTCTTCGGCCAAATCTTTCGTGTACCTCTATGCTATCCTAGCCCTCTTTATCGTTACGATTTTTGCGCCACTTGACACCTCGGTTCAAATCACGTCAATGATCGTTCTCGGGGGGCTAGCGCTCGGACCCTCGTTGGTAAGCTCGCTCCGCGGCAGGCACAGTGACAATGAGCGAGAGGTTATGAAGTCTGTACCCGAGATGGCGCGCGGCTCTGCATCAATAGCCCGTGGGGCTAGTAAAGAGGACCCAACAAAGGAATCTGAAGAAAATCTATAGGTCGGACAAGTCGCATTGCCTGTTGCAACTACCCCATATTCCTCCCCGGCCGCACCTCCAGCCGGCCATCGCACAGTTGCTCACAATGTGCCCCTAGTTATGGCCAGGTATCCCAAAATCCATCTCAATACGAGTAACCTATTGCACCCGATTAGCAGGTAGTGGACGACACAGTCGCACCATTCCATCGCTGTTTGTGGCATGCTGTCTCGGTGCTTGACGCGATGGCCGCAAATCGAGATTGGAAGTCTCTATGGCGCGTAACCAGTCACTCGGAAACCGGGTCGTCAAACGACGTCTCAATGCGACGCAGATCATTTCCATGCCCCCTCTCCGGAAACGGCCGGAAGTTCCCTCACCCCAGGATCGGGCCCGTCAATTCGTCGCCGTGGTTTTGGCTTTGATAGCCCTCGGCACCCTCCTTCTTATGTTGCCAGTTTCCGCCGAAAGCGGAGAGAGCACCGGTGTCGTCGATGCACTCTTCACCGCCGTCTCGGCCGTCGCTGTGACTGGCCTGGTTGTAGTGGACACCCAGGAGCACTGGAGTTTCCTCGGGGAACTGGTGATCATCATCCTGATCCAACTAGGCGGCCTGGGCTTCACGGTGGGAGCCTCGTTGCTCCTTGTGTCGATCGGACGGGGTAACAGCCTGCGCACGACCTTGTTAGCACAGGGAGGTTCTCCCACCCTTCCGCTTTCCGAGGTGTTATCGCTCACCAGGCGGATCGTCCGCTTTGTATTTCTCACTGAGGCGATCGGTGCGGTATCGCTTGCGGCTAGGTTCTGGGCAGACGAATCCCCAATGGTTGCCATCTGGTACGGGGTATTCCACTCAGTGTCAGCGTTTTGCAACGCAGGGTTTGATCTCCAGGGCGGATATCAGTCAATGATCGGATACCAAGATTCCATCTGGGTGAATATGACCCTCATCGCCCTCATCCAGGCCGGAGCGCTCTCCTATATCGTCATTAGCGATGTGTGGACCAAACGGGCATGGAAGCCGCTAGACCTCGGCACAAAGCTTGTCGTGCTCACGAATGCCATCTTCCTCGCCATTGGAATGGTCGTGTTCCTGGCCCTGGAATGGAATGATTCCATGGCGGGAACGCCGATCTGGACCAAAACTCTCATATCGCTGTTCCAGAGCGTGGCTGCCAGAACCGCAGGCTACGCCACCGTCAATCTGGGTGAAGTTCAGGACGCGACACTATTCCTGTGGGTGGGTCTGATGATGGTTGGTGGTGCCTCAGGTTCGACTGCAGGGGGCGTGAAACTCACGACGATTGCCATCGTGGCAGTGGCGGTTGTGTCGACGTTGCGAGGCCACCGGTCAACTCATATCTTCAACAAGCGGATCGATGCATCGCAGGTTTTCCTGGCTGTCGGGATCATCGCAGTGTTCATGTTAGTGCACTTCATCCTCACCTTTGCGCTCGCCTTAACAGAGGCGGCGGTCGGGATGAAGGATCTCTTCTTCGTGACGCTGATGTTTGAGACGATGAGTGCGGCGGCAACGGTCGGCCTGTCAACCGGGATCACGCCCTTCCTAAGTGATGCTGGCAAGCTGATCTTGTGCCTGACAATGTTCTTCGGACGAATAGGGCCGTTAACGCTCGCCTACGCAATCACACGGCACCAAAATCCGGCACGATACCGGTTGGCGAAGGCGCAGGTCAACATCGGGTAGTCAGCCCTTGTCGCTCCGCTCGATTGGACCCATCGGTTTCATGTGAACAAACATCGAATCCGGATCGTGCACCAGCTCCGACGGCCGCTGCTTAAACTGGCCCGTCGTCGTGTACTCCACCAGGTTGCGGGCGACCGTAATCGCATCGTCCATCTCGATTCCGGTGATCTCGAACACCCGGTCGTCCACCCTGAACCGCGATTCCGGCATCCATACGGTCGTCACCTCTCCGAGGATGCGCTCGTAATGCGGCACGTCGGTCGGGTTCCACCGCTTGCCGGCCGACACCAGGTCACACCGCACCTGGTACAGCCCCTTGCCGTCCGGCGCCAACACAATGTGCGGATGACCAGCTGCAGTGCACCACCAGCGCCAGGCGGTGAGCAGTGCATCCCTGGCATCCTGCAGTTCCGACCCCTTGTCGTGCACGTAGCCGGCGTTGAGTGCCGTCGTGAGTCCGATGCGACCGGTGTTCCCCAGCACGCATGAACGGATCTCACGAATGCGCGGATCCTCATAGTTGACGCCCGGGACTTCGCCGTACCCGAGCAGTGCCAGTACGTCCTTGGCGGAGATCGGTCGCGCTTCGTACTGGGGAGATCGAAGAGGAAGGTTAGCGCGGTCCATGTGACGCCCTACGAGCAAACCGGGCAGTCTACCCAGTTGCCATCCTTGTCCTCAGCTCCACCGGCGCCGCCACACTTCTCGCACGTCGCGCTGGTTGTTTCGCGCGTAACCTCCAGGATCGGCGATCCCTCAAACACGTCCATGATCATCTGCATGATCCATTGAATGACCCACCAAGGACGCGGGAACGCAAGATCAAGTCGATCTTCGTTCCCTGTCTGTGGATTCCTTACAACAACCACTGATCGCCGCTTGTGATCCGTCCAGAGCGTCATCCGCCCTGCCAACACCATCCGGGTACCAACATTGAGGAATATGCTATCGCCGGTGATCATTGAGCCCACGCTCCGATTCCTTTCGTGTATCTGCTACTATGTGCCGATAGTAGAACATTTGTTCTGTATCGCCAAGATATGACAAAGAGACACATTCCGAATATTCGGAAGCCCTCTCGGGAAGTCACGATAAAAAGGACTACGGAGAGAGAACGATGGCGAAAGCAAACACCCGCGACATCCGCTGGGGTGACGGGTATGTCACTGAACGACTGCTGAAATCAGGCGATCGGGTCTTCCAGGCGCGCTGGAAGGAACCCCATCCCACTCGAGGGGTCATCTGGAGATCGAAGAACTTCCGCGATGAAGACCTCGCCTACGATCACTTGCGGGACGTTGGCCGCAAAAAGCGAAAAGGCACCTACGCGCCCGAGTCAACCATGACACTCAGCGATGCAGTGGTGGAATATGCCGAGTCGCGCCTCGAGCTGAAGCGGTGGACCCAAAATACCTATGTAACCAACAAGGTGTTCATGGAACGGCTGATTGCACCTCAGATCGGCACGATCCGGATTACGCGCCTCACTGCCCAGGCACTTCAGCGCTGGGCGGATGACCTTACCAAAGAGAAAAGTCCCACGACGGTGCGGTCGACGCTGTCGATCATCAGAGGAGCACTCCGGCGCCAGCTGCGCTATGGAGTAATCCAGTCCAACCCCGCTGACTACATCGAGGTTCGGGCGCGGGATACCGAGGAGGTAGTGCCCTGGTCGGTGGAAGAGATACGGAGAATCCTGGCCCATACCGAGCAAGACGACATGATGCACCTGTTCTACCTAATCGGCTTCGGTACCGGGATGCGGCCCGGTGAGCTACGGGCGCTGCGCTGGGGAGACATCGACTGGGATCGCAGCCTGGTCAACGTGCAGCGCACTATCACCAAAGACACAAAGGGGAACGAAATCGTTGGCACGACAACCAAGACGGGTAAGTCGCGCGAGATCGTGATTGGTGCGCCATTGGTCGATGCGCTTCGAAGATGGAAGTCCATCCAGAACGAACGTCGCCTGATGGCCCGGGAATGGCTCGACACCATGATCTTCGACCGCGGGGATGGGCGGTTCCTTCCTGCCACGACGCTCACCAGGAAGCACAATGCGGTGATAACAGCAGCGGGCGTTCTCAAGGCGGGCCCCCACAACATTCGCCACACGACCCAGACCCTGGAGGATGAGTTCGGCACGAGCCTTGGCGTCTCCAAAGCGCGGCGCGGACATGCGAGAACTGAAACAACCAGCAGTA
>JBHWTK010000085.1:0-5152 GCA_043427975.1 Chloroflexia bacterium | reverse complement strand
GGTGTTCTACTTCTGGTCGATGATGCTCTATGAGACGGTCGCCGTCCTGGTCGCGATCGCGACCCTTCTCCTGGCCCGTCGCCTTGACAACTCCCGCCTGGACCGGCACATCCCTCGCTCGCTGTTTGTCGCCTGGTTTGCCGTCGCCTTGTTGTTGCACACCACAGCATCGGCCCGCGATACCGGCAGTGCCGTCCTTGTAGTTCTCCCGGTTCTTCTGCTGGCCGGCTATGGTTTGGGCAGGATGGTGGAACAGGTTGAGTCGCTCACCTCGATCCGGAGTGCTGCTGTGACTCTCGCGGCCGTGGTGCTTGTGGCGTACAGCCTGAATGCGATGATCGGCCTCGCCTACGTTCGCGGCGAATCCGGTTCAGAACCCCTTGCGCAGGACATCCCCGCCGCGGAAGCGCGCGGATTTATCGACCGGGTGATGCGGCTCTCCCGTGATCTTTCGGTTACCGAGCCATCGCCAATGGACCCCACCGGCCAGTACGGCCTCACGATTCGCGTAACACCGGAGCAAGAGTGGCCATTTACCTGGTATTTCCGCCAATTTGACGACTTCGCCGTCACTCCCGCGGCAGGGTTCACTGCCGAAACCGACGTGGCTATCGGGTCAAGCGCCGATGCCATGGAGAGCGCCGGCCTCACGACGAGCACCAGCACCTGGCTTGCGAGGCCAGGCGACCCGCTGACGTCCATGAAGTCCGGGACCATCCTGCGCACCGGCCTGAACCCGCTTAACTGGGACGACGCATGGGACTACATGATTAACCGGGAGGCACCAGCACGCGACGAGGCACGGATGATTACCGTGGGATACAGCGTGCGGGTGGTGAACAAGCTCACCACGCAAACAGGCCCGTTCAACCTGTTCGATCAGTCCTCACCCGGTCAAGGCAACGGTCTGGGTCAGCTCGATATGCCGACTGGCATTGCTACGGGCCAGGACGGGACCATTTATGTGCTGAACGCCGCCAATGCCCGCATTGACCGCTATGCACCCGACGGCACCTTCATCGGTATCTGGAACGGTGAGGTAGAGGAGCCACTGAAGCTCAGCTGGAACGGGGTCCAGGGCGGCACAGGCCTGAACGTTGGCCCGGACGGACTCATTTATATCGCTGACACCTGGAACCATGCGGTCGTTGTCGCTGCCCCGGATGGCAGGGTGGTGCGCGTGCTCGGGAACCGGGGTGTGCAAACAGATATCACCGATACGGCGTCGCCTGGCGAGCAACCGGGGCTGTTCTTTGGTCCGCGGGATATCGCTATCACCAGTGACCGTATCTATGTCACCGATACCGGGAATGAGCGTGTGCAGGTGTTCGCGATGGATGGTACGTTCATCACGGCATTCGGCGGGTTCGGCGAGGAGGATGGACAATTCGTGGAGCCGACCGGTATTGCGGTCGCGCCCGATGGAACGATCTGGGTGGCCGATAGCGGGAATGCGCGGTTACAGCAGTTCGATGCAGACGGCGGATTCATCGCCAGCTACCCGATCCCGGAATGGGATGGCCAACAGGGGATTAATCGGCTGAACATGCTGGCGTTTGACGATGCCGGCATCCTCTACTTCACCGTCCCCTATCGCGGCGTGTGGGCCTGGCATGATGGCGAGCGACTCCAGCTAACAGGGGACGGCCTGAATGCTGGCGGGATGACATTCGCGAGCGACGGCACGTTGCTGGTGACAGACAGGGATGCCGCTACGATACTCCGCCTGCAGCCACAATTGCCGGAGGCGTGGCGGAACACATTGGCGAGCCCGGAATCATCACCGGTGGCGAGTCCAGAGGCAACGCCTGCCGGATAAAGGGCACGTGTGGAGGCGGATTTGTGGGCCCGCCTCATCTCGGCCGCGGCGGACACGCAGGTCCGCCTCTACGGTCATCCTGTTCGGGACGATCAATCGTACGGAAACAATTCGGTGTGGAGTTCACCGAGGGTGCTGACCTGCAGCAATCGCTCCACTTCCTCGATGATGCGGTTCAGCATCTGGCTGGCATGGTTGGCGCTCGTGCTCAGCACCAGCACACCGAGCGTGGCGACCCGCATATCGTCCAGGTCCTCAATTTCGGCAATGGCGCAGTTAAACTGATTGGAAATGCGGGCAGTGATGCGTTTTACCTCCGCCCGCTTCTCCTTCAGCGAAAACGTGCTCTCAAACCAGAGGGTGATCCGGGCACTGCCGACTGTGGCGCTCATGTAACGATGATGTTCACGTCGCCGCTTTCAGCCTCGCGTTCCCATCGCATGGTGCGTCCGAGCCGGGAAACGATTTGCTGGCCGATACGGAACAGGACGTCCGCCTCGCGGTCTGTGGCGCCCAGTGCCTCGGCAAGCTCGACATCGGGGATATCGGCCACGATCGCGGCACAGTACGGACCATCGAAATCGGCCTCAACCACCCATCCGCCATAGGTCCTGTAGTTGGTGAGCAACGCGTCCAACACCTCGGCACTGGACCAGTCGCGGGTGGTATCCCAACCGCGACTCATCACCTCGGCCACGCCCGCGATCCAGGTCTCCAGGATGGCATCATCGTCGCCGAGCGCCAGCACACCGGCCATCAGTAACGCCTGGGCGTTGAACTGGCTCTGCTCCAACAGCTCGGCGTCGGTGTAGTCACCGAATCCGTGCAGCACATCTGGGTTGTCCGGCGAATTCTGCATATGGAACCCTAATCCAGGATAAAGAGCTCGTGGGTGGACACATTAAGGCGTCGTCCGCCATCTGCTTCGCACACGACCGCATCCTCGATGCGAACGCCGAAGCGGCCCGGGATGTAGATGCCCGGCTCATCGCTGAATACCATACCTTCCTGCAACGGCATGGTATTGCCTTCCACGAGGTACGGTTCTTCGTGAACCTCAAGACCCAATCCATGACCCACGCGATGCACAAAGTACTCGCCATACCCGGCATCCGTGATCAGGTTCCGGGCAGCACGGTCGAGTTCCTGGAGTGGGACACCGGGCTTCACTGTCTCGAAGGTGGCCTGGTTGGCATCATCCACAATCGCGTAGACCTTGCGATACTCTTCGCTCGGCTTGCCGATATGGGCGGAACGGGTGACGTCGCTGTAGTAGCCATCGATGGTGCCACCCCAGTCGAAGACCATCGCGTCGCCCTGCTCGATCACGCGCTCGTTGCCACCGTGGTGCGGGCTGGCTGAGTTCGGCCCGCTGCCGATGATGCCATAGGGCCCGGTGAGTCCCACCTCCTCGCTGATCTGGAGGAGTTTCTTGAGTGCTTGCAGTTCGGTCATGCCACTGATTGGCCCGGATTTGACGAACAGCATCCAGGCGTCATCGGTGAGGCGTCCCGCCTCGTCAAGCGCGGCGATCTCTTCCGCATCCTTGCACATGCGCAGGTCGCGCAGCACGGCGTCGCCTTCCTGCCAACTCGCCTTCACCAGGCCCTGCAGTCGCAGCAGGAACGCGGCCCATGTCTTGTTCCCTACGGCAATCGTGCCTGCATCGCCTATGAGGCTCGCGGCCAGTTGTGCCGGGTTATCGCCATCACCCCACGTGTGCAGGCTGACGCGCCCACTGCCATCATGGATCAGTGGCGCTTCCAGCCCCGGCACGACCATGGCCGGCTCGCCTTCGGCGGGGAGCACCAGCAGGTTGAGACGCTCACTTACATGGGCGTGAATGCCGGTAAGGTAGGTAAGGTCGGCGCTCGGGCCGAGCAGCAGGCTATCGATACCGCGCTCTTTCAGAACGGCCTGGGCGGCATCAATGCGTCGGGAATAGGTCTGTTCGCTCATATCGTCTCTCCTGCAGCGGAAGGAACATTGCCCTACGGTTATCGCAGACGATCGGGGAATCGTCGAGTGCCTCGCCCGATGCACGATTCTGCGGGTTATGAGTACACTTTGCGGGTACGGCGCGGATGCCGCGAACCCTCCGATTTCCTGCCGGGATACCAGCATACATGACCATACCTGCCCATCAGCCGACTTTTCGTATCGCTATTGATATGGATGGGGTCCTTACCGAGAGTCCGGTCCCCCTGGCGCGCGCCGCGAACACCGAGTACAACCTTGAACTCCCGGACCTTGCATTCGTCGATTCCAGTGGACTCAACGTGCCGCTGGAGGTACGGGAGTGGGTATATCGCACCGATGGCCCCGCTTCCCGCCTGCATCCCGCCCACGGTGCACAGGAGTTTATGCGCAACCTCATTTCCCTTGCCGGCGAGGAGAATGTGATCGTCGTCACTGCCCGGCCGGAGAATTCCGCCGAGATGACAATCCGCTGGTTCCACGACCACGGGTTCCCCACAGTGCAGATCATTTTCGCCGATGACAAAACCGCCATCGCCAGTCGCCAGGGCTGCACCTTTGCGGTCGAAGACAGCCTGCGCCACGCCCGGAACTACGCTGCCGGCAATGTCACCTGCTTCCTCATCAACAACGTCGAGCAACTTCCCGAGGATGCTGACCCACGCATGGTGACGGTGGGCAGCTTCGACGAAATTGTTCGCCGCCTGGAGATTGCGACCCGCCCTGCCCCGCAGAGCGCGATGATCGATGCCCTTCCTCCAGTTGGCCATGATGCGGACCGGGGATGGCAGATCGTCGTTAGCGACCAGATCCATGCCGTCGCGCGCGAGCAGCTTTCCGCTGTTGGAACCCTGATCGACGTTGATGGGACCAACGTACCCGCGCTCCTGAACGCGGTGCATGATGCCGATGCGCTGGTTGTTCGCAGTGAAACGCTGGTTACCGAGGAGGTGCTCGCTGCCGCCCCACGCCTCAAGGTCATCGCACGCGCCGGGGTTGGAGTCGATAACATCGACGTCGAGGCTGCCACGAGAGCGGGTGTGATTGTGCTCAATGCGCCGGGCGCAAACGCCACCAGTGCAGGCGAGCACACCATCGCGCTTCTGCTGGCAGTTACCCGGCAAATCCCGTTTGCCAACGCCACCACCCATGCTGGCGAGTGGAAGCGAAAGCAGGTGAAGCCAATCGACCTTCGCGGGCGCACCGTGGGCCTGGTCGGCATCGGCCGGGTCGGGTCAGTTGTAGCGAAGCGACTGCGCGCGTTTGAGATGAACGTCATTGCCTACGACCCCTACCTGCCGCGACAGCGTTTTGCCGATATGGGGGTCGAGCCGGTTACGCTGGACGAGATCTGGC
>JBHWTK010000084.1:0-9947 GCA_043427975.1 Chloroflexia bacterium | reverse complement strand
TGGAACCTGGTACCTAAGCACCTCGCCCCTTGGACCAACGGTGATGTCCGGAGCCCGAGTTACTTCATGCAGACCATCCTCAACCGCTGGGGTTGGGATCCAAACACCTACAGCCTCACCATCGAGCGTGAAGGGTTCAGTCGCGAACGTACTGAAGCGCAAGACAAGTCCATTGTCTGGCAGGTGTGGCAGTGGATGCAGGAGTTCCCGGAGATCACCGCGATCTACATCGTGGGCCACTACGCGATCAACAGCGAAACCCGTTCCGGATGCCCCGATCCCGCACCTCACGACCTCATCACGATGGTTCGGGCGGCAGTCTCGGGCACTGGTGTGGAGGTCATCGAGGTCCCGGATGTGACCACCCCGATTCCTGGCCATGATCTGATCCGCGCCCCGTGGCCTGTCAAGAATGCTGATGGCAGCCTGTGGAAGGGGGATCGGGACATCACGATCAACGGCATCCTGTTCCACGCTGAACCCCGGACCGTCACTGCTGCAGTTGGTGGCGTGAACCGCCGTCAGTGGGCCTCCAGCACCGCCAACCTGACCGGTACCGTGATCGCGGCCGGTGAGAAGGTCCGGGTGTTGGGCTGGGTCGAGGGTGAAGACGTCGCCGGCGAACGCCGTTGGTGGGTGGGGGATTCCGGTTCCCGCGTGTGGGCCGGTGGCACGGTCGAGAAGCCCAAGGCCACAGCCCCGGTGCCGGTTCGGCCCGACGATGGGGTGAGCCAACCCGACCAGGGCAACAACCGCGAGGCGATCCCAGTGGTGCTCAACGGCAACACCTACTACCCGGTGGACGCCCGCGACATCGATGGCAAGATTCGCCGGCCGGTTCGGGTGCTGGCCCGGGACCGCAAGGGCAATCCCCTTAGC
Source organism: Chloroflexia bacterium (assembly GCA_043427975.1). GTDB lineage: Bacteria > Chloroflexota > Chloroflexia > Thermomicrobiales > UBA6265 > UBA6265. Next base: position 9,068 of record JBHWTK010000084.1, on the reverse strand, counting down.
GGCGCCAACGTGCGGCTCTGGGCCGCCACCCACGCGGGTAGCCCCGTGGTGGAAACCCTGGCGCCGGGCACGACCCGCCACATTACCCACTGGGTGCGGGGCGAGGCGGTCGATATCCCGAACCTCACCGATGCGGTGAACCGCGATATCTGGTACGTGCTTGAACACGAATCCGGCGACGGCATCCGCAAGGGCGGCCGGATCTGGAGCGGCCTGATCGAGCTTCTGTAACACAGGGCAGCTCTACCCAGAGCTTTACCCATTCTTAGGGAGGAACCACACCATGCGCAACGCGACCATCCGGGCCATCCGGACATTCTTCCAGGCATTCATCGGCACCTTTGCGGTGCTGGCGATCCCGTTCCTGACCAATCTCATCACTGCAGCTGGCGACGCTGAAGGCTACCTGCGGATTGATCTCACCACGCTCGGCAACGCCGCCATTGCCGGCGTGATCGCCGGGGTCATTGCCCTGATCACGTTCTTCCAGAACCTCCTGGAGGACAACACCGCGGTGAACGTGCCGAAGTAGGCCGTGATACCAGGTCGATAGGGACCAGAGTAAACCAGAGAGCCCGGGGCGAATCGCTCCGGGCTCTCTGTCGCTGACGCAATTCTGACGCACTGGCTGACGCAGAACCTTAGGGAATAGCGGTATGTGCGTCAGGAGAATCCATGAAAACCCGCGCCAAATGGCCGCTTTCGGTTTTCGTTGACTAGTTTCGGCTAATCAAGGGACTACGGTACTTTCCTTGCAGTGGTGCGGATATTTACCAATTGCACCCTGCGTTCTGACGCAATTCTGACAAACTGGCCCCTAAATCGCCTCTTTTTTCCGAGATGTTGTCGTACTCGGTGTGTCGTAGCCGAGCGAACGGGACACGGCCTCGACTCCATCTCGTAGGACGCTCAAATGTGGGTGGAGATACGCTTCGGTGGTCCGCTGGTGCTCATGCCCCAGGAAGTCCTGAATGGTCCGCAAGTCAACGTTGTTGGCGTGCAGCAGCGTCCCCACGGTGTGCCGGATATCGTGAATACGGATCCGCTTCAAACCCAACTTCGCGATGACTTGGTAGTACTCGGTGCGGACCAGCGTGGGGAGGATCGACTTACCGTTGAGCGACCACACCAAGCCTGTTGCAGCTGCGTCCTGCCTAATCTCCTGTTGCAGCCACTGTGGAAGCGGGATCACGCGGCCATCGGCGCTGGTCTTGGTTCGGTTCACCACCTGGAGCTTTCCGGTCGCGTCGCTGCTCAACGTCCGGTGAATCCAGACGGTGTTGTTCTCGAAGTCGATGTCCTCCCAGTGCAGCGCAAGCGCTTCACCGATCCGACACCCGGTAGCGGCAATGAAGATCATGGGGGCACGGAACCGATATTCCCCGCGCTGGAGCTCCATGAGGAACTTGCGCAGCTCGAGCACTGACCAGGTAGGGCGCCGTACTCTTTGTTCCTTTGGATAGTCCAGGTCATGGCACGGGTTCCGGAGCGCGACCTCATCAATGATGGCATCACGAAACATGGCCCGCACAGCAACGAGGTAGATCCGAGCGGTGCGAGAGCTGCACCCGGCGCGAATGATCCGATCTACCACCCGTTGGACATGGCGACGGGTTACCTGGGTCATCCGCATGTGCCCGAGCTCGGGCTCTATGTATCGCTCCCACGTTGCCTGCACTGAGCGTTGGCGGCTGCCACTCCAGTCCCTGGCACGGCGCAGGAACCAGATGTCGAAATACTCCTCGACAGTCACCATGGACGGGGCTTCGAACAGGCCCCTCGACATCTCCAGTCGCCGCTGATGCACCCATTCCTCGGCTGCCAGCGCGTGCTTGAACGTTCGGCTCTCATGCTGGCGGTTCTTGCCGCTGCCATAGCTCACCCGGGCCCGATACGTGACGTCACCAGTCCGATCGCTGACAACCGGGTGGACGCCTTCCGCCAGCAACCTGCCTGAATCCGGATCCCGACGCCGCGCCATGTCGTCTCCCTTCGTGAGCCTCAACCCTACATCTCGCAGTGGTTGTGCAGATATATCTGCCGCTTTGACTTTGTGGTACATCTTGATATCGTTAGAACATATGTTCTATATTGCGTCCCAGGACAGTGTAGCGAAAGAAAGGTGAGGGAGCAATGGGGACGCGGTATCGGGAATTTTCGCGCGCCACGATTCCGGGCATGCGAGAGGAACTGGTCGCGGATACGAGCGTGCTGATCGACGGCAGGAAGGTTGTGCACCGTGTGCACTCCCAGACGACCAGTGCCTATCGTGACGTCCATATGACGGGTGATCCGGTAGAGGATACGATCGCGATCCTGGAGGCCCGCAAGGTTGTGTCGGCGCACGATCGCGTTGATCGCCGTCCCCGGCCAGTTCCCAAACCCCAGCGACGTGAGCTCACCCAGGCAGAGGTATTGGCCTCGTGCCCTATGTGCGGCGGGTATGGCTATACGACTGATGAAGATGGTTATGAGCACTCCTGTGGATGCCGACTCTAGAGGAGTGCAAGATGGATCGATCTCGACTGCCCCTTAGGGCACCACAGTACGAAGCCAGGCCCATTTCCGCCAAGGATGTGCTGGCGCTGCTCGGCTACGGCGAGGTGCCTGGCGTCAACTACGAGGATCCGCGCATCCAGGAGATCCGCTCGTGTGTGCTGGGGAACATCGGCCGCATCGGACTCACCACGGCACTCAATGTCGGGTACGTGCACGATCAGGGCTCGGTGCAGGATGGCAGGGACGCTCTCCTAATTGCCTGGCGATGGTGGTGCACTGCAGCTGGGCATCCGCACATCGTCCTGTCACCAGACGGGAAGGGGCTGTACCAGGTTCGGTGTGATCTCGTGTCCGCCGGCAAGCGGTGGAACCCGACCGATGTGCCGCACTTCGAGCGGATCCTCGGCGAGGTGACCACGGTCTATATTCCGGAATCGCGGTTTAGGGTGGACGACCGGGTGTTCGAGATCGCCAGGTTCGAGATGGATGATGCGATCACGATCGCGCGCAACCTGGTGGAATACACCACCACAGGCCAGTTCAAGCAACGGCCTTCGCAAGTAGTGCAGGATCCTGATTCGATGTTCGTCCACATGAAACCCATGGGGCCGATCGAGCGGAGTGGTGGAAGGTGATGCAGGGCACTGGATTACTGGCGACCATGCGAAGGGCACTCAAGTACTTACGGAACGTGCCGATTGGGCGATGCTCATCGCAGCCCCCAAGGTCATCCCATTCCGCGTTACAATCATCACGACCGACCGAAATAGTCACAATGGGGTTGAAATGGATGTTGCCGCTTCGCCATTTAAAGGTAGTTTGCGCCTCGATTGGACTAACCGAGATGACCGACTTCTCACCAAACCGGACGGGCAGTACACCTGGGTGCACGAAAGCGATTACAGAGTCGCTGAAGTTCGGCTGTTGCATGACCTAAGGGTGCATGGGGAAATCTCCGGTGAACGCTCGTCGGACAACCTGTTGATCATCGGCGATGCTCTCAATGGGTTGCATAGCATGGCGAACTTGCCAGAGTTCGCTGCTCAGTTGCTAGGGAAAGTTCGTTTAGCGTATCTGGATCCGCCGTTCAATACCCAGCAGGCGTTTGCTCAATATGACGATGGATTAGAGCATTCCGTATGGTTAACAATGATGCGGGATCGCTTGGTGCAGATCGCACGATTGCTGTCACAGGATGGGTCAATCTGGGTTCACTGTGATGATGCAGAGCAAGCATACCTAAAGGTCTTAATGGACGAGGTTTTTGGCCGAGAGAATTTTATCGCTTGCATCATCTGGGAGAAGACTGATAGTCCCCGCATGGATGCTCAGAACTTTTCGGTGCGCCATGACTACATTCTCGTGTACGCCAAGAGCGAGCAATTCCTGGTTAATCCCCTTAAGGCAACCGACGAGGGTGCCCAATATACAAGAATCGACGAGCAAGGACGTCGGTACTACCTGAACCCACTCCGGGCGCGTGGTCAATCAGCTCGTCGAGAGGATCGACCTTCACTTTACTTCCCCATCATTGCTCCCGACGGGTCAGAGATATGGCCTAAGCTTCCTAGCGGAGCGGATGGTCGATGGCGGTGGAGCTCAGAGCGCGTAGAGCGAGACGCCCATCTCCTGGAGTTTATACAAGGACAAGCTGGTTGGACCGCAAACTATCGCATCTACGAAAATGAACACCGGACCCGTCCGCCGGAGACCATTTGGACACATGCCGAGGTAGGGTCCAATCGCACATCTAAACAGGAAATAAAACAGCTGTTTCCTGTCATCACTCCATTTGAGACACCCAAGCCGGAGGAATTGATTGCTCGGATCATCCAGTTGGGAACTAATCCTGGAGATATAGTTCTTGACTGCTTCCTGGGCTCGGGGACCACTGCTGCCGTGGCACACAAGCTTGGCCGTCGCTGGGTAGGAATAGAGCGAGAGCTTAGCACCGTAGAGGACTATATCGAGCCCCGACTTCGCAAAGTTATTTCAGGTGCCGATCAAGGGGGAGTCTCTAAAGCCGCGTCATGGTCCGGTGGTGGAGGATTTCGCGTATTGGCTGTCGCGCCCTCTATGTACGATCTCGTTGGTGAGCGGGTCGTACTCAGCGATTGGGCCACCAATGGAAAGCTCTCTGAAGCGGTGGCGGCGCAATTCGGATATGAGTACAGACCTAATCCCCCGTTTGCGGGCTCCAAAGGTAAGGCTCGCCTCGTCGTCGTTGACGGTTTGGTGAACGATGGCGTGATTGATCTTCTTCTTCCTCTGATTGAAGAGGATGAGACGTTACATATATGTGGCACCGCCTTGGATAAAAGTGCAATTGTTGGACTAAGGGCTCGTCGAGCTGGGTCCAGGGCAGAGCGCATCCCAGACGCAACATTGGCCAACTATCGCACATTATCTGATCGGAAGCCCCGATGGGAGCGCAGTCGTGGTTGAGGAGATATTGTTCGATCCTGACTTGCAAGAGGAGATCGCCGCTAGGCTCGATTTACGCCCAGTGAATCGGGACGCGTTGAAGAGCGTCTACCTCGCCATGGTGAGGCACTACGACGTTGAGAATCTGGAACGCCCATTCGAGGGCGTAGCGGACGTTGCCACTGGTGTGGGCAAGACGTACATCATGGCGGCACTCATCGAGTACATGGCCGCGGCCGAAGGGGTTCGGAACTTCGCGATTATCGTCCCTGGCCGAACGATTCTGAATAAAACGATCGCCAATTTCTCAGAGGGAAGCGCTAAAAGCCTTCTTCCGGCAATGAGTTTCGTTCCTGTCGTGATCACGAGCGAGACGTTCGACTCGCCTGCTGCTCGGCGCGCAATGGACGACACAAGTGTCGTGAAGCTCTACATCTTTACGGTGCAGTCTCTGACCCGCCCGACAACGAAAACCGGGCGACGGACTCACAGCTTCCGGGAAGGACTGGGCGCCGCATTTTATAGTCAGCTGCAGAAGATGGACGACCTGGTGGTGTTTGCCGACGAGCACCATGTTTACTATGGTCCATCGTTTTCGAGTACCGTTCGCGACATCAATCCCTATGCACTGGTCGGCCTAACAGCGACGCCTCATAAAAGTACACGTGAAGATCAGATCGTTTTTCGCTACCCTCTGGCGGCCGCTATCGCAGATAAGGTGGTGAAGACGCCCGTACTGGTGGGCCGATCAGACGATCGCCGCGATGCACGTACAAAGCTTCAAGACGGCGTTCGACTTCTGGAAATGAAACGTCGCGCCATCCAAACATATGCTGCGAATCACGGCCTCAGTCCTATCAAGCCGGTCATGCTGGTGATTGCTCAGACGATTCAAGAAGCAGAAGAGATTTCACAGATTGTCGAGTCTCCCGATTTCTCTGAAGGCGGCTTCATCGGTAAGGTGCTCACTGTTCATTCCAACGCGCCGGACATAGCCCTAGAGGCGCTTGATAAGCTTGAGGACCCCTCCAACCCCTTTGAGATAGTGATTTCCGTCGGCATGCTGAAAGAGGGATGGGACGTAAAGAATGTGTATGTCATTGCATCTTTGCGAGCGTCGGTTTCACAGATATTGACCGAGCAGACACTCGGCCGGGGAATGCGACTTCCCTTCGGGAAATATACCGGTATTGAAATCTTGGACACGCTTGAAGTGCTCGGGCACGAACGCTATGAGGAACTGCTTCGCAACGCCAATGCGCTCAATGAGCAGTTCATCGACTGGCGAACTAGGGCCGATCTCCGCCGCAACGAGGCAGGGAGGCTTGTACCGGTGCAAGAGCGGCTTGAGGTATTCGCGCCGATCATCGGATCCGAAAACGGGCAATCTGGCGCACTGTTGTCTGCAACTGGGTCGGTCGATAATGCCGACCGACCGCCCCACGTGCTCGAGATCCGTTCGATGGAGCAGGCAATATCCAGTTCGCAAGATCAGTTGATTCAGCTGGATCTCCAACTCGTTCCTCGTGATGACGTCCCAAGAATCGCCATTCCATATCTACGCATGGCCACTATTGCGAGCACATTCTCGCTTGCTGACATAGTGGATCTCGAGCCATTCCGCCAGGCTGGAGCAAAGATTGCGGCAGACCCAAGCGGGCAGTTAAGACGAGTTGCTATTAGCGCGAGGCGACGGGTTGGGATAGACGGGCGAACCCGCATCGATATGGTCACAACCCCGGCCACCGATGCGATTGTGTCGCCGGCGGTGACACTCCCGCTCTTCGAAGCGCGTGAACAGCTAATTTCCTATGTGCTTCATAGTGCCATTGTTCCGGCGCGGGCCAATCAGCAAGGGCCAGCCGAGAGAATTGTTGATGCCTTCCTCCATGGGCTGAGCAGTGAAGCGGAGCTCGTGCTCAGCGCCGCAATGGATCGAGCAGCTGGTGAACTCATCAGTATCGTCAATGCTGAGCACAGGAAGTATCTGGCTACTCCTACATTTGATGAAGTTGTTGAAGAGAAGCCAGTGACCGGGATACGGCGGCGGCGCAGAGCATCGAGCCAGGACCGATATGGACCCTGGGAGCGCAATTTGGGCTTCCACTATGACAAATCTGTGTATGAGCAAGACTGGTTTGACAGCACCACGGAGCGAGATCTCGCCAATCTTCTAGATTCGTCTCCAGACATTAATGTCTGGCTAAGACTTCAACGGGGCGATCTAGAGATACTTTGGCGCAACGCCCAGGACTATAATCCCGATTTCGTCGTAGTGGAGACCAACGGACGGCATTGGGTTGTCGAAGTAAAAGCCGATCGGGATGAGGACAGCGACATCGTTAGAGCGAAGAAGCTTGCTGCTCAACGGTGGGCGAATCATGTTAATGCCGACCCAAAGACGAAATCAGAATGGGGGTATTTGTTGATTTACGAAAATGACCTCCGGACCGCACATGGGAATTGGAGAGCGATTCGAAGCCTAGGCACTTAGCGTCTCCCCAGCCGTTGGTGCCACTCGACGGCACAGTCGGAGCCAGGCGTCGGGGTGGGGACAGCTTCAACATGCTTCGATCCATCAGGGTAGATGAACGGCATGACAATGAACAGCCCGGCGATGGTCGGTTGGAGCTGCGCTCCAGATGGAGTATTGGGTAGTGGTGAAACGGCAGTATTTCGATGCGCCCTATTTCTTGGGGAATCGTTTCAATTTGTTAGCGTCGATCTCCATCTTGATTGGTTTGATGGGTCGTGCAGTGTCTGAGGCTGCTCGCACCGAGTAGGTTTTTGTAGCAGCTGCTTTCTCTCGCTCCCGGTCTTTTATGCTCTTTATGGACTTATCGGAAGGATAGTGTGTTTGGATACTATAGGTGTCAGTGGAAAGCTTCATATATCACCTCCCGGATTGAGTTCGCCATGATAATAGTGTTTTCGCTTGACCCACTTGAACCCTTCATAACGGGTGATGGCTGCCAGCTCAATAGGTCCCCCTACAGTTGCAGGACCCGGTGTGAACCGCGAATATCGTGCCGTCAGGTCGGCTAGAAAATCCGCAAGGTCTAGGGCGTCCTGAATAGGCATCCCTGGAGTAACCAACGGAGTGGAAAGCGTTTGTCGCAGAACTTCGAGAACCTGAGGTATTTGGTCTGATGGCACTCCAAGATGCTGCTCCAGAACTCCAGGGAGACCAGTGCCGAAACCCAGAATTAGGCGGAACATGGCCTCTGGCTGTCCGTGCCAAGTAATGTGTCCGGAAACGTCTTTGGGGGTTTGGAGCACGGGTCCCTGGCAGATCCCCCCAGCCTGTAAATCGATGAGATATTCCTCGACCTGGTCTTCCCCGGACGAATAGCCGCTGACCATGAATCCCATGAGGGGCGCTGACTTGGGATTGCCGCTAAATACGGGTAGGTAGCGCTCGGTGTAAATCAACTCGAAAAGACGCTGAGCAACCTGCTCCATAGTGTAGGAATCTGGATCAAGGACCCAATCGGCATATCCTGGCTGCTCAGACGTTAGGCGAGCCCTCAGCTCCTTCATCAAAGTCGCAGTAGACGCTACACCGATGTTTCCCAGCCCCCACGTGACTGCCCCAATTGGAAGACCCTTGCGGAGATTGAATACCTTGTTGGCGTTGTTATAGACAGTCGTAATGCCTATTGGTGCCCCGGAGCTGTCAACATCCTGCATGGTGGCAGCGCTATCAGCGGCCAAAACCACACCATCAAAAACCTTGATAGTGATCGCAATCGTCACATTGCCACCTTCCTACAACTTGTCGGGAAGTGCTCAATCCACCGGCCATATTGGGATTGTATCCTGTGACAACTCTGTCACGATAGGGCACAATCGATGTTTCTTTAGGGGTGCTGTTCTGGTTGTGGCGATTCAGGACGACCCTGAGAGTCTATCACTCACACACGTCCACCGGATACCAGCTCTCAGTCCCCAAACCTCGGTGCCACTCAACGTCACAGTCCAAGCCAGGCGTTGGCGTAAGAACCGCCTCAACGTGCCCGGGGCCGTCCGGGTAGACGAACGGCATCACGATGAACAGTGCTGCGAGGGTGGCGACGAGCGCGGCTCGGCGAAATTGTGGCATCGGTGTATTCCTCTCGCGCGTGCCCCCCAGCTCACGCGATGGT
>JBHWTK010000083.1:0-9881 GCA_043427975.1 Chloroflexia bacterium | reverse complement strand
TAGTGCTTCCGCCTTGGCCAGCTGCTGGACCGCGTTCTCGTACTGCTGTCGCAGCGCGTAGGACTCCCCACCCCCGCCGATGTTCATGTTGGGGGTGAAGGCCCGGACGGCGCGGCGCAGCAGGTAGTAGTCGGCCAGCGGCTGGGCCCACGTGGAGGCGAGTGCCGGATCCGCGAGGTAGTGCTCCTCAACGATCGCCACCACCGTCGCCGGGTCGATCCCGGCTTCGGCGATCAACTCCGACCACTCACGGTTCAGGTAGCCCAGCAGCGCCACGGTGTCCACCGTTAGCCCTTCACCGGGTTGCCGTTGGGATCGACCTCAACGCCACCGACGATGTAGGTGGTCTTGGGCTGGGCGGCCTCCGCCTCGGCCTGGGCCTTGGCGTCCGCGCTGGCTTTCGCCTTCGCGGCCTCTTCCTGCTCGGCCTTGTAGGCGTCGCTGCCCTCGATGGCGTTGATCACGTCATCGTTGGTCTTCAGCTGCTCCACGTCCGCGATCCCCAACCGGGTCGCCTCGGCGTTGAGCTGCTCACGATTCATGGACTTGAGTGATGCCATATCATGGTCCTCCGTCGGTGGCCTACGTCACTCGCGGCGCGCTAGAGCGCCGGAGCCGTGTAGGTGGCGTTGCCGCTGAACCCGACCGCAGCCTTGTGGCCCCGGATCGCCCCAACCCCGAACTCGCGCCCCATCGCGCGGGCCCGCAGCGGGAAGTTCTCATCCTCGTACAGGAGCCCGAAGCCGCCCTGGTAGGCATCTCCCGCCATGGCACCGGAGCGGGTCCGGATGCCGACGGCCTTGTCGGTCCCGACCCCACGATCGAACACGACCTGGTAGTTGGCCGGTACCCACGGCTTCACCGACACCTCGGCACCTTCGAAGATCCCGATGGCGCGGTCGGCCGGGTTGTTGACATCGAACTCGCCGCGGGCGGTCTGGTCGGTCAGGGGTACGTTGATCCGGGCATCCACATACGGGGTGAACCCGGCGAACCCGCGGAGCGCGGCTTCCTGGGCGCGGTTGATGTAGATCGCCATGCCGCCCGTCACCCCGTGCTCCAGCACGGTCTCCAGGAGCGCCACCAGGTGGGCCTCCGTGAAGCTCGCGGCCCCGCGGTAGTGGGTGTGGCTGCCGGCGAATGCTTCACCGTTCGGCCCCACCGGGATTGCGCGACCATCGCCGTTCAGGAGTGCCCGGATCGGAAGCGTGAGCCGCGTCTGGAGCTTGTCCACGTAGGCGAGGTTGTTGACCGGGTTCATGAGTGCGCGGCGGATCTGGCGCGTGACGTTGCGGACATCGGCCGCAGCGGCACCATCCAGACGATCCACCGCGGTCGCCACCGAGGTGTTGACCACAAAGTGGCGGTTCCACTGGATCGCGATCCCGTACCAGCGCAGCGGGAGACCGACGTTGCCGGCGGCCGTTTCCTTCTGCACGTCCGGGGAGCCCATCTGATCGAGCTCCTGCATCTCCATATCGTCGGCGCCGCCGCCATACGGCAGCTGTGCCTGGTCGGTGACGATCGCGAAGTCCGCGATCGCTTCCTGCATGGCATCGTTGTGGACCCGCAGGGCGGTGGCGAACCGCTCGGCCAGGAGATCCTCGCCAAACGTCGCGACCGATTGTGTGTTGTCCCTCAGATCATCGAGGGTGGTCAGTGTTCCGTACATGGTGCTTCAACCTCCCCTCTCTACAGACCGGTGAACTGGATGCGCTCGGCATCCACCACGAACCCAACCGCAACCGTGCCGGCGGTATCGAGACCACCCGCGACGGTGTCGGATGCGAAGACCTGGATGCCGGGCGTCAGCCCGGAGCCATAGCCGAACCGCACGTTGCGGTAGAGGGTGATGGCCTCCCCGACCGATGCCCCGGTCTCGGCGGCCACCAGGATGCCGAATGTCTGGTTGGTGCGCTTAACGGCCAACCCCTGCGCGTTGATCACGCACAGGTCACCGCCAGCGATCGCTTCCCCGGCCCGGATGCCTGGGACTTGTTCGTTCTGGGGCGGAATCGCGGTGGCCAGTGATGGTCCCGCGGCCCGCTTGGCAATAGCTGCCATGATGCCTCCCTAGATAGGTCGAACGACCCGACGCGCCTGCGCCGTGGCCTGCTTCTCGTCGACGTTCTTGGCGCCTGGCTTCGGGTCTGGCCCGTTGCCCCGCACCGGTACCTTGTCGAGCTCTCCGAGGCGTGGCTTGGCCTTCTGGGCCCATGCCAGCAGTGCGGTCGGGTCGGCATCGTCGCCGGGATGGAAGTCCATCAGGGCCTTCGCGGCCGGGTGATCCTTCGCATCCTTGACCGCCTTGGTGACGGCCGCGATGTCGGCCTTCACGTACTCGGCCAGCGCATCACGCTCTGCCTTCAGGCCGTCCCGTTCGCCGGTCAGGCTGGAGACTTCGGTTTCGCGCTGCTCGGCAAGCTCTTTCCACTTGCCCTGCTCGGCCGCTTCCGCATCCTTGGCCTTCTGGGCCTCGGACTTCATGCGAGCGAGCTCTGCCTGGGCGTCCTTGGCAGCTTTCTCGGCTGCCTTGCGAGCCTCGCGCTCGGTCTTGAGGGCTGCCTTGCCTTTGTCCCCGAGATCGTCAGGATCTGGATCGGGATCCGGGTTCTCATCCGGGTCGGGATTCGAGTCCGTCATGAACGGGAGCAAACTCAATAGCATGAGGAACAGTCGGAACGGCATCGCGCTCACTCCTGGGTTTGTATCGGCATCGCGCCGAAAAACGAAAACGTCGCGTCCTAATCTCCTTCTGGGAGATCGGAACACGACGGTTCACTACGCAAGGGGGCACTGGGGCCCACGCCTATTCGGTTGCTACGTCAATCTTATACGACGGTTGCGAATTCCGCTATACCCTCACGATCTGTGAGGTTTTGCACTTCCGGCAGCGAAAACGAATGGTGCTGCCCGGTGCCGCGTGGGTGAACACCTTCCCGCATTGTTGGCACCGGACCGGGACAAAATGCTGGACGGCCTCCACCAGCTGGCGCACAAGTCCACTCATGTCGCTACCCCTGACATGCGAACAAGACGCTCTACCACCTGTACCATGTGCTGGTGGTTGGCGGTCCCTTGCTCGATACCGAACGCCGTTTTGGGATGGCGGTTCCCTCCCGAGACACCATCGCGAAACACCATGGTCTCCAGCACCGAGGCAACGCCGCGGCTTACCCACATGGTGGAAATCTCGTACGGGCCTACCCGGGTCTTCATGCCGCCTCCTCTTCCGGGGCGGTCTGCTGCTCCAACCATTCGCTCGGTAACGGCATCGACGATTCCCACGCGGTGGCAATGCCATCGATCCCCAGTTCCATCGCGGACTTCCACGCGATGCGGGTAACCGCCGAGGCCGCCATGCCGAGGAAGTTCGTCGCCAGCTCCTCCACCAGCTTGTTTGCCTCATTCCAGTGGCAGTGCAGCAGCTCGTGGATCACGGTGTTGCGCAGATCTTCCTCATCGTCCCCGTGATCCGCGATCGCAATCCAGGCACGCTTTGCACCTTGGTGGGCCTCACATTCCCCAAGAGTGCCACCTGATGGATCGTTATCCTCCAGCTTGATCTGCCAATCCCGCAGCCCCATCCGGTCGGCAATCTCCTGGATGTACGGTTCCAGCCAGTAACGATTATCTGCAGCCCAGCTCATTCCTACTCGCCTCTCCGTCGTGCCTTGCGGCGCCTCACATCATTCACCCACCCGGCCACCGTCGGGGCCGTGGTCAGGAGATCCTCTGGTGTTACCAGCCCCGTTTGCTCGAACCACGCCTGGAACATGAACGTGACGGCCGCCCGGATCCCGGCGGTCTCGCGCCGGAACACCACCAGGTCGGCGGGCGACAGGTCCGGTGGATCCCCGAGGTCGAACTCGACCCGCAGGCCCTCCACAAAGTCGCTCATGCCCTTTGCCGCCTGGGTCCCGGTTTCTTCCCACGGGACGGAATCCACGCTGCACGCGCACCCGATGTGGCGTGGTGGCAACGGGCAATCCTTGGCGGGCCACACGCCGCGCCCCAGCCCCTCATCGTGGTTCGCGTGGTCGGTGCATTCGTCCGGGTCGATATGGCCGGCGCTCACCCGGTACCGCAGGAACCCCTTGGATGGATCCTGTTGGGCCACCTGTTGGGTCGCGATCGCGTTGGCACGCCGGACCTCATTGCCGGCCAGCCGCATCGCCGGGTAATGGGCCTTGCCGGATCGCAGGTACGCCGGATCGATGTATTGCTCCAGCTGGGTCGCGATCTCGCCTACCGGCTTCCCGGTCCGGATCCCTTCCCGGATCGTTTCGTCGATGCGGCGGCGCACGTCCTGGCGGTTGCGCCATAGCCGCTGGCTTAGGTCATATCCTCTGGCATCCCTCCAACTTTCCACATCATCGTAGAAGAGAGCCGCACGTTCATTGAGGGTTAGATTGTCCATACCATCACCCCCGAAAAGCCCGTAACAGCGCGGAAATCTGGTATAATGGGGGCACGCAAAAGCCGACGCGATGCTGTAACATCCGCCGGCACGGCACCCCGAAAACGTCTACGTAGGAGACGATCAGAATGCCCTCTAAGTCTACAGGCCCAGGCCCCAATCCGTCCGGTTTCTGCATGTGCGGATGCGGTAATCCCACCGAACTCGCCCGTGTGTCCCGTGGTGATCGTGGTGAGGTTGCTGGCACCCCGCGGCGATACATCAAAGGTCACTCCGGAGGGAGCTTCAGAACCTGCCGACGATGCCAGCAAGTTCTCCCCAAGAACGCATTCGATTACCGCGTGCTTCCCAAGAAGGGGACGCAAGAGCTGCATCAACGCTGCCGGTCGTGTCAGGCGGAACATGCGGCGGAACGTGCCTTCTTCAAGGCACTGAAAGCGGAACCTACTCCAGAATTCTGCGCGTGTGGATGTGGCACACCAATGAACGGCGCTCGTACAGTCGATGGTTACCCTAAGCGATATATACATGGCCATGCGCTTAAGCAGCCCAATGGGCGTTGGTTGGTCGATGAAGAGACTGGATGCTGGGAATGGCAACGCCACAAGAACCAACTCGGATACGGAACCGTGTGGCATGAAGGCAAAACCCTGGCGGCACACCGCTGGGTATGGGAGCAAACGCGCGGACCTATCCCCACGGATCATCACTTGCATCATCTCTGCCGTAATCCTGGCTGCGTCAACCCCGATCATGTTCACCCGATGCCAGCCGCCGAGCATGTTGCGCTCCATGCAAGCGAGCGCCGCGAAACCATGAGTTAGCCAGGTGGTGGTGTCGTCATAGAACTGGCCGCGATCGGTCATGTGGCCACCACCTCGAAGACGTGGAACACCAGAGACCCGCCATCCAACATGACCGTGTCGATGTACTCGAGCGGCGAGTCGTCAATAGGGTGGCCGGTGCCAGCGATACGGATTGTGCGGGGCGCGGTCTCGGCATCAGGGTTCACCAGTGCCCACAGGAACAATCCCGGGAGCGTACCTGTACGATAAAGTTCCGCCGGCACGTCGATCCGAAGCACCTGCGCCCCGCGGGGCAACATGATCTCCTGCCGGTCATCCCATGCGAGGGGGTACTTGTAGACCTTCTGAATCACGTCCGTGCCTCCCTGCGGTTGCGCTCACGCTCCAGGCGCTTACGAAACCGCCGCACCCCACCGGGGCGACGAAGCCGTGCCACCAGCTGCTCCAGTGCTGCAACGCTCACGACCGCGACCGATGGCTCACCCTGCTGGTACCGGGCCCATTCGGTGAGCTCGGGTTCCGTGAGCCCCATCTCGTTGGCGATCTCGCAGGTCTGCCGCACAACAGTGTGCTTCGGGAGTTCGTTGTCCGGTACCGGGGCACCGGTCCAGTAGCCGTGGACCCGTGCCTCAATCTCTTGCAACAATGCGCTCAACCCTGTGCCTCCTGTTCGATCCGCTCCCGCAGCTGCCGGGGCATCGCCTTCCGCCATCCCTTGATCGCGGCATCGAGCGGGCGGAACCGCGCCGCCCTGGTGTCCCGAAGGGTGATCTGCCGGATCGCCGCGTTCGGGTCTCCCGGGCGCGTGCCCCAGATGACGTCGAGCCCGCGGTCGACCTCGCGCATGATCGCGACCCGATCCGCCTCCGTGATGGGGCGGTTGGGGTCGGGATGCTGGGCCATGCTGTTCCGGACCGCGTCGGCAAGGGTCCGGTACAGCAGCCGGATATCACGACGTTGCCGGCGAACGATGCCGCCCAGGGGATCCCGCTGCATCGTCAGGCCCTCTCGATCGTGGCGACGAACCCGCTATCGGCCGCCGGCTCACGTCGGAGCACGATGTGCCACCCAGCGCTTTCCACGCCTCCGGGGTGCGCCATGATGATGGTGTGGCCGTTATTGGCTAGCACATGAGCCGGCACGTACTCCGGTTTCGACGCCGGCGCCGTGGGGGCAGTTTGTTCCGATTCCCCCACTGGCGCTTCGCCCCATTCGCCACCCTGGATGGCCTCGTGGAGCACCGTCATGGGGTCGGCGTCGGCGTAGCGCTCGATACTGTCAGCGATCCGCTCCAGCGACCCGGCGATAGACCGGATCGCCTCTGACTGCTTGTGTTCTGCCCAGGGGTTGGTCATGTCCATTCCTTCCGTCGCTAGACGATGTCGGCCCGTCGCAGCTCCGCTTCCTCACGCTTCCGGATCAGTTCCTCGGCCTTCTTTTCCTCCATCCCCAGGGTCTCGAAGCTGTCCTGGTACCGCAGGGTCTCGCGCCGGGCCACCATTTCAAGCCGCTCTGCCTCGGTGGCGGCCACGACCGGCCGGCCGAGGATCACCATGTCGAGGTCGCCGCGCTTGTAGCTGTCGAGCCCGAACGGCTCGAACACGCGATCCCGTTCCGTGGGGTTGGTCCAATCGCCGTTGTTGAGCCGATACCCGCACATCGCGGTCGCCATCTGGAACTGCTTAACCGACTGGATGTCGTACCCGGCCCGGGCGGCGTTGAGGCGGCTCACCGCATCCCCCAGGGCACGCTCGACCCCGGGGGCCGAGACCTGGCTCATCTTTCGCAGCTCGGGGTAGAAGCTCGCCTCCGGGTTGGCCTCCAGGATCCCTTGCTTCACGAACTCCAGGATCGCGAGCGTCTGGCCGATATCGAACGACAGCTGTTCAAGGCCGCCATCCTTCTCAATCGGCCAGAACCCGAGCTGCTCGGCGATCTTCTTGGGGTCCAGGGTGCCGTCTGCCGCTGGAGTTGGGTTAAGGACACCACCCGTCATGGAACCCCGGACCAACACAGGCGCGCGGAAGGCTTTCTGCTGGAAGTCCATCGCGTGGGACAGGACACTGTTGAGCTCCACGAGCGGCCGCCGCATCCCCGCGATCGCGCTCACGCCCCACGTCTCCCCAACGTCGATGTGGCGGTCCCAGATCGCCGGCACGAACCCGTACGGATTCGGTTGCACGGCATCGCCATGTCGATCAGCATCGCTCCAGGGGTTGTCGTCCCGAAAGTACCGGAATGCTTCCCCGTCCACTTCCTTGCGGTACCGGATCGTCACCTCCTGGCCCCGCTCCTCGATGGTGGTCAGGTATTCGACCGCGTAACTCTTGACGTTCGACGCCATGTCGAGCGTGATATCCGCGACATAGCCGGGCCAGACCAAATTAGGCCAGACGGCGTTCCGGGCTGGATCGTCTACCAGTTCCGTCAGCACATATCCGATCGCGGCTCCGTAGCGGGGACGCAACGTCATGCCGTGCTGCCAGTTCCACCGAGCCCAGAGGGCCGCCACGGCCGCCAGCAACCTGGCATCGGCCTCAGGGCTCCCGGTCTGGGGATCCAGCGGGATTGCGCCCCGGGTGCCATCGGGGAGGGGCTGACCGTCCGTCGTGAGGGTGCCCTGATAGACATGCTGGGCGTAGAAATCCACCACGGCCGCTACATGGCTGTAGATCTGGCGCGTGTTGGCATACACCTGCTGATCCCGGAACACACCGCGCTTCTGCTTGCGCCACGACGGCAGGAACGCATCACCACGATAGAGCTGCCACAAGACCGCGCACTCCTCGGCCCGTCGCTGATGATCCGTCAGATGATCCTTATCGCCCCCTGCCCACGCATCCCTGGCTGCCGTCACACTGCTCATAATCCTTCTCCCGAATAGCTTCAACGTATCCACTAGGCGCCTCCAAACATCGCGGCCATGACATCCCCCATCGTGAATCCACCTTGGGTGTTGGCCATGACCCGACGGAGCAGTTGCGACAACGCATCCGCCTGGTCGTCATGAGCGGCCATCGGGAACGACGCGATTTCATCAATGAGTTCCTGGACCCACGGAGCGATCGCTGGATGTGGCAACACCAAGCCACCGCCCTCCACGTACGGCGCCACCGCGTGCATCCGGGCCTCTTTGGTGCCATCCGGCGCAACCGACACGATTCCCGGCACTCTGGACCGCAGGGTATCCATGAGGGCCGGTCCGTTCGCCTTGTCTTCTACGAGCTTCACGGTAGCGTTGGGCCACCGCTCCGTCACGGCGAGGAATGCCGCAACGGTCCCGGGAAAGTCGGTCCGCTCCCGGAAACGATCCAGCAGGAACGTCTGGGCGCCAAACACACCAGCGACGAGGCCCGCAACGTAACTACCCGATGTTGTTTGCTTGAAGCTGAGGTCCCAGGATTGCAGCTGCATGTCGAAGAACCCGGGAAGTTCAATGAGAGCATGGGCCGTGCCGCCCATTTCAACAGGAGGTAACTCCGTGCCTCGGTACTTCCAAAAGCGGAGCCATTGGCGCTTGATAATGCCGCCTTCAGCGGGGGTCGGACGCTGCTGAAACTGAGCCGCGTATGCATAACTTCCAAGCTCTGCCTTCAGCTTGGTAATCGCGTCTGGACCATATCGTGCGGGCCACATCAACTCTCCGGCCTCGGTGCGAGGATCCTGCCAGCCGATCGGTGAGACGCTGTCGGTGGTCTCGTATTCCATAGGCAGATTCAGGTGTGTGTATTCGCCCGATGCCAGCACAGCGCCGGCAACATCGTTCTCGTGCACACGCTGCATCACCACGATCCGTACACCGGTGTTGGGGTTGTTCAACCGAGTGGACATTGCTTTCGTCCACCATCGCACTGCCTCGGATCGGACTGCTTCGGACTCGGCTTGCTGGACGTTATGGGGATCGTCGGTGATCACGTAGTCGCCACCGAACCCCGTCACGCTCGCTCCCACCGAGGTTGCGATGCGTTGCCCGCGTTCCGTGTTGGAGAAACGAGTCTTGAGGTTGTCATCATCGGCCAGCTGGTAGCGATCACCCCAGCGAGCCTGGTACCACTCGGATTCGATGACCATGCGGGTGAGTTGCGAATGTTCCGTTGACAGCGTCTGCGCGTACGAGGCGAACAGGAACCGCAACCATGGAAAGTGGATCCACGCCCACGCAGGAAAGAACACCGAAACCGTGAGGCTCTTCATGGCGCGGGGCGGCATGGTGATCAACAGGTTGCGGATAGCAGTCGATGGCCAAGCATGCGCTGCTGGCGAGTATCCGGGTAACGGCGGCAAGGTCGCCTGCAGGTGGTCGCACAGGGCATCAATGTGCCAGTTGTGCTGATACGGGGTTGCAGGCTCCACCACATGCCACGCCTGCTTCACGAAGTCTCGAAGGTACCGCTCAGCCCGCTCGGTGCGGATCGCCTCAAGGTCCAACAGTTCCGCGTATGACGGCACGGTCGCGGCTGCCATTAGCGGCCCTCCGCGGTGACACGCTGGGCGATGGCTTCCAACGCGTTCATCTCATCATCCGTGAGGGCTTTCAAATCGGGATTGCGGTGGACGTGGTCTATGCGTCCACTGTGCCGGACGTTGACCTTGTCAGTGAGGATGTTGTGAATCTTGAGCAGGTTGGTTCGGGCGGTCGTACGGGCGTTAACGAA
>JBHWTK010000082.1:0-4440 GCA_043427975.1 Chloroflexia bacterium | reverse complement strand
GTCATCGAGAGGCCCGGATCAGTGACGTAGGTTATCGTTGGCCCGAACGCGAACGTTGTCACCACAACCTCCCGCAAACGACGAATGCCGCGAATCCCGAAGGGATACCGCGACAAACCATGCCAGCTGCGTGGATTATCGCGTCTCCCTCCGCCGGTATCATCCGGTTCAGGTTCCAAGGGTGTACTCTCAGCCCACACGCGGGCACCCCTGACGCTGCTATCGTTATCCTAACACGAGCATACTTTTCGGTTCTGGAGGTCAGATGAAATCACCCTTTTCCGCACTGCTGGCCGCACTGATGGCCTTCAGCCTGGTACTCACGGCCTGCGCCAGCGATGCCACCCCGGATATGGAGAACTTCGACTGGTTCGACACCCAACCGTGGGAACTGCCCGATGACGCCGTGCCGACGCGGGTCGACAAGGTCCATGATGGCGACACGCTCAACCTCACCGAGCCGGACGACGACTGGTACGAGCGCTACCGCATTATCGGTATCCAGGCGCCGGAAATTGAGGGATACCGGGAGGAAGAGTGCTACGGCCCGGAGAGCGCAGCTTTCCTGAAGGCGCTGCTGCCGGTCGGCACAATCGTCTATGTCCAGCAGGACATCTCGGACAAGGATCCCAATGGACGGTTCCTCCGCCACATTTTTGTCGAAGATCAGGACACCGGCGATTTCTACCTTGTGAGCGAGGTGATGGTGCGCGGCGGTTACGCCCGCGCCCGCGTATACCCTCCGGACGACCTCTATGCCGATGTGCTGGACGAGGCACAGGAGTACGCATGGGAGAACCCGGAGCGCATGTGGGCCTGCGACGAGTGGAAGCACCTGATCGATGATTGAGTTTCCATCTGTGCCAAAGTACGGCGATGAACGGGATATGTTGCTCGCCTTTCTCGACCAGCAACGCGCAACGCTGATCTGGAAACTGGATGGCCTCTCCGACGCCCAACTCCGCGAGCCACACCACACCACAGGTTTCAGCCTGCTGGGACTCCTGAAGCACCTCATCCGTGTTGAGCGCACGTGGTTCCAGGAGCGCCTGATGGGCGAACAGGTCGACGGCCAACCGAACGACGAAACTGCGTGGGTACCAGAGAGAGTTGAATCATTCGAGACGCTGATCCTGCAATACAGGGAAGTGTGCCGCCGATCCAACGAGATCGCGCGTTCCTTGCCGATGGATCAGAACACCCTTCAGCCCAGCTCCACTCACGGTGTGGTGACCCTGCAGTGGGTGCTGTTCCATATGTTGGAAGAAACCGCCCGGCATCTCGGCCATGCTGACATCATTCGTCAATCAATAGATGGCGCCACCGGGGTCAATCCACTCTACCAACGCGGCCATACCCCCGGAAAGGTGACCCACAATGAGCAGTGACCGTAACGTTGACACGGTGCTCTCTGGTGGCGAGAAAGAACTCCTGATGCTGTTCCTTCAGAACCAGCGAGACACGCTGCTGTGGAAGCTGCGTGGGCTGAGCGATGAGCAGTTGCAGCAAACCCATCCGCCCTCAACGCTTACCCTCATCGGGATTGTGAAGCACCTGACGCGGGTAGAGGGATCGTGGCTGCAGGAGGATCTGCTCGGGCCGACCATTGCGCCGATTCCCCACCCCGCCGACGAATGGCACCTTGAGCCTGGTGAAACCTGCGGGAGCGTGATCGAGAGCTACCGCCGCGCCTGCAGCCGGAGCGACGAGATCGTGCGCGGCCTGCCACTGGAGACCGTGCTGGCCGATCCGCATCCGCTCCAGGCCGGAGTCACCCTGCGCTGGACCCTGATGCACATGATCGAGGAAACGGCCCGCCACCTCGGCCAGGTCGACCTGATCCGCGAATCGATCGATGGCATGGTTGGCCAAAACGAACGCTACCCGTAGAAAGACGCCTGTTTCATGGATGCTACCCGACGAACTGATCCGCCATACCAGGGCGACGAGAAAGAAAACCTCCTCGGGTTCCTGCACTTCCTGCGGCGTACCGTGGCCATGAAGTGCCAGGGACTTACCGAAGAGCAAATGCGCGCGACACCAACGGTGAGCAGCATGACGTTACTCGGGATGGTGAAGCACCTCACCATTGTGGAGCGCTACTGGTTCCAAGGTGTGTTCCTGGATGCCGATGTGGATCTCCCCTGGTCTGAGGAGGATCCGAATGGGGATTGGCGTCACACCGACACCGATACTGCCGCGGCGGCCATTGCCGATTACCTGGCCGAGTGCGAGGTCTCGGACGGTATTGTTGCGGAGCACGACCTGGATGAACTGGCTGCGTGGGCGAAGTCGGACGAGGAACGCGTCAATCTTCGGTATATCCTCACCCACCTTATCGAGGAAACAGCGCGCCATTGCGGACATGCCGACATTATTCGTGAATCCATTGATGGCGTTACGGGCGAATAGATGAGGATCGCCACAGAATCCATCGTGCTCAATCCCGAGCGCAACGTGAAACTGGACGCCTACACCATCGAGCAGGATGCCGGCTCCACATTGCCTACGGCGGTTCACCCGGCCGTTATCGTGTGTCCCGGTGGCGGTTACAACCATATCTCCGAGGGAGAGGGCCTGCCCGCGATTCTGCCCTTCCTCTCTGACGGGTACCAGGCGTTTATCCTCTCCTATTCAATCAACGATCAGTCCCGCTACCCTAATCCGCTGGTCGACCTGAGCATGGCCATGCGATGGGTACGCGCGAACGCGCAGCGGTTCCACATCGATCCCGATACCATCGCGACCGTGGGCTTTTCTGCCGGGGGCAACTGCGCCGCCATGCTGGCCACCCAGTGGCACCTGGATCACTGGAAAGAGCAGGAGCAACGCGACCTGGCCTCAGCCGGGTTTACAGGGCTGGAACAGTTCAGTAACCGGCCGAACGCAGCCATCCTTTGCTATGCCACAACGGACCTGTTCGCGTTCCCCGACCTGGAAGCAACACGCAGCCGGGAATCCGGTATCGGCGCGATCTCGGTGGAGCGGGTACCGGAATCCAACCCCATCGACCATATCAGCGAGCACACCTGCCCGGTGTTCCTCTGGCATACCACGGAGGACGATACCGTACCCGCGCAGCAATCCGCGGCGTTCGCAAGTCGATTGATGGACGCCGGCGTGCCGGTTGAACTGCATATCTACGAGCGCGGCGCGCACGGGCTGAGTGTCGCCAGCGGACTCACCAACTCTGGCGGACGGGGAACGTTGCAGCGCTCCGTACCGGGGTGGGTCGACCTCGCCATCACCTGGCTGGACCAGCGTTTCGAACGGTAAGACATTTCGTCCGGTTTGCCAGGCCTGTTCGCCAGTAAACCGTCCTTCCCATCGATGAAAACGGTGCCCTCGCCGGTGGTTCAGCCTCCGGAAGCAGGTGCGGTGCTGCATTTTCCCCGCGCTTGACCGAATACTGCTATGATCCGCCAAAGATCCATATCGCGGCCCGCTGGTTGGTCGCATGGCGGTAACCACACCGAACCGGGGGAAGGCATGAGTATCCGTATCGGGCTGCAACTCTATTCCGTGCGCCAGTCGCTTGCCGCCGATCCGTGGGGCACGCTGGAGGCTATCGCGGCAGCGGGCTACACCTATATCGAGGCGGCGAACCACAACGCCCGGAATGACCCCGGTGTCGGCTTTGGCGTATCGGCGCCCGAGTTCCGCGACAGGTTGAACGACCTCGGGCTGTCGATTGTCGGTTGCCACATCAATCCGCTTGAGGTGGACATTCTGCCAAGGGCGCTGGAATACCAGGCCGAACTCGGCAACCGCGATTTCGGCTGCGATATCGAGTTCTATCCCTATGGGAACCGCGATTACATCCTGCGCCGCGCCGAGGTGTTCAACCAGATCGGGGAGCTGGCGAGATCGCACGGAATGCGCTTCTACTACCACAACCATTTCCAGGAATTTCAGCGCTGTGGTGACCAGTATGTCTACGAGATGATCCTCGAAAATACTGATCCCGATCTGGTGAAAATCGAGATGGATACCTACTGGATGTACCGTGGTGGCCAGGACCCGTTGGAGTGGATGAAACGCTACGCTGACCGGATTATCCTTCTGCACCAAAAGGACTTTCCCCAGGAAAGTCCGCAGCCGCTGGACCTCTTCGATGGGGTTTTCAGCCCGACCGAAGTGATTGATATTAACAACTTCATCGAGCGCAAGGATCCACGCTGCTTTACCGAAATCGGCACCGGTGTACTGCCAGTCCAGGACATCATCCATGCTGCCGCGACCCTGCCCGAGCTTGGTTACCTGGTGCTCGAACAGGATTTCACCGCGCTGCCAGAACTGGAATCGATTCGCGTCAGTGCGCAGGCGTTCCGGGATCGATTCACCAGTATCGGCTGGAATTGACCCCCCCGCAAACCCGTGTATATTGAGCGTTCCAGCAATAACGATCAAGCGGGGAGCATTCAACCCATGCCGCCAGTT
>JBHWTK010000081.1:0-5040 GCA_043427975.1 Chloroflexia bacterium | reverse complement strand
GTCTGGCCAGGAGGTTCAACCGCTCGGCCGCGGCGGAAGGCATTTCACCGTCTTCTAGGCCGGCAAGAACACTCTTGGCCGCGCTACCCGTGAGTTTCTTGCTTTCCACCAAATCCACGAGGTCGCGAAGTTGATCGCTGGAGATCGGCAACTCGTCGGCACGCAGGCCTTGGGCGCGAGCCATGCCCATCACGTCGTTCAGCAGCCAGTTGGCAACCAGTTGCGGGTAGGTGCCGCTCGTCTTGCCATGCAGTGTGGCTTCGTAGAAATCCGCGATCCCGCGTTCGCTGTTGAGCAACGCAGCATCCGCAGCGGACAGGCCGAGTTCGGCCACGAATCGACGTTCGCGATCCTTCGGCAGCTCGCCAACGGACCGCGCTATCCGCTCCACCGTGGCGGTGTCAATGTTCAGCGGCGGCAGGTCGGGTTCCGGGAAGTAGCGGTAGTCGTGCGCCTGTTCCTTGCTGCGCTGGCTTACGGTAATGCCCTGGGCGTCAACCCAGCCCCGGGTCTCCTGGACGAGTTCTTCGCCATTGGCGTACGCCTCGCGCTGGCGAACCTCTTCATACTTAAGGGCCCGCTCCACCGCGCGGAAGGAGTTCATGTTCTTGATCTCCACCTTGGGGCCGATAAAGCTGCCATCTTCTGCACGGATGGAGATATTCGCGTCGCAGCGGAAGGCCCCCTCTTCCATGTTCCCGGTGGATGCACCGATGGAGCGGAGGATTCGCCGCAGCGCCATCAGGTACTCGCGGGCTTCTTCGGGAGTGGTGAGGTCGGGTTCGCCAACGATTTCCATCAGCGGCACGCCGCTGCGATTGAGGTCGACCAGGCTCATGCCCTCGTCGGCTGCCATATCGTGGACCAGCCGCCCGGTATCTTCCTCAATATGCACGCGCGTGATTCCGGCCGTGCGGCTCACGCCATCCACCTCAATCTCGAGAGAGCCGCTAATGCAGAGCGGCAGGTCGTATTGCGAGATCTGGTAGCCCTTGGGAAGGTCCGGATAGACGTAGTTCTTGCGGTCCATCTTGCAGAAGCCGGGAATCTCGCAGTTAAGCGCAATACCGGTACGAATCACCGTCTCAATGGCGGCTTCATTCATCACCGGCAGGGCTCCAGGAAGCCCGAGGCAGACCATGCACACGTGCGTGTTTGGCTCGGCATTGGCGTAATCGGCCGAGCAGCTGCAGTACATCTTGCTCTTCGTCAGCACCTGCGCATGGACTTCGAGGCCAATAACGGTTTTCATCGCAGTTTCGGGCATCGTGGCTGGCACGGCAGGGAATCCTTCTTGAATTACGACCCCAACCATCGGTCGGGCAATGGCCGGGAGAAATGCGCAATGCGATAAAGATAAAGCAATTCGGCGGGAACGTGCGCATCGTGTTGTTTCCATCGAATCGGGCCGTCCCGACCGGCATGCTGTGGTACTATCACAGCAGTGTGAAGGGCGATGTTTGCGCCAGTTTTTCAGCGCATTTCCGCCGCAAGGGTGGGCGTAAGCCCCGGCCCACAAATGGAGGCATTCCCCAGCAATGGTGGCAACCACGCAGCAGAAAATGGTCACCGGCACCATCAACGGCCAAAGCGTGACCGTACCCGCCGGTACGAGTATCCTGGAGGCCTCCCGTCAGGCAGGCATTGACGTCCCGAATCTCTGTTTCCAGCCGCTGATGCGTGCCTGGGGATCGTGCCGTATTTGTACGGTAGAAACGCTCGGCCGCCGCGGTGGCCTGGTGGAATCCTGTGCCGCCCAGTTCGCAGAAGGCATGGAGGTCGTAACCCACTCTGAAGAAGCGATGAAATCGCGCCAGTACATTCTTCAGATGTACCTCATTGACCACGCGCTCGACTGCCCAACCTGCGACAAGAGTGGTGAGTGCTACCTGCAGGACAACACCTACCTGCACAATATCAACACCAATCCGTACCGCCGCCCCAAGCAGGCGACGCCGTACGAGCACTTCAGCGCCACGATTGACTACAAGTGGGACCGTTGCATCATGTGCAACCGCTGCACCCGCGTTTGTGACGAGATCATCGGCGTAACGGCTATCGAGGCCGCCAACCGCTCGCTGGAGGCCACCATCACTCCTGCCTTCGGCGAGGATATGATCAAGGAAGGCACCTGCATCAACTGCGGTATGTGTATCGCTGTGTGCCCGGTGGGTGCCCTCACCGACCGCCACTTTGGCCATCACCCGTGGGAGCTGGACACCACCGAAACCATCTGTGGTTTCTGCGATGTCGGCTGCACAATCAACATCGAATCCAACAAGGGCGTTGTACGCCGCTCCACACACCTGTGGGAGCGTGGAGTGAACCACGGGTACGTGTGTGAACGGGGCAAGTGGGGCCACGAGGTTATCCAGAGCCCCGATCGTCTGCTGAACCCGATCTCCCGCGACGCTAACGGTGAAGCGTTCCACGTAACATGGGACGAAGCCCTCGGCCTCGTTGCTGACGGCCTGAGTGCCTACCGCGACGGCTCCTTCGGTGTGCTCGCCAGCGGCGAGAACACCAACGAGGAAGCCTGGGTCCTGCAGCAGTTCAGCCGTGCGGTTATGCAGTCCAACACCCTCAACCGCCTGCTTAGCCCGAATATGGCCGCCGTCGAGCGAGCCACCCGCGCGGCCCTCGGCTACGACGTTTCCGGCACCAACAGCATGCAGGAACTCATGACCGATGCGAAGAACATCCTGGTTGTGGGCCCGAGCATCTACGAACACGCGCCTGTGGCCAGCTACTGGATCAACCACAGCCGGGTGTATCGCGAGAGTCGCATGGTTGTGGTATCCACGCAGCACTACCTCCTGTGTGACCGCGCTGCCTTGTGGCTGCAACCGAATCCGGATACGACATCGCTTGTACTGGAAGGTATCGCTTCGGAAATCGACCGCCTCGGCCTGGCGAAAACACCGGGTGCGAAGCGCGTGGACCTGGACGAAGTCGCGCGGAAATCAGGCGTGCCGGCAGAGAAGATCACCGAGGCGGCGATCATCTTTGTGACCAGCCAGCACGAGTTGCCCGGTGAAATTCCGCCAGGTGGTTACGCGCCGGGTGCTGTGTTCCACACCGTGGCGCATGGCGAAGGTCCAGATCGCCTGATCCCCGTCCGCATCATGGACACCAGCCAGGACGAGTACAGCGACGCCGAGGAAATCGCCGCGGCCTGTGCCACCATTTCGATCATCACCGGTAACATCGGTCGCGCCGGAGGCGGCGTTGCCTCCTTCCGCGGGCCCGCCAACTACCAGGGCGTCACAGACATGGGCTTCGTTGCCGATCGGCTGCCTGGTGGTGCCGAAGTGTCGGACATCACCGCTCGCGGTATGCTCGAGTCGCTCTGGGGCCAGACAATTCCGACAGAGCCTGGGGTTGCGTTCGATGACCTTATCGATGCGATCGACAGCGGCAAGATCAAGGCGATGTGGGTTGAGGGTGGATTCAGCACGCGGCACAAGGTTTCCGACGCGCGCCTGTTTGAGGCGCTGCAGAAACTCGAGTTGCTGGTCGTGACCGATTCCTACCACTCTCCGCTAACGGCGATTGCCCACGTGGTGTTCCCAATGGCGCTTAACCTTGAGAAGGACGGCACGTTCACCAACTTCGACCGCACCGTGCAGCGCGTACGCGCCGCCGTACCGACTGTGGGTGAAAGCCGCGACGGTATCGAGATCATCTCGGAGCTCGCGAGCCGAATGGGCTATGACATCCCGCTTACGCACGCCAGCCGCGTCATGGGCCAGATCAGCCAGGTAGTACCAGGCTATGCCGGCGTTACCTACGCCCGCCTGGAGCGTGGCGGAATCCAGACGCCGAACGCATCGCTTACCGATTCCGGCACCAGCATCCTGTTTGCCGATTCCTCGCGTCACAATATCGTGACGGCGTAGCACCGAAAGGTTGCATTCATGCTCGATGAAGTAAAAGGCTTTCAGGTAACCCTGAAGCGGCTGTTCAAGCCGAAGCTGACAACGGAGTACCCTGAAGAACGACGACCGATGATGAGCCGCTTCCGCGGCCTGCCCTCACTCCGGGTTGATCCGGAGACCGGCGAGGCGCTGTGCGTGGCCTGCGGGCTCTGCGCGCGCATTTGTCCGACCAGCTGCCTTGAAATGCACGTAATTCCGTCAGAGGAAGGCGACCGGGAACTTGGCGAGTTCATCCTCAAGTCGGGCCGTTGCCTCTTCTGCGGGTTCTGCGCCCAGGTATGCCCGGTGGATGCGATCACCATGAGCCAGGAGTATGAACTGGCCACGTTCGACCGCGAAGGCCTGGTGTACACCAAGACCGAGCTTGCGGCCTTTGGCGCGCAGGGCGAAACCTGGTGGGAAGCCGGCGTGGGCCCCGACCACCAGCAGACCAACGCTACCAACTGGTACGATCTCAACCGGGATGTCATGGCCAAGATTCAGGATTAATCTCATCTATAGCCTCAAAACAAACAGCCCCGGGCGGATTGATCCTTCCGGGGCTGTTCCGTTATCGGGTCAGGGCACAATCAGCGCCCGCAATGCGCCAAGGTTCATCCTGTCATATTCACCGGCATCATCCTTCTCTGTTTCGAGGATGGCGGGAAGACCGCGCAAGCGCGGATCGTTGGCGATGGCGCGGAACGCTTCAATCCCGATCATCCCCTGGCCGATGTGCTCGTGGCGATCCTTGAAACTTCCGAAGGGCTGCTTGCTATCATTCAGGTGGAGCACCTTGAGCTTATCCAGCCCAACCACACGGTCAAACTCGTCGAAGACCTTCACCGTGTCTTCTGCGGTGCGCAGATCGTAACCCGCCGCAAACGTGTGACAGGTATCGAAGCAGACCCCGACCCGGGACTTGTCCTCGATCAGGTCGATAATCGCTGCCAGCTCTTCAAACGTTCGCCCGAGCGTCGTACCCTGACCCGCCGTCGTTTCCAGGCACGTGATGGTGGTGTTGTCCGGCAACGCATCAAAAATGCGGTTCAGCGATTCTGCGATCTTCGCGATTCCCGCATCGACCCCGCTCCCCGTATGCGCGCCAGGGTGCGTTACCAGA
>JBHWTK010000080.1:0-3418 GCA_043427975.1 Chloroflexia bacterium | reverse complement strand
GCGTGGCCGTTCCCCATGACCAAGTGGTCACCGACCAGCTGGATCACCATCAACGCCGCCCCGTCGGTACCCACGATGGTGACCCCGGCGGATGGAGCCGCGTTGAGTTTCGTCCCCGTTATGGATGTGATAGTTACGGATACGGATGCCCCTGTTGGCTCCCTGCAGGTGCCGTTCCGAATCCTGGACGAAGCCGGTACGGTGATCGAATCCAAGAACGCGACATTCCTGCCGGCGAGTGGGCGCTACCGGGCGGATTTCTCAGCTGAGCTGGGAGCTCGCGGGTATGGCGTGTACTACTGGCAGGCCACCGCCTACGACGGCTACGTGTGGTCCGGTGGCTACAAGGACAGTGCCTCGGCGGTATGGTCGAATCCACCGCGTGCCTTCATCTTTGCCGACGTGCCAAGCGTCACGATCACGTCGCCCGCCACCGTTGGGACCTCGCAGCCGACGTTCACCTGGGAGACTGATGGCACCCAGGAGCGATACCGGCTGTTCCTGACGGACCAGGATGGCACTGTGGTCTACCAGAGTGGCGACGTCTTCTCATCGGTAAGCCAGCACCAGACAACGCTGGCCGGGTGGGTGAACGGCAAGACATGGGAGAACTACGAGGCGTTGTTCCTCACCGTTGAGGTATTCGACCTCGTCTGGGGCACCAGCACGCCGTTTCAGGTAACTCTGTCCTACGTTTATCCCGACACTCCGACGTCAGTCGTGGCTCAGGCGATTACGCCGGATGGGCACGTCGGCACAACGGTTATCCGCATCGAGCACGATGTCACCACCTATCCCGAGAGCGTCTTCCATGCATATCGCTACTTCCGGACAGAGATCGGCGGTGAGGGTGGGGCCGCGATCGAGGGTACCCGGGTCCTCTTGTTCAATAACCGCAATAGTGGCGAACCGTGGCATGAAGACTGGGACGTCGAATCCGGCAAGTGGTACCGGTACGAGGTGCAACAACTCATCATTTCGGGAGTGGACCTGATCCCCTCGCTGACCATGTCTGCCGACGCCATGGCCGATTGGCTAGGGCTGGTGTTGAGCCTTCCATACCAACCAGACATGTACAACATCCACCTGCGATTCGGCCTCCCCCGCGAGCCTTATGAGCACGAGGTGGGGATCATGCAAGCGCGGAACCTGCTGACCAGTATGGGGGTTCGGAAGCGCATGGCGGCGTTTGGTCGCCGTCAGGATGTCGGAGCACGTGCCGGGTTCAGCCTGATCCACGATCGTGCCACCGGCCTCACGGGACGTGATGTGGCGGACCGACTCATCCGTCTGCTGGAGTGCTCCACGGGCGCAAAATCGCCAGATGGCAAGGCACACATTGTGTGTTGGCGTGAAGGCCGCGGCGGTCGTCACGGCGTTCTGTACGGGGTATTCAGCGACGAAACCACCGTCAAAACCAGCAGCCGCTTCAAGGATGTGTGGATGGCTAACCTGGCGCTGGATGACGTGTCGTTCGTGCTGGGCGAGGAGGCGGCTGACTAATGCCTTACAACGCCTATCGCTCCGGCGTGTTCACCATCGAGGCAAGCGTCTACAAGACTGACCGGCTCAACGAAACCCGGGAGGATATCAGCCGTTACCTGACGCACCTGGGGATCAACGGTGATGTGGACCGGTCGGGTCCCAAGCTCGAATGCACCCTCACGACCTGGCGGGATGTGATCGATGACGGCGACTGGATCGCCCCATACCTGACCTACGAACCCGAAACCGGCGATGCCGTTATCGCGCAGATGGGCCATTACCTGCTGGATCCACCAGAGGTGGAATACGACGGCACCGAAACCGCCTACGCCAGCTCAACCGGGGTCGATATCCTCGAGCTGCTCAACACTGCTACCCTCCCGGTGACGTTTTACACGCCGCCCGGTGGCAACCTCATGCAGGATGTCCGCTTGCTAATCCAGATGGCTACCCGTGGCTACGTTGGCGCCAACATGGTCAGTAACGCGTCGTTTGAGGCTGAGAGTAACGGTACGCTCACCAGCTGGTCCAACAACGGCACGTTCGCCGGTGGTGGTACTGGCTCGATCGGCTGGTTGCCAGGCGGCACAGCCGATATCCCGTCTGGTGAACGGGTGTGGTCGGTGAACTTCAACCCGTCTCAGCCGGCCGGAAGCTCTGCTTCGGTGTACCAGGACATCACGCTTCCGTCGCACCTGATTGGTCAGCGGGTATGGGTATCGGGGTTGTGGTTACCTGGGAGCAATAATCACCGTGGGATCCTGTCGGTCGACTTCTATGATGCCAGCAACGCCCTGATCGCAGGAAAATCGATCCGTACACCGGAGATCATGCGACCAATCAACCAATGGAACCGCGAGCACGCCCAGGGACTGGTTCCCGAGAACGCTGTGCGGGCCAGGCTGCGTGTCATGGTGAAGGATGCGCTGGGTGGATTCGGGGCCTCCCAGCGATCGAGCTGGGACGATATCGCGTTCCACACCATCACCGGCGAACCGTTACCGGATAGCCGTGTGGCCCTGCCAATGGAATCGATCAAGGCCACAACCCGAATCCAAAGTGAGTTCGGTACCTCGTATCTGGTTGCCATTGACGACCGGTTACGCGCTGCAGGGTATCACGAACTGATGACGACCATGGATGGACGCCTGACCGCCCGAAAGCTCACGGAGCTGGCCCAGGACGCGGTCGCCCGAACCTACGGGCCTGAGAACAGCCAGGTGATGGATGTTGTGCGTGTCGAGCGCGATATTAGCGATCGGTACAACATGGTCACAGCCATCAAGGAAGACGTCTCTGCAGGGCTCTTTCTGTCAACCGTGGTGGTCAATCGCAACCCGGCAGACCCATGGAGCATTTACGGACCCAAGGGGCAAGTCCCGGTTGAGATCACGGTCCAGGATGCTGTCAATATCGAAGCGCTGGAGGCTGCGGCGAACGAACACCTCGCCCGGGCGATGGAACGCGAGATCCTCACATTCGGCACGCTTCCGGATCCCACCCTCACGCTCCATGACGTGATCGAGATGGATGCGGACAACCGCACGTCCGGTCGCTGGGGTGTGACCTGGATCGAGTGGGGGACCAGCGAGGCGGATCCGCTGGTACGGATCGGTGCCAGGCGAACACTGCGGGGTGCTGCATGAGCGATATCCGGAATCTCGCCAAGGGCATAGCGCAATCAACCAGCAAGGACATCGATGCTGTGCTGCCACGCGCCGTCACAGTGGTGCAGGTCAAGGGTCGCTTGGTCCGGGTGCAATACCCGGGTGAAACCGAGGCGGGCCAGACCTGGTATCCGACGACCGAGATGGGTGTGACGGTTGGGATGACCGGCGTCGTGGTGCGGATGCGGGGCAATGCAGCGTACTTCCAACCCTTGGCGATGCCTGCGCTCTACACCAGGGCTCAGGTGGACGCCATGTTGGCAGCT
>JBHWTK010000079.1:0-54694 GCA_043427975.1 Chloroflexia bacterium | reverse complement strand
TTGTTCATTCCTCTTACAACCACACAATGCCGCTCCCTTGGCCCGGGGCTACGATCCGACCAACCGGATTACTCCTCGCCGGGGAGCAGCTCGCGGGGGGTGGAATCCTGGGGGTTGTACCCCAGCACCTCGCGGGCGTGCTCGATATCCCACAGCTTGCGCGGGTTGTCGCTGATGCCATACACCAGCGCCCAGGTGACATCGGCCTCGATGCTGCGCTCGATCAGGTGCACGGCGTCGCGGTTGCTCAGCCAAATGGCTCGGGTGCGGGCGCGCTCGGTGCGAATGCCGGGGGCGTCATCGCGCTCGGGCCGCCACAGGTTCTCGGGTGCGTTGGGCGATTCCGTGCCAGTGCAGCCACCGATGCGTAGGCACACCGCCTGCAGGCCATGATGATCCACGTAATACCGGGCCATCGCCTCGCCGTACGCCTTGGAGACGCCATAAAGGCTGTCCGGCATGATCTCGCTGGTATGGTCGATCTGGCGGGGATCGTCGATTTCCCAGATCTGCGGGGCGTTGGCGGTTTCAAAGGTGCCAACAGCATGGTTGCTGCTCGCGAATACCACCCGCTTCACCCCGGCCAGCCTCGCCGCCTCGAACACGTTGCGGAGGCCGATGATGTTGTTCTCCAGCACGTCTTCCCACGGGCTGTCGACGGCTGCCGATCCCGCCAGGTGCACCACTGCATCGGCGCTCTGGAACGCCTCAGTGAGGGCATCGAGGTCGCCGATATCGGCCACGACATCAGCATACTCGCCCTCGGACCGGGCGAGGCCCACCACATCGTACTGGCCGGATGCCCGCCAGGCGTCCATCACCATCTGGCCGATAAGTCCGTTTGCTCCTGTTACCACAACTCGTTTCATGCGTTTGCCTCCAATGTTACGATGCTCAAGGTCGCACGGTACGTGCCGCGTTCATACCCCGGATCGGATTACATGCAGCTCCTTCGCCAGTTCAATATCTTCGATGATTCCTCGACAGCGCGCACGGTGCTCCCCGGCGTGATGGTGGCGGCCCTCATCACGGCCATCGCCTTTGTGCTGGCACAGGTGCAGGAAGCGGTCTTCGACCATGCGGTGCTGGAGCCGCTGGTGCTCAGCCTCATCCTTGGCCTCATCGTGCGCATGCTGTGGAGCCCATCGGCGCGGGTGGAGAAGGGCATCGCGTTCTCCGGCAAGCAGCTGCTGGAGTTCGCGATTGTGGTTCTCGGGCTCACGCTAAACCTGGCGGCGATTGTCGATGCCGGCTGGAAGATCGCGGTCTCGGTCCTGCTGCTGGTGAGCCTCACGCTCGTAGGGGGCATCGCGCTTGGCAAGGCGATGGGGCTGAACACCCAGCTCGCCACGCTGGTGGCGGTGGGAAACGCCATTTGCGGCAATAGCGCCATTGCGGCCGTGGCTCCGGTGATCCGGGCGAAAAAGGCGGAGGTAGCCGCGGCCATCGCCCTCACGGCGGTGCTTGGCGTTGGTGTGGTGGTGCTGCTGCCGCTGCTGGTGCCGCTGCTGAACCTCAGCGACGAACGATTCGGCGTGGTGGCCGGCCTGAGCGTCTACGCCGTGCCGCAGGTGCTGGCAACCACGTTTTCGGTGAGCGTTTCCAGCGGGCAGATCGGCAGCCTGGTGAAGCTCACCCGCGTGATGATGCTCGGCCCCGTGGTGGCCCTGTTCGCGTGGATCTATCGCGATAAGGACGACACAGCAAGCGCCGGCCTGAGCCTGAATAAATTCCTGCCGTGGTTCGTTATCGGCTTCTTCCTCTGTGCCGGTATCCGTACCGCCGGGCTGGTGCCCGCATCGCTGGTTGGGCCGGCAACGGAGTTCAGCCGCATCCTCACCGCCATCGCCATGGCCGGGCTTGGGCTGGGCGTGGATATCCGCTCGGTGCGCGATATGGGCGGCCGGGTGGTGAACGTGGTGCTCATCCTCACCGCGTTGCTGGTGCTCTCGGCCCTGGGCATTACAGCGGTCCTCGGTATCGGCTAATCTTGCAGCGGACGTCTGTTCGCATTGCACCCGGAGCGCCGCCAGCCCTTGCGTATCCTGCAGGTTCTCTACTATTACGAGCCCTATACCAGCGGGCTTACCATCTATGCTGCCCGCCTCGCGCGGGAGATGGCGGCGCGCGGCCATCACGTGGACATCGTGAGTGGCCAGTACGATTCCTCGCTGCCCCGCCACGAGGTGACACCCGAGGGGATCGATATCACCCGCCTGAAGGTGCTGGCCCGGCTGGATCGCGCCGTGATTCTGCCAGCGCTTGTTCCCACGGTATTGCGCCGGCTGAACGATGTCGATGTAGTGCACCTGCACCTGCCCATGGCCGAGACCGCCCTGCTGGTGGCGCTGTGCCGCCTGCGCGGAAAGCGGGTGGTGGTAACGCACCACGCCGACCTCGTGCTCGGGGGCTCGCCGATGTCGGGTGTCGCCGCACAGGTCGCGAAAATCAGCAGCATCATCGGCGGACGGCTGGCGAACGCATTTGTGACCAATACGGCGGGCCGGGCCAAAGTGAGCCCGGTCAGCCGGTTCATGCGCCGGAACCTGCGCGTGATCCCGCCACCGATCGTGGTCGATCCGGTGCCGCGTGATGCCCGCGCCGCCTTCCGCAATGAGCGCGGCTGGGGCCATGCCCCGGTGATCGGGTTTGTCGGCCGGTATGCCTCGGAGAAGGGGATTGAGGTGCTGTTGCAGGCGATCCCGCTGTTGCGCATGCGGCATCCCAACGCCATTGTTGCCCTGGCCGGGCCGCACACCGACCCACGCACCGGCAAACGCCGCACCGGCCGGTGGGATGTCTGGCTCGAGCGCTACGGCTACGCCATCGATGAGCTTGGCTTCCTCAGCGACGACGATCTCGCCCGCTTCTACACCGCTATCGATGTGCTGGTGCTGCCAAGCATTGACTGGACCGAGAGCTTCGGCATGGTGCAGATCGAGGCGATGATGCACGGCACACCGGTGGTCGCCAGCGACCTTCCCGGCGTCAACGAGCCGGTGAAGGTGACGGGTGGCGGCATGCTGGTGAAACCCGGCGATGCCAATGCCCTGGCGATTGCGATTGCCGAGGTCATCAGCGTGCCGGAACGGTTCGCCCCGAACCCGGCGGCGATTCAGCGCAATTACTCGCTGGAATCCGTGGCCGATGCCTGGGAAGCCGTGTACGAGGGCGAATCGTGATCCGCAGGGGCACGTTTGCCGCGCTGGTGCTCCTGCTGGCGGCGATATCGCTGGCGTTGCGGCTGATCGGCATCGACTGGGACCAGGGCCTGTACCTGCATCCCGATGAGCGGTTCGTGGTGTGGGTCACCACCGACCTGCGCTGGCCGGCAACGGTGGCCGAATTCTTCAACACGGCCACTTCGCCGCTCAACCCGTACAACACCCAGCACAGTTCGTTTGTGTACGGCACGTTCCCCTCGTTCCTGGTGAAGGCCATTGCTACCCCGCTGGGTATGGACACCTACGGTGAACTGCATCTTGTTGGCCGCGCCACCAACGCCGTGTTCGATAGCGGCACGGTGGTGCTCACGGCGCTGCTGGCGAAACGCTTTTTCAATGCCCGCGCCGGGTTGCTGGCCGGAATCCTGCTGGCGTTCACGCCGCTCTTCCTCCAATCGGCCCATTTCTTCACCGTCGATACCATCGCGACGTTTTTCGCGGTGGCGGCGTTTGCCTGCGCGGTGCGGTCGTGGGATCGCCGCTCTGTTGGCTGGATGGCGCTTGCCGGTGTGATGGTGGGGTTGGCCGGTGCCAGTAAGCCCAACTTCCTTATTACCATCGCGTTCCTCGCCCTGCCGGTGCTGGAGCAGGTGCGCGTGGGCGGCTGGCGGTCCCTCGTTCCCCGGATGCGCCAGCGTGCATATCCGGCGTTGCCGGCAGCGTTTGCTGGTGGGGTGCTGGCGTTCATCACCTTTCGCATCGCCATGCCCTATGCCTTTGCCGGGCCGCAGTGGTGGAATATCTCGCTGAACCAGGTCTGGCTGGATGATTTGGCCTTCTGGCGCGCCGTGCAGGTAGGGCTGGTGGATATGAAGCCCAGCATCCAGTGGATCGATCGCACGCCGATCGTCTACATCCTGCAGAACATGGTGCTGTGGGGCATGGGGCCGTTGCTGGGCCTCGCCTCGCTGGCGGCACTGGCGCTGGCGGCGTGGCGGATCGTGCGCAACCGCACCTGGCCGGGGTGGTGGTGGCTGGGCATTGTTGGCTGGTGCGTGGCAACCATCGCCATGTATGGCACCGGCATCGCCCAGAACCAGCGCTACCTGATGCAGGTCTATCCGTTCCTCATCCTGCTGGCTGCCGGCTTGCTGATGGAGCTCCAGGCGAGGATCAGCCGCCAGTGGATCGCCAACCTGCTCACCACTGCGGTGGTGGTCTACACCGTGATCTACGGCATCGCGTTCGATTCGCTCTACGTCCGCCCCATCACCCGCATCGAGGCAAGCGAGTGGATCTACGCCAATATCCCCGCTGGCAGCGTGCTGACTAACGAGTATTGGGACGATGCCCTGCCGGTGCCCCTCCCGGGCGAGGATCGCAGTGCCTACGCCGGCATGACGCTGGATCTGTATGGCGATGAGTCTGCCGATAGCAGCAAGGCCACCATCCTGGTCGGCCAGTTGAGCCAGGTGGATTACATCGTGCTCAGTTCGGATCGCGTCATCGATTCGGTGGTGCGGCAGCCCGAGCGGTACCCAATTGCCGTGCGCTATTACGAGATGTTGCTCAACGGCGAGCTGGGGTTCGAGCCGGTAGCAACCTTTACGCAGGGGCCGGAAATCCTCGGCATCGAGTGGGATGATCGCTCCGCCGAGGAATCGCTTACCGTCTACGAGCACCCACAGGTGCGCATTTTCCGCAAAACGGATTCATTCAGCCCCCAATATGTCTCCGACCAGCTCATCGCCGCCTGGGGAGATGGCGGCTTCCATTACATCCCCGGTGATCCGTTGCCCGGCCAGATGTTGCTCAGCGATGCGGCCATCGCCACGAACAGCGCCGCCGATTCCGGCCAGCGGTTCGGTTTCGCGCAGGAACATCCGGTGCTCGCCTGGTGGCTGGTGATGCAACTCGTGGGGCTGGCCGCATGGCCCCTCACCTGGCGGGCATTCCGCCGGTTACCCGATGCCGGCTGGATGCTGGCCAAGGGAGTTGGCCTGCTGGCTATGGGCGCGCTCACGCTCGCACTGGTGCGCTATGGCCCGTTCGATTTCACGACACAAACCGTCCTGGTTGCGCTCCTGCTGCTGGTGAGCCTCGGGTTTGCAACAGACAGGTGTGTGTGGAGCCGGTTCCGCCACGATCTCAGCCGGACCTGGCGCCACATGGTCGTTGGCGAGGCGGTATTCACGCTGGTGTTTGCCAGCGTCGCGCTAATGCGCATGCACCAGGCGGTTGCGCCCGATCATAACCTGATGATGCTGGGCGGCATCATGCGCTCGGCATCGCTGCCACCCATGGATCCGTGGCTGAGTGGGGGCGTACTGCACGTGCCCTGGGCGGGATTGCTGCCGTGGGCGGCTATCGGCAAGCTGCTCACTCTCCAACCCGTGGTGGCGTACAACCTCACCATCATTGGCGCCTGCGCCGTGCTGGCCGGAATCACCTGGAGCCTGGTCTTTGCGCTCACCCGTAGCTGGATCGCCATCCCCGCCGCGCTGGTGGTGGTGTGGGGAAGTAGTGGTGCGTTCGCGGGTGGCGTTGCCCCATTGATATCCAGCCCCTCAGTCTCGTTACAGACGCTGGCAATCCTGCCGATGGTGGTGGTGTTGCTCCATTGCCTGGTCCGGCGTGAATCGCTGCGGCTGCTGCCGCTGGCCCTTGTCGCGCTGGCGAGCGGGGCGCTTGTGGCATCGGCGGAATGGGGACTGATGGTGGCGCTGGCGATTGTCGCTATCGGGCTTGCCATTCCTGCCTGGATTTGCCGCGCTCCCAAGGATGCCTGGTGGCCGCTGGTGCGCCGGTTCGTGCTGGAACTGCTGGCCGTGCTCGCTGTCGGTATCGCCATGTGGTACCGGGCGTTCGCGGCCCACACGCCTACCCAGCGCAACCTCGTCTCGCCGGCGGCATGGTCGCTCTCCAGGTTGGGGGATCACCTGGGCCTCATGCTCGTGCTGGCGGTGCTGATGCTGGCAGTCGGCGCGGTCCAGGTGCTCCTCTCCACACTGGACGAGGGGCGGGTTGGCATCGTCGTTGGCGGCATCGCCGTCGGCACCTTGCTGGCGTGCGCCGTGCTTTCGTGGCGGCTGGATTCCGCCCTCATGATCGTGATGTTGCTGTCGCTGTTGGCCGTCATCGCGGCCTGGCACTGGCTTGAGCGTCCGCGCATGCTGTGGGCTATCGGGTCCGTCATGGCCGGTATCGGGTTGCTGGTACTGGCCCTGGCGCGGTCGTTTCATCCGCTCCCCGGAGGCACCAGCGCTGCGGACCAGTTGCTGCCCGTGGCGTGGATGTTGTTCGTGGTGGCGGTTGCCATCGCGGCGGCCCGGTTCCAGGCTTCCGGCACACGGCAGGCACAGGCGCCGATTGCGTTCGCATGTTTCATGGTCGCTATTGCGCTCATCATCCCCACCGCATCGCAGCTTCAGCGGCCGGAATGGGGAACAGGGCGATCCTCGCTGGCCTCTCCGGCCGTCATGCTCAGCCCCGCCGAGCGTGAGGCCGCCGCGTGGATCACGGCCAACCTCACCGGCATGCCGGTGATCCTCACGGCCACCGGTACGGATTCCGGCAGCCCCGGCGCGATCAGCGCTCTCACCGGGCAGCCCACCGTGCTCGGCCAGAGCGAACCGGAGCGGCACATGCGTCCCGGCTGGAACCAGCTGGTTGATAACCGTCGGCTGGACGTTATCACGATGTACACCACCGCCGGGGATTGGGATGCCGTGTCGCCACTCCTGGACCGATACGATGTCCGCTACATCGTGGTCGGCCCTGCCGAGCGCGCGATGTATGGTGAGAATGTCGAACAGCCATTTGCGGTTGCGGAACAGGAGGGTCACCTCGACCTCGTCTATCAGTCCGACGGCGTCTCGATTTATCATGTGCTCGAACACACCGACTAATCGCGTGTACCAGCAGGAAAGAGCCCGATTTCCATGACCGATTCCGCCGTCAACATCCCGGAGGCAACCGCCAACCGGACCTCAATCCACTGGGTGGTTGCTGCCGTGCTTGCCGTTGCTGCCCTTGTTGGCGGGGTATGGCTGGGCCGGGTGGCATTTGTTACCTCAGAAGAACCAACTCCGCTGGTGGTGCCAATCGAGGTGCTGGATACCGACCTGAACGTGAGCGGGCAGGTGGAATACCTTCCGGACGAGGAGGTCTATGTGCTCTCGGTGTGGACCATGCCCCCGGCTCCGGAGGGCTCGGTGTACCAGGTATGGATGCAGGTGGACGACATCATCGTGCCTGCCGGCATCATGAACCCCAATTCCAGCCGGTTGGCGTATGCCGCCTACGCTGGCCGGTACGACACCATGTTCGTCACCCTGGAGCGCGGGCCACTCGGGAGCAGGCAACCAACAACCGACCCGGTGGTGACCGCCGACCTTACCGGCATCGAGGCACCCTAGCCGCATCTCTGGCATCCGGGTTCTTTTGTGTAAACTAGGCACAGCTTGACACACGTCGATACCGTCTGGATTCCATGACCGCCCTGCCCACGACCGATGTGGATTTAATGGCCCGTATCGTTCAACACGATGCTGCCGCGCTGCGCGCCCTGTACGACAAGTACGGTCGTATAGCCTTTGCATTGGCCTATCGGGTTACGGGCGAGGCAACCGCCGCCGAGGAAGTGGTGCAGGATGCGTTTGTTGCCGCATGGACGCGGGCAGCATCATTCCAGGAACACAAGGGTGGCAACGTGCGCGGTTGGCTGCTGAGCATTGTGCATAATCGCAGCATCGATTACCGGCGGAAGGAAATCGATCGGGGTCCAGGCAAGACAGCTATCGACCTGGTTGAGCATACCCTCGCCACCCCTGACGCCTGGAGCGATGTATCGGCACAGCTGGACGCTGAAGATGTGCGTGCGGCCATGGCGGAACTCCCGGCAGATCAACGTCGCACTATTGAACTCTCGTTTTTTGATGGATTGAGTCACGCACAAATCGCCGAGCACGAGAACACATCGCTCGGCACAGTAAAGGGAAGGATGCGGCTGGGCCTGAAAAAGCTCTCGGTATCACTCAAGCCGGGGATGGAAACGGCAGGTTCGGTGACATGACACAGCAACGCAACACTTCACCGGTACAAGATTCTACCTGCACGCACCCCGCCAACGACCTGATCGAGGCCGTGGCGTTCGGTTTCGCAACCGACGATGAGCACGCGATGGTGATGGCACACGTGGCCACCTGCGATATCTGCGCGACCGCACTGGATGATGCCCGGTTCGCTGCTGGCGTGTTGCCTCTCGCAGTGGACGATGCCGGGATCGACCTGCCGGAACACGTCTGGGCTGGTATCGAGGCCCGCATCACCCCCCAGGCCGCTCCGACGCCGCAGGCCATCAGTAGTCCGACGCGGGGCGCGCCGGTGGCGCGGTCGCCGTTCCGGGTGCATTGGGCGGTGGCCGCCGTGTTGGCGCTGCTCACGCTGGCCGCGGGTATCCTGCTGGGCAGCATGCTCTTTGAGACCGATGACGATGCTTCGAACGGATCTGTCGCGCAGGTGAAAGTCACCGACCCGAATCTCACCGCCAGTGGCACGGTGGAGTACGTGGAGGGCCAGGGCGTGGTGGTACTGCGCATGGAAGATATGCCACCGCCACCACAGGGATACGTCTACCAGGTATGGG
Organism: Chloroflexia bacterium; assembly: GCA_043427975.1. GTDB lineage: Bacteria > Chloroflexota > Chloroflexia > Thermomicrobiales > UBA6265 > UBA6265. Next base: position 45,883 of record JBHWTK010000079.1, on the reverse strand, counting down.
TGATTGATGGTGAAACGCCGGTTTCCGCTGGCACCATGGATCCGAATACATCCAGCTTCGCCACCTCGGCCGATCCGGACCGGTACCAGACACTGGCAGTCACGCTGGAGGAAGGTCCGGTCGGCAGTGGCCAGCCAACCACCGACCCCATCATTGTGGCCGACCTCACCCCGTTCCGCGGCGATTAGCCCGGCATCAAAATGTAGCCCCGCCCCCTGTGGGCGGGGTCGGGCACTCATGTTGGCACGACGTTGGTTCCATTCACCGGTCCAGCTATCCCGGGCACAGGAGCCGGGGCTACCTCTGCCACAGGACTGCACTACGCAATCCAGCGGCGTAAAACCCCTTCCGTGATCCTGCGTATCTCGGATAGAGCGCCCGGGGCAACCTGACCATCATCCAAAATTCCCTATATTCACGCCAATTTCGTACCAATATTCCCGAGTAGTGATCCAATGCCGTATTTCCTTCGTACAACCGTCAACACCGCCGGGTAGCAACTGCTTCCACGCAGGGCCCGCAGACGAAGTGGCTGGTCGGCGGTGGTGTCACACCGAATGTGATATCGCGAAGTACGAAAGGAAACCGAGATGAAGAACTATCACGACGCCTTTGCCCGCACGCTCGATACCCTCCGCGCCCAGGAGCGCATTGCCGCCACCGATCGGTCACTGCCGATGTTCCAGGTCATGCTGGAAACCGATGTGGATGTGCTGAACTACGCCCTTACCCTTGAGCACCTCGAAGCCGCCTTCTACGAGATGAGCGACGACTACGAGTTCGGCACCGATGGATTCGGCAACAACATCAACGAGTGGATGGGCGTTATCGGTCAGCACGAGGCCGATCATGTTGCTACCCTGACCCAGGTTGTTACGGACCTCGGCGGAACACCGGTAGAGCGCGCCAATTACGATTTCGGCGTCACCGATGCCGCCACCTTCCTGGCCACCGCCATGACGCTGGAGAACGTGGGCGTTGCCGCCTACGATGGCGCGGGCCAGTTTATCCAGAACGCCGATCTCCTCACGGCCGCCGGATCGATCGTTGCGGTGGAAGCGCGGCACGCCGCCTACCTCAACCTGCTGAACCTGCAATCGCCATTCCCGGCAGCGTTTGAAACCCCGTTGACCCCGGACGAAGTGCTTGAAGCCGCCGGCGGGTTCATTACGGACTAACTCTCCAGGCCGATCTTGAACCTCACCCTGAAAGGACACCACGATGAAAGCAACCACGAACGACGCCATGCTGAACCAGTTGATGACCGCCACCCTGAATCGTCGCCGCATGATGATGAACACCGGTATCGCGGCCGCCGCGCTGACAGCTTCGGCAACACTCGGCAAGGTATCTGCGCAGATGGATTCCACCCCGGAAACCATGACCGAAGAGGCACCATTTGCCTCTCCAGTGGATGTACTGAACTACGCGCTGACCCTGGAGCACCTGGAAGCCGCGTTTTACCGCGATGGCCTGGCCAGCATTGGCGTTGAGGGCATCACAGCCCTCGGGTTCCAGCAATCGGTATTCGATAACCTCACCGCCATTGGCCAGCACGAGGCTGAGCATGTGGCTGTGCTGACCCAGGTGATCACCGACCTCGGTGGCGAGCCGGTTGCCGAAGCTACATACGACTTCGGTTACACGGACGCCGCTGGCTTCCTACAGGTTGCCCAGGCGCTGGAAGATACCGGCGTTGCCGCATACCAGGGTGCTGCCCAGTACGCCATGGCGAGCGATGAGCTCCTCACCGCTGCGCTGACCATCCATGGTGTCGAGGCGCGACACGCCTCGTACGTGGCTCTTCTGAACGGCGCAGTCCCGTTCCCGGAAGCCGTCAACCCAACCCTCACACCTGCTGAGGTGCTCGATATCGCCACACCGTTCATCGTCGGCTAGTCCGTTCCTCCCACAACGATGAATCGTGACGGGACAAGCCTGCTGGCATTCGCTGGCGGGCTTGCCGTTTGCACCGGTGACAGCCCGCACAAAACGCGATATACAAGGGCAGATGCTACGCGGGATTTCCGCCCTACCTGCATGTGTGGAGAGAACAGATCATGAGCGAGCGCATACCACTGGTAAACCACGATGGTCCGATCCGATGGGGCATTGTCGGCACCGGTAATATCGCCAAAATCTTCGCGCGGGATATGCCCCTGGCCGAGGGCGTGGAATTGGTTGCCGTTGGCTCGCGCACGCAGGAAGCGGCCGATGCCTTCGGCGACATGTTCAACGTGCCGCGCCGCTACGACAGCTACGACGGCATCGTGAACGATCCGGATGTGGATGTGGTTTACGTCGCCACCCCGCACCCAATGCATCACGACATCACTATCCGGCTGTTGAACGCTGGCAAGAACGTGCTGTGCGAGAAGCCAATGGCCATGAACGTGGCCGAAACCCGCGAGATGATTGAGGCCGCCCGCGCCAACAACCGTTTCCTGATGGAGGCTGTCTGGACGCGGTTCCGTCCCGCCATGGTGAAGGTCCGCGAGTTCCTCAGCGATGGCAGCATCGGCGATGTGCAGTACATGACCGTCAACATGGGCTGGAACAACCCGTTCGATCCCGATTTCCGGCTCTATAACAAGGATCTCGGTGGCTCGGCCCTGCTGGATGCCGGTATCTACGCCGTGCAGATGGTGCACATGGTGCTCGGCGAGCCGGAAGAGATGGTGAGCGTGGCTACCCTGGGCGAGACCGGTGTGGACGAGAACTGCATGATCACCACCCGCTACGCCAACGGGGCGGTCGCCAACGCCGGTATCACCGTGCGCGCCAACAGCCGCAACCTCGCCATGATCGCCGGCACCAACGGCAGCATCGTGATGGACCACGACTGGCACCGGCCATCCACCTTCACGCTGTTCCGCAACGGGCAGGATCCGGAGTTCTTCGATTGCAGCCACGAGGGCATTGGCTACCAGTACGAGATGATGGAAGTCGGCAAGTGCCTGCGCGAGGGACTCACTGAGCACCCGGTTATGCCGCTGGACGAATCGCTGCAGATCGCCCAGATCATGCAGAATGCACTGCGCAGCTGGGGCGTCACGTTCCCCTATGACCGGGATTAGGAGCATCGTCGCGAATACGTCGGACGTTAGGTCGGTCTGTTGAAGCCCCGGGCCCTGTGCCCGGGGATGAATGGCGCACCTGCGTGCCCGTGCTTCCAGATCTGGGACTGCCCAGTGCACATGTAGCAGCGGACCTGCGTGTTCGCCCCATTAGGCCAGGCCACCTAAATGTGGGCCCGCACCTCGCACATGTAGCGGCGGACCTGCGTGTCCGCCCCATTAAGGCCAGGCTACCGAAATGTAGGCCCGCACCTCGCGTCGCAGCGCGAGTCGTGTGGGCGAGGTTGAGCCCGTTACATCATGCCCCTACTGCGGCATGGCCGTGACCCCACCTGCCTGTGGCATCGGTGCTGTGGCCATCACGCCCCGGTTTGGGTACCATTGCGCCAGTCCCGTTAACCGATTTCTCAAGGACATCGTTCTGTGCCAAGTAGTAAGCCAAACGGATCTCCCGAGCGCGTCACCGTAATCGGCCTCGGTCGATTCGGGACCAGTGTTGCCAAATCCCTGAGTGAACTGGGCTACGAGGTAATGGCAATCGACACCAATCAGCGGGTGGTCCAGGAAGCCTCGGAGTTCGTCACGCTGGCCGTGCAGGGCGACGGAACAGACCAGGACCTGCTCGAACAACTCAACGTGCCGCACTCCGATGTTGTCGTTGTCGCCCAGGGCGAGAACCTCGAGGCCAGCGTGCTGGCCACCTTGTTGCTCAAGAAGCTGAGGGTGCCGTGGGTGGTGAGTAAGGCCAAAACGGCGCTTCACGGCGAGCTGCTCCACAAGGTTGGCGCCGATCGCGTGGTGTTCCCGGAGATGGATGCCGGCGTGCGCCTGGCGCACTCACTCGGCGTGCGGCATATCACGGATTACATCACGCTCTCCAACTCGGCAGGTATCGCCAAAATCGAGGCGCCCGCCAACATGGTTGGTCATCCTATCGAAAGCCTGATGAAGGATGTCGAGGGCCGGTTGAATGTGCTGCTCATCAAGCGTGGTACTCAACTGATTACCGTCCCGCACTTTAGCGAAACCATTCGCGCCCATGATGAGCTGGTGATTGTAGGTGCCGACACCGATATCGCCCACTTCGTCAGCCGGGATCCAGGTGCGGTGAAGCCTGGAATCCTGTGATGAACGACCTGGCCCAACGCCGTCCCGGAAACAGGGTTATCCGCAGGCGCCTGGATGCTCGCCGTGTGATTGAGCTTCAGGATACGCCGCGGCAGGACGGCCAACCCACCGTTACGGTGCACGCAAAGTTGTTCGTGTTGGCTGTTGTGGTGGTGGTGTTGATCGGCTCCGGGTTGCTGATGCTTCCCTGGGCCACAGAGGATGGTGCTGCAACGGGTTTCATCGATGCCCTGTTCATCGCTGTCTCCGCGTTTTCCGTCACCGGCCTTGTCACCCTGGAAACACAGGAGCACTGGGGCTTCTTCGGTGAAGCAGTGGTGCTGGTGCTCATCCAGCTCGGCGGCTTCGGCTTCATGGTTGGCACATCCATCATGCTCATCGCCCTCGGCCGCGGTACCAGCCTGCGTGCCAACATGATGATGCAGGACGGTTCTCCCACCATGACCCTGCGCGATGCCTCTCAGTTGTCGCTCAAGATTCTGCGGTTCATGTTGCTGGTGGAGGCTGTGGGTGCAATTATCCTCATCCCGCACTTCATGCGCTACGAGTCGTTCCCGGTTGCCGTGTGGTGGGGGATATTCCATTCAATCTCCGCGTTCTGTAACGCCGGATTCGACCTCCAGGGCAACTTCGGGTCGATGAACAACCACAACGAATCCCCGGTGCTGCTCATGACCATCGCTGGCCTGATCCAGTTTGGAGCCATCAGCTATATGGTGGTGGCCGATGTCTGGAAACAGCGCAAGTGGAAACCACTCCAGCTGGATACCAAGCTGGTGCTCATCACCAACTTCCTGCTCATCTTTATCTCGGCCATGCTCTTCCTGGTAGTGGAATGGAATTCGTCCATGGCGCATGTGGAGCCGGCCTGGAAGCCTCTCAACGCCGTGTTCCAGGGGGTCGCCGCTCGCACTGCCGGTTTTTCCAGCGCCGAGTGGAGCCTGGCCCACAACTCCACCATGTACCTGTGGATCGTGGTCATGATGGTGGGCGGAGCTGCAGGTTCCACGGCTGGCGGAGTGAAACTTGCTACCATCGCCGTAATCTTTATGGCCGTTGTCTCCACGGTGCGCGGTCAAACGGAGCCGCAGGCATTTGGCCGTCGCATCCCCGTACAGATCGTGTTCCGCGCCCTCTCAATCGTGACCCTGTTCATGGCTACCCACTTTATGTTGTCCATGATGCTGGTCATGACGGAGGATGTGCTCAACGTGGAGCGCTTTAGCTTCCTCTCGCTAATGTTCGAGGCGATGAGTGCGCTCGCAACCGTTGGCCTGAGCACCGGCATTACGCCGACGCTGAGCGACGGCGGCAAGCTTGTGCTGATTCTCGGGATGTTCATTGGCCGGCTCGGCCCCATCACGGTCGCCTACGCATTGCAGAGCAAGCAAAAGCGCGAGCGGTTCCGCTTTGCCGAGGCGAACGTGCGCATCGGTTAGGTTTCGGTCTCCATCTCCTCATCAACGATGCTCGGGGCACGGCGCATCAGCCAGGCGCCCAGCAGTGCGGAAATGAGCGATCCGCCGATCACGCCGATCTTGGTCGCGTCCATATACTCCGGCGATGTCGCGTAGGCGAGCCCGCCAATGAACAGACTCATGGTGAAGCCAATACCACAGAGCATCGCCATGGCGTGTATCTGGGGCCAGGTCGTGCGGGCTGGCATGTTTGCCACGCCAGTCCGTACCAGCAGCCAGATCGTGCCGAAGATCCCGATCTGCTTCCCAATGAAGAGGCCCGCCGCGATACCAATTGGCAACGTGCCGATGAAGGCTTCCTGGCCTAGTCCGGAAAGCGAAACACCGGCATTGGCGAATCCGAACAGCGGCACAATACCGAAATTCACCCAGTAAACGATGTTGTGTTCAAGCGTATTCAGCGGTGCAAGGGCCATGTCATTCGTCCCTCGTGCCGGAATCGTGAGCGCAAGGATCACCCCGGCCAACGTCGCATGAAGTCCCGAGTTGTAGATGGCGATCCACAGCACTACACCCAGCACCAGGTACGGAGCCAGCCGCATCACCGAGCGGCGGTTGAGTGCAACCAGTCCCAGCACCGTTATTGCCCCCAGTCCCAGCCAGGCCAGTTCCAGGCCCTGGGAGTAGAAGAGGGCGATAACCAGGATCGCAAGCAGGTCGTCGATGATGGCGATTCCGACCACCAGTACCCTGATCGCTGCAGGCACGCGGCTACCAAGGATGGAGAGCACTCCCAGCGCGAATGCGATATCCGTGGCCGTGGGTATGGCCCACCCGTTCAGGACGTCGCTTTCCCCTTGATTGATGGCAACGAAGATCAGCGCCGGTACCACCATGCCGGCCATTGCCGCCGCACCGGGGAGAATCCGGTCGCCCCAGGACGCCAGCGCGCCCATCGTCAGTTCGCGCTTGATCTCCAGCCCCACCATCAGGAAGAAGAGCGCCATCAGCGCATCGTTGATCCAGTGATGGATGGATAGACCCCCGACATACGTTTCGAGCAGGTGGTGGTACGCGTCATTGAGCGGGCTGTTTGCCACAACCAGTGCCGTCGCCGCAGCAATGAGCAGGACGATGGCAGCCGCAGGTTCACTGCGAAAAAACCGGAGAAGCATTGTGTTGTCCAGGATATTAAAGGGAGGCGCGCATCGCCGCAGGGGCAATGACTGAGGTGTGAAAAAGGTACCACATTGCCTGCCGGAGGCATGGCCGGGCCGCTGCGCCAAAAACGGGCGGTGGTATGGAAGAAGTGGAATCTCGGGGAACAGCATAACCGCCCGGGGGATGGCCCGGGCGGTTACTGGGCAACACCACGTTGTAGGAGGGAAGGGGTCGATCGGCGATGTGGCTGGCAACGTCGATCACGTTGGTGTTGATCTAATGATAGCGGTGCCGGTGTGTCAGGAGAGGTACCATTGGTATACGAAATTCGATCCATTTGCACCACCTTATCCGCATATGTACGTACACTCATAAAGGCGGTGTGACGGGCGGACACATATCCGACCATGCGAGTTGGATATCCGCGCCATTTCGCGGTTTTCGCCCGGCCCTGAAGCCATGCCGCGTGGGCCTTGTGTGCTACCATACTAGCGGTCTGCAGCGGCGATTTCTCGCCCGCCAGCATCTCAACGATGGAGTGGGATTCGTGGAGTATTTTGGTAGCAACTGGATTGTTGTGGTCTTCATGGTGGTCACCACCTTCGTCATCGGCTTTGCCCTGGCGAACATCTCTCCCTTGCTGGGGCCATCACGTCCGAACAAGGCCAAATCCGCGCCCTACGAAAGCGGTGTGCCGGACGTCAAGCCGGTTCGCCCGCAGTTCACCGCCCGGTTCTACGTCATCGGTATGCTGTTTGTGATCTTCGATCTTGAAGCTGCGTTTATCTACCCCTGGGCCGTGAACTTCGATGTTCTGGGCCTCGGCGGGTTCGTGCACATCATGGTGTTTATCAGCCTGCTGCTGGTGAGCTACGTGTATGCATGGAAGAAAGGTGCCCTCGAATGGGTTTGATCGACGATCGGTTCGACAAGAACATCTTCACCACCTCAATGGATTTCCTGTTTAACTGGGGCCGCCGCTCCTCCCTGTGGTGGCTGCAGTTCGGCCTCGCCTGTTGCGCCATCGAGATGATTTCGGCCTCCATGGCCCGGTTCGATCTTTCCGAGCGCTTCGGCATGCTCTTCCGCTCCTCGCCCCGCGCTGCTGACCTCATGATTGTGGCCGGCACGGTGACGAAAAAGATGGGGCCAATTGTGCGTACCCTGTACGACCAGATGGCCGAGCCCAAGTGGGTGCTCAGTATGGGAAGCTGCGCCAACGTCGGCGGCCCGTACGACACCTACGCAGTGGTGCAGGGTGTCGACCAGATCGTTCCGGTCGATATCTACGTGCCTGGCTGCCCGCCCACTCCGGAGGCGCTGTACTACGGGATCCTGCAGCTGCAAAACAAGATCATTAAGTACGAAACCATCGCTCGCAAGCAGGGCAAGGGTCGCGCCGAGGATGCGCGCATCAGCGAGCGCATGATGGCAATGGCGGGCGTTCGAAGCTAACAGCCCTTGCCGGCGTAATCCGGCGAAGGCACAAGGAGAGCACCGTGACCAACGGTGAGAACCAGATAACCCGACAGACTGCAATTGAGCCCACCGGCACCGGCTGGGAGCGCGACCTGTGGTTCGATGACGACCTCAGCAAGCACCCGGTTGTGCGCGAGCTGCGCGCAGCGTTCCCGGACGATTTCCTGGATGCGGTGCGGTTCCGCAACGAAACCACCATCTACGTCAACCCGGCCAGGTTCCGCGATATCGCGCTGTATATGCGCGATCACGCACAGCTGCAGCTGAACTTCCTCTCGGACCTCACCGCGGTGGACATGCTTACGCTGCGCACCTCGCCGCGTTTCGATGTCTCGGCCCAGCTCTACAGCATTCCCAACCGCACCCGTGTGCGCATGAAGGCCAGCATCAACGACGGCGAAACCATCCCTTCCCTGGTGCCGGTGTTCAATGGCGCCAACTGGATGGAGCGCGAATGCTTCGATATGTTCGGCATCTTCTTTGAGGGGCATCCAAATCTTCGCCGCATCCTGCTCCAGGATGACTGGGACGAAGGCCACCCGCTGCGCAAGGATTACCCGACCCGCGGCTGGAAGGATTTCCCGGTTTATAACAAGGAACGCACCGTGACACGCGCCAAAACGCGCTGGTCCGGGCGAGGGGTGTAATCCATGGATACCACCAGAAGCGAATTCAACATCATGGAATCCACCCAGACCGATTCAACCGGTACCCTGATGGTGGAGGACGATTACGAGCTTGCCAGTGGCGAGCGGGTGATGACCCTGAACATGGGCCCCCAGCACCCCTCGACCCACGGCGTGATGCGCGTGCTCCTGAAGCTGGACGGCGAAACCGTGCTGGAATGCGATCCCATGATCGGCTACCTGCACCGCGGCACCGAAAAGCTTTCGGAAACCAAGCGCTATGCCCAGATCGTGCCCTGGACCGACCGGCTGGATTACACTGCCGCGCCGCAGAACAACCTGGGTTACGTGCTGGCAGTTGAAAAACTGCTCGGCCTCGAGGCACCGGAGCGCGCGCAGTACTGGCGCGTCATCATGGCCGAACTCAGCCGTATTGCCAGCCACCTTGTGTGGCTCGGCACGCACGCGCTGGATATCGGTGCCCTCTCCATGAGCCTGTACACCTTCCGCGAGCGCGAGATGATCATGGACATCTTCGAAACGTTCTGCGGAGCCCGGCTCACCACCAACATGATGGAGATCGGCGGCTTCAGCCGTCCGCTGCCGGATACGCTGATTGAACAGATCCGCAACTTCCTGCGCGTGTTCCCGGCCCGGCTGAAGGAGTACACCGACCTTCTCTCGGCGAACCCGATTTGGCTGGCACGAACCAAGGGTGTAGGCATCATTTCCCCGGAAGCTGCCATTTCCTACTCCCTCACCGGTGCCTGCCTGCGTGGATCCGGTATCAACTACGACGTTCGCAAGGCTGAGCCGTACTGCGTGTATGACCGCCTCGATTTCGAGGTGCCCCTTGGCCAGTTCGGCGATGTGTTCGATCGCTACCTCGTGCGGGTGGAGGAGCTGCGCCAGGCGCACAAGCTCGTGACCCAGGCGCTGGATTACATCGAGCACGACGATTCGCCGATGATGGCCTACGAGAGCGCTTACGTGATGCCGCCGCACATGGGAACCCTCACCACCGCCGAGGATATGCAGCGGCACTTCGTTTGGGTGATCAAGGGGTTCAACGCGCCGGTGGGCGAGGTGTACCAGGCGATTGAGCATGGCAAGGGCGAGTTTGGTATCCACCTGGTGTCCGATGGTGGATCCATGCCGTACCGCATGCGAATTCGCACACCAGACTTTGTGAACCTGAGCGTGTTACCGCATATGGCGCAGGGCGCAATGCTGGCCGATATGGTGGCCCTTATCGGAACCATCGATATCGTGCTGGGGTCAGTGGATCGGTAACGAACCGGGCCGCTGTGCCCGGATAAAAGCTGATTGCGGAGTACCATTGTTGCGGGCAACACTCGCGCACATGGGTGGACGGAGAGAGTGGCGTCGGTGGGGAACCATTGCCGCCCAGAGGCAGAAACCGGAACATGGGAGACCAACCAATCTGGATCACGTTCGTCGTGACCTTCATCATCATGGTTGTGCTGCTTACCAGCATGGCGTACACCACCTGGTACGAGCGCAAGGTTCTTGCACGCTTCCAGGACCGGCTCGGCCCCACCCGAACGGGCCCCGCCGGCTTGCTGCAGCCACTGGCCGACGCCGTGAAGCTGATGGGCAAGGAAGACCTTGTTCCGGCAGCCGCCGACCGCAACGTGTTCCTGTTTGCGCCCATGATTACGTTTGTGACCGCCATTCTTTCCGCCGCGGTTATTCCGTGGGGCGGAACGGTAGAGATCTTCGGCACCAGCGTTAACCTCTTCCCGACCGACCTGAACGTTGGCGCGCTGTTCATCCTCGCTTCAAGTTCCATTGGCGTATACGGCATCATTCTTGGTGGCTGGTCTTCCGGGAACCGGTATGCACTGCTTGGTGCCATTCGTTCGGCCGCGCAGGTGATTTCGTACGAGCTCATCCTCGGCTTCTCGCTGGTGGGTATCTTCATCATCACCGGCACCATGAGCCTGCGGGAAATCATGTTCCGCCAGCACGACACCCTCAGCTTCGGCCCGCTGGAAATCGCCAACTGGTTCGTGTTGAGCCAGCCGCTGGCCTTCATCCTGTTCGTGATTGCCGCTGTCGCTGAAACCAACCGCGCTCCGTTCGACCTTCCCGAGGCCGAATCCGAACTTGTGGCCGGTTTCATGACCGAATACTCCGCCATGCGCTTCGCCCTCTACTTCCTGGGCGAATACATCAGCATGATCGTTATCAGCCTCTTCGCTGCCACCCTCTTCCTGGGCGGCACCAGCGGGCCAGGCGCCGGTACCTACTGGGGCCTCGGCATCATGTGGCTGGTCCTGAAGGTTATCGCGTTCCTCTTCTTTTACATTTGGCTACGCGCCACGCTGCCGCGCTTCCGCTTCGACCAGTTGATGGGTCTGGCGTGGAAGGTGCTGCTGCCGCTGGCAATCCTGAATATCGTGTTGACCGCATTCTTCCGCCTGGTCGGAAATGGACAGGTGTTCTAGATGACGGACGTTCTGGGTACGAGAGGGGACGCTAACTAATGTCCTGGGAGCTGGTCTTCTTCGCCGTCTTTTCGGCTGCAATGCTGTTCTGTGCGATCGGTGTTGTAGCACTCGAATCGCCGGTTCATTCCGCCGCCGCACTGGTCGGATCGTTTATCAATGTTGCTGCGCTGTTTGTGCTGCTGGGTGCCGAGTTCCTCGCTGTCCTCCAGATCATCGTGTACACGGGCGCAATCCTGGTGCTGTTGCTGTTCACCATCATGTTGGTGGATCCGCGCAAGCTGCCGTCGTTCTACGTAGGCAAGCCGCTACAGCGCAATGTCAGCGTATTGGTGGGCATTGTGCTGCTCGCCGAGCTTGGGGTTGCCATCGTGACCCGGCAGGCGATGGAGCTTATCGGCCCGCATACTGCGGCCATGGTCGACAACATGGGCGGCAACGTGCAGGCAGTTGGCCAGGTGATGCTCTCGGAGTACGCCCTGGCGTTCGAGATCGCCTCGCTGGTGCTGAGCGTCGGTGTCATCGGCGCCGTGGTGATTGGCTTGCCGAGTCGCCACGCTGAACCAACCACCGCCACCATTGCCCTTGGCCACAGCCGCGGCTCGTCCGATATGCTGGCAGCCGGGCCGAAGTTTGAATCGCCGATTGATATCCCGGCCGAGCGCTACCAGGCGCCGGTGGGCGAGCGCACCGTGGTTATGACCCGCGATGCCGATTTGTACAAGCATCCGGGTGAAACATCGAAGTAGGATACTCCGGGGATTGGGGACGTACGCATGGATCTCACAACTAACCACTTCTTGTTCGTGAGCGCAGCACTCTTCATCGTAGGGATGATGGGTGTGCTCACGCGACGGAATATCCTCATCATCTTCATGTGCGTGGAAATGATGGTGGCGGCCGCGGGGCTCACGCTGGCAGCGTTTGCCCACGAAACCGCAACGATTAACGGGCAGGTGTTCTTCCTCTTCGCCCTTGGCGTTGCAGCTGCCGAAAGCGCGGTAGGCCTGGCCATTGTGGTGGCCCTTAGCCGCCAGGGTAAGGCGCCGGACGTGAACGAGATGCAGGCGCTGCGCAACTAGCAACAGGAGTTGTGGCCCGGCACGGGCCACACCGGATGATTCGACATGGCAATCGGGCACCATGGGCCCGGTTGCCGACAGGCAGAGGATATTCATGGCTGATCTGCTCTATCTGATTCCATTGCTACCGCTGGTGGCATTTGTAATCAATATTTTCTGGGGGCGCTCCACCATCCGTGGCAACGCTCACTGGGTCGCCATTCCCGCTGCCGTCGGGTCCTGGATCCTCTCGATCCTGACATTCCGCGATATCTATACGAACCATGAGCCGATTTCGCAGCGGCTGTTTAGCTGGATTCCGTCTGGCGAGTTCGATATCGTCGTCAGCCTGTACGTCGATCAGCTCACGGCTATCATGCTGCTGGTGGTTACCAGCATCGGCATGCTGGTGTGCGTGTACTCGGTTGAGTACATGCGCGGTGAGGACGGCTACTACCGCTTCTACAGCTATATCCCGCTCTTCATCTTCTCGATGTTGATGCTGGTACTGGCCGACAACCTGCTCACGCTCTTCATCTTCTGGGAAGCCGTGGGCCTCTGCTCCTACTTCCTCATCGGCTACTACTTCACCCGTCGTTCCGCCATCAACGCATCCAAGAAGGCCTTCATCGTCAACCGCGTGGGCGACCTCGCGTTCGGTATCGGTATCATGCTCACGTTCTGGAGCTTCGATACCATCTACTTCCATGGTGAGAACGGCATCATCGAGAAGGCCTATCACTTTGCTGATCACGGCGTAAGCGCCGGCACCATGACCGCTATCGGCATCCTGCTCTTCCTGGGCGCCTGCGGTAAGTCGGCCCAGTTCCCGCTCCATATCTGGTTGCCGGATGCCATGGAAGGCCCCACCCCGGTATCGGCGCTTATCCACGCCGCCACCATGGTGACCGCCGGCATCTATATGGTTGCCCGCAGCTACACCATCTTCACCAGCTCCGAAGACGCCATGCTCTTCGTGGCCGTTATCGGTTCCCTCACCGCGGTGATGGCGGCCAGCATTGCCCTTACGCAGCACGACATTAAGAAGGTGGTCGCGTACTCCACGGTTTCACAGCTGGGGTATATGGCGTTCGCACTCGGGACCGGCGCATGGGTGGCGGCAATCTTCCACCTGATGACGCACGCCTTCTTCAAGGGCCTGCTCTTCCTCGGTTCCGGCTCGGTGATCCATGGCATGCACGGCGAGCAGGACATGCGCAACATGGGCGGCCTGCGCAAGCACATGCCGATCACGTTCTGGACCTTCCTCATCGGTTCCGCTGCCAATGCCGGTATCTTCCCGCTGGCAGGCTTCTGGAGTAAGGACGAAATCATCGTTGGCGCCTGGATCAGCGATTCCCCGTTCGGAAAAATCGCTGCCGTGTTGGGCCTTGTCGCTGCCTTCCTGACTGCCCTCTACATGTTCCGCCTGGTGTTCCGGGTGTTCTTCGGCGAGGAACGCTTCGGCCACGATGTGCATCCGCACGAGGGTGGCCCGTGGATGGCCGTGCCGCTGGTGATCCTTGCGGTCGCCTCGGTCTTCGTTGGCTTTGTCGGTTTCCCGCCGGAGGATGGTGTGTTCCACCACTTCCTGCATGAAGCCTTCCACCACGTGCATCCCCACCACGTCAGCATGACCATGACCTGGACGTTCGGCATCATCAGTACGGTGGTTGCCCTCAGCGGCGTGGCCGTTGCCTACATGGTGTACATGCGCAAGGCCATCAGCACCGATGCGCTGGCCGAAAAGTACAGCGGCCTGTACAACTTCCTGCTGAACAAGTGGTACATCGACGAGTTCTTCATGGCAGCGGTGGTGAACCCGCTGAAGGACATCGCCATGTTCCTGTGGCGGTTCGTGGATGTGAAGATTATCGATGGCATCGTGAACGGTATCGGCCTGGGTATTGTGGGGGCGAGCCAGCGCATGCGCCGAACGCAGACAGGCCTGGTGGCCAACTATGCGCTGCAAATCGCGATCGGCATGGTTGTGCTGCTCGGTGTGTTCCTGCTGGCGTTTGGCAACCTGTTCTGATCCGCGGGCGCACAACGGCGCAGTTGTAGTACTCGGTAGAGAGAACCCCGGAGGGGCGTGTGGACAGCTTTCCGATTCTAAGCATCATTACCTATTTGCCGGTACTCGGTGGACTCGCGATCCTTTTCCTGGCGCGCGGGAACAGCGATTTGCCGAAGCAAATAGCCCTGGGTGCGACACTGCTCAGCTTTGTGCTGTCCGTCATCATGTTGCTCCAGTTCAACCGTGACGATACCTTCCAGTTCACTGAACATGCAGTGTGGCTGGAGGATCTTGGTGTCAGCTACTTCATGGGTGTCGATGGTATCAGCGCCCTGCTGGTTGTACTGACCACGTTCATCACGCTCATCTCGGTTATCTGGAGCTGGGGCACGGTACACAAGCGCGAGCGCGAGTACTACATGGCCATCCTGCTGCTGCAAACCGGCATGCTGGGCGTGTTCATGGCGCTCGATCTCTTCATCTTCTACATCTTCTGGGAAATCATGCTCATCCCGATGGCGCTGCTCATCGGTATCTGGGGTTCCTCCAACCGCGTGTACGCGGCAATCAAGTTCTTCCTGTACACACTGGCCGGTTCGCTGCTGATGCTGGTCGGCATCATCGCGGTGTACCAGGCCTACTATGTGGAAACCGGCGAGCGCACACTGAACGTGCTCAAGCTCCAGGAGGGAGCCGGGCTGGGTGCCTATAGCCAGACCTTGCAGTTCTGGGCGTTCGCGGCGTTCTTTATCGCCTTTGCCGTCAAGGTGCCGCTCTTCCCGTTCCACACCTGGTTGCCCGATGCGCACGTGGAATCGCCAACCGCCGGTTCGGTGATCCTGGCCGCGGTCATGCTCAAGATGGGTGGTTACGGACTGCTGCGGTTCAACATTCCGCTCTTCCCCGATGGAAGCGATGCCTGGGCGCCGATCATCATCATCCTGTCCATCATCGGCATCATTTACGGCTCACTGGTGGCCCTGGTGCAGCCGGACCTGAAGAAGCTCATTGCGTATTCGTCCGTAAGCCACATGGGCTTCGTCACCCTCGGCCTCTTCGTTATGAACCTCCAGGGCATGGAGGGCGCCATGATGGTGATGCTGGCCCACGGCTTCAACACCGGCGCGCTCTTCCTCCTGGTTGGCGTGATCTACGAACGCGGCCACACGCGCCTGATTGATGCCTTCGGTGGCCTGGCCACCCCTATTGGCAAGTGGGCCGGGTTCTTCATGCTCTTCACCTTTGCCAGCATCGGCCTCCCGGGGCTCTCCGGCTTTATCGGTGAATTCCTGGTTGCGCTGGGCACCTACAAATACAATCCGTACGCTGCGTTCATCGCCTTCTCCGTGGTCATCTTCGCCGCCTGGTACATGCTCTACATGGCCCAGCGGGTGGTGTGGGGTCGAGCCTGGGGACAGGCGCCAGACCCTGCCGATGGTGAGTTGACTGCCGAAGAGAAGCGGGAAGTGGAGCGACTGGGCCTCTCCGGGCACGGACATGGGAATGTCCACGGTGAGGAAGGGCATGCCCACCCGGCAGTGAGCGGTGGCGACCATCATCATCACGATGTCGCGGACGGCGAAGGTTATCCCACCCACCCGGGCCAGATCGACACCTCGAAATGGCAGGACATGAACGGTCGTGAACTGCTGTGCATTGTGCCGCTGGCCGTCATGACGATCGTTGCAGGTGTGTATCCCAAGCCAATATTCGACATCATGGAGCCGGCACTCAGGGCCGTGCTCGAAGGCGCTGCGCGCGTCATCGGAAGCTAGCCAAAGGTAGTGGCCGATCGGCAGGGTTTGCGGATCGGTATGCGGAGTTATCTCCATGCCAGTGAATCTCGAAAATCCGGATTGGGGAATGGTTCTGCCCCATCTCATCGTGCTGGTCCTGGCACTGGTTGTTTCCTTGCTGGATGCATTCCTGCCCCGGGCCAGGCACTACACGGTGATCACCGGCGTTACCCTGGTCGGCTTTGCGGTCGCGTTTGCGGCGCAGCTCGCGCAGGCGGGCGATACCGGTAGCACCTTCCACGGCCTGTTCCGGCTCGATGGCCTTGCCGTATTCCTGAACCTGGTGATCCTGGCTGCGGCATTCCTCAGCGTCATGATCTCGGCCAGCTATGTGGAGTTCCTTGATGGCCACCTCGGCACCGGGGAGTTCTACACGCTGCTCACGTTCGCGACATTCGGCGCCATGCTCACCGCCTCGGCGGGCGATATGGTCATGCTCTATGTCGGTATCGAACTCAGTTCGATTGCGGTGTACATCCTCACCGCGTTCGCCAAGCGCCGCACCACCGCGCTGGAAGGCGCGCTGAAGTACTTCCTGCTCGGCCTCTTCGCCAGCGCCATCCTCCTGTACGGTATGGCGTGGGTGTACGGTGCCACCGGCAGTACGAACCTCGATGTGATCGCCGATCAACTGGGTGCCGTCATCAGCGGTGAAGGCAACAATGCCGGCATCGTGCTTGGCATGCTGGTGGTGATCATCGGCTTTGCCTTCAAGCTGGCGGCTGTGCCGTTCCACTTCTGGACGCCGGATGCCTATCACGGTGCTCCCACGCCGGTAACCGGTTTCATGTCAGTAGTGCCCAAGGCCGCCGCGCTCGCCGCGATGGTGCGCATGGTGGTGCAGGGGCTGGAGCCGCTGGTAGATGACTGGCGCATCGTGATCGCGGTGCTTGCCTTTGTCACCATGTTCTTCGGTAATATCGTCGCCATCTCGCAGCGTAACGTGAAGCGTATGCTGGCGTATTCCTCCATCGCCCACACCGGCTACATGCTGGCTGGCATAGCCGCGTTCAAGATCGTGGGCGGCGAGGCCGACGAGCGTAGCATCGCCTCGGTGATGTACTACATCATGGCCTACGCGTTTATGAACATCGGTGCGTTCGCCGTTGTTGTCTGGATGCAGCATCGCGGCGACGGCATGGAGCTGGATGATTTCGCTGGCCTCGGCTCGCGCTCCCCGCTGGTTGCGCTGGCGATGGTGGTGTTCCTCGTTTCCCTCATGGGTATCCCGCCCACCATCGGGTTCTATGCCAAGTACTATGTGATTGTGGCGCTGCTGGACGCCGACCTGCTCTGGCTCGCGATTAGTATCGTGTTGGCCTCGGCTATCTCGGCCTACTTCTACCTGCGGGTGGTTGCCTACATGTACTTCGAGGACCAGGGCGATCGGGCGGAAGACGGTCGCATCGTGCCGTCCACCCTGCTCAACGCCGGTATCCTGGTGATGGTGCTGGGCGTGCTGCTGCTCGGTATCTTCTCCGGCGATGTAATCAACATCGCCAACGATTGGACCAACGCGCTCACGCTGGCTCCATAGAGGTGAATCAATTACGGGCCGGGCGCATGCCCGGCCTGTTGCCGTTAAGAGGGAGTCACGTATGGACCTGGCCCAAAACCCCGATGAACTGTTCGATGTTGTGACGGAACAGGGCGAGCCGACCGGCATCGTGAAGCCGCGCGCTGCCGTCCACCGGGACGGCGACTGGCACCGCGCGGTGCATGTATGGGTCTACGGGGTGGACCACCACGGCTGCTTCCTGCTGATGAACCAGCGCGGCCGGTTCAAGGACACCTGGCCGCTGGCACTGGACGCAACAGTGGGAGGACACCTTGGGGCAGGGGAGACGGTAGAAGACGCCTTCCGCGAGGTAGAGGAGGAAATCGGGGTCCGCATTGATCCGGCCCGGTTCGAGCACCTCTTCCGCCGCACCCGCAGCAGCGAGAACCTGATTCCCGGAATTCTCGATCGTGAGGTGCAGGAGGTCTATTTGGTGCGTGATGATCGTCCACTCGCTGCCTATGCACCAAACCCCGCTGAACTGGAAGGGCTGGTGAGGGTGAGTGTGGAGCATGCTGGACAATTGTTTCGTGGCGAGACGACGATGGCCGCCGGGGCGGTTCTGGTAGCCAGCGAAAATAGGATAGAGCCAATCGAGCTTACGTCCCAGCAACTCCTTGTCGGTGGAACGGATAGCTACTTCATTGACGTGATCAGCGAAGTCGAAAAGCGATTTTCATTCTATTCGGAAAACGGGACTTGACTTGAAGTACTTCAAGTTTATAGGCTCAGGGGTGACGGAAGTCTTACCTGGAGGACGAACAATGAGAACCGCACCCGTGATAAAAATGAGCAACGGGCTGGAAATGCCGCTTGTAGGTTTTGGCGTATTCCAGATGTCTGATGAAGATACCGAGCAAAGCGTGGCCGATGCGCTGGACATTGGTTATCGACTCATCGACACCGCAACGTCATATATGAACGAGGAGGCAGTGGGGCGAGCAATAGCCAAAAGTGGTATTCCCCGCAAAGAACTCTTCGTGACCAGCAAGCTCTGGGTGACTCAAGCTACGTACGAAGGTGCCAAGGCTGGCTACCAGCGGTCGCTTGATAAACTTGGCCTCGATTACCTGGACCTTTATTTGCTGCACCAGCCTTTTGGTGATGTGTATGGTGCCTGGCGGGCGCTTGAGGAGATCTATGAGTCCGGCGGCGTGAAAGCGATTGGTGTATCCAACTTTACTCCGGCTCGGCTCATGGATTTCATAATCGGTAACAACATCACGCCGATGGTGAACCAGATTGAAACACATCCATTCCATCAGCAGAGAATTGCCCATGAGTTCATGAAAGCAGAGAACGTCGTTCACCAGGGGTGGGCTCCATTTGCTGAAGGCAAAGAGGGTCTATTCACTAATAATGTACTAGCGGCCATCGGCGCCAAGTATGGCAAGAGTGTGGGGCAGGTAGTATTACGCTGGAATCTTCAGCGAGGCGTGGTGTCAATCCCGAAATCCATCCGCAAGGAACGCATTGCCGAGAATTTCAATATCTTCGATTTTGAGCTGGATCGAACCGACCTGGAGCAGATTGCGGGCCTGAATCGGGATACACCACTGTTCGTCAATCACGAAGATCCAGCCTTTGTGAAGATGCTCTTCAGTCGCGAGTTGCCGGATTAGCACAATGAGAACGTTCACGATCAGTGAGGCTGCGAAGATCTCGGGATTGCCTGATAGCACGCTTCGTTACTACGAAAGAATTGGACTCATCGAGCCGATTGAGCGCGATTCCAGCAGCAAACAGCGTATCTATACGCAGGATGATCTTGATCGAATTGCACTCATCGCGGGACTGAACGCAACCGGAATGTCTATCGAAGGTATGCGGTCGTATCTCAAGAATCGGGTGTCCGGCGCTATCAAGGCACCAGAGCAAATCGAGATTCTCACCGAACGCAGGGTACAGTTGGTGGACGAACTGAACCAGCTGCAGCTTAGAGTCAGGTATGTGGAAGCGAAGATTGCATACTGGGAAGCGGTAGAGCGCGGAGACTCCATGGATATCGCAACATGTGCAGTTGCAACCTATGCCGTGGCCGATGAAATGAATCTCCCCCGGCCCTCTGCATCATCGGTCCCACCAGAGCGAGGAGGCTACCATGACCCAGGAATTGAGCCCAGCCCAAC
Source organism: Chloroflexia bacterium (assembly GCA_043427975.1). GTDB lineage: Bacteria > Chloroflexota > Chloroflexia > Thermomicrobiales > UBA6265 > UBA6265. The sequence goes on along the minus strand of JBHWTK010000079.1, from coordinate 25,962 downwards.
AGATAATGGGTGATATCGCACCCAGGTTGGCAGAACTTACCGACGACGTACTTTTTGGAGACGTGTATCAACGACCGGGTCTGTCACAGCGAGATCGAAGCCTGGTCACCGTTGCTTCCCTGCTCTCGCTGGATCGGCAGAATCAGTTGAAGTCACACCTGAATCGGGCACTTGATAATGATGTGACCCCCGAGGAACTGGTGGAGGTCATCACACAGTTAGCGTTCTACGCCGGTTGGCTGTGCGCCATTAATGGCGTAACCGCGCTTCGCTCTGTGCTTGATGAACGCAACAGCCAGACAGGATGATGCTTGAGGATCGATGAGAACCGGGGAACTCGTAACTCCTTGTTAACCAACGCTGTGGCGTGCGCATTGAAGCATTCGGCATAGGTGCGTTCGTCTTTGGAGATTATCAATCAGGAGCATCCATGACCTCGTAGCAGCTAAAGGCCCACCGCCCGGAAGAAGCACTAAGGGACTCCAGTGGGTCTTGGCTCTTCTGGCCGGGCAAGAATCGTACTAAGGGGAATAGAATGAAAATAGTAAGTAATCAGCGACCGACTGTCACCGGCAGTACAGATTGGTTTACTGGTCAGGTCCATGTGGATACTATCCAAAGCCCTCTGGAGGAAGTAGCCTATTCCTGTGGACATGTGCGGTTTGCTCCTGGTGCCCGTACCTCCTGGCACACGCACCCCAAGGGTCAAACACTCTACATCACAGACGGAGTGGGACGTGTGGGTGTTCGGGGAAGCGAGATAGTAGTCGTTCGACCGGGCGACGTGGTGTTTTTCGAACCTAACGAAGAGCATTGGCACGGCGCGGCTCCTGACAGGTTCATGGCCCATATCGCCATCGCTGAAGCGGATGATAATGGCAAGGTGGTGGACTGGGGCAATCACGTTACCGACGATGAATACGCGTAACGCAGATGCAGAATGGAACTATCTCTCCTTCATCCGGTTAATTCGCCCTTGCACATGGCCAGGGACGCGCTTCAGGCGGCCCGGCAGGCTGTCATCGGGTCGTGTGCGGCCCGGCGCGACCTCGGGGTGGTAATCGCGCATCCTGTTCCAGAGGATGAGGATGTCCCGCATGGCCTTCAGGATTACCTTAAGGCTTCCCCCTGTCGGATGCCCTGCCACGCGGGGATAGTGCTCCACACCTACCTGTTGGAGCGTGGCACCGTGCCGGCGCAGTTTTGCCTGCATTTCGCAGTTGATCAACGCACCGTTGCTGATCAACTCAAGCGATCGCAGCTGGTCGCCGCGGAAGATCTTGAAGGCGCAATCGAGATCGCGCAGGTGCACGCCAAACAGGATTCGCACGGCCACATTGAACACTTCGGCATTAATCCGTCGGATCAGCGGGTCACTACGCTCCATTCGGAAACCGGCCACGATATCGTACCGGCCGACAAAGGGCGCCAACCGCCCGATATCGGCGACATCGAACTGCCGGTCGGCGTCCATAAACATCACATAGTCGTAGCGTGTTGCATCAAACCCGCTCACCAGCGCGCCGCCGTAGCCCTTGTTCGCCGGGTAGCTCACCGGTCGCACACGGTCGTCCTCTGCGGCGAGCTGCTGCAGTATGTCGCCTGTGGCATCGCGAGAGCCATCGTTCACGGGGATGATCTCGAAGGTGTCGGTGTACTGTGGGAGCACGCGCAACGCATCTTCTACAACAATGCGGATATTCGCTTCCTCGTTATGCGCTGGCAGCACCAGGCTGAGCGAGCCGGGCAAGCGGTGAACAGGGATGTCCGGATTCGTTCGCGTCTCCGGTTCAGCAGTCGCGCTCGCCAACAGGGGCATCATTGCCCGCAACACATGCATATACATCTACTTTCAAACATGGGCCCGCATATGAACCCGGCCAAACGAAATGATATCGCCCGCGTGTAACTGCACCTTGCCCTGAACCGGCTGGCCATTTACCTGGGTGCCGTTTGTGCTTCCAACGTCCATAAGCCACCACGCCCCCTGGTTGAAGCTGATCTCGGCGTGGCTGCCGCTTACAAAACCATCGTTAATCGCAATTGCGTTCTCGGCGTTGCGGCCAACCGTGGTGTAGTAATCCAGCGCGAATCGGGTACCGGTTTGCCAGCTGCTTTCAGCGGGATCGATCATTTCCAGCTCGCCGGCTGCCAGGCTTGTTGCCGCACCCTGCTTCGGTAAAGACGACGAAACCTGCCCAATGGTTACGAGTTCGCGCACGCTTACGCGTCCAACCTGGTACAGGAACAGGTAGATAAGCGCAATAAACGCTATCCGTAGCACCAGGATGAACCAGTCGAACGCATCGAACCCGGTTGGAAGCTGGAAATCCGTCAAACCATCCATTCCTACCGCTCCCCGCCGGAAGCAAAGCGTACGCGCACAACGCATTCACCGAACGCGATCTCGGCACCATCCGCCACCAGCGTTTCAAGCCGATCGGGAACGTAGTTGCCGTTCACCTTCGTCCCGTTCTTGCTGCCAACATCGCGCACGCGCAGTTCGTTGCCACGTGCGATGAATGCGGCATGGTGACGCGATACCGTGTTTTTCTCATCCCAAAGCACAATGCCACTGTCCGGCGATCGGCCCACCGTGGTTTCGCCCTCGGGAATGGTGAACACCTGGTTCACATCCCGGCCGCGAATCACCTGTATGCGCCAGGGGGAATCAAGCCGGGGCGGGGGAGCGAAGACCTGGGTCCTTGTCCCGGACGATGCTGGCCCCGGCGGCGTGTGCCGAACCGGATCCGCTCCCTGCGGAGCATCGAACCCGGCCCGCACCGACACCTCCCGGCGACCAAGGCCGGCATCGGTATCAAACGTCACGGTAATACGCGGTTGCAAGAGCGTGAATCGCTGTTGGGACGCGTACTGGTTCAGCAGCATTTCGCAACGACGGTTGTAACCGTGCACGCCGGCGACGGTTTCGCGGTAGGCATCAGGATGCAGGAACACCGTGAAGGTATTGGGCGCCAGTTTGTCGCCACCAGAGGACCGGGTGTGATCCCGCATGGCGCGTTGGAGGTGGTTTTCGATTTCGACCAGCGTCAGTTTCTGGCGAAGTACCGAGTTGGTGCCGCCTTCAACTGCGCTCTGGATCAGGTTCTCGAGCCGCTCCAGAAAGCCCATTGAGGTCGCCTTTCATGTATACGTTCGATGCCCCCAATAGCTCTCTATTCTACTTCATGGAGCGCAGGTGAACTGACCCGTTATTCGTATTGCACCAGGCTGTGTATTGGCACGCCGGAGATACGATCGCGCCCGCCCAAGTCGCATAACTCGGCCAGGAAGCTCACGCCAACAATCTCGCCGCCCAGGCTCTGTACCAGCTTGATGCTGGCATCCACCGTGCCACCGGTGGCGAGCAGGTCGTCCACAATAATTACCCGTTCGCCTGCCGTGATGGCGTCTGTGTGGAGCTGGAGGGTGTTGGTGCCATACTCCAGCGAATACTCCTCGGTAATCTTGTCGGCAGGGAGTTTGCCCGGCTTGCGCACCGGCACCACGCCGGCCCCGAGCTCGTACGCCATGGGCGCGCCGAAGATAAACCCGCGGCTCTCGATCACTACCACCTTGTCGATATGTTCCTGCCGGTAGGGTGCCAGCAGCCCATCGATCGCGAGCTTGAATGCTTCCGGGTTCGCGAGCAGGGTGGTGATATCCCGGAATATAATCCCCGGAATAGGGAAGTTCGGGATATCGCGAATCTGATTCTTCAGGTGCGTGTTCAGGTCGGTCATGATGATGCGTGGTTCCTGCATGAGATCGACAAGGCAGCGGGGAGTTGGCTGTGCAAACCAAGGCTAGTGTACCCCACGTGCATCCCGTATCGGTTGGGCAGGAATTCCGCTGATATGAAGGTAACGTTTACCCGAACTGGCGTGCAGGCCGGGTTCCGCAGCACCGCTCCGCTTGGCCTGCCCGTAGCGGCCTACGGTGCCGTCTACGGGTTGCTTGCCCAACAGGCCGGGCTTTCCGCACTGGAGACCACGCTCACCAACCTGCTGGTGTTTGCTGGCGCTGCCCAAATGGCGGTGTTGCCACACTGGGAGTTCCCGCTGCCGATTTTCACGATTGCCCTGACAACGTTCCTCATCAACTTGCGGCTGGTCCTGCTCACTGCCTCCTTGCGGCCCTGGTTGAAACACCTGCCAAACCGGGTGGTGTATCCCCTGCTGTATAACCTCAGCGACGAAAGCTGGACCGTCGCCATGACCCGCTACCGGCTGGGCGAACGCGATGCCGGGGTCGTGCTGGGGTGCAACCTGGTCGTGATTGTGGCATGGATACCATCCGCCCTGGTTGGATTCGCGTTGGGTGATCGCATCCCCGCACCCGAGCGTTTCGGGCTCGATTTTGCCCTTACTGCGGTGTTCGCCTCCATGCTGTTTGCCAGCTACCGCAGCCGTCACGACCTTGCTCCCTGGGTCGCCAGCGCTATCGCAGCCGTGCTGGTTTGGATGCTGGTGCCCGGTACCTGGTATGTGGTGGCAGGCGGAATCTCCGGCGTGGTCACGGCCGTGGTCACCGCAGATCCATCCCGCCACGTGGCTGTGCCAGATGCGGAGGCAGCCGAGTGAGAGAGACCTGGTTCGCCCTCCATCGCGAAACCCTCGTTGCCATTGCGGTGATGGCGATTATCACCTACGGCCTGCGCGCGGGCGGGTACTGGTTGATGGGCCGCATATCCCTTTCGCCACGGTTTGAGGCAGGGCTGGGGTATCTCCCCGGTGCGGTGATCACGGCGCTGGTTGTTCCGGCTGCCTTGGAAGCGGGTATAGAAGGGATCCTCGGCGTTGTGGCCGTCGGGATCACCATGCGCCTGCGCCCGAACCTGATGCTGGCCATGGCGGCCGGTGTTGGTACAGTATGGGCGCTCCGAACGCTCCTCTGACCGGCTACGCCTCGCGTGGTATGCTGCCCGCAGGAATTCTACCCGTCGTTTACACACCGGGCCTTGCGTGCGCCCTCGTTATTTCCCGGAGATCCAGTCATGACATTGAAGAAAGCACTGTCGCGACGTGCCTTTGCCCTAGCCGGGGCGCTGGTAGCCGCACGTGGCGGGTTGGTTCGGCCTCAACCTGGTTACGCCCAGGATTCCACCCCGGGCCCGTACACGACCCCGGAGCCGCCGCCGGAATCGATTGCTACGCCCTCGGCGCTTGGCGTGCAGGATTCCTATACGTTCGTTGTTGCCGGCCTCGACACGCGCGGCGTCGAAGATGACGAAAACACCGATGTCATTATGCTCAGCCGGGTGGAAGTGGCGAACCGGCGCGTCCGAACCATTTCAATTCCGCGTGACTTGCTGGCCGAGATTCCCGGCTACGGCTGGATGAAGATCAACGGCGCCTACAACATCGGCAGCAAGGCCAATAACCACGATTGGAACGCGGGAGTTGCGCTCTTCCGGGCTACCATCGAGTGGAACTTCAACTTCAAGGTCGATGGCATCGTCACAACCAACCTTCACAAAATGCCGGGTGTGATTGATGCCATGGGTGGCATCACGGTGATCAACCCCTACGATGTGTACGACGATGCGTATCCTACCCCTGATTTCGGCGTGAAGGAGATCTTCTATCCCGCTGGTGAGCTTCGCCTCAACGGCGAGCAGGCGCTGGAGTTTAGTCGCACGCGCCACATGGATTTCGATGAAGGGCGTGTCATGCGCCAGCAGTTGGTGCTGGGTGCCTGCCTGGACGAGCTCCAGAAGCCGCAGAACGTAGCCAACCTGCCCGCTATCGTCGCCGCCGGTCAGGAATTTGTCACCACCGATATCCCCGCCGACGTCCAGGGCCACCTGGTGGCCAATGTACCCAGCATCGACCCTGCGCTTGTGGCGTGGGGGAATGTGGTGGAGTTCCTTTGGGGGGAAACCCTGGCAGATGGCGGCTGGAACTACATGACCGACTGGACCGTGCTCCCGGCACACGTGCGCGGCTGGCTGGGCGTTGGGTACCTGGATCCCAACCGCTGGTAGGCGGCGGGATCAGGGCTGGCGTTTCGCCCAAATCGAATCGGGGAACTCCTGCGTGATCTTCGCCCACACCCGTTTGGCCGTTGCAGGCTGGTTGCCTTCGCGGAAGTACTCGGCCATGCCTCGCCAGTAAATCGCTTCGGCGGTCATGGGGCCATCCGGGTGGCGACGCTCAACATCCAGTAGCCGGTCGATGGCGGTATCCAGTTCCCTCCAGCGCATGGCCACCCTGGCCTCGCCGATATCGAGGATATCCAGCATGACGTCGGCCGGTACGAAGTTAATCGATTCGTAGCGAATCTTGCCGGTTCGGTCTGCAAATAGAACCGTAGGCGTCCAGAACAGCCCCCAGTCCCGCACTATGGCGCGGTCTTGGAACAGGTGGAGCTTCACGGCAATAAAGCGGTTCGCAATCGCGTCGGCCACGGCCGGATCGGCGAATGTTTCGTTGGCCAGCCGATCGCATCCGCTGCAGTTGTCCTGGTACACGTCGACGAGGATCGGCTTGCGCTCGGCTCGTGACCTAACTTTTGCGTCTTCCCAATCGGTGATCCAGGTGATGGTTGTGGTCATAGCGGTTCCCGGCGTATACGTGAAATTCGTTGGACTCACGCTACCATAATTGCACATACCGATGGCAACCTCGCCGGAACAGCGGCGAGGGAACAGATGGATTGTGTCACTATGGATATTCGCATGAACCGACGAACACTCGTTGGTATCTGCGCCGGGATGGCCGCCTCGGCAGGTGGTTTCCGCATCATGTCCGCGCAGGACTACGCCATACCCGCCGATCTCCCGGTGCAGGACGTATACACGTTCCTTGTGCTCGGCATGGATACACGTCCAGACGAATCGGAACTCAATACCGATGTGATGATGGTGAGCCGGGTAGACCTTGCCGCCAACACCGTGCGGACCATCAGCATCCCGCGTGACCTGTATGTAGAGATTCCCGGCGTTGGGTATAACAAGATCAACCAGGCATTCAAGTCGGCTGCCGCCAATGGCCGGGAGGACTGGATGAAGGGCCAGGCAGCAGTTGTGGCCACGATTGAGCACAACTTTGGTGTGCCAATCGATGCCGCACTCTCGGTGCGATTCGAAGGGGTCGAGAAGATCATCGACACGTTTGGTGGTGTCACCTTCAACAACCCCTACGAGTTGCGGGACGAGAAGTTCGGCAATATCTACTTCCCGGCTGGCGAGCAGCGGATCAACGGCAAGCAGGCACTCCAGCTCATGCGGTCACGCAACCAGGATGGCGATGATGGCCGTGTTATGCGGCAACAGTTAATCCTGTCAGCCCTGCTGGAGAAAGCGAAGGACCCCGCCAATCTCCCGAAGCTGCCCCAGTTCCTCACCACGTTGAAGGACAGTGTCATCACCACGATCCCGGAGCCGGTGCAGCTCCATCTCGTTGCCAGTGTTCCGTCAATTCCCGCAGAGAACGTTTTCTGGGGCAACCTGGTTCACCTTCTTTGGGGCGAAACCCTCAGCAACGGCATGTGGGTGTACCAGGGCGACTGGAGCCAACTTCCGGGCTACATGCAGGCATTCCTTGCCGGCGAGGTCTAGGTACTGCCCGGCTAGCCGGCTCAGGAAATCTGTGGGCAATACGGTACTATATGGCTGAATGCCCGGAAGGGCATGGCCAGAACCACCGCTTTGCAATGTTGAAAGGTGCCAGCTTCAATGACCTTTTCGCTTAACCGTCGATCTTTCCTTGGCCTGGGTGCCGCCATGGCAGCTGCCGCCGGCGGGTTCCGCATTGTAGATGCACTGGAGTACGCAACTCCCGCGGCACTGGAGCTCAAGGACGTGTACACCTTCCTCGTGATGGGCATGGATACTCGCCCCGATGAGAAGGAACTGAATACCGACGTCCTCATGGTGAGCCGGGTGAACCTAGCGGACAACACCGTGCGGACCATGAGCTTCCCGCGCGACCTCTACGTGGAAATTCCGGGAGTCGGGTTCGACAAGATCAATGCCGCGTTCAAGTCCGTCGCCGAAAACGGCAAGGAAGACTGGATGATCGGCATGGAAGCGACGAAGAACACCATCGAGCACAACTTTGGTGTGACCATCGACGCTGCGCTCTCCGTTCGCTTCGAGGGCGTGGAGAAGATCATCGATACCCTCGGTGGCGTCACGATTATGAACCCGTACGACCTCGCCGATGATTCCTACCCAACACTGGATTACGGCACCAAGTCCATCTTCTATCCCGCAGGAGAACTTACGCTCAACGGCGAACAGGCGCTTGAAATGATGCGCACCCGCCACCAGGATGGCGATGATGGCCGCGTGATGCGCCAGCAGCTGATCCTCACCGCGCTGCTGCAAAAGGCGCAGGATCCTGCCAATGTTGCCCGCCTGCCGGAACTGCTGGAAATCGCCCGCGATGCGGTGATCACCACCATTCCGACCGAGGTCCAAATGCAGTTGCTCGCGGCTGCACCGGGTATCCCGCTCGAGAATGTGTACTGGGGCACCTTCACCCACTTGCTGTGGGGCGATGTTGTTGCCGGTGGCATGTGGGTGTACCAGGGCGATTGGTCGCAGCTGCCCGGTTATGTGCAGGGCTTCCTTAACGGCGAAATTTAGGTCGCATTCCCTGGCCAGTAGTGTTGTTTTCGAGAATGGCTCGGGCACTGGCCCGGGCCATTGTCACAGGATCGTAGTGTTCACATCGAAAGGCCCATCATGACTCCCCAGGCGGCATCGGCCATGTTTACCACTCCCGGCGGCAGGATTAGCGCGCCGGAGCACGCCCGCGCACAGGGCGTTCCCGCGCTCGATTACCTGCGAGCCCGTGGGTTCGTGCACGATGTTTCGGACGAAGCTGGCTTGCGCGACCACCTGGAAACCGGTAGCCGCACCTATTACATCGGCTACGATCCTACCGGCGAAAGCCTGCACGCGGGCCACATGGCTACCCTCATGCTGCACGGCACGTTGCAGCGCTTTGGTCACAAGCCTATCGCCCTTGCGGGTGGCGGCACCGCCATGGTGGGTGACCCTACCGGCCGCACCAGCGCTCGCGAACTTATCAGGATCGAGGACCTTGAGCGCAACCTGGAGGGTATCAGCGCCCAGCTGGCGAAGTATCTCGATTTCGAGGGCGGCAAGTTTGGCGATAACCCGCCGGCGATCCTGGTCAACAATGCGGACTGGCTCCTGAAGCTGGAATACATCCCGTTCCTGCGCGATATCGGCCGCCATTTCAGCGTGAATGAGATGCTGGCGACTGAGACGTACAAAAAGCGCTTCGAGACCGGCGGCCTGAACTTTGTGGAGTTCAACTACCGCCTCGTGCAGGGGTATGATTTCCTCCACCTCTTCCGCGAGATGGGATGTACCCTCCAGCTTGGCGGCAGCGACCAGTGGAGCAACATCCTGGGCGGCGTAGATCTGATTCGCCGCGCCGATGGTGAGAAAGCCTACGCGCTGGTGCAGCCGCTCATCACCACCACCAGTGGCGAGAAGATGGGCAAAACCGGCAGCGGCCTGCGGGTGTGGCTGAACCCGGATATGTTCAGCCCCTACGATTACTACCAGTACTGGGTGAACACCGACGATGCCATGGTGGAAACGTACCTGAAGCGGTTCACGTACATCCTGGACGAGGAGATCGAGCACCTCACCAGCGTGCAGGGCGAGGCGCTCCGCGAGGCGAAGCGCGTGCTGGCATTCGAGGCGACAGCCCTGGCGCATGGCCTGGCAGCTGCCCAACAGGCGGAAACCGCCACCAGGGCACTGTTCGAAGGATCAGGTTCCGGCCCGGATGCCTCGGACGAATCGCTGCCAACCACCGAACTCGTTGCTGCCGAACTGACGGACGAGTTCACGCTTGCCGATGCCTTTGTCGCTGCCGAACTGGCCAAGGGCAGGGGAGAGGCGCGCCGCCTGGCGCAACAGGGCGGCCTGCGCGTGAACGATGAACCGGTGAGCGATCTGGATGTGCCGTTCGCCAGCGTTATGGGTGATGCCACGGCGGTCTTGTTGCGCGCCGGCAAAAAGCGCTTCAAACGCGTGGCCATCACGGGGCAATCGTAGGCTCGGGCTTTATGCCCGAGCATGATCCCGCAGGGATCGAATAAGGCGGAGTTGATGAGGATGCTTCCCGCTGAACTCATAACCGGATTAGGCGAACTCGGCCTCGTTCCGGGCGATGTCGTGCTGGTCCACACCTCCATGAAGGGGCTGGGGCACGTCGATGGCGGCCCCAACGCGGTCATAGCCGCCCTGCTGGAAGCCGTGGGGGAGGAGGGCACGGTTCTTTTTCCCTCCCTCACGGGCAGCGATGCGGATGCCCCTGACCGCCCTCCGGTCATCGACCTCGTCTCCACGCCCTGCGCCCGGTTTGTCGGCATCGTGCCGGAAGCCGCGCGCCAGTATCCCGGTGCCAGGCGCAGCATTCACCCCACGCATTCCGTTGTGGCACTCGGCGCGAACCGTGAAGTGTGGACGAGCGGTCACGAGCACGGCGCCTCACCCTGCGACGAAGCGAGCCCGTATTTCCGCCTGATGGAGCGCGGCGGCAAGATCCTGCTCCTGGGTGGCGTGACGCACAACAGCAACACCTCCATGCACTGCATCGAGGAACTCACCGGCGTGCCATACCACCTGCAGGAGGAGTTGACCGATGGCCGGGTCAGGTTGCCTCACGGCGACGAGGTGATCGTGCGGAACCGGCTCCACATGTGGGCCGAGCTGTATAGCGAGTTCGAACTGGAACGCGATTTCACGCTGGCTGCCGGGCCGCTAGCCGCCGCCGGCGCCCAGCGAACTCACCGCATCGGCGAGAGCGAGAGCACACTGATCGATGCCCGCGCCATGCGCGATGTGCTGGTTCCAATCCTGAAAAACGATCGACTGTTCCTGCTGAAATCGCCGGGTTAACGTGCCGTATCCTGGTAGGCCTGCGCGAGAATACGGTTCGCGGCCACGCCATCGTGCACAGTCGCCCTGGGCGCGCCTCCGTGTTCCCAAACGTGGGCAACGTGCCGAAACTCCGCTGTAAACCGGTCACCTGCCTCAAACCCAAGCGCTGCGGTTTCCCCGTCAGGGGTCGTAACTGTGCCGATGCCGGTGGCATAGTCGAACGTCGCGGTGCCCTTCGTGCCGTACACGGTTACCGACCACTCACCCGGTGGGGTGCGCCAACTGGCTTCGAGCACGCCGAGCGCGCCCTGTGCGTTGGCGAGCACAATTACGCCCGTATCCTCTACGTCAAGCGCCGGGCCGAGGTCGCTCGCCTGGGTACTGGCAAGGCTGCGCACCTGCACCGCATCGCCCAGCAGGTACCGGAACATATCGATTGAGTGGATGGTGGTATCGGCAAGCGCACCGCCGCCGCTGATCAACGGGTTGGCGAACCAGGTGCTCTCCGGGTGGTGCATGTGCCCCGCGAACCGGTTGCGTAAGGTGATGATCCTCCCGAGTTGTCCGGAGTCAATGAGCTCCTTTATCGCGACAATCGCCGGCTCGAAGCGGTGGCAGAACCCGACGTGCAGGGTGCCACTTGCGCCCTTCGCGGCTGCGGCAATCGCCTCTGCATCCTCCAGCGTGTGCGCCAACGGTTTCTCGCACAGCACCGTCAGGCCAGCCTTGAAGGCAGCCACCGCGAGATCCCTGTGGAACGCAGGCGGGGTACAGATGCTGATGATATCGACGTCGCCGCTGGCGATCATCGCCTCGCCGGACTCGAAAACTGTCCAGTCGCCCTCGGCTGCGGCCCGCTCCCGCACGGCGGCCATAGCGTCGGTGACGGCCACCGGTGCGAAACCGACAGCCTTCCAGGTGTTTACATGCGTGTGGCCAATTGACCCCAGGCCAATCACGCCAATCCGTGGTGATGTCATGCCACACCTCCGGTGATCTCGTTGATCCGGACGGTGCGGTTCTCGTTGGCGCTACGAATTCCGGCATGCAGGATCGCCAGCACATCGAGGGTTTGCTCGCGCGTGACCGGTGGCATGCCCGTGCGGATCATCTCCACGAACGCTGCCATTTCGTTAGTGTAGAAGCCCATGCCGTCGTCCACGCTAAAGGTATGGCTCCCGTTTTCGCCGTACACGGCCACCTTGAACAGGTAGCCGGCATCGCGCAGCGTCATGATGACGCTCGCCAGGCCCGATTCATAGGTCACTACCGCGATGTCCTTCTCATCCATCGCGAACCGGTGCACCGACTCAGGCCGGTCGTCGGTCACTGCCCCAACCACTTCCACGGCGTGCACGCCGTAATAGAACCACTCGCCTGGACCAATGCTGACAACCGAGCTGAGTTTGCCGAGCGCGGCAATGGCATCGTGGTCGATCTCGATCGGGAACCGCAGCGCGGAGCTGCTAAACAGTGGCGCGTTGTGATGCTCCGCAAGCTGGAACAGGCGAACAGCATCCGAGTAGTCGGTCGTCATTGGTTTGTCGATGAACACCGGCATTCCGGCCTGCAGGAATGGTGTGGCGAGTTCCGCGTGGCGGGCACCACCGTCGGTGTCGTCGAGAATGAGAATGCCGTCGACCGCGCTGATCAGGTCGGCAGGATCGTTTACGCGGTTGTCGTACGCCCCGAGTATCGCTTCCAGTTCAACCAGGCGCTCGTCGTATTCGCCTGCCCACACGTGGGTGATGCGAGCATCGGCGATACGCGGCCCTTCTTCAGGCCCGCCGTTGAAAATGCGGGTAAACGCCTCGGCGTGATAGGTGTTCACGCCGACCATTCCGATTCGAAGCACGCGTAACTCCTTTGGTGCGGGCAGTCAGGCTGATAATCTCATCTTCCTGAAGGTTGCAACGGGCGTCAAGCGCGAGCGTCGAGCGGTCGCTACTCCGGGATGTACACGTATTCGATTTCACCTTCGGGCGGCAGGGTAACGGGGTCAATCGCTTCCAGTGGAATCCAGCCAGTGGTGCCGTTTATGGTTATTTCCACCCAGACCTCGCCCTCGCGTTCTTCCCGCGCGCCAAGGTGTTCAATTTCGATACCGGCACTGGCTGTGCCACGTGATACCCCGCTGTTTGATGGAGCTGCGCGCACGACCACATCAGTCTTCAATGCGAGAGGCAACAGGTTTCCTAGCGCATGGACATAACCGTCTTCGCTTCCTACAAGGATCATTCCATCTGACACTGCAGGTGACGAACTGATAATTCCTCCCGTTGAAAAGCGCCAGAGGGTTTCACCGGTGGAGGCGTCGAATGCATAGAAGTTTTGATCGCTACCGCCTATGAACACAGTGTTATCGCAGATGACCGGAGATGAGATGGAGCTCTCCAGATCAATGCGCCAGCTTTCGGTGCCAGTTCCCGGGTCGCATGCACGAAGGTCGTCCCAGACGTAAACCAATAAATCATCAGTTACAGCAGGTGAGGAGGCCATTCCAGTTTGGTCAGTGCTCCATTGCACTTTTCCTGAGGAGGCGTCGAGCGCGTAAGTACCCCGTCTGCGCCTGCCTTCAGTACCAACGTAAACAGTGCCGTTGAACACCGCAGGAGCCACACGAATTGGGTCGTTGGTATCAAATCGCCAGAGTTCGGTGCCGGTTTTGGAGTCGATAGCATGGAGGGCTTTGTTATAGCTTCCGATGAAGACGATGTCTCCACTGATCGCGGGTGATGACAATACGTCGGCCCCGGTATTGAACCGCCAGATCTCTTCACCGGAAGTCGCATCGAGTGCATAGACATTGTCGCTATGGCCACCGATGAAGACGGTACCATCAACTACTGCCGGAGAAGAAAAAATCGGGCTACCTGTGGCAAATCGCCATTTCTCTTGGCCAGTTGAACCCTCTACCGCGTATATCTCCCCTTCCTGGCTGCCAAAGAACACCGTTCCATTTGACACGGCTGGTGAGGATGTAGCAACACCACCACAGGAGATGCTCCAATGCTCTTGTCCCGTGACCACGTCGATGGCGTGGAAGTCGGCTTCTTTCTTCGGGGCAAACTTCCCGGTTGATCTATAACTACCGAAATACACCCTGCCGTCGACCACCGCAGGAGAAGAGTTGATCAGGCCGGCAGCATAGAATTGCCATTTAACGACAATAGGTTCGTCCAGGCTTGGAGCCGGACCGGGCATCTCACCAGTGCGGGCCGCATTTCCTCGGAACATGGCAACTCTGTCGCTGGAATCCTCGGCTAACACAGCAGGGGAGCTGTCTGGCACCGCCCTTGGCGAGGGCGCTATTAATCCAGCCGCACCCAGTTTGACCACATCGCGACGAGATATCATGGCTTCCTCCGTCTCCTTTTCAGTTGGTCCCTGTTAGCAGTATCGACTAGGGGACGGTCTATGCCAACGTTAGCGCGCCCAGCCGAAAAACGACTGATGCCCGGAATCTATCCGGGCATCAGTCGCTTAAGGTTGAGTACTGATTACGCCTGGATCAACCGGCGCAGCACGGTCGGCAGGATACCGCCGTTGCGCATGTAGTTGATATCCACCTGGCTATCGACCCTCTGGATCACCTCGAAGCTGAACTGGCTGCCATCCGGGCGAGTGGCCGTCACCGTGATCAAGCCCTTCGGTGTGAGCTTGCTGTCCAGGCCCTCGATGCTGAACGTCTCATCACCCTTAATCCCAAGCGTGGTGGCATTCTCGCCTTCCTGGAACTGCAGTGGCATCACGCCCATGCCGACCAGGTTGCTGCGGTGAATGCGCTCGAAGCTCTCGGCGATCACCGCCTTAACCCCGAGCATCAGCGTACCCTTGGCGGCCCAGTCGCGGCTGGAGCCGGTGCCGTATTCCTTGCCGGCGATCACGATGAGGTCGCGACCTTCGGACTGGTACTTCTCGGCGGCCTCGTAGATCGTCATTTCCTCGCCGCTTGGCAGGTGCTTCGTGACGTTGCCTTCACTGCCTGGAACAATCTGGTTGCGCAGGCGGATGTTGGCGAACGTGCCGCGCACCATCACCTCGTGGTTACCGCGACGGCTACCGTAGCTGTTGAACTCGAACGGCTTCACGCCGTGCTCGGTCAGGTATTGCGCTGCCGGGCTGGTGCGGGCAATGGAACCGGCCGGGCTGATGTGATCCGTGGTTACCGAATCACCGAGCAGGGCCAGCACATGGGCGTCCTTCACGTCGGCCACGGGCTGCAGCTCCGGCGAGAGGTCCTCGAAGAAGCTTGGTTCGCGCACATACGTGCTGGCCTCGTCCCAGGCGAACAGGTCGCCTTCCGGCACCGGCAAGTTCTGCCAGCGCTCGTCACCGGAGAACACCGTCGCGTATTCCTCGCGGAACATCTGCGGTGTCACGCTGGTGCTCATGGCGGCGGCCACTTCTTCACGGGTCGGCCAAATATCAGCAAGCATCACCGGGTCACCGTTCGGGTCGTGGCCGATTGGGTCCTTTGCGAGGTCAATATCGACCGTGCCGGCGAGCGCAAACGCCACCACCAGGGGCGGGCTGGCCAGGAAGCTGGCGCGCACCTGCGGGTGCACGCGGCCCTCAAAGTTGCGGTTGCCGCTCAGCACGCTGGCAACCACCAGGTCGTGCTCATCCACTGCTTCGGCCACGGGTGCCGGCAAGGGGCCGCTGTTACCGATGCAGGTGGTGCAGCCGTAACCCACCACCTGGAACCCCAGCGCGCTCAGATAGGGCATGACGCCGCTCTGTTCGAGGTAGCGCGTCACCACCTGGCTACCCGGTGCCAGCGATGTCTTCACGTACGGGGCCACATTGAGCCCGCGTTCAACTGCCTTCTTCGCCAGCAGGCCCGCACCGATCATCACGCTCGGGTTGCTGGTGTTGGTGCACGAGGTGATGGCCGCAATCGCGACTGCGCCATGGTGCAGCGCGACCTCGTTGCCATTGATGGTGACATCCACTTCGCCCAGGTGCATCGACATCGGCGGCGCAGCGGCTACGGCAGTGCTCACACGGCCACGCTGCTCGTCGAGGTCGCTGTGGTCCTCGGAGTTCGCGCCCGCCATGGCAGCCGGCGGATCGCTGGCCGGGAACGATTCGATCACCTGCTCGTCGTAGCGGGTCTTGTTGACCTTGTCGCCGAACCGCTCGGTGTAGGCGGTGTAGAACACATCGCGCAGGTCGCTGAGTGCCAGGCGATCCTGCGGGCGCCGCGGACCGGCCAGGCTCGGCTCGACGGTGCTGAGGTCAAGCTCCAGCGTGTCGTTGAACTGCGGGTCTGGCGTATCGTCGGTGCGGAACAGGCCCTGCGCCTTGGCATAGGCCTCTACCAATTGCACCAGCGATTCGTCGCGGCCGGTCAGGCGGAGGTAGCTGAGCGTTTCGGCATCAATCGGGAACAGGCCGGCAGTCGCGCCATATTCCGGCGCCATGTTGGCGATAGTGGCACGGTCCGCCAGGCCGAGGTTGGTGAGGCCGGTGCCGTAGTACTCCACAAAGCGGCCTACCACACCATGCTTGCGCAGCATTTCGGTCACGGTAAGCACGAGGTCGGTAGCGGTGGTGCCCGGGTTGAGTTCGCCCACGAACTTGAAGCCGACCACATCCGGTGCCAACTGGTACAGCGGCTGGCCGAGCATCACGGCCTCGGCCTCGATACCACCAACGCCCCAGCCGAGCACGCCCAGGCCGTTGATCATAGTGGTGTGGCTGTCGGTACCCACCAGGGTATCGGGGAACGCCACAGTCTCGCCGTTCTCGTCCTTCGTGCCTACCACGCTGGCGAGGTACTCCAGGTTCACCTGGTGCACAATGCCCGTTCCTGGCGGCACGGCGCGGAAGTTCTGGAACGCGCCCTGCGCCCAGCGGAGGAGGGCATAGCGCTCGTGATTGCGCTTGTACTCCATATCCATGTTGTTGAAGAACGCGAGGTTGGTACCGAACTTGTCCACCTGCACCGAGTGGTCGATCACGAGGTCGACCGGCACGAGCGGATTGATCTTGCTCACGTCGCCGCCGAGCCGGGCCACCGCGCTGCGCATGGCAGCGAGATCGACCACGCACGGTACGCCGGTGAAGTCCTGCAGGACAACACGGGCCGGCATGAATGGCAGCTCGAAATCGTCATCCACGCCGCCACCGTCAACCGGCTGCCACCGGGCGAGCTGTTCCACATGGTTCGGGCTGGTAAACTCGCCGCCAGCAGAACGCAGCACGTTTTCCAGCAGGATACGAACAGTGAAGGGCAGGCGGTCGACCGAATCGAGCACGCCATCGTCCACCAGCTTGTGCAAGCTGTAGTAGGTTACGGCGCTGCCATCGCCCAGGGAGAGCGACGAGCGAGCGCCAAAGGGGTCATGGCTGAACTGGCTCATGGTGAAATGAGGCCTTTCTGCTTGTGTCATCGCGTGCCTCTCCCGCACGGCGATCACAGCTGCGGGCACGCAACGCTGCTGCCCGCCACCGAACGTAGCGACGTTCGATGGGAGTGAGTGCCTTTAGTTCAGTCTCTATTGTAGGACAAGAATGCGGTAATGGCGGTTCTTCCACCTGCGGTCGGCAGGGACCCGGCCTGCGTTCCACCAGCGTACCGAAGGGCCAAATGGGGCGGGCATGACGAGGAGCGGGTGCTTCGAGCCGCCGATTCACCCGCCCTATGCCAGGTCTTCGACCGGTCAGGACAGGTCTACACAACATACCGCGCCAAAACGTGTTATCGGGCAGGAAATCTAACGCAATTGGCACGGTTACTGCCTGCCGTTCATCGCGGAGCTACTACCCTGCGTTACAATCGGACGAGGTGTGGGACACGAGGGGAGTAAGGACATCGATGGATCGTAAGGATCGCATTGAAATCGTCGCGCTGGTTGGCAGCCTGCGCGAACGCAGCTACAACCGCGGGCTTTTGCGTACCGCCATGTTGTTGCAGCCGGAAGATGTCCATATCACCGAGTTTTCCGTCGGTTCCCTGCCATTCTTCAATCCCGACCAGGCCCGTACCACAACCTCGCCCATGGTGCGCGATTTCCACGATGCACTTCGCCGTGCCGATGGCGTGCTGGTGTTTACTCCGGAATACGCCTACTCAGTGCCAGGTGTGCTGAAAAACGCGCTTGATTGGGCTGCCACACCGCGCGGGCGATCACCGTTACGCGGGAAACCGGTAGCGATTGCCAGTGCCAGCATCGATCGCACCGGTACGGTGCGCGTGCAAATGCACCTGCGCCAGATCTTCCTCAGCATGGGCGCGATCACGATACCCGAGCCGGAGGTGTACGTGACGTTTGCAGAGGACAAGTTCAACAATCTCGGTGAGCTCACTGACCACACCGCACGCGACCAGGTGAAATCGCTGCTGGAACACCTTGCCGATTGGGTAGATGTGCTGCGGGACCAACGCTAGGCGGTTTTCGCAGCGGCCATATCGGCATGTAACCGGCGTACCAGCAACTCCATGACGGCGTGCTCCAGCGGGGGCAGGTCGTGTTCCTTCCTCTGCTTCTCCACCTGTTGCTCAATCGTCGAGATGGTGTCGCCATCCATATAGGCATCGATAACCGCCGGGTGCACGTAGCACTTGCGGCAAATGGTGGGGGTGTTGCCCAGCCGTTTGGATACGTTCTCGATTGCCGAAACGATGTTGCTCCTGGCGGTAGTCTCGTCGGCGTCAATATCGAATCCAGCCAGGGCCTCGGCTGCCAGCATGGTGCCCGCCCAGGTGCGGAAGTCTTTGGCCGTGAAATCGTGGCCGGAGATTTCTTTCAGGTAGGCATTGACGTCGCCTGAACCCACGGATTGCCGGTTGCCGTCCTCATCGATGTACTGGAACAGGTGCTGGCCGGGAAGCTCCTGGCACTTGCGCACGATGGTGGCAAGCCGACGATCCTTCAGCTCGATCTCGTGGTCCACACCGCTCTTGCCGGTGAACGAGAACGTGACGGTGGATCCTTCGATTTCGGCATGGCGATCGCGCATGGTGGTAAGTCCGTACGATTTGTTCTCTTTGGCGTACTGGTCGTTGCCGACCCGAATCAGCGTCGTCTCCAATAGCCTTACCAGGGCGGCCAGCACTTTCTCGCGGGGTAACCCTCGCTTGCCAAGGTCGGCCTCCACCCGTGCACGAATACCGGGCAGGGCACGCGCGAACTCCAGCATGTGCTCGTATTTGGCTTCATCGCGTACCGTTGCCCATCGGGGATGATAACGGTACTGTTTGCGCCCTTTTGCATCGCGGCCAGTTGCCTGTAAATGGGCATTTGCAGTGGACGCAATCCAGACATCCGTCCAGGCAGGGGGAATCGCCAGCGACTTGATACGCGCCAGCGTTCGCTTGTCGGTGATCTTCTCACCCTTGCTGTTGCGGTAATACATGCCCTTGCCGGCACGGTGACGGGTGATGCCCGGAGAGGAGTCAGTCACATACCGGAGACCGGCCTCCTCGGCGGACTGTTCGGGATCGGGACGGTCGGTCATTGCATGGCCTTGATATGCGCGCCCGGCGGGGCACGGCGAAAACAAACCGGGGAGGCGGATACCCGCCTCCCCGGTGCTCAATGCAAATTATGTGCCGTTTACAGTTCGTGCAGCAGGATCACGATGCCGCTTGGAATGGTGAGGATGATGGTCGCCGCCAGTACCCACCAGAATGCGCGGGCTTCCTTCACAGGCCCAGAGGACGTGAAGTTCACTGCAATCACGCGCAGGCCGTTGAGTGTGTGGTAGATCACCGCGCCCACCAACATGATTTCCATGGGAACGATGAACCAGTTGGCATAGAAGCCAACCGTGTGGTCATAGACGTCGCTGCCCAGGCCCACAAGCATGATGTCGATGACGTGCACCAGCAGGAAGAAGACAACACCAACGCCAGTGGCTCGGTGCAGCACCCAGGCATACTGGCCGACATCGCCGCGGTACACCGGCACGCGGTCGTCACGAAGGTTCTGGACCACCCACACCGCCAGCAGGATCACGCCGACGTAGATAGCAGCCGCGAACACATAGAGGGAATAGCCGATAAGGTCGCCGAGCCACATGGCATCAGCCAGGGGACCGGTATTGTTGCGGGCAGCCTCTTCATCGAAGGCAAGCACGGTCACGATGCCCAACACCGTGAAAGCGATGCCAGTGAACCAACAGGCCGCGTAGGCGATCAGTCGGCCTCGCTTGCTGCCAATCAGGTCGGTAAGAACCATGCGCAGGCCGATCATGCCGTGCCACACGGCGGCAAGCAGCATCAGGATGGAGAACGAGCGCCAGAGGGGGTTGGACCATCGGGCAGCCACGTAGTTGAATGTGGTTTCGCTGGGGACATTCACGTAGTGGGTGAGGAACAGGTGGATGAATACGAACACCAGAAGCACAAGCCCGGAGATGCGGAGGAAATACCAAAATGCCCGTTCAGTGCCGGTGACGAGCCCGCTGGAGGAACTGGAGCGCATCTGGTCGGTCGTCGTTGCAGCCATCTGTCTGTCTCTCCTGATCAGGCGATAAAGGTTCCACCCCGGGCTCGCCTGCATTGTGTTTACCAGTATCCTGGCCTCTCCCGGCCGGGCCGCTGGTATGAATACCCATTGGTGCAAGTGTACGCAATTTCCGGCCAGTACGGGCGCCCGGAGGGTCAGGAATTCGCGCCCGATTCCTCGGAAGATGTCGGGGTTTCGGTGGTCCGGATGCTCGCGAGGGCACCGAGGTTTACCGGTTCGCCTGCATTGGCGTTCCCGATGCTGCACACACCGTCATCGCACACGGGCTCAGTGGCGGCTGCCCGCGCCCAGGATCCACTGGCGCCACCTTCTTTCGACTCTACCTGGATGTTCTCGATCACCATGCCGCGGTCCACCGCCTTCACCATGTCATAAATCGTCAGGGCCGCCGCACTCACCGCCGTAAGCGCTTCCATCTCCACGCCGGTTTTGCCAGTAGTGCGGACTGTAGCCGTAATGCTAATTGCATCTTCCCCAACATCGAACGCGATGTCTGTACCCGTGAGCATAAGCGGGTGGCACATCGGAATAATCTGCGGGGTGTTCTTTGCCGCCATGATTCCCGCCACCTGGGCCACGCCCAGGACATCGCCCTTCTGCGCGGCACCCCGACGGATGAGATCAACCGTTTCTGGTCGCATCCGGATAGTGCCAGTGGCCACAGCGACACGTCGGGTATCGGCCTTGTTGCCGACATCCACCATATGGGCTCCGCCGCGATCATCAAAGTGGGTGAGTTTGCTCAATTGGCTCCTTCTTCCGTGAAAACCATTGGAAATGCGTCGGGCAACAGCGGTTCCACATCCGGGCAATGCTGCACCAGGTTCGCGGCGCCTTCCGTGATGGTGCGTTCATACAGGCCGTTCTTCGGGTTAAGTACGCCGGGATTGGCCGTGCTCATATCCGGAAAATACTCAGCGTGGTATCGCGCCGACGAGAGGATCCCGTGCCGCAACTGTCCCGCGCTGGCTGGGGAGTTGATTTCCTCGATTCCCGTGATCCAGCCCGCGATATCTTCCATCGACCCGGCGTTCTCAAACCTCGGCGCGAGGCGGGCACTATCTTCAAGCCAACTTTCGGCCACCTGGCACTGCTGCTGGCGTATCCGGGCTTCATCCCACGCTGTCAATCCCCAGGCGGTCAACAATACGACGGGAGCGAGGGCGACTATGACGATGGTGTAGACGTCCCAGTGGATGGACTTGAGCACGTTCCGGTTCTCCGCGTTTACGCTTCTGGCAGTCGCTCGGCCAGCAGCTCGATGATGTGCTTCACCTCGATACGGCGACCTTCGGCATCGATCCCGCCGCGCAGGTGCATAATGCATCCCTGGTTATCTGTCACCAGCAGCCGGTTGCCAGTACCATCGGCCCCGTTCAACTTGCGATCCATCAGCCGTTGCGCCACGCGAGGGTGCTCGATGCTGAATGACCCGCCGAATCCGCAGCAGAGTTGCTCCGGCAACTCTACCAGTGTATCGCCCATCACCTGTTCAATCAGGTAGCGCGGCTCAGGGAGCAGGCCCAGCGCGTTCAACCCCTGGCAACTGTCGTGGTAGGTCACCTCGCGTGGCGATTCCGCAGCAAAGCTGCCGGGCTGCAACCGGGCGATATTCACAAGGAAACTCGTGGTATCCATCACCTTGTCCGCCAGCACCCGGGCGTGGGGCAGCATATCTTCATCGTCTCGGAACAGGTGCAGGTAATCCTGCGCCATCATCGCCACGCAGCTCGCGCTGGGCGAGAGGATTGCATCGACGTCCAGCGATTCCAGTTGCGCCATGGTGTGGCGTGCCATTGTCTTTGCATGGGCCAGGTCGCCGGAGTTGAACGGGATAAGCCCGCAGCAATGGAGGTTATCCGGGTATTTCACCTCAACGCCCAACGCCGCCAGTACACGCATGGTTGACTGGCCCTGTTCAGGGTAGAGGCGATCAGTCATGCAGCCGGGGAAGATAGCCACCTTCATCCCGGCGGCAGCACTCTCGATCACCGGATGCGGTGGCGTGGTCACCGCTTCCCGTGTTGCCAGGCGCGGGTCGGCCAGCGACGGGAAACTGCGCCAGGAGGTTTGCTTGCCGATCACTGGCGCCTTCCGTAACCGGATATACCTGGAACGCCTCACGACCGGTTTCTGCACCTTGCTCCCGATCTTCAGCAGCAGGTTGGCCAGGCTGGGCTGCGAGTACGCCTTCAGGATCACCCGTTTCGCGCGCTTCATGCCCAGCTTGCGCACCACCATCGCCCGTACATCCAGGATTTGTCGCGGCAAGGGAATTTCTACCGGGCACACGATCTCGCAGGCATTGCAGCTCAGGCAAAGGCTTTGCGGACCGGCGATATCTTCCAGCGTATGCAGGAATGGCGTCACCACCAGGCCGATTGCGCCCGTGTAAACGTGGCCGAAGACATGTCCGCCAACCTCCCGGTATGGCGGGCAGACATTGGCACAGGCAGCACACCTGATGCAGTGCAGTGCCTCCCGGAACTCCGGCAGGTCGCGCATGGCCCGGCGGCCGTTATCCAGCAGCACGATGTGCTGTTCGTGGCCGGGGGTAGGACCCTGGATGAAGGTGGTGTACGAGGTGATGCGCTGGCTGGTGGCGTTGCGCGCCAGCAGCCGTACCTGCGTCATCGCGTCCTCATAGGTCGGCACTAGCTTCTCAATACCTGCCAACACCACATGCACGGGTGGCAGGGAGGATGTGAGCCTGCCATTGCCCTCGTTGGTGACCATCATCACCGTGCCGGATTCGGCGATGAGCGCGTTCGCCCCGGTGACACCCATGCCCGCCTGGAAAAAGACCTCGCGAATCTCATCGCGAGCCACGCGCACCTGCTCAGCCACGTCCTCGCGGGAGATGTCGCGGCCAAAGTATTTGGTAAACACCTCGCCAACCTGCTGGCGGCTGAGATGAATGGCCGGCATTACCATGTGGCTGGGGCGTTCATTCCGGAGCTGGACGATCCATTCGCCAAGGTCGGTTTCCACCGCCGCGATACCGTCCTCGGCCAACGCGTCGTTGAGGAAGATCTCCTCGCTCACCATCGATTTGGACTTCGCCACCAGCTTTACCTCGTGCTGGCGGGCGATGTGCCGGATGATGCGGTTGGCATCGCCGGCGGTGCTGGCAAGGTGCACCTTTGCGCCCGATCGTTCCGCTGCAGCGATGAATTGCTCCAGGTAGGCATCCAGGTTGTCGATTGCGTCCGTCTTCGCGAGCTTCATTTTGTCGCGTTGTTCGGCAAAATCGACCTGCTGGAATGCGGCATCGCGAGTAGTGCGCCAGCTCGTCTGGAAGTTGCTCAGGCTGGTACTTTGCTGGGTGTCCTCCAGTGCACGGTTGTACAGATCCTGGAAGGGAATGGGGACGTGCGCCATGGTACCTCCGCTACAGGGTTGCCCCAAGAATCCAGGGGTTGAACTCTTCTTCGCCGATGGCATCGGCCTCGCTCTTTGATTGCTCGCCGCTCGCCACCTGCAGGATACGATCAAAGATCTCGCGCCCCATATCCTCCAGGCTCACGCCATCCAGCATTTTGCCGGCGTTGATATCCATATCCGGCTCCTGTTTGACGTAAAGCGTTGAGTTCGTTGCGATCTTAATGCTTGGTGCGGGCTTGAAGCCGAACGCCGAGCCACGACCCGTGGTGAAGACGACGATGTTACACCCGCCCGCAACCTGGCCGGTGGCGCTGACCGGATCAAACCCAGGCGTATCCATATGAATGAATCCGCGTTTGCTGATCCGCTCGGCATAGTCGATCACATCGACCAGTGGTGTTGTGCCCGCCTTCGCGATAGCGCCGAGGCTCTTCTCGTAAATGGTGGTAAGTCCGCCGAGCTTGTTGCCCGGGCTGGGGTTGTTATCGATCTCCGTGCCCCACATGGAGGTGTATTGCTCCCACCAGTGGATTTTGTCGATGAGTTTCTGCGCGACGTCTTCGCTGACAGCGCGACGTGTCAGGAGATGCTCACCACCATACACCTCGCTGGTTTCACCCAGCACCACGGTGCCGCCCTGCCGCACGATGAGGTCTGCGGCCTCGCCCAGGGCCGGGTTGGCGGTCACGCCGCTCCAGCCATCCGAGCCGCCGCACTGGAGCGCCACCACCAGTTCACTGGCCGGCACTTCTTCCCGTTTGAAGCCGTTTACCACCGGCAGGAGTTTCTCCACCGCGGCGATTCCGGCCTGGACCGAAGCGCGAAATCCGCCATCTTCCTGGATGGTGATCACTGTCGGTTGCTGATAGCGCATCGAGGTCGCTTCGATCATCTCGCCGGGCTGGTTGTCCTCGCAGCCGAGGCTCATCACCAGGTAGCCGCCGACGTTGGGATGGTCCACAATCCCCGCCATGGTCCGCTGCAACTGGGCCATGTAGGCGCTGCCGTGGTGCGCGCCGCAGCCGCCCTTTGTGGGGAATCCGATCACCCCGTCTACATGGGGGTACTGCTCCATGATCGGGTTGTCGCGGAAATGCTCGACCACGCGCTGAACTGCCGTGGAACTGCAATTCACACTGGCGACGATGCCGAGGTAATTGCGCGTTCCCACACGGCCATCGGGCCGCCGGAAGCCCATAAAGGTGCGACGTTCCGGCTCGGGGACGTAGTCAACCGGCCGGACGTCAGAACAGAACGCGTAGTCCAGCCGGAGTTCGCCCTGGTGCGTGACAACGTTGTGCGTATGCACATGCTCTCCAGCCGCGATGTGCATGCTGGCATGCCCGATCACCTGGCCATAGCGGATGATCTCGCTGCCTGCGGCCACCTTACGGATCGCGATCTTGTGTCCCGGCGGGATGAGCCGCTGCACCGTGATAGGTCCTTCAGGGCTGGTGAGAACCGTGCGGGGCAGAAGCGCATTGCGCGCGATCGCGACGTTGTCCGACGGGTTTAGCGTAATGGTGAGGTCACCAAGGGCGGCCTGGGCGCGTTCGGCCCGTGCTATTTGTGTGGGGTCGAAGACGTTCGTCATGATGTTCTCCCCGGTGGATGCGGAAGCCTGGGGCGTGCGGCAGGGTATGGGTCCACATCATGCCCGACGGGCGGATTTCAGTCCACCACAATAACGTGCAGTTTACCTGGACCCTGCACACCGATGGTGAGTTGCCGCTCGATATCCGCGGTACGGCTGGGACCGCTCACCAGGGTGGCGTAGCTGCTGCCGTCTGCAGCGATGTCGCGGAGAACGCGGGCAGCGTCATCAAGCGACGGATGAAGGTCGTCCATCCGGCACAACACAATCAGCCGTTCAGTCATCAGGCTCACGCTGCGCTGCTCCAGGCGGTTCTCGTGAAGGATCACGCTACCGCTTTCGGCAATTGCCCCTCTGGCGTAGGTAAGGCCCCACGGCTGGTCACGCGTGGTGGCTGGCGAGCTGTCGGCCCGAAGGACGAGCCCGGCCTGCGTGAGATCTTCAGTCAAACCGGGCCAGGCCGATTCGAGGTCGGGCCGTGTCCACAGCGTTGCCCCCGGCGCCATCGTTGCGATGGTTGGTGCCAGTTCGGAACGGGAACAGCGGCAGGCATTGCCTGCCGCTGTGGTGAGCACATCGCGGAACTCATCAAATGTTGTCTGGACCATTATGCTCTCCGCCTAGTTGGCGAA
>JBHWTK010000078.1:0-4681 GCA_043427975.1 Chloroflexia bacterium | reverse complement strand
TGAGGGCCATCCCCGTGCCGGGGTCGTGAGCTTCGAGGTGGATGGTGTGCACCCACACGACGTCGCCGGTTTGCTGGACGAGCGTGGTGTCGCGATACGGGCCGGCCACCATTGTGCGCAACCGTTGATGCGCGCCCTCGGCGTCACCGCAACGAGTCGGGCGAGCTTCTATGTCTACAATACGATTGATGACATCGACCTTTTGATTGAGGGAATCGAGCACGCGCAGCATGTTTTCGCCTGATCCACCCATCCGGGTCGACTGTGGCGTCTGCGCGAGCCAGACTTTTCTCGGGGAGAACCTCTTCGTGGATAGTATCTACCGCGAAAACATCCTGCAACATAGCAAGCACCCGCAGAACAAGGGCCACCTCGATCCGCATGACTATGCCTTTGAGGACACCAACCCGCTGTGCGGTGACGAGGTGCGGATCGAGCTGCGCGTGAACGATGCGGGTGTGATTACCGATGTCGCGTTCAGCGGCCAGGGGTGCGCTATCAGCCAGGCGTCGGCCAGCATGCTCACCGAGATCGTGCAGGGCATGACCGTGGACGAAGTGAAGTCCATGCCGAAGGAAGAACTGCTAGATGAGGTCGGGATTGAACTCAGCCCCGCGCGCCTCAAATGCGCGTTGTTGAGTTTCAACGTCCTGAAAGCCAGCCTGTACGGCAAGGACTTGCCGGAATCAATGCGGTAGTGTCACCCCTCGTGGGTGACTGATGGCGGATTCCGTGGAACGCCGCTCGTGCCGGTAGAGGCGAAGCTTCGGCCCTTGTCGGTCATGGCAGCAGTGCGGAAACCGGTAGTGTCACCCCTTGTGGGTGACAACGAGCACTCAGCCGAGGAATTGGCTTTATGCGTAAAAGGTTCCGGAAGCGAATACGCATATCGACATGGGACTATGCTCAATCGGCTATGTACATGGTCACGATATGTGTCGCCGACAGAACCCACCGCTTCGGTGAGATGACGGAGAGAAGTGAAGTTCAGTTGAACGACGCCGGGCGGATGGTGGAACAAGAGATCTTGGACCTACCTGGTCACTTCAGCAATGTGGACTTGGACGAATTTGTCGTGATGCCGAATCACATTCACATGCTCATAGGAATTCGTGGTGAGGATGGCAACGGGGTGCCATTGAGTCTTGCGTCTGTTGTAGGGGCTTTCAAATCCCGCACGACAAATCGATATATCCGCGGGATCAAGATGGGATTGCTGCCGCCGTTTGATCGACATCTATGGCAACGGGATTATTACGAGACGATTATGCGCGACGAGGGATGGCTGGATCAGCGGCGAGCTTACATCGAAGCGAATCCAGCGAACTGGCGCGAAGATCCGGACATGCAGGATGCGGACAAACGACGGCCGATGTAAAGATCAGGTGGGGGGAATATCGGTTGGCGGTCACCCACAAGGGGTGACACTACCGGTAACACCGCCAAATGTACGAAATGGGATGCTCCCCACAACAGGTAAACGGAGTTAACACATGACGATTACAGGAACGGAAAAGTGGGTGACGGTCGGGAAGGCCGATTACCTGGAGCCAGGCGAGCTGATGTACGTGGAGGTGGACGACGAGCCCGTCTGCCTCATCAACCTCGACGGAGAGATTTACGCCCTCAACGATACCTGCACCCATGAGGATGCCAGCCTCTCCGACGGCACCATTGTGGGCGACGAAATCGAGTGCCCGCTGCACGGTGGCGCGTTCTACATTCGCACCGGCGAGCCCGCCGCCATGCCGGTGGTGGTGCGTACCGAGAAGTACAAAGTGCGCAAGCACGGCGACGACCTGCAGGTGAGCATTTCCTAGCCCTTGCGCTGGGCAGCCTTCACGCGCTGTTCGAGCGTCTCAGTCACCGAGAGTACCAGGCGGAACCCCTCGCTGATCTTCTCGATCGCGTCGGGACCTTGCTCATCCAGGATTTCGGTGACATCCTGCAGTACAGGGTGAAACAGCATGCGTACCCGCTCCCGGCCAAGATCGGTGACCTCCAGGATCGCCGATCTCCCATCGCCGGGGGCGGGTTTGCGTTCCACGAGTCCTGCGGCCACGAGCCGGTTGGCAACCCCCGTCATGCTGCTCAATGGCATCTTCAGGCGTTCGGCAATGGATCCAGGGCGCGCTTCGGGCCCGAGCTCGCACACCGCGTAGAGGGCCTGGCCATCCAGCAGGGTCATGCCCGCACGCTCGGCGTACAGCTGCAGTGCCCTGTCCAGGTTGGTGGAAATCTGACCGAACATGGTTGCCAGTTCGAACATCGCCGCTTCCGGGGATGAAGGATCCGCCCCGATCACATCGGTATTGGGGTTAACAGGTGGCATGCAATCGAACATGATGTTGTCCCGCAAGGGTTGGGATGCGCGCATCCCAACCCGGTTACGTTGTCCTAGTCGCCTGGTGCGGTCGCTGAAATGGTAACGGATTCCGTTTCCATTGGCAGGGACTCGCCCTCGACATTGATGCGCGGCAGGATCCGATCAAGCCAGGACGGAATCCACCATCCGCGTTCGCCAACCAGCGTCATCACCGTTGGTACCAGTACCAGCCGCACCACAAACGCGTCAATCAGGATCGCAAACCCGAGCCCGAAGCCGAGCATCTGGATCATCCGCATGTCTTCCAGCACGAAACTGAGGAAGACCGCCGCCATGATCGCGCCGGCGGCGGCGACCACCTTGCCACTGTAGCCCACGCCATCCAGCATGGCGGCCTTCGCGCTGGTGCCGTGCACGTGTTCCTCATGCACGCGACTCAGCAGGAACACCTCGTAATCCATGCTGAGGCCGAAGAGCACGCCGAACAGGATCATGGGCAGGAACGATTCGACCGGCCCTGTTCCCTGAATGCCGAGCAGGCCCTGGAACCAGCCCCACTGGAACACCGCCACAACCGCACCGAAGGTGGCACCTACCGAGGCAAGGGTGGTGACTGCTGCCTTGATCGGCACGAATACCGAGCGGAAGACGATGAGCAACAGCACCATGCTGAGGCCGATGACAACCGCGTAGAACATCGGCATGCGTTCGGCGATCTGATCGGTCAGGTCGATGTTGGCCGCGGTTGCGCCGCCGACGTAGGCGCGAATATCGGTGCCCTCGGTGTAGGTGGGCAGGAAATCGCTGCGCAGGGTGTGGATCAGTTCTTCAGTTGCTTCATCCTGCGGGCCGGTGGTTGGCGTGATCTGCAGGATCGCCGCGGTCCCTTCCGCGTTGGGCATCGGCAGCACACTCTGCACCCCTTCGATTTGCTGCAGCTGCATGAACATGCCCATGGCTTCCTGCTGGTCGAAGCCGGAATCGGATTCAACAATGACCAGCAGCGGGCCGTTCGCGCCCGGGCCGAACCCCTCGGTCATCAGGTCGTACCCTCGGCGGCTGTACATGGATTCCGGGTTGTTCCCGGCATCGGAAAGGCCGAGGCGCATGTCGAGGTACGGTGTCGCCAGGGCTGCCAGCAGCAGCAGTGATGCGGCGAGGAAGATTCCCGGACGCTGCTGGAGGATGCGCCCCCAGCGGAACCAGATGGAGTTGCGGCTGCCATCACCACGGCCAAGGCCGGGCACGCGGAACCGCAGGATTCCCCGTCCAGTGAGGCCAAGGATGGCGGGCATAAGGCCCAGGGCGATGATCACGCTCACGATCACCACCAGGGAGCCGGCCACGCCGAGGCCGGTGACAAATGGAATACGAATGAGCGCGAGCCCAAGCAAGCCAATGGCTACGGTCGTACCAGCGAACCCAACCGAACGGCCAGCGGTATTGATGGCCACGCCAACTGCATCCTCCACATCCATGCCGTGCAGGAGGTTATCGCGGTACCGGTTGACGATGAACAGGGCGTAATCGATGCCCACGCCAAGGCCCATCATGGAGACGAACGCAGGCGTGATCTGGTCGTTGAAAACGAACGAGTTGGCGAGCAGGGGAAGCGCCACTACGCTCATCCCCACGCCCACAAGGGCGGTGACGATGGGCAGGCCCATTGCCACGACCGAGCCGAACATCAGCAGCATGATGACCATGGCGAAGATAATGCCAATGATCTCGGAACCCGCCAGTTCCGGCACTTCGCCAATGGAAACGATCTGGCCGCTCACTTCCACACGCAACAGGTCGGAGTTGGCGCTATCAACGAGGTTGAACAGGGGAGCGATGTCCTCGGGCTGGAGATCCATGGCCTGTGCGTTGTATTGCAGTACCGCGTAGGCGATGGTGCCATCGGCCGAGACCTGGGTAGGATTCATCTCCGGCGTAATGATGTTGCCGACATGCGGCAGCCCGGATGCCTGGGCGAGGATCGCCTGGATTTGCTCCTGCGCGGCAGGATCGGAGATCTGCCCGTCCTTCACCTGGAAGATGATCATCGCCGAATCACCAGCGGCCTCAGGGAACTTCTCCTGTAGCAACTGGATCGCGGTCTGCGATTCCGATCCAGGAAGCGTGAAGGCGGAGTCGAACTTCGCGCCCAGGGTGTTGGCGAGCAGCGCGACAATGGCGACAACCACCACCCATCCGCCAATCACCTTCCACGGGTTGCGGGCCGCGAACCGCGCCCAGCGAGCGAGCGGCCCCATCGGTTTGTTTCTGGATGACATGAAATTGATCCTTGTAGACAGCAGATAGTACGTCGGCGTAGTAACTACTACGAGGACGTACTATATCGGTTGCTCG
>JBHWTK010000077.1:0-53550 GCA_043427975.1 Chloroflexia bacterium | reverse complement strand
ATCGCGACGCCAATCCGCTTTTCGCCGATATCGAGGCCAAGCAATCGCTTCATCAGTCGTCCACCGTGGCTTCCGGAGATGGGCTGCTGGCGGGGCTGGTAGGATCAGCAATTTGCAGGTCGATCCGGCCCGCATCCTGGGGCATGCGCTTAAACCACCAGCCTGGGCTGATATCCAGCTCATACCCTTCGAACTGGCTGACTGCATCGAGGCTGGCATGGGCCTCATCCCACGATGAACCGGCCAGCGATTCGCGAATATCATCGGCGGCGGCATCATCCACCACGGCATAGGCGGTGGCGGTGGCGCTGACGCGGAACTGCACGTTATCCGGTGCAGGGGCCAGGGCGATCGGGTCGCCGAGTTCGACCGTTTCCGGGTCGATCCGGTAGCCTTCCGGTACCTGGTTCACCAGGCTTTCCCGGAAGTACTTTGTGGTTTCCTCCTCCACCACTGTTTCGTCATAGACCAGGCCGGTAGCCCGTACGGTGCCGGATACGCTGATCTCCTCGGCTTCCTGGCCCGGCTGGGCAGAGAGGGTGAGCGAGTTGAAATCGATCGGCTCGGCGTTCACGCTCGGTTCCACCACCGCCTGCCCTTCCGGCAGCTGGCTATTCCACCCGATTGTGGCCGCGCGGGTTTGTTCATTAATGAACTTGTCTTCCAACGCCTGCACATCGGCCTCGGCCACAATTGGCACCTCGATATCGGTGCCGCCTTCAATGGCCGCGTCGCGGTTGCTGTAGTGCACGCCCAGGTCCGGCACGACACCGGTCAGCAATCCCGCCTCGGCATTGCCGGCGGTTCCTGGTTCCGTGGCAGTGACGGCCACGGTGGTTTCACCTGCCACATTGTTCGCCGCCGCCGGCACGGTTACCTCGGTATCGGTGGTGTAGCTGGCACCCTGGTAGATGGTAAGGGTGGTTCCCTGTGGCACCACGATTTCGTTCGCAGTGGGGTTCCGCAGGATCACCTCTCCCCGGGCGGTATCCTGCGGCGTGCGATTGACGCCCGTAGTGGGCACAGACACCGTAAAGGGCACCACTGCCTCAGCCTCGGTTGCCGGTGCGGTGAACTGGATGTCGCTCGGCAGCGAGGCACCCTCGGCTGCCACGGCGTAGTTCACCTCGCTGGTAACCGTGGTGGATTTCACGCGGGCCACAATGGTGACATTCGGCAGGGCATACCAGCCCGCAATGGTGGCCACCAGCGCCACGACCAGGACCACGGCAACGATTTTGCCTACCTTGCGGGCAGTCTCGCCAATGGCCGATGGCGAATCATCCTCAATGTAATCAAGCGTGCTGGTTTCGTTGCGGGCGCGGCTGTTCTGCGGCGCGTTCTTGCCCGCCGGATCGTGGTCGCGCCGTCGACGCCGTCGCGGCGGGTCATCGTCCTTATGCTGTTGCACCCAGGTATCGTAACTGCGCGTATTGCCAAGCAGGGTATCGGGCGGTCGCCAGCCCGGGGCCTCGCGCTGGCTGCCACCGCTGGTGCGGATACCGAACATGCTGGCCAACTGCGCCCGCAGGCTGTCGGCACTATCGATAATCAGCGTGACTCCGGCGCGGTCAGCCGTATCCTTCAGCGCCCGGAACTCCGCAACCGTGAGCAGAACCGGACAATGGTCCGGGATTCCGAGGACCAACGTTTCGTCGACATGTCGACGAACCTCGGCCAGTACCGATGGCATGCTGGCATCGGCCTCGATCTCTACCCGTGTCGGCTGCGGAGGTTCCTGGCGCTTCGGCATCTAGGCGTTCACCTTGCCACCGATAACGTCGGCAACGGCGGCAAGCGCATCACGCAACCCGTCGGGGTTCTTGCCGCCCGCCTCGGCCAGTTCTGGCCGGCCGCCGCCGCGACCATCAATATGCGGGGCGATCTCGCGTATCACATCACCGGCGCGCACGCCTCGGGCAACGATATCCGGCGTCACCATCGCCAGCAGGCTCGGGCTACCGTCGATCACCGCCCCGAGCACGATCACGCCGCTCTGAAGCTTGTCGCGGGTGCGGTCGCCCATCTGGCGCAGGCTGTTCTTGTCTGGCACATCCACCTCGCTGGCTACCACCGTGATATCGCTGATGGTGACCGCGCTGGAAAGCAGGTCGCCGCTACGGGCACCGGCAAGCTGGCCCCGGAGCTCGGCAATTTCCCGCTCCTGCTGGCGCGCACGTTCCTGCAGACCCTTGATGGTGGACGGCAGTTCCGACCACGACACCTTCAGCTCGCGGCCCATGTCCTCCAGCAGCTTCTGCTGGCCCAGCATGCGCTCCACTGCCGCAACGCCTGTAAGCGCCTCGATACGGCGGACACCACTGGCCACGCTGCCTTCGGAGGTGATCACGAACGGACCGATATCACCGGTGCGGTCGACATGCGTGCCACCGCACAGTTCCATGGAGAAATCGGCGATCTTCACCACGCGCACGCGATCACCGTATTTCTCGCCAAACAGCGCCATCGCGCCCGCCTCAACGGCAGACTTCTGGTCCATGACCTCGGTTTCGACCGCGTTGTTCGCCGCGATCTCCCGGTTCACGATCTCGCTAATCTCGCGCACCTGGCTGGCGCTCACCGGCTCCAGCGAGGTGAAATCGAATCGCAGGCGATCCGGGGCCACCAACGATCCCGCCTGGTGGCTGTCCTCGCCCACAACGGTTCGAAGCGCCTTGTGCAACAGGTGCGTAGCGGTGTGGTTGCGGCGGATATGCGAACGGCGATAGCCATCCACCTGCGCACGCACCTTCTCGCCCACGCGAATGAAGCCCTCCTGCACCGTGCCGCGATGCACGAACAGGTCGGGCGCTGGCTTGCGCGTGTCATCGACGTCGAACAGGCCTGTATCAGTGTGGATCTTGCCCGTATCGCCTACCTGGCCACCGGATTCGGCATAGAACGGGGTGCGATCAAGGATCAGTTCGATCTGGTCGCCGGCCTCCGCCTGCTCCTGCTCGCCGTCCACGCCCAGAATGGCCACAATCGTGCCCTCGGCTTCGGTTGTGTCGTAACCGAGGAACTCGGTTCGCGGCTGAATGCGCGCGTACAGCTCGCCCCAGTTGCGACCGCCGGTATTAAACGCCGCACCGGAGCGGCTGGTGGCGCGCTGGTGCTCCATCGCCTTGCGGAAGCCTTCGTCGTCGACCGAAAGCCCCTCTTCCTGCGCCAGTTCAATGGTGAGGTCGTACGGGAAGCCATAGGTATCGTAGAGGCGGAAGGCTTCCTCGCCGGAGATGACGCTTTCGCCGCGCTCGCGCAGTTCGGCGGTGAGTGCATGCAGCCGGTTCATGCCCGAGGCGAGCGTCTTGCCGAAGCTCTCTTCCTCGTGCGCAATCACCTTCATGATCTGGCTCTGGCGCTGGCGCAGTTCCGGATGGACCTCCGAGAACTGATCGATCACGCTACGCGCGAGCCCGGCCAGGAACTCGCCCTCGATCCCGAGCAGGCGACCATGGCGAACCGCCTTGCGCAGCACGCGGCGCAGTACGTAGGCACGGCCCTCGTTGCCCGGTAGCACGCCGTCGCCGATGAGGAACACTGAGCCGCGAACATGATCGGCCACAATGCGCATGGAGCGATCGATATTTGGGTCAACCCCGTAGCTCTGGCCCGAACGGTCGCTGATCTGCTGGATGATTGGCTGGTAGAAATCGGTTTCGTACATGGTGCGGGCACCCTGCACCAGCAATACCAGACGCTCCAGGCCCATACCGGTATCCACGCACGGCTTGGCAAGTGGGGTACGCACGCCATCGGCGGTGGTGTTGTACTGCATGAACACGTTGTTCCACAGCTCAAGGTAGCGCGGGCAGTCACAGCCGGGGGCACAGTCGGCCTCGCCGCAGCCCCATTGCTCGCCACGGTCGAAGTAGACCTCGCTATCCGGGCCGTTGGGGCCGGTTGGGCCGGCCTGCCACCAGTTGTCCTCCAGGCGGCCGATGCGCTCTTCCGGCACACCGATCTGATCCCGCCAGATCAAAAAGCTCTCCTCATCCTCCGGGTGAATGGTGGGATACAGGCGCTCCGCCGGGAAGTGCATCCACTCGGTGAGGAACTCCCAGGTGTAGGCGATGCTCTCGCGCTTGAAGTAATCGCGCACGCTGAAGTTGCCCAGCATAAAGAAGAAGGTGCTGTGGCTTTCATCCCCTACTTCATCGATATCCACGGTGCGGAAGCACTTCTGCACCGTACACATGCGCGGGTACGGTGGTTCCTCCAGGCCGAGGAAGTACGGAATCATCTGCTGCATGCCAGCGGTGGTGAGCAAAACGCTGGTGTCGCCCGCCGGCGGCACCAGGCTGCTGCTGGGCTGGTGCAGGTGATCCTTGCTTTGGAAGAATTCAATGAAACGCTGGCGAATATCGAATCCGGACATCCAGGGCATGCCGAACTCATTCACGGATGTAGACATGGTTCTCTCTCCGGTTGTTTACGGTGAATTACAGGGTTGCTGCGCTCGGTGCAAGGGCACCGCAAATAGCCTCGGCCTCTCCTCCGAATGCTCGGGACAGGTAGATATGGCGTGAGAGGTAAGGCATGAGCGATGCGCACTCCCTGGCGTGTGCCGAAACGACACCTTAACGAACCCTGGATCACGTACCGGGTTGCCCTCTATTGTGGCAGAAGATCGCCCCCTACCGCAATTATCTGCATGTCTGTGGTAATGTCTGCGGTGACGAAATCGCCCGCCGTGGCCAAATGGCCTGGGGACGTTGAGGAGGGGTTTATGTCCCGAGTACAGGCTATCGGAATCGTGTGGGTTGTAGTTGCGACTGTTTATGGCGTGGGCGTGGCGTTGGTAGACGAACGTTGGTTCACCGTCGGCGGGGCCATGTTTTTCGCGCTCCTGGCCGTGACCACCCCGATATGGCGCCAATGGCTGCCGGACACTTCCAACCAGTAAGTCAGGTCGTCGGCGTCGCGCCGTCGACCAGGTCGTGGATCGCAGGGGCGATCTCTTCCGGCGTCTCACCGGGCTCAAACCGCTCCACCACGGTGCCA
The DNA here is from genome assembly GCA_043427975.1 of Chloroflexia bacterium. Lineage (GTDB taxonomy): Bacteria > Chloroflexota > Chloroflexia > Thermomicrobiales > UBA6265 > UBA6265. The sequence goes on along the minus strand of JBHWTK010000077.1, from coordinate 48,546 downwards.
TCGCGATCGACGAGGAACTTGGTGAAGTTCCACTGGATGGGACCGCCATGTTCTTCGGTGAGGTACTTGTACAGTGGGTGCGCGGTCTCACCATTCACATCGATCTTGGCCATCACCGGGAAGGTGACGCCGAAGTTCAGTGAGCAGAACTCCTGGATCTCCTCGTTGGTTCCCGGCTCCTGCCCCGCAAACTGGTTGCACGGGAACCCGATCACCTGCAGGCCATCGTCGGCGAGATCCTTGTGCAGTTGCTCTAGCCCCTCGTACTGGGGAGTCAGGCCGCATTTGCTGGCAGTGTTCACCAGTAACAACACCTTGCCGGCGTAATCGGCAAGCGATTGCTCCTCGCCACTGGCATTCTGGACCGTGAAATCATGGACGCTCATGCGTTCTCACTCCTTGGCGAATGCGGCGCCATGCCGCTAATGAGCCACGCTGGGCGGTGCTGACTGGCCATCGGCCATCGACCGTAGCGGGATTTCCCTCAGGAAAAGGGATACCACAAACGCCAACAGCACGATCGGTACCGAGAACAGGAAGATATCGGTCAGGGCGTCGGTGTACGCCCCCAGCACAATGCTACGCATCGGCTCTTGCAATTGCTTCATGAGCTCGATATTGTTGGTCGCCATTTCCGGGCTCCCGGAACCGACCGGAATATCGGCATCCCCCAACGCGGTGGCCAGGTTGCTCGCCAGGCGGCTGTTCAGCAGCGCGCCGAACACGGCCGTGCCCACGGCACCACCAAGCGACCGTGTGAAGGTCACCGCACTGGTTGCCACGCCCAGGTCGCGCATATCCACGGCGTTCTGTACCGCCACCACAATGGTTTGCATGGTGAACCCGAGGCCACCACCAAAAAGGAACGCATACAGGGCAATGCGCCAGTACGGGGTATCGACTTCCAGCGTGCCCAGCAGTACCAGGCCTGCTGCGAGGATCAGCGAGCCGGCGACCGGGAAGATCTTGTACCGACCATAGCGGGTAATCAGCTGTCCGCTGGCAATGCTCATGCTCAGGATGCCGAGCACCATTGGCAGCATGGCGAGGCCGCTGCGCGTGGCGCTCATGCCCATCACGCCCTGGAAATAGATGGGCAGGAAGATCACACCGCCAAACATGGCGAAGCCCATGATGAAGCCGTAGAGGTTCGCGATGGTGAAGATACTGTTCCGGAACAATTGCATCGGGATCACAGGCTCGTCCACCCGCAGTTCCGCCAGCACGAACACGATGGTTAGCACGATGGCCACAATCACCAGGGCCAGTGCCCGCAGGTCGGACCAGCCGTAATGCTCACCGGCCCAGTTGAGGTAGAGCAACAGGCTGGACACCGCAGTCACCACCAGGCCGGCACCAACCCAGTCGATCCGGTGCTGGCGTCGCATCACCGGCATCTGCAATGCCGCAGAGGTGATAAAGAGGGCGGCGATGCCAACAGGGACATTGATGTAGAAAATCCACCGCCAGCTGATCACATCGGTCAGCCAGCCACCGATAAGCGGCCCGGCAACGGAGCTCACGCCGAACACCGCCCCAAAATAGCCCTGGTATTTGCCGCGCTCGCGCGGGGGAATCACATCGCCGATGATCGCCAGCGCAATGGCCATAAGGCCACCGCCACCGATGCCCTGGATAGCACGGGCGATGATCAGCATCGGCATGTTGAGCGCCGCACCGCAGAGGATCGACCCCGCCAGGAAGATGACGATGGTGAGCTGGAAGATTCGCTTGCGGCCATAGAGGTCGCTGATCTTGCCCCAAATTGGCGTGGATGCGGTACTGGTGAGCAGGTAGGCAGTCACCACCCATGCAAGGTGGTTCAGCCCGCCAAGTTCGCTGGTGATCCGCGGCAGCGCCACACCGACGATGCTCTGATCGAGCGCGGCGAGGAACATACCACTCATGACACCGATCATCACCCCGACGATCTGGCGATGTGTGAGCGGCTCCGTCTGGATGGACGGATGATGATTCGACGACATACAGAAAACTCCCTACCGACCGGTTGGTAGATAAACGCAGAGGCAACTATACTGACCGAAGAGAGGCACGTCAATACAATTTCGGAGGTCAGTTTCGGTGGATCCCCAGCGCTCAGGTATATCGGAGGCACGCGAACGGGTGATTAACGCGGCGTTCACGCTGTTTGTGCAGCGCGGGTTCGCCGATGTGTCCATGCAGCAGATCGCCGACGAAGCCGCTCTCACCAAGGCAACGCTCTACCACCACTTCCGCGACAAACAGGATCTCTACCTTGCCACCATGCGCATGGCGTTCACCCGCAACCAGGCCACGCTGATGAGCCGGATTGGGGCAAATCCGTCCATGCCGGTGCTGATTCGTGAGGTGCTCGCGTTTGTGCTGGAGAGCAAACGGGCCGATATCCAGCGCCTTATGGCCGATTTCCACCAGCACGTGGACAAGGAAACGCAGCAACGCTTCTGGACCGAGTTCCCACGGCCCTGGCACATGCTGGAGCCGATCGTGCAGCAGGCCATCGACCGTGGCGAAGTGGGTGATCCGGATGCCGCCTTTGTAAGCAAATACATCTACGGCGCCATTGCCGGCTACGCACACATCATGCGGATGCACGACGGTGGCGACCTGGATGACACCGTGCTGTCCCACTTTGCCGACACCGTTCTGCGGGGTATCAGCCCCCGATAAGGTAGGGCCCCAGCTCCTGCATCACCTCGTGAACTGCCTCTTCGCTCGCGAATGGCGTACCGCCCGACAGTCGCAACGATTCTGCTTCCGGCAGGTTTGCGGCAGCCATCGCTGTAAGAACGGGATGGATCGCCTGTGCCGAGCGCCGCGCCGCCGCGATCCGCGGCTTCGGCACGTTCTCCTGCCAGCCTGTTCCCCAGGAAAGATCGAGCCAGCGGTTCAGTGCCTGTTCCACTTGCTCGCGATAGGCGCGTGTGGCGATGTCGGTGAGCGTTGCAGCATCGCGCATCTCCGCTGATGGATAGTTCACCAGCACGGTGCCTGTCAGCCGGTCCGGGTGCCGCTCCTGCATCATGCTGGCAATCACGCCGCCCAGTTCCACGCCAACCACCACCACCGGCGCGGTGATGCCGGCAGCATCCAGCACGGCAAAGGCATCGTCAGCCAGGGCCGAAAGGTGCATCTCGACACCATGAATGGCGGAGCTGCCGCCGTGGCCGCGAAGATCCATGGTCACCACAGTTGCCTGGTCTGCCAGCGCATCCATTAGTAGCCGCAGCGAGGCACGGTCGGCCAGTAGCCCGTGCAGGATCATCACGACCGGGCCGGTTTCACCCTGCACTTCGTAGCCCAACCGAACCAGTCCGTTCTGCGCAAATGCTGTCCGAGCCATATCCATCCTTTCGTCGCAAACCATGCTACCGCACGCACGTTGTTGACGGGAACCGGCACGCATTCTAGAATCACGTCAGCGAGGTTTAGCCATGGCTAAACTTTAGTCGAACCTGAACGGACCCTGTACCTGTGAACGCCACAACATCACGACGCGCGCTTATCGCTGGAGGACTCGGCACCTTGCTGCTCGCTGGCCTCAGCATTGGGCGCACACAAAACCCGGAGGAACGCAGCAGCGAACGGCCAGTGGTCACCTGCACAGTTGGCATGATTACCGATGTTGCCCGTCGCATCGGTGGCGATGCGTTCTCCATTGGCGGCCTGATGGGGCCGGGCATCGATCCTCACCTGTACAAGCCGAGCGCGGGCGACATTGTTCGCCTTGGTGATGCCGACCTGGTGTTGTACGGCGGCCTGCACCTGGAGGGCCGCATGACCGAGACGCTGGAAACCATTCATCGGAGCGGCACCTCGCATACCCGTGCCGTGTCCGAAAGCCTGCCGGAAAGCCGGTTGATTCCCGTTGGACCGGATGCCTGGGATCCGCACGTCTGGTTCGATGTGAGCCTGTGGAACATCGTCGCTGGCACCATCACCGAAGAACTGCAACGGCTGTTGCCTGAGGAAGCGGACGCGATTGCCGAACGTTCCACTGACTACCGCAGCCGCCTTGAAGAACTGGACGCGTGGGCACTGGAGGAGATCAGCCGCGTGCCGGAAGAGGTGCGCGTGCTGGTGACCGCGCACGATGCCTTCGCCTACTTTGGCCAACGCTACGGCATCGAGGTGATGGGCCTGCAGGGACTCAGCACCGCCACCGAGGCCGGTGCCGGCGATGTGCAGGCGTTAAGCCAACTCCTCGCCGATCGCCAGATTCCCGCGATCTTCGTCGAATCGTCCATTCCGCCCGCGACCATCGGAGCCGTCCAGGCAGCAACACGGAGCCGGGGCTGGGAAGTACGCATCGGCGGCTCGCTGTACTCCGATGCCATGGGCGAAGCCGGCACCCCGGAAGGCACCTACATCGGCATGGTGCGGCACAACGTTTCCACCATCGTCGAGGCCCTGGCAGGCCAGGCATCACAATAAGAGGAGACCTGATGCACACCAACCATCACCACGTTCGCGACGAACGCGCTGCCGTAACGGTGCACGACCTGACCGTGGCCTATCACGAGGCCCCGGTGCTGTGGGACGTCGACCTCACCCTGCCAACCGGCACGCTCACGGCCATTATTGGCCCCAACGGTGCCGGCAAGAGCACATTAATGAAAGCGATCCTCGGGCTTGTGCCACTTGCGGCCGGTACTGTGGAGATCTTCGGCCACACCAGCAAACAGCAACGTAAACTGGTGGGATATGTCCCCCAACGCGGCAGTGTCGACTGGAACTTCCCTACCAATGCGCTCGATGTGGTGATGATGGGTACCTACGGCCAGCTTGGCTGGATTCGCCGCCCCGGCAAGGACGAGCGGGACCGAGCCCTGCATGCGCTCGAACAGGTTGGTATGGCCGATTTCGCGGATCGCCAGATCAGCCAGTTGAGCGGCGGCCAGCAGCAACGCGTCTTCCTCGCCCGGGCACTGGTGCAGGATTCCGAACTCTATTTCATGGATGAGCCATTCGTCGGCGTCGACGCCCGCACGGAAACGGCGATTGTCGATTTGCTGAAGGCGCTGCGTGACCGCGGCAAGACCGTGGTGGTGGTCCACCACGACCTCGAGACCGCGCCCCGCTATTTCGACTGGGTGGTGCTGCTAAACGTGCAGAAGATCGCCAGCGGCCCCATGGCCGAGCATTTCACACCCGAGAATATCGAGCGAACCTACGGTGTGGCTGCCAAATCCCGGCCGGAACTGGTGACCATCCCATGAGCACGCTCCACGACCTCATCTTCGATTACACGCTGCGCAATGTCGCCCTGGGCGGGATGCTGCTCGGCATTGTTGCCGGCGTGCTGGGCGCGTTCGCGGTGCTGCGGCGGCAGGCGCTCCTGGGCGATACGCTCAGCCACGCCGCGCTACCGGGCATCTGTATCGCGTTCATGCTCACCGGTTCACGGGCCCCACTGGTGTTGCTCGTAGGGGCGGGTATTGCCGGCTGGATCGGGACACTCATCTTCCTGCGGACGATCAAGGCCACGAAACTCAGCGAGGACACCATGCTTGGTGTCGTGCTGAGTGTCTTTTTCGGAATCGGTATCCTGCTGCTTACCTATATCCAGCAACAGAACAATGCCAACCAGGCCGGGTTGGATAAATACCTCTTCGGCCAGGCGGCATCGCTCATTGGCCGCGATGTGCGGATGTTCGCCGCACTTGGCATCGGGGCACTGGCCGCCGTCTACTTCTTCTATAAGGAATTCAAACTGCTCAGCTTCGATCCACAGTTCGCCGCCAGCCTTGGCCTGCCGGTGCGACGGCTGGACATCATGCTCACCAGCCTGTTGGTGGTAGCGGTGATGATCGGGCTGCAAACCGTTGGTGTGGTGCTGATGGCCGCGATGATCATCGGCCCCGGCACGGCAGCCCGGCAGTGGACCGACCAACTCCGCACGATGTTGGTGCTGAGCGGCATTTTCGGCGGCCTGGCCGGCGTGACCGGCGCCGTTATCAGCGTGCAGGCCAGCCGCCTGCCCACCGGCCCCATGATCATCCTTTCGCTCACCGTTATCGTCTTTGCCTCGCTCCTGTTTGCCCCCAAACACGGACTCGTGGCGGAGTGGTGGCGACGCCGGGCCCGGCGGCAAGCGTTTCAGGCCGCGCTGAAGGCAGGGAAGCTGCCATGACCAGCGGCACAGCTATCCTGCTGACCGGTATCCTCTGCGCCGTGGCCTGCGCGCTGCCGGGCACGTTCCTGATCCTCCGCCGAATGGCGATGATGACCGACGCCATCAGCCACGCAATCCTTCCGGGCCTCGTGTTCGGCTACTGGCTGGCCGGCAGCGCCAACCTGATTGTCGGGGCTGTTGGGGCAACCGCGGCCGCGATCCTGACCGTGACATTGGTGGAAGCGTTACAGCGCACGAGGCGGGTGGAAAGCGCCGAGGCGATGGGCATCGTTTTCCCGGCGATGTTCGCGCTCGGTACCATCCTCATCTCACGCTATTTCGCGCAAGTCCATCTCGATACCGATGCGATCCTGTACGGCAATATCGAGTTTTCGGCCTTCGACCGTCTCATCGTGAGTGGTCGCGACCTTGGCCCGCAGTCGTTGTGGGTGATGGGCGTGTTGCTGGTCATCAATGTGGCGGTGCTGACACTGCTGTACAAGGAGCTGAAGATCAGCACGTTTGATCCGGCGCTGGCGCAATCGCTGGGGTTTTCGCCGGTGCTGGTGCACTACCTGCTGATGCTGTTGCTGAGTATCACCACCGTGGGCGCGTTTACAGCCGTCGGTGCCATCCTGGTGGTGGCACTGGTGATTGTCCCTGCCGCCACGGCTTACCTGCTCACCGAACGCCTGCTGCACATGATGGTTGCCAGCGCTATCATCGGCGCGCTGGGGGCAATCGGCGGCTACTGGCTGGCACTGTGGATTGACGGCTCGATCGCCGGCGGCATCGTCACCATGCTCGGGCTCCTGTTCACGCTGGCGCTGCTCTTCTCACCGAGCCAGGGGCTGGTGGCCCAGCGACACCGTGCCTGGCGGAACCGCGAACGGTTCGCTATCGATATGCTGGTGATGCACCTTGCCACCCACGAGCGCACCGAGGAGGAGTACAGTGAAAGCAGCCTCGGCCACATCGGCGCGGCGTTGCACTGGGATCCCGACCAGGCGCTCCGCGTTATCCGCAGGGCGGATGCCCGCGGCATGGTGGTACGCGCCAACGGCAACGTGGTGCTGACCGAGCAGGGCCGACACTATGTGGAGCGATTGAGGCAGATGCGGAGGCTGACCGTTGAGCACTAACACCCACACCTATGCATTGACGGTGGGTTGGACCGGCAATACCGGCGAGGGCACAGCGCGCCCGAACGCGTATTCGAAGAACCACGTGGTGCGTGCCGCGGGCCGACCGGAGATCCTCGGCTCATCCGATCCGGCGTTCAATGGCGATCCGGATCGATACAACCCTGAAGAATTGCTGGTGGCAGCACTCAGCCAATGCCACATGTTGTGGTTCCTGAGCCGCTGCGCCAAACATGGCGTAGTGGTGACCGCGTACGTGGATGACGCCACGGGCACGATGGTGGAACACCGCGACGGCGGCGGCGAGTTCGTGAACGTCACCCTGCGCCCACGCATCACCCTTGCCTCCCCTGCTGATCCGGCATTGCTGGCCCGGCTGCATGAGGAATCGCACCACCTGTGCTTTATCGCCCGGTCAGTCAATTTTCCGGTTGAAGTTGAGGCGGTATACGAGACGGCGTAATCGTCATGCCCGACGGTGGCCACAAGGAGCGACGCTACCGATCGTTTCCACCGCGCTCGCTGAATACGCTGGGCTTCCAAGGTAAGAATCTGCGCCCTCACACGAGCTTAGGGCCGGAGATCAGACCCAAATCCGACCCCACTAAGAAATCCCATTGGATATACAACTGATACAATAGCTACGCATACGAAAGGGTAAAAATATGATTACGCAGCAGTTGCGCAAGGTTGGAAACAGTCACGTCGTCACCATTCCCAAATCCGAACTTGAGCGTCTTGATATAAAGGACGGGGATCTTCTCTCAATATCTATTAATAAGCTGGAACTGACGCCAGTACTTGCTCCTGAGCTGCAGGAAATTCTAGACGCTGATCTACCGAACCTTGAACCGATGCTGAACTACCTGAAAGATCGGTAATGCAGTCAGACATCAAATTCCTAACCGTCAGCGATGTGATTGCAGTACATATTCGCGTTATGGCTGCCAGCCGCCAGACCCGGACCGCATTGGTACGCCCGGAAGCTCTTGAAAGCGCTGTGCATTCCGCACGAAATCTGGCCTGGTACGAAGGCGCAGATGTGCCTGCCATTGCGGTTCACCTCGCAGCCCACATCTCGCTCGCGCATCCATTTGTAGATGGCAATAAAAGAACAGCCGCAACCGCTGGCATTCTTTTCGCGCGATACAACGGTGCCCGAACTGCGTCTGCTGATGAAGCCCTCGAATTTGGACAACGGTTGATCGCATATATCGAAGCCGATCAGCAGGGCCGCAAGTCCCGGCTCGCTGAGTTCGTCACATTCGTCGAAGGCTGGTTCCCCTAATCCGCAACCAGCACTTCCTCGCGATACTGCGCCTCGTGGAGTTGACGGTACACGCCGTCAAGCGCCAGCAGCTCCTGGTGGGTGCCGCTCTCCACAATGCCACCATCGGCCACCACCACAATCCGGGAGGCGTGGCGAATAGTTGCCAGCCGGTGCGCGATCACCAGCGTGGTGCGCCCCACCGAAAGCTCGTTCAGCGATTGCTGGATCGCCTGCTCGGTCGCTGTGTCCAGTGCTGATGTCGCTTCATCCAGGATCAGGATCGGCGGATTCTTAAGGAACATGCGGGCAATGCTGAGCCGCTGTTTCTGGCCGCCGCTCAGCTTCACGCCCCGTTCGCCAATCACCGTATCCATTCCCTCAGGCAACTCGGCGATCACGGCATCAAGTTTGGCGCGATGTGCAGCTTCCATAATCCGCTCTTCGCTGGCACCGAGGTCGCCGTAGGCGATATTCTCGCGAATCGTCCCGTTGAACAGGTAGACATCCTGCTGCACGATGCCGATCTCCCGGCGCAGGCTCGCCAACGTCATATCGCGGATATCCATGCCGTCAATCGTGATGCGGCCGCCGGTAACGTCGTAAAAGCGCGGCAGCAGCGAGGAAATCGTGGTTTTACCGGCCCCGGACGGACCCACAAACGCCACCGTTTCACCTGCATTGATGACCAGGTTCACATTGCGCAGCACCTCGCGGTGCTCGGTATACCCAAACGAGACGTTCTCGAAGCGAATATCGCCCCGCAGGTCACCGGCATCGCGGGCGCCGGGCAGGTCCTGGATTTCCGGTAGTTCGTCGATCAGTTCCACATAGCGACGGAATCCGGCAATGCCCTTCGGATAGATTTCGAGAACCGCATTCAGCTTCTCGATTGGCCGGAAGAAGACGTTCACCAGCAGCAGGAAGGCGACAAACTCGCCATTCGAGATGGAATCCTGCAGCACGAAATAGGTTCCCGCCACCATCACGATGAGTTGGGTAAACCGCATGCCGAGGTAGTTGATGGACATGCTGGTAGCCATCAGCTTGTAGGCCAGCAGCTTGGTGGTGCGGTAGTTGGCGTTGTCCTTGGCGAACAGGCTGCGCTCGTAATCCTCGTTACCGAACGCCTGCACCACGCGGATACCGCTCACGTTGTTCTCAATGCGGGCATTGAACTCCCCTACCCGGCTGAACATATCGCGCCAGGTGAGGGTCATGCGCGCGGCGTACCGCGAGGTGAACCCGATGGTAATCGGCACGACAAGCGCGGTAATCCACGCCAGCGGCGGATGGATGGAGAACATCAGCACGAACGCGGCTACGATCGTCATCACCGCGATAAACGCATCCTCGGGGCCGTGGTGGGCCACCTCGCCGATATCTTCGAGGTCGCGTGTTACCCGGCCAATCAGGTGCCCGGTTTTGTGGTTATCGAAAAAGCGGAAGCTCAGGCGCTGCAGGTGGTCGAACGCACGGCGGCGCAGCTCGGTTTCTATATTGATGCCGAGCATGTGGCCCCAGTAGTTCACCACCACCATAAAACCCGTATTCACGAGGTAGATCATCGCCAGCGCGACCGACGCGCCGATAATTGGCCCCCACTCGCCGTTGGGCAGAAGGTCGTCGATAAAATGCTGCACTGCAATCGGAAACGCCAGTTCCAGCACACCACTCAGCACCGCGCAGCCGAAATCAATGGCGAAGAGCTTCTTGTGGGGCTTGTAATAGGCGGCAAACCGGCGAAGGAGATTGGAACTGCTTATGGCAGGACGCGCCTGGGGAAGGGACGACAAGGGAGCACTCCAGACAACAAACTCAACAGCATGCAACAATAGCAGAAAGAACCGTGGAGAACCCGGGCCGTTGGTGACCTCTCCGGCTGTGTCCAATCGATTACGTTCACGTGCAGGATACAATAGCGCCATGAACTCCAATGATCATGAAGCACCAGATCGAAACAGGCAAACCGGCGACGCCGACCTCGGCCCGGAGCCGGACTGGCTTACGGACGACATCGATACCCCGGAAGAGCCAGCCAAGCCCGAACCGGAGGTGAGTGCCCCTCCGCGGCGAGATCCCGATCCGGAACCCATCGTGCTGGCCGTGCCCCGCGATGAGCCGGTGGAGGCATCGGCGGTGGCCTACCGCGCCGCCCCTGGCGAAGTCCAGGGCGAGGAGATTACGCCCACTCGTGGCCCGCTGGCACGCGGCCCGAAACCATGGATGCTCTGGGGGATCCCGCTCGCACTGACAGCGATCCTTGCATTCATCGCCTGGTTGGGCTCCACCCGGGGTATGAATGGCATCACCACCTGGAGCGCCCTGCGATTCGAACACCCGGGGTTGCTCCCGGCCCGCTGGACCATGCTGATGTGGTGGGTCGTGCTGGCCCTGGTAGCAGGGTTCCTTATCTATAGCGCGCTTCCCGCCGGGCGCACCGTCACGCGCATTAGTCGCTCCGGTCCCCTGCTGGCTGCAGCAGCCATCGCCACCATGATATGGATGTTCGCCGTGCATTGGCGGTGGGATGGAACGGCCATCATCACTATTGTCGTGACCCTTGGCGCCCTTCTGGCCAGTTACCTGGTCGTGGCCCTCAACCCCGATATCTCGCGGCTGGGACAGCGCCTGCTCGGTGTTATTCCCCTGAGCGCGGCGGTTGGGTTCGCGGTCATGTTGCTGGTGATTTCCTGGCAGGGATACTCCACGCAGCCGTTCGGCACGCGTGGAACGAGTCTGCTGCTGCTGTTGCTGCTCGTGATTATCGCCGCAGTGTTCGCCTTCTTCGTCCGCGATGGCGTTATCAGCCTCGTGTTCACCATCTGGTTCATGGGTGTGGCCTGGCAGCAGTGGGGTGACGATGCCGTTATCAGCCTGAGCGCGATTGTGGCGCTTATTCTCACCGCAGCGACCGCAGCCATGGGGGTCATCCTTGCGGTGGAATCGCACCGTCCCTCACTTACGGCACAGGTTACAGACCAGCGTGGCACCAGGATTCGTTTCCGGCGGAACACTGAGAAACCGCAGACCGAGCGGCTACCACAATAGGCTATCGTCCGGCATAATGCCTTGCACGTAACCGCGCAACGAAGGTGCGGTTCACGGTACAAGGATGACCACGCATGCCCGCCGAGATCGACGAATTACCTCACCATCCAACAGATGAAGCCGCAGGAGAATCGCCCGTACCTCCGGCACCCAAACGGCAGAAGGCCCGCTTTCGCAGCGCCCCGGCCGTAACCGGAGGTATACGGCGGTTCCCGGATTTCGGCCACCTGCGCAATCTTCAGTGGCCCTCGGCGCTTCGCAACGTTCCGTACCGCAAGTACTGGCTCAGCCAGATCGTGGCGTTGGGCGGCGGCTGGATGCAGAACGTGGCCATGCAGCTGGTGGTGCTTTCGCTCACCACTTCCGCGTTCGCCATCGGTGCCATCAACGTGGTCTCCGCACTGCCAATGCTGGTGTTCAGCCTGTATGGAGGGGTGTTGGCCGACCGGTTCGACCGCCGCAAGATCGTGATTGTGTCGCTGGCACTGCTGGGGGCAATCTCGGCGATCTACGCTGCACTTATCGGATTCGAACGACTGGAGTACTGGCACATCCTGGTGCTGGCCTCCTTCGCGGGGCTCATCGCCGCCTTTGAACTTCCCGCCCAGCAGGCCTACGTCAGCGAGCTGGTGCCCAAGCGTGACCTCCAGCAGGCAATTGCGCTTAATTCGGCCAGTTTCAATGCCACCCGCATCGTTGGCCCGGCGCTGGCGGCCACCGCCATAAGCATCATCGGACTGGCGGGCGCATTCCTGGTAAATATCGCCACACTCCTGGCCCCCATGTTCACGCTCATTGGGCTGGGCAAGGTGGTGCCGAAGCGAACGGTAGTAAAGCAAACCAACAGCGGCCTGGAGCAACTGCGCGATGGCATGGCCTATGTGCGGGCAAACGAGGGAACCTACGGCCTGATCCTGCTCCAGGCGTTGGTCAGCTTCTTCGTCTCGCCAAACGTGCTGGTGCTGATGCCGCTCTTCGTGGTGAACGTGCTGCATGGCAGCGATGCCTGGGTCGGATACATGCTCAGCGCGCTGGGCATTGGTTCGCTTACCGGCGCTATCACCCTGTTGCGGGGAAGCCGCACGGAAAAGGCCGGTGAAAATCGGATGAAGCTGGCCATGACCGGTCTCTGCGTGGGCATGATTTGGCTGGCGTTCTCACCCAACGTGTGGGTTGCCGCTCCCGGCGTGGCAATTGCCGGGTTCAGTTTCAGCATGGGCAATACCCAGCTGGCCAGCCGGTTGCAGCAAACGGCACCTGAGGAACTGCGTGGCCGGGTAATGAGCCTTGTCACGCTCGCGTTCAATGGAGTGATGCCCTTCTCCACCCTGCTCATCAGCTGGCTGGCGCAGGAGATCGGCCAAAAACAGGTATTGTTTGGTAGTGGCGTGCTGCTGGGCATTGGCGTACTGGTGTTGTGGAAACGCTATGTGTACCAGGCGTTTGACCCGAACAGGGAGCTGGTGATTCCCGATCGCATTCGCGCAAGCTACCCGAACCTGACATTCGACTGACGCAAGCGGCACAACACCTGCGCGCGGCGAGTCCCTTTCCAATGAGGATCCTGCAATGAGCGACTTGCCCGAACCCGTTGCCGCCGTACGCAGGCGCCTGCGCTGGCTGCGCCGCAAGGCCCGCCCTGCGCCTGAACCGCGCCAGATGATCCATCCGACGCCCATCTACATTTCCCACCGGGTTCGGCTGGTGATCATTACCGTCACGGTGGTGGCGCTGATACTGCTCTTCCGCAACCTGCCGGTGCTGCTTACCACCGTGTTGCTGGGTGCAACCCTGGCGCTTATCCTCAGCTTCCCGGTGCGGTTCCTGCAGCGGTACATTTCGCGCCGGGCCTCAATTGCCGCGGTCACCCTTTCCCTCCTGATGGGCGTAGTGTTGAGCCTGGCACTCATCATCCCTTTCCTTATCAGCGAAATCGGCCGGTTTATCGAAGCGCTGCCAACCACCACCGAAACGATTACCCGGCTGGCAACGGACGTGCTTCAGGAAGCGTATGAGCGCGGCTGGATCGATGAGCAGCCAGACGATGTCATCGCCAACCTCCGCGGCGGCCTGTTGGACACGGGCCAGTCGATCATCACCTCACTCCTGGACGATGTGCTGGCAACGCTCACATCGTCGGTTTCCATGTTTATCAGCGCGTTCGGGGTTGTGTTTGTCGCCGTGTACCTGCTGGCGGATATCCCCAAGTTCCGCGACAGCTACCTGCGCCTGTGGGCGCCTGATTACCGCCGAGATGCCGAGGTGCTTTGGGAGACCATGGGCTATTCGCTCAGCCGCTACCTTGGTGCGCTGGTCTTTTCGCTCTTTATCCAGGGTTCTATCGCGTTCCTCGGGCTGTACCTGCTTGGCGTGCCGTACGCGCTTATCCTGGGGCTGGTGCAAACGTTCACGGCGATCCTGCCGTATATCGGCGCATTTATTGCCGCTGTGCCCGCCATCCTCATGGCCTTGACCATCAGCTGGCAAACTGCCCTGGCAGTGGCCATCCTCTACCTGGCGATCAACCAGATCGAGGGCAATCTCATTACCCCGAACCTGCAGGGCAACGCCGTCAAGGTTCACCCCATCCTGATCTTCATCGGTGTTATCGGGGGCTCGCAGTTGTTTGGCATTATGGGGGCGGTGCTGGCCGTACCAGCGATTGCCATTATGCGGGTGATCTTCGAGTTCTTCTGGATTCGCGTGCGCGTGCAGCAGGATATCCCCACCCTGCTGGCAGTGATGCGCAACGATACCGCCGGCGAACGCTTCGCAAACCAGGGCAGCGCCGAGGAACAGCACCTGGACACTATCCCTGTCGCCCCCCACCAGGAACAGCCATAACTCCACCTAAACCCCTTAAGAACCGACCCAAAGGCGACGTAATTCGCATTATATACGCAAACCTGATACATTTTATATAAGGGTAAACGACATAAACAAGGTCAAAGAAAGGAGGTCGCCCCATGAGTTCATTTCCTGAACGAGGATTGATCAACATCCTCTCCCGCAGGTGGTGGGTCTTTATCGTTCGCGGCATCCTCGCCATCCTGTTCGGTGTGGTGGCCTGGGCATGGCCTGGCCTCACACTTGCCACCCTCGTCTGGCTCGCCGGCTTCTGGCTTGTGTTTGACGGCATCGTGGGCATTGTTTCCACGTTCATGAACCGCGATCGCTTCGACCGCATCTGGCCGCTGATCCTGCTCTTCGTGGCCGGTATTGGCTTCGGTATCTTCATCATGGCCTACCCCGATATCTCGGTGGTGTGGCTGATCGTCACTATTGGCCTCTACGCGATCATTAGCGGGGTCTTCGGGATCGTGCAGGCGATCCAGGTCCGCAAGGAAATCGATAACGAATGGCGGCTGGTCGCATTCGGTGTCATCAGCATCCTCTTCGGCCTTGCCATGGTTGCTTTCCCCGGTGCCGGTGCCCTCTCCCTCATCTGGGTGATCGCCACCTACGCAATCATGATCGGCATTGCAGAGATCTTCTTCGGCTTCCGCATCCGGAATGCCGGATCGGCGAACTAGTCCTGTTGCGATGGGCGGACCTTTCAGGCTAGGGTTTTCGTAACCGGGCATTGCCCATGCGAACCCGAGAAAGGTCTGCCCATGCGCTTCCTCGTTGCCAACCATCTCCGCCTTGGTGCCACACCAGGCGGCCTTCCCGAGCAGTTTCCTACTGATTCCCAGGCATTCAGCACCCGGGCCGCCTGGTTCCGGGCGGTTGAAAAGGCAGTGGACCACCAGGCGCACGCCGTTGTACTCACCGGCGAAATCGTTTCGTCCCATAACCCCGGTCTGGAGCCGCTTGGCCCGCTGGCCGACGGTATTGCCCACCTGCGTGAAGCGAATATCCCCGTTGTGGTTGTGAGTGATGGCCAGTTCACGCCAGCGGTTGCCCAACGCCTGCACATCGATGAAGGAGTGCATTTCCTCGACGATGTGCTCCACTGGAATCCGCCGTTCACCACCCGCCGTGAGGCGTCAGGCGAACCGACGATCCACATCGTGGCCGCAAGCCTCGCTGAATCGGCCGACGTGCCCGTTGCCAAACCGATCACGCTGGATGAAATGGACCAGGAAGGCGCTATCTGGATCCTCACTGATGCGCTCCAGCCCGATGACATCCGCACCCGCCACGCGCTTGTGATTGAGCCGGGTTCGGTTGCGCCGCTGGCCGCATCCGAAATCGGCACCCACGGCGCCTGGCTGGTGGATACGGACACATGTGAGGCGGAGCTCCTGCCGCTGGCCAGCCTCGAGTTTGCCGCTATCGCCATCGATATGAGCGCGGCGCACACCGTCGAGGATGTGGAGCGCATCATCGCCCAGGCGCTGGTTGCGGCTGCCGACGATGTACCCGTTGCCAGCCATTTGGTGGCGCATTGCACCCTCACCGGTGCTACCGGCATCTACACCGCGCTGGCCGATATCGCCACCGACCTGCAACAAACCCTGGCGCTTGTCCACGAGGGCATCACCATCGCCATTTCAGGAATCGATATCGACGCCACACCGCTGATCGATCTCGAACCGCTCCTTGGCCGGCCGGATCCGGTTGGAGAACTCGCGCGGTTGTTACGAGCGCTTGCGGGAGACGAGCCCTTCACCGATGCCCAAACGCACCTGCTCGAGGACGTGGAACAAAAGCTGCTGGCAGTAACCCACGCCCGGGTGTTCGGCCCGATTGTCGATGTCCCGCTCACCACCGACGCCCCTACCCTGCTACAACGATCCGCCTGGGCCGCGCTGGACACCATGGTGCGCCAACGAGGGATTGATTAATGACCCACCACTCACCCGCAACGCATCAACGCACACCACTGGTCGTCCAGGAAATCAGTATCCTGCGCGCCCCCGGCATTGCCAGCCCGTTCACCCTGAACAACCTGAGCCCCGATATCACGATTGTGTTTGGTCCCAACGCCAGCGGAAAAAGCACAACCGCCCGGGCGCTCCAGATGTTGCTGTGGCCGCATGCCTCAGCGCTTCGCGGCCATCACATAGCCGCGAGGTTCGCGCTGGGCGATGAGCAATGGAGTATCGAGGCATCCGCCGCTGGCGTGCGACGCACTCGTGATGGTGAGCCCGCCGAGGCACCCGTCATTGCCCCGCTGGACGACCGCAGCCGCTACGCCCTTGCCCTCCCCGACCTGCTGGCAAGTGAAAACCAGCCCCTGGCGCAGGCGATCCTGAACGAATCCAGCGGCGGCTTCGACCTGCCGATGGTGGCGGAATCGCTCGGATTCAGCGATTCCATCCCCCTGCGGCTGGAATCCGCGCGTCGTGTGCAGGCTGCCGAGGCAACGCTCCAACAGGCGATCCAGAACGCCGACAGGACCCGCACCGCCCTTGCCGAACGCCCGCACCTGCTTGCACAACGCGAACAGTCGCTCCGCGCCGAACTTGAGATCGAGGCAATCGACAGGGCACTGGACTACCGGCAACGGCTTTCTGAACAGGCCGATATCGAGGCAGAACTCGCGGCCTACCCGCCACAGGTCCATGCGTTTTCCGGTGATGAACCAGCCGAAATCGCACGGCTTTCTTCCGCAATCATCCAACAACAGCGAAAGCTGGCCGATCTGGAACGCCAACGCGACCGCTGGCAGTCCATGGCAGATGCCACTGGCCTGGGCGATATCGATGCTCCCGGGGATCGGCTGAAATCACTCCGCACGATCCAGGCGCAACAGGATGAAATCGCCGCATTAACGGCCGCGACCGAACGTGACCTGGCGGCGGCAATCTCCGAACGGCAGGCGCACCAACATCGCATTGCCGACGACCTGAATGACGACCAGATCGCGGCGCTGGATGCGAACGGGATTCGCGAGCTGGCCGATATCGCGGCCACCTTCGAAGACGTACGCGCCCGTCGCGTGGCGCGAGATGAAGTGGAACTCTGGCTGGGTGGCGTCCATCCGCCCAAGAACCTCGAAACCCTCCGTGAGGGCGTCGAAACCCTGCAGGCACGCCTGCAACACCCGAACGCCGCCGAACACAACCAAATTACCGGACGCGCCCGCTGGACCGGCATCATCGCTGGCGCACTGGTGGCGGTGGCCGGGGCGGTACTTGCCCTGCAGGTCGATCCGTTGTGGTGGTTACTGGCTGCAGCCGGTGTGGTGGTGATGCTGCTGGCATGGCGGTTTACGGCCTCGGAATCGCCCGCCATCGCCGCCGAGCTCGAACGCCAATACAGCGCCCTGGCGCTACCGCAACCGGATGAATGGCGCGCCGGGCCAGTGCGCGACCTGCTGGGCCAGCTTCGCGACGAACTCAAGGTCGCCATGGTGGAGCAGGAGAAAGCCGATCGCTGGCAGGACCTTGAGCAGGAACGCGCTGACCTGGATGCCATGTACGCCGCCAATGAGGCCCGCCGGGAGCAGGCGGTGGCCCGCTATGGTGTTGCGCCCGATCTGAAGGAAGAAAGCCTGCGCCTGCTTGCCGATAACCTTGGGCGCTGGCAGGCAGCGGATGCGGCGGTGCGCAGCCTGGAAGGCCGCGTAGGCAAACTGCAGGCTGATAGCGCGACGTTGCTGCATCGCGCCGATTCCATACTTGCCGACCTCGGCTACGAACCAGGCGACCTGCCTGCCTTGCTGGACGACCTGCAACGCCGCATCGATACGCTGGGACAGGCGCTTGCCGAACGCGACACACTCCAGCAGGAAATCGATACCACCGCGGAGCCGGAGTTGCGGGCACTCGAATCCGATCGCGATTCACGGTATCGCACGTTCGGCCTCCAACCCGGCGATGACGCAGGCATGCAGCACCTGGTCGAGCAGCGAAGAATCCTGCTGGCAACGCGCGAGCGCCTGGAAGCACGAAAACAGGCTACCCAACAGGCATGGGAAGCCCTCAGCCTGACCCCACACTGGCGTGACCAGGATGTCGAGCAACTCACCGCCGCCCGCAACGCAGCCCGTGAGGTTGCCGACCGGCGCGCGCAGGTAGAGGAACGCCTGCGCGAACTGGAAGGGCTTGAACGAGCAGCCATGCGCTCGCGCGACATCGAGGAGGCACAGGCCGCCCTTGCGTCGGCCCAGGCGCATCTGTCAGAGGATCGCGAACGTGTCGCCGCCAGGGTGACCGGCAATCTCCTGCTGGGGACGGTACAACGGGAAACCCGCGATGCGGCCCTGCCGATTGTGTTCCACCGCGCTCGCGAACTCTTCGCCATCATTACGCGCGGCAAGTATGAGCTCCAGTTTGAGGCTGGCCCGCCGCCCGAATTCACCGCGCTGGATACGGCCACAGGATTCTCACTCTCGCTGGACCAGCTCAGCTCCGGCACCCGGGTACAACTGCTGATGGCAATTCGGCTGGCGTTCGTGGAGAACGTCGAGATCGGGCCGAAGCTGCCGGTGATCCTCGACGAAACGCTGGGCAACAGTGACGAGTTCCGCGCCAGCGCCATCATTGATGCCGCTATCGATATCAGCAACCATGGGCGGCAGGTGTTCTACTTCACCGCCCAGGGCGAGGAAGTGGCCCGGTGGCAGCAGCGTATCGAGGCCATGCCAGAGGCTGAGCGCCCCACCGTGCGCGTGATCGAATTGGCCGAGGTACGGCGCGACGCCGGCTTTGACCGCCTCCCGATCCCGAAGCTGGACACGTCACGGGCCGCCGCCCTCCCCTCGCCCGCCGATTACGATGAGGAAACGTGGGCCGCCATGTTACGGGTGCCGGGCATTGATCCGTGGGCTCCGCTGGGTGGCGTGCACTTGTGGCACCTGCTCCCGAACCGCGAGGTGCTGCATGCGCTGCTCTCCAACGATATCTCCACGTTTGGGCAGCTCGATTCGCTCCGTCGCACCAACCCGGCGCAGCTGGAACAGCTGCATCCCGAGCTACCAGAACTCCTTCCCGTGGTGCAGGCCCGTGCTGACCTTCTCGGCGATGCTATCAGTCTGTGGCGCATTGGCCGGGGCCGGCCAATGCCGGCGGGAGCGCTCGCGGAAGCCGGGACGATCGATCCCGCTGCCCGTGACGAGGTAGATGCGCTGCTGCAGGAATCCGGCAACGATGGTGCAGCACTGATGGAACGGCTGCGGACCATGGACGACCCGCCGCTGGACGAGAACGCCCTGGAAACGCTGGAACAGTGGCTGGTATCCGCGGGATACATATCGCAGGGCGAGCCGCTTGCCAGCGACGACCTAAGAACGCGCCTGATCCAGTCGGCATCACCGGCGATCCGGGCCGGGGATCTTGACGGGCGCGCTGTAGAACACGTGGTGGCGCAGACGCGGCTATGGTAGCGGCGGCACATCCCGGAAACCCGGCCAGAACGGGATGACATAGGCGCTGTAGATGATAACGTTCAGCGCCACCAGGCCGAGGAAAATGGTGGCGCCCACATATGGCAGCCATCGGTGCGGGAACCACGACCGGAACCCGAGCATCAGCAGCACAGCCGCCGGAACAATCATCGGGAAGTAATACCGTGCCTGGGTGAGCGCAAACGACATGCCGAACTGCAGCACCGTGTAATACCCCAGCACACAGGCCACGCCCATGGTGAGGATACCGGTAACCTGCCATGGCAGGATCGCAAGCGTTTCATCGCGATGGTCGCGGATTTCCGAGAACGACAGCCCCTGCTCTTCCAGCCGGGTTATTTCGCGTTGGGTGCGCAGGAACCGGATTGCGTATACCGCCAAACCGAGCACCGCAAAGAGCGAGAGCCACAGCAGCACCCGCAACAGGGTGCGATCATCACCGGCATCCAGCTGGATACGGCGCCAGCCGAACGCGCCCCAGGTTTCCCGCCACCTGTCCCAGTGGAACCAGCGGTTGGTGAGCATATCCATAAACTTCGGGTTTGAGCCGCCGGAGTAATTCCACCATTGCAGCTCCTTCACCCGGTTCAGGGCGGTGGCATCCCCGTATTGCACCATCATGTAGAGGTACCACGGGAAGACGAGGATGGCGCTGATGCCCGCCGTGAGCGCACCCTTGGCCAGCCATTGCTGCCAGCGGCGAACCCCAATGCCGAACATCATGCCGATCCCCACAAGGACCGCCACAAGCGCCGAGGTGGATTTCGCGAGTACGGCGAACCCCAGCAGCAGCCCGATCACCATGCACACCCAGAGCGGGAAGCGTTTGCGCAAGCCCAACGCCAACATCCACACCACGGCACTGGTGAGGGCAATGGCGAGGATATCGTTGTTCAACATGGTCGATTCGTATGCGATCTGTGGCTGGAAGGCCACAAATGCCGGCACCGTGATGGCGAGGAAATTATCGCGCGGGAAGATGGTGCGCACGGTGAGGTATGCCAACACAATGGTGGCCATGCCGAACGGGATGGTCGCCAGGCGGAAGATCATCACCTGCTCGTCCAGCGGCAACTCATCCACCAGGTAATACAGGGGCGTCATTACCGCGTAGAACAGGGGCGGATGGTTGCCCGTGTAGACCCAGCCCGAGGGGTAGAACTCGCCATCATAGGACACAGTCCATACCGGCGTGCGTTCGCCACCGTACCAGTCGCTGGTGGTGTAACTCGTGATCCTTCCGCCAACATGTGCGTAGCGGTAGAGGTTCTCCGGCATGCGATCCCACTGGAACCCGTTGCCCTCAGCGGCATATTGCTCTCGCCACGAGGTGATTTCCGGGATAACGGGCACGCGGTGCTCTTCGGCAAAAATCTTGAGGTAGGCGTAATGGGCTACTTCATCGTGGCCGGAGAACGGGGGGAATGCCAGCGCTGTTGCAACACCCTTGGCCGCGAATATCGCCAGCAGAAGCCACAGGAACGCGAGCGGAATCGGGCGACGGCGGGATGTATTCACGCGAATCTCCGGGCGGCGGCCAGCACCTGCCCACCGCAGGTACAACCGTATCAGTGTACCGCGCCTCCGGCCATTGGATGCCAGTACGGCAGGAACCAGGCGGTGTAGATAAGCACGTTAAGCACGACCAACCCAAGGAAGAGCAACGCACCCCATACCCGCACATGGCGCGCCGGTACCAGCGCCCGGAACCCGAGCATGAGCAGGATGGCGGCGGGCACGATCATGGGGAAGTAATAGCGCGCCTGGGTGAGGCTGAACGTCAGCCCAAATTGCAACACGCTGAAATACCCGAGCGCACACGCCGCCAGCATGATGCCCAGGGCCTGCCATTGCCACTGTTGGGGGCGATACACCCGCTCACTCCCCCACCCTGCCCGGCGCACACGCCAGTACCACACACCAACACCGGCAGTGCCGGTGAGCACGATGATCAGCAGCACCGTCAGGAAGGTAGGGCTGCGCTCCCCGATGCCGTACACGTCGGCCATGTAGCCATCCAGCTCAATCAACCGCCAACCGAACTCGCCCCATGTTTCCTTCCACCTGAACCAGAAGAACGTCGGGTCGAATAACTGCCCCAGCAGTGTCGGCGGGTCATCCTCGCGCGAGTTCCACCACGATTGCAACTCGGAGATTTGTGACAGCGCTGTGGGGTTGCCATAGGTGCGCAGCATAAACCACTGCCATGGCGCAATGATGATCGCGCCAATGCCGGCTACCGCCGCACCCTTTGGTAACCATTCCCGCCAGTTGCGCCAGCCGATTCCGGCCACCATGGCAACGGCAACCAGCAACGCCATGGTGGCCGATGTGCTTTTGCCCAGCATGGCCAGGCCGAACAGCACACCGAGCCAGGCGCTCAGTTTCCAGGTGAATCCCCGCCGCAAGCCCTCGATAATCAGCCAGAACATGCCGCTGCAGAACATGATCGCCACGATATCGTTGTTCACAATCGAGGCTTCGTAGGCGATCTGCGGCTGCATGGCCACGAACGACGGGATCAACAGGCGCAGGAACAGATCATTGCGGAACAGCGATCTGGCAGCCAGCCAGGCAAACACCACCGTCCCCAAGCCGAACGGGATTGTGGCGAGGCGGAACGCGTATGATTGCTGTTCGCTGGTAAGGTCGGACGTAAGCTTCTCTACCGGCGTCAGCCAGAGGTAGTACAGCGGTGGGTGGTTGGCGGTGTAGATCCATCCACTGGGATACCACTCGCCGTCTTCGCCTAGCGCCTCGCGGGGAATGGTCAGTTGCTGGCGGAGCCAGTCTGGCGTGGTGAAGTGGCCCGCCCAGCGGTAGTACTCATCCGGGATACCATCAAAACTGGTATCACCGCCGGCAAGCCGGGCTGCCCGCCACTCATCCAGGTCGGGAATGCGCGGCAGCCTCCCCTCTTCCGAAAGCACGTGCACGTAACTGATATGGGCAATCTCGTCGTGGCCCGAATACGGTGCGCCGGTAAGGGCAATGAGAATCCCCTTGGCGAGAAAAAGACCGAGCAACACCCACAGGAATGCGCGGGCGATACGTTCGACGGAATTCGACTGTTCGCCAGCTAATGCGGTCACGCGGTGTCCCCGAGGTTCGGTACCATACCGTGGTGAAGTACCCCACGACCGCAAAGTGTACCCGCGTCAGGAGATGATGCCATGTCCACCAACTACTACAACACGTTGATCCAGATCGCCGACGATTCGCCCACGAACACATCCGTGACACCCAACCTGCAGAAGCAGAGCGTGGCGACGCAACAGTTCGTGATGATTACGGACGGGCCCTATACCCATACGTCGGACGATGTGATCTTTGCGCGCGTGGCCGAGAAAAACGGCATCCCCCCGGAAGAGATTCCGGCGGCCAGGGACGAATACTTCCGTACCGGGCGTGCCTGCCTGCGAGCCTCTCCCCTGCCGAAAACCCATGGCTGGGGGATCCATGCCGATGCCGAGGGCAAACTGGCGCTGGTGGCGGCGGAATCTGACGAATACAGGCGCCTGCTGGAGGATGAGAGCGTAACCAAACTGAAGGCAATGCGCCGGTCCCGCGCCTAGTCAGGGTCGCCATCAGACGGTAACAACCGGGCGTACTCCGCAAAGTCCTCGTCTTCCACCGTCTCCACCACAGGCCCTGCTGCATAGGTGCCTGCCTCAATTGCCTGCTGGCCGATTGCAGCGAGATCGGCGGCGTCATCTATGCCGGCTGCCCTCGCCTCCCCTACAGCGGCGATCCATGTCGCCGATTCCCATGCCCACTGATCCCAGGCGGCATAGAGGCAGTGGCCCAGGTCGGGGTACCACACATAAGTAGCGCGGTTCCCCAGAGCTTCCGCCAGTCGCTGGCTTTCGTTCGGCGGCACAATCAGGTCGCGACCAGCCCCGAATATCAGCATCGGTATCGTGGTGGCCCTGGCGGCAACGATGGCATCGAACTGTTCGGCGAAATGCAGATGGTCCTGATCTTCGGTGATGATGTCCTGAAGTTCCGCCCGCAAGATGCTGGAGGACCGGTGCATCCATCGCGCTGGCTGTACCGCAGGTGTCACTGCCACCACGGCCATCACATCGGGGCTGCGCCGGGCGATTCGGACCGCCTCATTTCCGCCCAGGCTGGCACCCAGGAGCGCCACGCGGTTGAGGTCAATCGCTTCCT
Organism: Chloroflexia bacterium; assembly: GCA_043427975.1. Taxonomy (GTDB): domain Bacteria; phylum Chloroflexota; class Chloroflexia; order Thermomicrobiales; family UBA6265; genus UBA6265. The sequence goes on along the minus strand of JBHWTK010000077.1, from coordinate 24,502 downwards.
CGTGCCGCAACAGGGCAAACACACCGTCAAGGATGTCGGTGGCAGTCGGGCTGATTGGCCCAAGCGCTGTCGCCTCCCCTGTTCCGGGGCTGTCCACTGCCATCACCGCGTAGCCTGCTTCCAGGAAGCGCGGGGCAGCGAGAAAGGTTTCTTCCTTCGATTGCGAGACGCCGTTTAGTAACACCACCAGCCCGAAGGGGCCGTCGCCGGAGTCCGGTGCCTGGAACAGCACGGGCAACTCACGGTCGTTCCACGGGATCAGGATATGCCGTGCGTTGGGGTTGCACACCGGTAACGAAAGGCGTGTGAGGTTGGCAGCCCATGCCCGACAGCTATCCCGCGTTTTGTGATCGCGCAGTTCCATGATCTGCGCGATGTGGTAGCACATTGCGGCCTGGTAGCGTGCCCGTTCGGCCTCGAGGATGTTGCCGGCAGATACATCGCGCCGGGACGACCCGAGGAAATGCTGGGCGGTTTTCACCCATTCAGCGCTCCAATGGTCCAGGCTACGAATCGATTTCAGGGTGGCATCTACAACTTCCGGGGGAACGCCCAATTGGTAGATGCGCCCGATGAGCGCGTGCGGCAGGCGGTGAGCGCCAATCGTCCTTAACATCTGGTTGACATAACGGAGATCGAGGCGTTCGGACATACGCCAAAGATCAGCGGCGAGCCGCCAGCTTCCCAGGGTCGGCTCAGACACGGAGCCCCCACCAGTCCCGGCGCATGCGTTCCAGAAGGCCGCCGATTTCTGCCATTTCGGCCTGGGAATTGCACAGCAGGGTGATTGTCTCGATGCGGGAAGTAGAACGGCGCAGGTGGCCGATGATCTCCTCGATCATGATCGGCACCGATTTCGCGCGCGAGATGCGGCCGTGCGTCGCGCCGGAGCCCAGAATGAGCATGGCTACATGGCGGCCCTTAATGCGGTCGATCTCGCGCAACGCCGCCACCACCCCTTGTCGAAGCGGAAGCTCGCGTGGAGGGTCACCCAGTTGCTCGTTCACTACGGCGTGCACTACCGCCTGCACGCCGTACTGCTCCAACGTGCCAGGGCCGGTCACAAAAGCGGTACCAAGGGTCAGCGGGGCCAGCGCCATCGCCTCACGTTCTACGTCGAGGCCGCCATCAATACGGCGGCCATTGTTAAAGTTCACCCCCAACAGGCCACGCCGGTTGTTCGGCAGCACCACCACATCGAACCCCAGGCGGCTCCAGTCTCCACTATGCACACGCAGCACCGACCGCCCGAAACGGACGCCGTCTTCATCGGTAGATGATGCTGAATATGTGCGGTCAAAGGCAGCCATGATGTCCTCTGCGTGGCAGGTGCATCGACATCCATGGTGGACGTCACGCTGCCTCGCAGTGTACCAAAGGCGTGAAGAAGCACGAAGGGAGTCCACCCGGGTGGACTCCCTTCGTGCATCGCAAACTATGCAGATCACGGTGCAGTTTCGGGGATTTGGTAGAGCTGGCCGTTCGTGCGATCGACCCAGACAATGCCGCCACGGAGCCAGATGACGCTGCCCGGCTGCATGCCTTCGCTGTCGTACACGGCTACCTGGTTCCCCTGGAGGTCGTAGATCACGATGCTGCCACCCTGGATCACCGCTACGCGGTCGCCCGGCGGCGAGATGTCGAAGTCAATTCCCTCGGCAGGCAGTGTCAGGATCGCCGAATCCGGCGATCCCACCGGCGCGACGACAAGCGTGCCACCGCTGAAGTACCCAATCAATGGGCCGCCATTGGCGGACGGCGCAAACCGCACGTTTGTGGGGTTCGCATAACTCCCGGAGAGTGCCTGGGCGCTGTTGCCCGACATTTGCAGCCACTGGCCGGATGGCAACCAGGCGTACAGAGTTCCACCACTCTCGTATACGGCGGCAGGGGCTCCACTGGGGCCAATCTGGCTCACCAACGACACGTCCACCAGCTGCGCGCCCTCAGCGCGGGCCGCGTACACCTCGCTGCGATCGACGTAGAGACGAAGGATAAAGACGTCGCCGTCCACGGCCCCCATCGGCACATCGCCCTGCCACCCGTCGGTAACCTCCGGGGCTTCCATGCCCGGCTCACATACACCGTCTAAACACAGGTTCACAACCCCGGGCTGCGCATCGGCTGGTTGCAGACGGTATCCGCCGGGAGTCGTCATGCTGGCACCATCTGGCACCGACATGAACTCCAGCCGGCCGTCCCTGGTAAGACCAAGCTGTTGGGAAGGATCACCAACAATGCCCTGGTACGGCCCGGAAGCCTCTGCCAGCGACTGCGTTGGCAACTCCTCGTCCTCTACCGGTTCTGTCGTATCAGCCGTTGAGGTCACGGTTTCAGTGGCACCAGTGGTTGCCTCTGGCGTCGTCTCCAGGGTTGCCGATTCGCCATCGGTGCCGATGAGTTCGATCCCGACCGGCTCCTCGGTCCCACCTGTGCCGTCTCCTGCCGATTCGACGCCCGGAGGCGTTGTACTGGTGGCTGCTTCACCATCCTGGGTGGGTTCAATTGCGGCGGCAGGGATGATTTCGCCTTCATCTGCGCTGCCAATACCGGGTTCGACCGCTGCTTCGCCCGGTTCCACCGGCACACTGGTTGATCCCTCCATCGGCTCAATGCCGGGAGTGGGAGAGGGCGTCGGCTCGGGCGCCGTGGTCGGCTCGGGCGTTTCCGTTGGCTGCGGCGTCTCGGTTGGGGGCACCTCGCTCGCCGTAGGCTGCGGAGTTTCCGCTACAAGCACGGCCTGGGTTGGCGCCGGCGTTTCTGTTGGCGGAACTGTCGGTTCCACCGTGGTTTCGGTTGATGAGGCAGTCGTTAAATCGACCGGCCCTTCACCGGAAGTCCGCGCCGCAGAATCGCCTGTCTCCGTGGGCTCCGGGGCGGTCGTGGCCGTTGGTGCAGGAGCCGTTGTCGCGGTCGGTTCCGGTGCCGTTGTAGCTGTCGGCGCTGGAGCAGTCGTTGCCGTTGGTGCCGGAGCCGTCGTTGCGGTCGGCTCCGGCGCCGTGGTTGCTGTTGGCTCCGGCGCGCTCGTGGCCGTCGGCGCGGGTGCCGTCGTTGCGGTCGGCTCCGCTGCCGCCGTAGCCGTCGGTGCAGGAGCGGTGGTTGCCGTTGGAGCCGAGGCCGTTGTTGCGGTCGGATCCGGTGGGTTGGTGGCCGTCGGATCCGGCGCGGTCGTTGCGGTAGGCATCACCGGCGTCGTTGCTGTCGGGTTCGGGGCCTCGCGGGTTATCGCTTCGGTCGGCACCGCAGCGATCTGGTTGGTATCATCGCCGCCGTTCTCAAGGAAGAGGCGGTCCATCGCGATCCAGCCAAACAGGCCGATCAGCGCCACCAGCGCCACTGCTGCCAGGGCCGGTCCCGGCCGGAAGCCGCTTCCGAAGCCACCGAACACCGCCGCGAACGGATTCCGCCCAGCGCGGACTCGTGTCATCACCTCGCGCTTGATACGCGGGTTGGCAGCGACGGTTGGCAGGGTACGCAGGCCGGCGGTGAGCCGCTCGGTGGCGGCGGCAAAGGCACGGCACTGGTCGCAGGTTGCGAGATGCGCCTGCAACTCGCGCTCAACCAGCGGATCAAGCGGTGCATCCTGGCGGGCGGACGTGAGGATTTCCGCTTCCTGATGCGAAATCATTGCAGAACCTCCTCCCCATCACCAGCGGGCGCGTCGTCATACACCTTTGCAAAGGCCTTACGGGCGCGGAATAACCTGAGTTTTGCTGCGTTTTCTGTAATATCCAAGGCTTGGGCAGTCTCTGCCAGGGAGAGTCCCTGGTAATGTCGAAGTAACAGGATCGATGCGTAATGGCGGGGAAGCTGGTCGAGCGCGGTAGTGATATCGGTAGAGCGCGAAACCTGGTTGTCGAGACGCTCGGCCTTGGTTTCGTGCTCACCAAGGAACGGGAGCCAGCGCACGATTTTTCCCCGACGCAAATGTGAGATCGCGGTGTTGGTGGCAATGCGGTACAACCACGCCTTGAACGCAAGGTCGGGCGCGGTTTTCGGCAACGACTTGTACGCCTTGATAAACGTATCCTGCGTCAAGTCCTCGGCCAGCGCGCGGTCAGCAACCATGCGGTAGAGGTAGTTCACAATTGGCGTCTGGTACTGCTCAAAGAGCATGCCGAAAGCCTCGGCATCCCCTGAGCGTGCACGTTCAACGAGATGACGGTCATCCGTCAGCACGTGTGTTCTCCTGCCAGTTCCAAATGGCCATCCGGGTGACCATTCCCACGTAAGTTCCATACTCGCCAATCGTTCAGCCTTTCCCCTTCGTTTCTCAAACGAGCCGGAGGGTACTGACGTTTCGCGAGGGACCCAGAATTTGCTCGCATTAGTATCGCAGGTTCACGGACGGCTGGTGCACCGACCAGCTCCACGGCTGCGGGTGCGCGCGGATAGGTGCGTACGTACGCAGGAATCTGTTTCACATGAAACCCGTTCACGGTTTCTAAACGGCACGTACGACGGCTGTACTGGTAAGAGTCGTGGGCCATGGGCAGGATCAGGAGCGTTTCCTGACGACTACAGGATTCACGTGCGGCGCGCCACGGCGAGAGCGGGGCAGGGGAGCCGAAGGCTGCACCCAGCTGCCCAGGACGGCCCGGGCACGCTCCAGGTCGGCGGCACGCACGAAGATGCTGTGTTCAAAGGTAGCGGCGGAAGCCCACGCCCCGGCACCGGGCCCGCTGGACCGGATAAGGGTGCGAATATTGGCCTCCTGCAGCGCTTCGTTCCACATGCCCGCCTCCACCTCGGAAGACGCTAGAGCAAGAAGCACAATGTCGTCGGTCATGAACATTCCTTTGGAAGGAGAACGAGTCCACCCGGGTGGACTTCGGCGGCTATTCCCTACACGTGCTGTTATCGAATCAGGTAATTCGGTATAGTATGAATCAAAGCCGAAACCTCGGCGACGATGTCCCCTGCCCATAACGGGTTCAAGGCATTGTTGTGGAGATTCGTTCGGTCACCGCGCAAAGGTACACCCAGGTACCGGTCTACAGAGGAGTAGTATCACATGGATATTCTCACGAACCGCATTAGTCGCCGAACGCTTGGTGGTATCACGGTTGGCGCAGCAGCGACCACCGGCCTTGCCTACCTGGTCTCGGCGCAGGACGCCACCCCGGAAGCCGGCATGATGACCGAGGCCACACCGGCCGGGATGCCGACGCTCGCCGAGTTGGAATCCGCCAACCAGGTGGACGTTATTGCGAACAAGAATTCCTACGCTATCTACGTCTCGGGTGAAAACCAGCCCGGTTGGTACGTATTCAATGTCCAGAACGCCAGCGAGGCGGATGCCAGCTTCAACCTGGCCAAGCTGCCGGAAGGCGTGCAGGTCGGCGATTTCACCTCCGCCATTTTCGGCCTCGTTTCTGGCAACGCCACCGAGCGCCCGGAGTGGTTCGGTGATGTCGAGTTTGTGGGCGGTACCTACGTGCCGGTCGGCGGCACCAACAGCGTGCTCCTGAACCTCGATGCCGGCACATGGATCGCATTCAGCGCCCACAAGGGTTCCACCCAGGGTGCAACCACCATTCAGGTGCTCTCCGCCGAGGAAACCGTTGCCATGGGCAGCGAGCCGGTTGCCACGCCTGAGGGCGGCGAAGTTGCGCCGGAGGGCTTCGGCAGCACCTTCACCATCAGCGTGACCGACAGCAGCATCGGTGCCGATGCCATGCCGGGCGTTGGCCAGAACATCGTCGGTGTCCGCAACGACGGCACCAACCCGGCCACCCTGGTTGTGGCCTACAGCGCTGAGGCTGTCGATCCGGCTGCCGCCGCCGACGTCGCCAACTCCTGGATCGCCGGTGAAGAAGTACCGGTAACCCTCGTTGGCGGTATGGGCGTGCTCAGCCCGGGCGAGTACGGCTACTTCGAGATGACTGCCGAAGCCGGCACCTACGTTGCCTTCAGCTCCCTGCTGAACGCCGAGGGCGGCTCGCAGGTGGACGACGGCGCGATCATCGTTGTGCCGGTCTCCTAAGACCACCTCAAACCAGTAACTCAGGCAATGCCGGGGCACATGCCCCGGCATTGCTGTGCGGCAGCGTTGCGGGAAATATCCTTACACCTGTGGCTATGGGGGCAGGGGATAAGGTAAGGTATCCGTAACGATGGATGAAGGCAGCACCCTGCTGCCGGACGCTGCGCCGGCTGGTTCCGGTGCCAGGGCCGAGGGAGAAAATCATGCTGGAGTTGAGCCGTATCCTCACGGCCGCAGGTGCCACGCTCGCAGGTGTGGCCTTCACCGTATACGGCATCGGCATTTCGGTGCATGACGGCGGCGAGTGGGAAGCAACTGTCGGGCTTTGGGGCATGGTGATTGGCATCGCTGCCACGATCATCGGCCTGATCCTGCATCACCGCCTCGCCGAGGACTAAATCACTGCACACAAGGCGGGGCGACATTGGTCGCCCCGCTTTTGGTTAATGCTGCGTTGCCGTGGTCCGTTCTGGCCATGGCGATTGCCCGGCCAGAACCGCTTCTTCCGGGTACCACCGCCCCCGCACATTCCCGACCAGGTAGAGGGAACCGGTGACGATAACAGCATCTTCCCCCGGTACAGCCAGCTGCAGCGCAGTGGCCACCGCTTCTTCCGGATCGGGACACAGCAACACATCGCCGGTGTAACCCGCCTCGCGGGCATAGCCCTCAATTTCCGAAGCGCCCTTCGCATCCTTGGCGAGCACCTGCGGGCTCGTAGCGATCAGCACATCGGTAATCGGCAGCAGGGAAGGGATCATGTCGCTGCCGGCCTTGGAATCCAGCAGGCCGGATACGACAAGGCGCCTGCCGGTTACCTGCGGCAACAGCGCGGGCACATCGGCGGCGAATGCAGCCAGCTTCTCGGGGTTGTGGGCACCATCCAGCACGACCGGGACAATATCATCAATGATCTCCGCCCGGCCCGGTATGCGGGCGCGCTGCAATCCGGAACGGATGGCCTCGTCATCGATATCGAATCCATGATCCCGCAGGACGCGCATGGCAGATACGGCGAGCTGCCCGTTGCGCGCCTGGAATGACCCGGCCATCCGCATGCTGTGCGTTTCGCCGGTGGCTATCTCTGTCCAGCTCGTGCCCGAGGGTGAGGTAACAACATCATCAATGCTGCCGGCCAGGTCGAACTGGTGCAGCGGTGCGCCCACCTGCTCGGCCTCGGCCTGGATAATCGCGCGGGCCTCCATATCCGGCACGCCGCTCACAACCGGGACACCATGCTTGATGATGCCAGCCTTGTGCCAGGCGATCTGTGCGATTGTGGTTCCAAGCGTGGCAGTGTGGTCGATTCCTACCGAGGTGATGATGCACAGGGTAGGGTGGAGGATATTGGTAAGGTCAAACCGGCCGCCCGCGCCCACCTCCACAACACAGATATCCACCTCCTCGTGGCGGAAGTACATCCACATCAGGGCATTGAAACCTTCACCATAGGTAAGGGCGGGGTTCCCATCGGCCAGCCAGGCATCGTGGGCAACAAAAAACTCGTCGACCAGGTCGGCATAGGTTTGCGGCGACACCAGCCGGCCGTTGACCTGGAGCTTCTCGGCGGGAGTTTGCAGGTAGGGCGATGTGTGCAGCCCGGTGCGGTACCCGGCCGCGGCGAGGATGGACGCCACCACGGTACTGGTGCTGCCCTTTCCGGATGTTCCGCCAACATGCACCACCGGACGGCCAATGTGTGGCGAGCCAATACGCTCCAGGAACGCAACCAGGCGGCCCATGCGCACAGTGGCGCGGGTCTGTACCGCCTCGAGGCTGGAATCGGTTGGGGTAGGCGTCATATCGATCAGCGCATCCATACGGGCTGCGGCTGCGTGGTATCGTTGATAAACGGTCGTCATGCAACCCTCATGTGGTGCGTGTGTGCCCGGAATGTCCGGGTATCCAGCCGAATGTTCCAACGTAATCGCCTTCGCTGCAAGCCGCAGCAACCGCCCAGGTTCACCGCCCGATGTTAAGCCTCCTCATCAATATCGTTGCTCCAACGATCATCATGACCCGCTTTGCCGGTGAAGATAAGCTCGGCGCCGTGAACGCCCTGCTTATCGCGCTGGCGTTTCCGTTTGCCTACGGTGTTTATGAAATGGCCCGGACCCGCAAGGTGGGCTGGGTACCGGTGCTGGGCCTGGTGAGTATCGTCATCAGTGGCGGTATCGGCCTGCTGAAACTGCCCGCCGAGTGGATTGCCGTAAAAGAGGCCATGATTCCGGCCATCCTTGCGCTCGCGATCCTGGTATCCGCCTGGATCGGCCGGCCGCTGGCCCGGCTGTTCCTCGATGCCGTTATCGACAAGGAGAAGATCTATCCGATCCTTGAGGCACAGGGCAAGATGGACGATTACGAGCGCCGCACCTCGGTCGCAACCTGGCTACTGGCATTCACGTTCATCCTCAGCGCCACGCTGAACTTCATTCTCGCCAAGATCGTGGTAACGGCCGATGGCGGCACGCAACTCTATACCGAGCAAATCGGCCGCATGACCGCGCTCAGCTTTCCGGTTATCACCGTGCCGGTCTTCATTACGCTCACGGCCACCATCTTCTACATCATGTCCACGCTCAGCAAACTTACCGGCCTGGAAATGGACGAAGTGCTGAAGGACCAGAGGAAACAGAAATCCGAAGCATGATCATTGCGCCCGTTCCCACCGATGCCCCTATCGGTGTGTATATTCACGTCCCGTTCTGCGCCCACATTTGTCCCTACTGCGATTTCACCACGTACGCCGGCAAAGAGAACCTGATTCCCGCCTACGTCGATGCGGTAGTGCGCGAGATTGAGCTGCGGGCAGGGGAGGCTGGGAACCGGCCGGCGGCAACGGTCTACCTCGGCGGCGGTACGCCGAGCCTGCTGGCAGCAGGCGAGGTCGATCGCATTCTCACCACTGTGCGCACACACCTGGACGTCCTGCCTGCCGCCGAGATCACGATGGAGGCCAACCCAAACAACCTCAACGAGCCCGACCTCGCCGGGTACCTGCAGGCGGGCGTGAACCGGCTGAGCATCGGCGCCCAAACGCTGGATCGTCGTGGCCTGCGCACGCTGGGTCGCCAGCATGAGGCAGTCGATGTGCTGGCCTCGTTACAGGCGGCGCGCCGGGTAGGATTCGAGCGTATCAATCTCGATTTCATCTTCGGCTGGCCGGGACAAACCCGCGAAAGCTGGCAACGCGACCTGCAGGCCCTCATCGACATGGGCGACGAAGGTCCGGATCACCTCAGCCTGTACAGCCTGATCATCGAACCCGGCACACCCTACGCCGATGCCGCCGCGCGCGGGATCCTCCACATGCCGGATGACGACGCCACCGCCGACCTCTACGAGGACGCGATCGCCATGCTTGGCGCGGCCGGTTGGGACCATTACGAGATCGCCAACTGGTGCCGCGAACCAAACGGCTACTCCCGCCACAACGCCATCTACTGGCAACATGGCGACTACCTCGGTATCGGCGCTGGCGCGTTCGGCACCATGAACGGCAACCGGGTGATGAACCAGCTGCTTCCGGAGCGCTACATCAACGACCTCGCAAGCGGCACGTTGCCGCAATCGAACACCGAGGTGCTGGATAGCTCGACTGCCCTCGGCGAGACCATGATGCTCGGATTGCGGCTGCTGAACGATGGCGTAGAGGCCGCCGCGTTTGCGGCGCGGCACGGGGTAGCCCTGAGCGAGGCGTTTGGCGATGAGATTGCCCGGATGCAGGGGCTCGGCATGCTTGAGACCACAGGGAGCGGTATCCGGCTGACGACTCGAGGCATGATGCTGGCCAACAGCGTTGTTGCCGAATTCCTGTAGGTGAAACAGACCATGACGACCAGCCCACAATCGATCATCGTTGGCGATACGTCGCTGGAACGCCGGGCAACGCTCACACTGGCGGTTGCCACCGTGCTGGTAGGTGCATCCATCGTGGCCGATGGCAATCTTGCCCGAGCCCTGAATGGTATTGCCGGAATCACATGGTTCGCGGCTACGGCAATGTTCATCGTCGATGCTCGCCGGCGCGGTTCCACACTCCAACAGTGGCTAACAATCCTTGCGCTTACCGCCATCGTCGCCTTTGTCGTCAAACCGTCTGATATCGTGCTGGCCACGATTGGCTTCACCTCGGCCGGGTTTATTGCCGCGCTTGCCGGCCGGCGCCATCCCCTGTTGTGGGCAAAGCTGGTACCGGCGCTCTACCTGCCGCTGCATATCGGCACGGCGGTGCTTAAGGCAGCGGGCCGAAGCGCGCTGGGGATGGAAGCGAGCATTCGCACGGATCCACCCCCGACCGCCGTCATCGTGCCAGCCGTCATGCTCGTGGCGGCCATCGTTGGCGGTATCTTCGCCACGATGGTGATCAATCGCCAGCGTGCTCGGGCGCAGGACAGCCCGCAAACCACAACCTCGCCCCACGCCTAAGTCGCCTGGCCGAATATTCTGCCAACAAGAAGGGGCACTGGCTGAAGCCAGTGCCCCTTCTCACTTAAGCCCGAAGGCACTATTCCGTCGCTGCCGACGTATTGGATTCGCCCTCGTTGTGGAGATCCGCGCGCACGATCATCGGGAGCTGGCTGGAAAGCCATTCCGCCATGCGCATCTCGTCCTCCAGGATGATTTCCAGCCGTGAGGCAACGTTGCCGTGGCCAAGCTCGTTCGCGGCCACAATCAGGGCCTGGTAGGAGGCGATTTCCATATGCTCGGCGGAGTAATCCTGCAACGCGGCCTTCACCAGCGTATCGCCGGAAGCTCCCTGCATCATGCCTTGCATCATGCCGCCCACCTTGGCCATGGTGTCCTTCAGGCCAGACGAACCTTCGCCGAGTTCCCCGAGGATTTCCTCAAGGATCTCCTTGTGGCGCTTCGTTGCCTCAAGGTGCTGTTCAATGCCCTGCTGTACCTCTGGATGTGCGGCGGCGAGTTTCACCTGGCCTTCCAGCGACGAGACAAGCATGCTCTCGAAGGCGTGGGCATCGTGGAGCCAGGTAATAAAGAGTTCGCGACGTGCCATTGTACGTGTCCTTTCGGTAACGCTTCATTCATGGAGAAACGTACGTGGGCCCACAGGCGCAAGTTGTGTACCATGCACCTCAGGCACGTACAGTACTGAACGGCTCCCGGTTGATCCACAGGAGTGCTGCGGTGATCCAGGCCACGCTGGCGAACACCATCCAAGGCAGCATTGAACCACCCTCACCGCCAACGTCGTAAATGACGCCGCCGAGGTAGTTCCCCAATCCGCCACCAACCGCCAATGCAAGGGCCGCGAAGCCGAAGTAGGTACCGCGCGCCGAGGGAAGGGCCAGGTTTGCCAGCACCGTTTCCTGTCCGGGACGCGCCATAACCGAACCAACCGCAAACACGCCGGCCGCCACCAGCACGCCCGCAAACCCGCCCGCCAGGCCCACGAGGAGCAAGCCCGTACCAATGGTGACAATGCCGGCGATCTGCATTTGCAACGGGCTGAGCCAACGTTCCAGCAGCCGGGGCAGCAGGTAGCCCAGGCCGACAGTCACGATCGCATTAACGAGATAGAGCCAGCTCACCGCCCGATCAGACCCGGTGATCTCGACCGCTGCCAGCGTGATCGTGAGCCCGAACTGCGTCCAGGCAAACCAGTACCCTGCCACAATCACCACGTAGCGGAGGAAAAGCGAATCGCGCGCGACCCCGGCCAGGCTCGTGCCGGTGCCCGGTTCGCCCACCGATGCCGCCACAGGTGGCATGGCGATGGTTACCGCCACGAACACAGCGAAAAAGGCAGCCGCACCGGCGAGGCACACGCTGGCGAAATCGTACGAAATCAGCATCGCCCCGATCTGCGTGCCGACCGTGGTGCCGATCCCACCGATCATGCCGAGGCGGGCATAAAAGCGTCGGCGTTCGTCAGGGTAGGTGAGGGCGGCGATGGCGGCAGACGTGGGCGATTCGAACATCGCCCCGCCCAGGGCCACGATCAGCGCCGCGATCAGCACCCAGGCGAACTGTTCGGCAAAGGCCATGGCAGCAAACCCGATGGCACGAAGCATCATGCCGGCAGCGATGAGCGCGCGCGGACCAACACGGTCGGCCACTACGCCGAACACCGAGGTCAGCCCCTGCTGGGTGAACTGGCGTAGCGCCAGGATGATGCCGATGGTACCGGCTGCCCAGCCGAGGTGGTCCACATAGTGCACCGCCATCAGCGGGATCACCATGAAAAACCCGCCCCAGCTAAAGAAACTGCTGACCATCAAGGTGGTCAGCCCGCGCTGCCGCTGGGCAGGAGTGAGTTCATCGATTGTCAGCAGATGCGCCACCGGTTATCCAGGCCTGAAGAGAATACCCGGGCTACTGTCGCATGGTGGCAGGCACTGCACAAGGAGGTCAGGCGTAGAAGCCCTCGCGGAGGTTGATCCCGTGTTCAAGCCACACTTTCATGGCGCAGAGCATGCCGGTCCAGCCGCCGGTCTGGTCCAGCGCAGCCTTCCAGCCAGCCTCGGAATCGCTGAAACCGGACTCCTCGATATGTACCAGCGTGCGGCCATCATCCAGTGCCTCGAAGGTGAAGCGCACGGTCGTTTCCGTTTCACCTTCCCTGGCGGCACCTTCCTGTGCACCCCAGCGGAAGGCGATGCTCGTATCAGCGTTGGCCTCCACCACATGGACCGGGAACGGACCGGGGAAATCGTGGAACTCCCACATCACGGTCGCGGCGGTTTCCATGCGGCCTTCCGCGCCGCCGGTGGTGAAATACCGTGAGAGTACAGCCGGATCGGCAACGGCCTCGTACACGTCGTGCACCGGTTTGGAGATTCGTCCACGTACATTGATGATCGGTTCCGTCATGATATCCCTCCTTCTGTCTGTACGGTCATGATCCAAGGCTATACCACGAAAGGGCAGCCCACTGGCCGTTTTCGGAGTGGGGAGATGCCCGGGGACGCGGCCGGGAATCGTAACCCGGGTGTAAATGGGTCACAATAGCAATAGTGTGCGGCGCGGCTCCGTACCTTTATGCAGCGCGATTTGGGTTCAACGTGTTCGACAGGGATACCATTTTTCTTATCGTCGATATCTTCGGCATTTTCGTGGGTGCGCTCACCGGCGCGCTCACTGGCCTGCGCCTGCGCTACGACATCATGGGCATCTGGTTCCTGGCGCTGGTTACCGGGCTGGGTGGCGGCATCATCCGCGATACCATGCTGCCCCTTGGTGCCCCACTGGCGCTTACCAACCCGTTCTACCTGCCCACCGTGATGGTGGCCGTGGTGGCGGTAGCGCTGTTCGGGCGGCATATCAATCCGTTGCGCAAGGCAATTACCGGGCTAGATGCGATCGCGCTGGGGAACTTCGCTGTTGCAGGCACCTTACGGTCGTTTGATGCCGATCTCAGTGCCTGGGCGGCGATCCTCACCGGCATTGTCACCGCCGTGGGTGGCGGCGTATTGCGCGACATGATGATTGGCGTCACCCCGGCAATTTTCAAGCGCGCCGAGCTCTATGGCATCGCCGCCCTGGGCGCCTGCCTCACCGTGATCCTGCTGCGGCACTTCGGCTTCTCGCGCGAGATTATGGTGGTGGCCGGTGTGAGTGTCGGCGTGTTCCTGCGGCTGGGCAGCCTGCGCTGGGGCTGGATGAGCTGGGAACCGCGCCATACCTGAACCAGCTCACTAATCCCTGTACCCCTGTTACCGTTCATCTCCCGGAGTATTAATGACAACCGCTTCCTTCCCACGATGTTCCGTGTATGCCCGTACCGGGTCGCATGAATCACCGCTCGGCTCGGCCCCCGGTATCACCCGAAGCTTCCTGCTGGAAATTCCGCTGCCGTGGATGAAGGCGGCAGCCGACTCGCCACAGGTCGCGCAGGAGATCAAGGCGGCCGTTGCCAGCTATCGGGAGAACATCGGGGACGTCAGCGTCACCCTGCTCGTGCCTGATTACGCCTATGGCGGCGATGGCTCGCGATTAATCGACATCCAGGTTATCGACGGAAGAATCGTGAAACGCGATCTGGTCGCGCGGGATGGCGATATCGCCGCGATCATCCGGTCCATCGCGCACAATGAGCCACTGCCAGACAGCGTGCAGATCGATGATTCGCCAATTCGCGACATCATTGTCTGTACGCATGGCAGCCGGGATGCCTGCTGCGGAACGTTCGGCGTCCCGATCTACCAACACTTGAGGCAGCTGGCGAACACTGGCGGATCCACGCGTGTGTGGCGATCTTCCCACCTTGGCGGGCACCGCTTCGCGCCCACGCTCATCGATTTCCCCAGCGGCCATTGCTGGGGGTTCGTGGATGAAACCATTGCGGAAACAATCCTGACCCGGTCAGGCGATCCGGAATCGCTCAGGGAGCATTACCGTGGCTGGGTGGGACACAAGGACCCGGCATTGCAGCTGCTGGAAGGCGAGGCCCTGGCCCGGTTCGGGTGGGAGTGGAGCCAGTATGCCCAGCAGGACACCGTGATACGGCGTGATTCGGAAGGCAGGGGGCTGGAAGCGGAAATCATCGCCACCCATCCGTCCCTGCCGGCAAGAACGGTTCGTGGCGACATTACCTGGGGCGAGGAGTTCACGACGATCGCCAGTTGCAATGCCGCCCCGGTGACGTGCCAGCGCAAATCGCTGGCACAGTTCACCTCTGCCATCCACGAGATCCCCGGCGCCGACTAACAGGAACCATTTCCTGCTTGTTCACAGCACACCTGCCCGGTCTCGGGCGGGCTATTGTCAACTCCGCCGTGCTGGATCACAATATCCCCAACGCCACAACCGAAAAACGTTGCACCGTCGTGGTGCTGTCGCGTGGTCGAGAGGAGTACCGCAGTGAAGACATCTCTGTATTCTCAGGCGATTAATCGACGCTCCGCATTGAAAATCGGTGCTGCCTCGGCAGCAGCCCTCGGCGCTGGCAAACAACTTGCCGCTTTGGCGCAGGATGCCTCGCCGGAAGCATCAGCCGTGGCCGGTGGCGATTTCGGGCTCGCCGCCCTGCAGGTTGGCGGCGATGTGGAAATCGAATACTGGCAGTACGAGTTCCCCTCCAAAACCGAACTGGTGAACGAACTCATCCCCGAGTTTGAGGCTGCCAACCCCGGTATCAAGATCAAGCACGTCAACTTCCCCTACGAGGATTTCCTCCAGCAGGTGGCCGCCGCCGTGCAGGCGGGCGAAGGTCCGGACGTGCTGAACGTGTACTTCGGCTGGATTCCCGCCTACGTGCAGCAGCAGTACCTCACGCCACTAAACCCCGAGTGGTTCCCGCACGACAAAATCGAGTCCGAGTTCTATCCCACCATTAGCGCTGCCAAGATCAAGGACGATTACTACGCGCTGCCCACCGCGGTGCGGACGCTTGCCCTGTTCTGCAACATGGACCTGCTGGATGCCGCCGGCGTGCAGCCGCCCACGAACTGGGATGAGATGGTGGAGGTGGCCAAGGCCACCACAGTGAAGGAAGGCAACAGCTTCGAGGTTGTGGGCTTCACCTACGACCTTGCCGGCCAGGGCCACAACTGGTGGCGCGAGGCGCTTATCCGCCAGGCCGGTGGCGAGCCCGCCAGCGAGGATAACCGCACCCTGCAATGGACCACGCCGGAAGGCATCGAGGCGTTCAACTTCGTCACCTCGTTCCTTACCGAGCATGGCGTCACTGAGAACGGCTTCCAGACCGATGGCCAAACCGCCTTCGGCAGCGGCAAGGCCGCACTCCATATCGATGGCTCGTTCCGCGTGAGCACCTACACCAACAATGCTCCCGACCTGAACTACCAGATCGTGCCGCTGCCGGAGTACAAGGAGAAGGCGAGCTTCGCCAGCTTCTGGTGCAACACCATTACCCGCAACGCCGCCGAGGGTGACAAGGCAATTGCCTCCGCCAAGTGGATCGATTTCCTCGCCAGCGCCGATGTGATGAAGCGCTGGACCCCGGCTGTGGGCGAGCTGCCCGCCCGTGTCTCACTGGCCGAGGATCCGGCCCTGATGGAAGATCCAAAGGTTGCACCGTTTATCGAGAGCCTGCCGTACAGCTACGCCACCTTCATGGTGAACGAAGCGGACCTGCGCCAGGCCGTGCTGGATGCGTTTGATAACGTGGTGCTGGCCGGACTGGATCCGGAAGTGGCGCTGCAGGAAGCACAGGACAAGATTCAGGCACAGCTTGACGAGTATTGGGCAACAATCGACGGCTAACAGCCGCTGATTCAGGATGCCGGCCCGGGCAGGTGCCGGAGTGCGATGCTCTGGCACCTGCCTTCACCTGGACGATGACCTATGCACCTCACGCTCGAGCGGCGGAGATGGCTGTGGGGATATGCCTTCATTGCCATCCCGCTTCTGTTCTTTCTCAGTATCCGTATCGGCCCCACACTCTACGCCTTCTGGGTGAGCTTCCACAGCTGGGACCCTATCGCCATCGACCGCCCGTGGATCGGGCTACAGAACTACCGCGACCTGATGGAGGACAAGGTGTTCTGGCGTGCCATGCGAAACACCTGGATCTACGTCCTGGTTGGGGTACCAGCAGGCCTCATCATCAGCCTCATCATCGCCCTTGGCCTGCAACGGCTGGTCCGCTTCACAGGCATCTTTCGCGCCATGTATTTCCTGCCCTATATCACCTCCCTGGTGGCAGTGGGCTGGGTGTGGCGGTGGATGTATATGCCCAACGGGCTGTTTAACGAGGTGCTGGAGTTTTTCGGTATCCAGGGCAGGGCGTGGCTCGGCGACCCGGCGACCGCCATTTACGCCATCATCGTTACCACCGTCTGGCATGGACTCGGTTTCCAGGTGGTGATTTTCCTCGCCGGGCTGGAGAGTATTCCGCAAGATTACATCGAGGCCGCCGAGGTGGATGGTGCCACCGGCTGGCAGAAGTTCCGCGATATCACCATCCCGCAGCTTAATCCCACCATTGTGTTCCTGGTGGTTACAGGTGTCATCAGCAACCTGCAGGTGTTTACGCAGGTCCGCTCCATGAGTAGCCAGGGCACCGGCGGCCCGCTGAACAGCACCATCTCAATCGTGCTGTACGTGTACCAAAAGGCGTTCGCCAGCCTGCCCAGCAAAATGGGCTACGCCAGCGCCATGACCGTGGTGCTGTTCATCATCATCCTTGCCATTACCATCGTGCAGCTTAAGGTGCTGCAGCGGGATACGGATTAGGCCATGACTGCGATAACCACCAATACCACTGCCGATGTGCGGGTACTGCATCCCGCCGTGCTGAAAGTACAGCAACGCGATATCCGCCGCCGTCGATTCGGCCAGGTCGCGCTAATGACAATCCTGTTCCTCGGCGGGTTGATGATGATCTTCCCGTTCGTGTGGATGGTGAGCAGCTCGTTCAAGCGCCCGCAGGATCTCTACAGCCTCTCACTGATCCCGCCGGTGTTCACGCTGGATAGCTACCGCACGGTGCTGCAGGATACGTCTTACGTCCGCTGGTTCGCGAACAGTCTCGTGATCGCGATCATTACCACCATCAGCGTCGCGTTTTTCGATTCGCTCGCCGGGTATACGCTGGCGAAGTTCCGCTTCCCCGGTGCGATGGTTATCTTCATCCTCATCCTGAGCACGCTGATGGTGCCCACTGAAATGCTGGTGATCCCCTGGTTCATGATGAGCATCGAAATGGGCTGGACCAACACCTACTGGGGCATTATGTTCCCGGGAGTGATCAGCGCATTTGGCGTCTTCCTGATGCGGCAGTTCTTTATGGGCGTGCCAAACGAACTGCTGGACGCCGCCCGGATCGACGGTTTCAACGAGTTCCAGATCTTTACCCGGATCGCGTTGCCGCTGGTAAAGCCAGCCGTAGCCGCGCTGTGCATCTTCACGTTCCTGGGCAATTGGAACGCCTACATCTGGCCGCTGATCGTCATCCGCAGTGAGGAAATGCGCACGCTCCCGGTCGGTATCGCCTTCTTCTCAACTGAGAACTCGGCGGCGTTCGACCTCATCATGGCCGCGGCTGCGCTGGCGACGATCCCGGTGATCATCGTCTTCCTCGTCTTCCAGAAACACATCATCAAGGGAATTGCCCTTGCTGGCCTGAAGGGATAGCCCAACCACATGGCAAATGCGCCCTCGTTTCCACACCCGGTGTACGCGAAATATGTCCTGGAGCCGCAGTTCCACGAAAGCAAGGCCTACCTGTTCGATCACATGATCGCCGCCAACGAGGCGCACACGATCATGCTGCACGAGTGCGGCATTATCGATGCCTCGCACGCATCAGCGTTGCTGCGCGCACTGCAGCAGGTGAAACGCGAGGGCGTGGCCCGGTTCACCTATGAGCCAGGGGTGGAAGACCTCTTCTTTGCTGTGGAGAATCGCCTCATTGAGATCGCCGGCCCGGAAACGGGTGGGAACCTCCAGATCGCGCGCAGCCGGAACGACCTCGCCGCCGGCATGAGCCGCATGGCTATCCGGCAACGGCTCATCACTGCACAGGGGCAACTTCTCAGCCTCCGCCGCGCGGTCATCGAAACAGCTACCCGGCATACCGAAACGATCATGCCCGGTATCACGCATACTCAACCGGCCCAGCCAACCACGCTGGCGCACTACCTGTTGGGGGTTATCGGGCCGCTGGAACGCGATTTCGCCCGCCTGCACCTGGCCTTGCAGCACACCAACCAGAGCGCGTTCGGTGTGGCGGCCTTCACCACCACCAGCTTCCCCATCAATCGCGAGCGGGTGGCGGAACTCCTCGGGTTCCCGACCGTGATCGAGAACGGCTACGACGCCGTTGGCACCGGTGACCACCTCGTGGAAGCCTCCCAGGCAATGGCCAACAGCGTCGCGGCGATCAGTCGCTTCGTGTACGACCTGCTGGTGTGGAGCCGTGCGACGGAACACCTGCTGAAAATCGACGATGCGTTTATCCAGATCAGCTCGATCATGCCGCAAAAACGCAACCCGGTGGTGCTGGAGCATATCCGCGTGCGCATCGGCTGGGTATTCGGCGAGGCCAACGCGGTGCAAACCATGGTCCATAACGCCGCCTTCGGCGATACCAACGATGTCGAAGATCCAATGTTCGTCTCATTGCACCGCTGCTTTGATGCCTTTGAGGCGGTAGTCTCGCTCCTCACGGCGGTGATGCAGACTGCCACGTTCAATACCGACCTGATGGCGGAACGCACCCACCAGGGCCACATGACCACCACCGCGCTGGCCGATGCGCTGGTGCAGCAGCACGGCATCGCCTTCCGCTCGGCGCACAGCATCGTCTCAAACCTTGTCAACCGCTCGGTGGGCGAGGGGAGGGATATCGACGCGGCGATGGTGCGCGATGCCAGTGCGGAGGTGTTGGGATCGCCTCTGGTGGTAAGCGAGGAATTCGTGCACGATGCCCTTGATCCGCGCGCCTTCGTCCACGCCCGTACCCTGTATGGCGGCTGCGCGCCGGAAGCAACGACCGCGGCGCTGGGCGGATGTTACCAGCGCATCGAACGCGACCTCACCCGGTTGCTCACCGTGCGCGAGTCCATTCTCGCCGCTGACGACCTGCGGGGCGATCGCATCACCGAAATCACAGGAGCCTGAGAACCATGCTGATTGAACGGAAACTGGCTGACATGGGCCTTGTATTGCCTGAGCCCGGATCGTACAAGCCGAGCGTGGAAGGCCCGCCGATCCCGGTCCTTGTTCGCGGCAACATGGCCTACGTCAGTGGCTGCTCGGCACGCAATCCGGATGGAACCAGCTACCCGTGCAAGGGCAGTATCCCCAGCGAGGTCACGCCGGAAGAGGGACACGAGGCTGCGCGACTGGCCGCCCTCACGATCCTGAGCGAACTCAAGCGCGCCATCGGCGACCTCGACCGTATCAGTGCGTGGGTCAACGTGATCGGGTTCGTCAACTGCGATCCCGGCTTCGCCCGTACCAGCTATGTGATCAGCGGCTTCAGCGATTTCATCATTGACCTGTTCGGCCCGGAAATCGGCACACATGCGCGCAGCACGCCCGGTGCTGCCAGCCTGGCCGGCAACGCCGCCGTGATCATTACCGCCATCGTGGAACTGGACGGTCACACAGGCTAGAGCAGTAGTCCAACGTGTAACACATGGTTTCTGCTCTCTGAACGACGTAAGGTACATCGTTCAGGCCGCCGCCCGATTCGCCTTCGGCGAAGGACGGCGCTACGTTTTGCCCTCGGAAATAAAAGTGGGCTGTAGCGCCGTCCTCCGGTGCGCACAGCGCGCAGGATCGGGCGGCGCCTGGACCGGCCTTCCAACGTGGTAAGACATCGTCATCGCTGTCTCGAAGTACGCGAGGCACTTCTTTCAGGACACCGCCTGTATACCCTCTGCTCAATATGGATGACGACCGCTCTAATCCAGGAACGCATCCCGGATCGGCACCAGCAGCGGGTGGGTGATAGCCTGGCGCGCCATATCGGCGAACCCGTCCACCGGGGCATCAGGGAAGCGCGGCGCGTACAACCGGCTCTGAATAAACGCTTCCAGCTTATCGACCTGCTTCACCAGATGCGCCTCGGGCGATTCCTGCGCCTCGTACTCGTGCCAGAGCTGCTGCCAGGTATCCCGAATAGATTCCGGGAGCATCGTCAATACCGTTGCGGCGGCTTCTGCCTCGATGGCAGCTTTGCGCATGCGGTTCTCCGGCGTGCGATCGCGGCGGACGCTGAAGAACGCTCGCCGGGCATTGGGATCGGCAGGAATGTCCTCGGGATCGTATGGTGGCAGGTCGCCGGCAATCGCCTCGGCCACATCGTGAATGAGCGCCAGCTGCAGCACCTTGTCCGTATCCAGCGAGGGATCATCGTGCGCGGCAACCCAGGCGATCAGCATGGTGAAGAACGAGTGGTCGGCAACGGACTCCACCTCGGCCACCGGAATGCCACGGTCCACCCAGCCGGTGCGTGGCAGCCGCTTGAGGACATAGAGCGTTGCCCATAACGCACTACCTTCGTGACCGCCGTCCGTAACCGTCATTGCTGCCTCCGTATTCCGCGCTATCATGCCACCAAACCGGATTCGTCTCGAGAAAGGTACCCCACATGACTGTTACCTGGGAGGATGTTGTTGCCGCCAGCGAGCGCATAGCCGGCGTGGCCCACCGCACACCGGTGCTCACATCCACCACGCTCAACGACCTCACCGGCGCCGAGATCTTCTTCAAGGCCGAGCACCTGCAGCGCATGGGGGCGTTCAAGTTCCGGGGCGCGTACAACGCCATCAGCCAGTTAACGCCGGAGCAGATGGAGGCGGGCGTAATCGCGTTCAGCAGTGGCAACCACGCCCAGGCAATTGCACTTGCGGCAAAACTGCTGGGCACGAGCGCCACCATCGTGATGCCGGAGGATGCACCGGAGATCAAACTCCGCGCGACGCGTCAGTATGGTGCCCGGGTGATCCTGTACGACCGGTACACCGAGAACCGGGAAACCATCGGCCAGCTGCTGGCAGACGAGGAGGGCGGCACCATGATCCCGCCGTTCGACCATCCGCACATCATTGCCGGCCAGGGCACGGCGGTGAAGGAACTGATCGAGGATGCGGGCGAGCTGGATGTGGTGATCACCTCGCTGGGCGGTGGGGGACTGTTGGCTGGCAGCGCCTTGGCAACACACGCCCTCTGCCCGAACGCGGCGATCTACGGCGTCGAGCCGGAAGCCGGCAACGATGGCCAGCGCAGTTTCCGAAGCGGCGAGATCGTAACCATTGAGACGCCGCGAACCATCGCCGATGGCGCGCAAACCCTGCACCTGGGCGAACTCACGTTCCCGATCATCCGCGAGCACGTCACCGATATCGTCACCGCCACCGACGACCAGCTGCTGGATGCGATGCGGTTCTTCGTCTTCCGCATGAAGCAGGTGATCGAGCCCACCGGGTGCCTGCCGCTGGCCGCGGTTCTCAACGGTGCCATCGATATCCGTGGCAAACGGGTGGGCATTGTGCTGAGCGGTGGCAACGTGAGCGAGAGCATCCTGCGCATAGGCGCGTAGCGGAGAGTCCTCGACCTCGGCGTATGTCCACTGGCTAACAGCGGTACTTACGTCGTCATCATGAGCGAAGCGAAGGATCTCCCGGCGAAGCCGATGGAGGACAAGCTGACCTCCGGGGCGCTTCGCGCGGGGATTCTTCGGCTGCGCCTCAGAATGACGGTCTTGCCATTGTGCCGGTCGTGGTAACTCCGGTCGCTAAAAGAAACACACATGAAAAAACCCCTGCCGGAATGCGGGTTCCGGCAGGGGTATTGCGGGCGTTATGTGTGTAAATGCCCCCGGGAATGATTCGGGTCAGGAATCGGTCACCTCGGGCTCCGCCGCCAGGATGGATGGAGTAGGGAGGCGCATGCTCCGTACCGCTCCGCTGAACTCCTGGATCTCGCCGGGCACCATATCCAGTGCCTGGGCCAGCCTCCGGGCAATGTGCGGGCGGGGTTCGCTCTTGCCAAGTTCGATCTGTGAAACCGTTACTCGTGCCACACCGGCACGGTCAGCCAACGTTTGTTGCGACATATGTCGCCGTTGCCGCGCTTCCCGAAGCGTCAGCATTCCCTCTACTCCCTCACATGTCCCCGGTGCTGGATCGAGGTGCGGGGGCACGGGCTATCGATCCAGCCAATCGGAAGCTCCGATCAACCCACTGCAACTGTAAGCCGCGCCATCACGCGGTGAAAAGGTATACGGACGGCCTATTTCCCCAACGGTTAACTTTTCGTATTGCAGGCTCCTGTTGTCGTGCAGAACGTACTGAGTGAACGTTCTCTCCCGGTGTTGGACATCTCCTCAACACCATGTTGTTGCATCGCAATACGGGGCACGTTCGTACGCTGAATTTGTCCATTTGACACAGCTTGCGCCCTCACTGTTTGTGGGAGAATTCCCGTTATCAAATCGCCGCGGATACAATGCCCGCATGGCCAGGTGTTTTTTGCAGGGAGCACGTAATGAAAAACCCGATTATCGAAAAATGGGCGAAGGCGCTTGTCGGCTACTCGGTTGAGGTGCATCCGGGTCAGTCGGTTGTAATCATGGGCCACACCGCTGCCGAGGAGTTGCTGGTGGCCTGCGCCAACGAGGTCGTGGCCCGGGGCGCACACCCGATCGTGTGGCCGTTGGTAGAAGGTACGGCTCCCTACCTGCTACAGCATGGCAACGACGAGCAGCTGCAATGGCTTTCACCATTCGAAACCTTTACCCGCAAGGAAGCGGATGTGGTGATCAACATCCGGGCGGAAACCAATACCCGCCGCATGAGCGAGGTCGATCCCGCCCGGCAGCGGCTCTATACCGCCGCCCGTAACGAGCTCGGCGCGGCGTTCATGGAACGCGCCGCCGATGGCGACCTCGACTGGACGCTTACCCTTTACCCAACCGACGCCTACGCGCAGGACGCCAACATGGATACGGCGGCGTTCACCGAGTTCGTGCTGCGCTCCATGAAGCTCGACCAGGACGACCCCGTGGCGGCCTGGCTGAAACTGCGCGACGACCAGCAACGCCTGATCGACTGGCTGGATGGCAAGAGCGAGATTCGCCTCACCGGCGAGGATACCGACCTCACCGTGAACGTGGCGGGCCGCACCTGGATCAACAGCGACGGCAAGCGCAACTTCCCCAGCGGCGAGATCTTCACCGGCCCGGTCGAGACATCGGCCAACGGCCATGTGCGCTTCAGCTTCCCCGTCGTCACCGGTGGACGGCGTATCGAGGATATCCGCCTCCGGTTCGAAGACGGCAAGGTGGTGGATGCCAGCGCCGCCAGCAACGAGGAGTACCTCATCACCACGCTGGACACGGACGAGGGCGCGCGCTACCTGGGCGAGTTCGCCTTCGGCACCAACTTCGACATCCAGCAGTTCATCGGCAATATCCTCTTCGATGAGAAGATCGGCGGCACCGTGCACATGGCGCTGGGCCGGGGCTACCCGGAAACTGGCAGCACCAACGTCAGCGCGATTCACTGGGACATGATTTGCGACCTCCGCCGGGGCGGCAAGATCACCGTCGATGGCGAGACCTTCCAGGAGGGCGGTCGCTTTGTGGTGTAACGGCCGGTGACGGCTCTCAGCATCAAATCGGACCTGCTGCTTGACCTGGCGGACAGGTTCGGCAGCGGTCCTTCCCTGGTGATCGGGGACGAGGCAGCCCTCGCGACCGCGCTGAACGATGCGGCTGCGTACCTACCCACCGATGTGCGCGAACGCGATCTCGCCACCGTGCCTGTAGTGGACGTGCCGGAAGCTGCGGCTTTCGGAACGGTGCTGCTGCCCGCCCCGCCAGATCGCGACCTGCTGCGGCGGCATTTGCTCATTGCCGCCGACGCACTGGAGCCTAGAGGGCTGCTGATCATCTGCGGCGCAAATGCCGAAGGTGGCAAGAGCGCCATCAAGGATGCGGAGTCGCTGTTCGGCACCCCAACCTGGGCTGGCTACCGCGAGAAACACCGCATGGGCATGTTTCGCAAGGGAGAATTACTCCCACCGGCATGGGCTGCCGAACCGGGGATCAAGCCCGGCACGTGGCGGGATTTCAGTGTC
>JBHWTK010000076.1:0-9325 GCA_043427975.1 Chloroflexia bacterium | reverse complement strand
GCCTCCCTGCGAGGGCACCCAGGGGTGGAAGTGATCGCTGGCGGTCACAACCTCAAAGCCATTCCGCTCGGCGAGCTTGCACCACTCCAGCATGTCGTTGGGGTGAAACTGTTCAAAGCTGGCAGCGTATCCGATCTGTCCCATAGCGGTTCCTTTCGCTTACTTGAAGAGATTTCGGTCCTCGGGCATCACCAGGTCGTGGCCACTCCCTTCCCCGGCTTGCCATTCGTAATTGCGGATCACCGCAACCGGCACCCGATGCGTTTTGTGCATCACCAGTTCAGCAGCCCCGGCCAGTTCGTCGGCCACAGCCAACACCGTTGCGCGGAGTTCATATCCGGCCGGGTCATGCTGGCCACGGTAATCCGCCAGCGGCGAGATTCCCGCCACACCAATGGCGACGTTGACGATGCCATTCCGCCACGGGCGGCCAAACGAATCGGTAATGATCACACCCAGCCGTGCATCTGCCTGGCCTGCGAAGAAACGCTCCATCAGCGCGTTCCGGATCCCGTGGGCCGATGCGTCCGGATCTTTCGGCAGCAAAACAACCTTGTCGACGTCGGCATTACTGGCGTCCACGCCGGCATTGGCGCAGATGAACCCATGCCCGGTTTCCGCAATGATGAGGCCACGGTGCATGCGCACAATTCGTTTTGCCTGGCGTAGCACCACCTCCACCTGCCGGGCATCCTTGTCCCACGCCTGGGCCCACCTGGTCGCGAACTCGCCCGGCTGAACGGTAGAGAGATCCACCATCTGCCCCTCTGCCTTGCTCACAACCTTATGGGTCACCACCACCACATCGCCATCGCGTAATCCGCCAGGCACGCCGGCCAGGGCCTCCGCGAGAATGGTGTGGAGATCGTCGCCGGGGTGGAGTTCCGGCAAACCGGGAACGGGGAGAATCGCAACAGCATTGTCCGGCAGGTCCGGGTGCATTCAGGCTCCTTTGCCAACAGGCTGCATACGATGGATCAGGCGCTCACGCACCTGTAGTGGCAGCGTATTCCAATCATCGGGGGTATCAAGGTCGTGCGCAAGACCGCGGTGGTACACAGTAATTGCACCGCTGCCATGCATTCGCGCCTCGGCCAAATGGTGCACGAAGCTGTTCGTGCCCATGCCGAAGGTGAATGTGCCAGCAAACCGGGTTGGCACGCGCAGGCCGTTCGTGCCTTCCTGGTCGCGGTCACCAGCCAGCACGATCGTCCCTTCCTCCAGCAGCAGCGATTCGATCTCGCGAGCGTTCACCAAGGGGAGGTCGCCGGGCAGCATGAGCATGTCCGTATAACCGGCATCGCGTGATTGCCACAGCGCCTGCTGTAGTGATCCGTTGAGACCCGGGTAATCGTCACGCTGGGCCAGGATGTGCACATCTGGCCCAAGGCCCGTCACTGCCGCCGGATTCCGCGTGATCACCGCCGCATCCACCCCGGCAGGCATCTCCGAAACCATGTGCTCCAGCATCGCGCGCACCAGGAGCTCGCGTTGATCCGCATCCAGGATCGGCGCAAGCCTGCTTTTGGAGCCGGGAAGCCCGCGAACCGGTATAACAACCAGCGTGCTCACAGGGCTGCCAGGATTTCGCGTGCGAGGCGGGCCCGATCCTCCCGGCCGCCCATGATCGTCTGCAACACCACTACATCATGGCCACCCTCACGAATGGCGCCTTCCAGGTGGGCATCCTGCTCATCGATCACCATCACGTCCACGAGGTCACCGTAATATGCGGCGACACCTGCGGCGGAGACTTCGACACCGGCCCGGGCAAGCATATTCGCGGCCGGCCCCTTAATAGCCTTTCCTCCCACAATCGGGCTCACGCACACTACCGGCGCGCGGCAGGCGGACATCGCATCGCGAATTCCTGCCACGCCAAGAATCGGGTCGATGCTCACCACCGGGTTGCTGGGACAGATCAGGACAAGGTCGGCCTCCGACAGGCTCGGCAGGATCGCCCCGGATGGTTTGGCCAGCTCGATCCCGTCAAACCGCACATCCAACACATCATCGGCATGGCGGCGCCCCACGAAATACTCCTGGAAATCGAGCCAGCCAGCATCGGTCTTTATCTGCGTGCGCACCGGCTCGTTACTCATCGGCACAACCTGCGTGCGAATGCCAAGTGCCGCTGCGAACCCGGCGGTCACATCTGCCAATAGCGCTCCATCCGCCAGACGCTGCGTGCGCAGGATGTGGGTGGCGAAATCCTGGTCGCCGACCTGGAACCAGGGATCCTCGCCGAGGCGCGCAATCGCATCCAACGTGGCACGCGTATCTCCAGCAATGCCCCAGCCTTGCTCGACGTTCGCCAGCCCGCTGAGGGTGTACAGCACGGTATCGATATCCGGGCTGATGTACAGCCCCCACAACTCGAAATCGTCGGCCGTGTTCACAATCGCAGTAAGGCGGTCGTCAAACCCGAGCGCGGCAAAGCCATCCAGCATGCGCGCGCCACCTACCCCGCCGGCCAGTGCCGTTACGCGAATGTTGTCAATGTCCATGTTTCGCACCATTCTTTGCAGTAACGATCCGCGCGGATGAATCCGGCTCTTCTGGAGATAATCGTGCCACATCCCGACCTGACACACGTTCGATATCCGCTTGCTTTGGCGATTGATATCGGTTCGTCCTCGGTCCGGGCCATTTTGTACGATGCAAACGCGCAGCAGGTCAGGGGCACCGAATTCCGGGAGCGGTACAGGCTGGAGATCACCGCCGATGGCGGGAGCATGTGTGACCCGGTGCGGATACGGACGTTGGTAGCAAAGTGTGTCCGCAGGGCCTGTGAGAGTATTGGCGACCGTGTCGGCGAGATTCGCGTGGTGGGTATCAGTTGCCACTGGCACTCGCTCATGGGCCTGAACCGCGACGGCATCCCGGTGACGCCGGTATATATGTGGAGCGACAAACGCTCGTCAGCCGATGCCGATTCCCTGGCAAGCGAGATGGATATAGCGTCCAATCATCAACGTACAGGATGCCGGCTGCATTCGAGCTACTGGCCAGCCAAGCTTCGTTGGCTACGACGAACCCGTCCAGATATGTTCCGGAGCGTATCGAAGTGGTGCGGCCTGGCTGATTGGATCGTACTCAATGATGGCGCTCCCATCGTGACAAGCTTTTCCATGGCCAGTGGAACCGGAATTTTGGATGCGTATACCATGCAATGGGATCCGCGGGTGCTTCGCCGCACACTGGAAGATCCGGACCTTTTACCCAAGCTTGTTGACCGTCAGTCTCCCATTGCCCCTGAGCTCATACACGTTGATCTGGTACCTCAAGGCCTGAACGCCCGTTGGTATCCCGCAATTGGCGATGGTGCAGCCGCCAATATCGGTGCAGGCGCCGTCGGCGACGACCGCGTTGCCCTCACTATCGGTACCAGCGGGGCGATCCGGCTGGTTCGGCCCATTTCGGTGGAAACACGTCTTCCCCCGTCGCTCTTTCGCTACCTGGTGGATGCCGATACCGAGGTCATCGGCGGCGCGCTGAGTAATGGCGGCAACATGATGAGCTGGCTGGCCGGGTTTAGCGGACTCCGTGACCCAAGGGCAGCCATGCAGGCATCGGCGAAGATCCCACCGGATAGCCATGGCCTCACTGTTTTGCCGTTCTTCGCCGGCGAGCGTGCGCCCAGCTGGCAGGACAGCCTGGGAGGCACCATTACAGGTATGACGCTGGATACCTCGCCCGCCCATGTCCACCGGGCACTGCTGGAAGCTACGTCGCTCCGGTTCGGCAGTGTATACGAGGCAGTGAAGCTGTTTGCCAGTGCCCGCCACGATATCGTTGCCAATGGCGGCGCACTCCTGCAGTCCCCGTTGTGGATGCAGATAACGGCCGACGTGCTGGGACACGAGATCCGGGCACTGCCCGCGCGCATGGAGGCGTCCGCCCGTGGCGCTGCGATTACTGCCATGCAGTCAGCCGGCATGTTGCCCTCCCTTCGCACCACGATCGATGCGCGTAAACGGTTCGTGCCCGATACTGCCCACACAGATATTTATCGAAAGGCACGCGCCCGCCAGGATGCGCTGGAACGTGCCCTCACACAATGGGAGCAAGACCATTCATGAGTTCAACACTCGATATCCTCTACATCCTTGCCCACCCGGATGACGAATCGTTCGGCCATGCCGGCACGATGATCCTCGCGCAGGAGATGGGGTTCCGGACGGGCTACATCTGTGCCACTCGTGGCGAGGCAGGGATGATCCGCGACGAATCGCTTGCTACGCGGGCATCCCTGGCCGCCCGGCGGGAACTGGAACTACGCCGTGCCATGACCCTGGCCGGCCTGGATGAACTGCGGCTGCTCCCGTACCGGGATTCCGGGATGGAAGGTACGCCGGAAAACGACGACCCTCGCTGCCTCCTGCAGGCGGATGAAGATGAAGTTGTCGCCTTTCTGGTGGCAGCTATCCGCGAGCTCCGCCCGCAGGTGGTGGTAGGGTTCGGGCCGGAAGGCGTGTATCGCCACCCGGACCACATCCGAATCGGCAAGCTCACCAATCGCGCGGTGCTTGATGCCGCAGGAGATAACGAGCACGGGCTCGGCGACCCCTGGAAGGTGCATGCCCATTATCATGTAGCCTCCCCGCGCGAGCGCATGATCGCGAACAGGATCAACCCGGAAAGTCCCTACTTCAACAAGCCGGTGGAGTACTTCGACAGGTTGGGCAGCCTTTCAACCGATATCACTCACTGGATTGATATCAGCAGCGTCGGCCAGCGGAAATTCGCCGTGCTTATGCAGCACGCCACCCAAATCAGTTCCATGAACCCTGTCACTGATACCACCAGCGACATGCACAAGAACCTCACCAGCACGGAAACGCTCATTCTCCAGTCACTCCCCTGGGATACCGCTGGAGACGACCCCATCACCCGGATACGGGATGCGTACCCGGCGACGTATCCATAATGCGGGGAAACCCTTACGTGCACCGAAGCGACTTACCTTGTATAATCGAAGGAATGAGAATTATCCGGAGGCAGAGCGTGCACCATGGCAACCGTCATTCAACCTGAAAACCTAAGTGTGTGTCCCAAGTTCCACTGTGCGGTGGAGCTGGTTGGGCGGAGGTGGACGGGCGCAATCCTGAGTGCAATGCTCATGGGTGCCACCCGATTTACCGATATTATCCATGCCGTACCTGGGCTGAGCGATCGGTTGCTTTCCGAGCGCCTGAAGGAGCTTGAGAGCACCGGTATCGTGACCCGGATGGTGCATCCGGAGACCCCGGTTCGCATCGAGTACCGGCTCACCGAAAAGGGTGAACAGCTTAACCAGGTGATCTCGGCACTCTCGAACTGGGCCGATGCCTGGATCGAGGTTCCCTGCGCCGAAGGCGAGTAACCGGCCGGCGGATAGACACCACGGAAACAAGAACGCCTGGGGCACGAGCCCCAGGCGTTCTTCGCGTTTACCAGATGGAACCGATCTGCCACACCGTGACGTCGAGTTCGACATCCCCATCCACGAGACACTCCTCCCAGGCCGGTTCCGCAACATAGACCCGCGTGCTCATGACGATGCGATCGCTGAGGTACACCTCCACCACCGAGTGATCGATGAAAATCCGCAAGGTAAAATCTTCCAGCGGATCGCCCGGAATGCCCGCGCTCATCGTCCGGTCGCCAGCGAAAAGATGAAGGTTGCTCCCGTCCCAACGAATCCCAATTGCCTCGTCCCACCACACCTGAAATCCCGCGCCAGGGACCGTTGAGCATGAGATGAGGACTTCACATGCCGCCGAGGTGCGGAACGACCCTGCAGTGAGTCGATGATTTTCCGACTCGCCTCGGAGCAGTTCCATCTCGGCAGCTGGTCGGAACGCCAACGTGCCATCGTTTCGGAGCAACACCTCGCGCGGCAGGCCCATAACCCCACTCCATCCGGCTGCTACCTGCTCGGCATCGGCACGCATCTCCCGCAACCATCCGAAGAACAATCGCCGGTTGTCCTCCGTCAGGAACGTCTGTGGCGCATACAGCGCATCACCGTCGTCGGTGAAGCCCTTGTTGGTCGCCGTGAACCGGCAATCGGTCATCTTGCCACGCCACCAGGCGGAACTGATCGGATCGCCATCCCACTCGCACGCGAGCAGCACCGGTTCGCCCTTTTGAAAGAAGAAATCGGGGCATTCCCAGCCGGTACTGATATTCCGGCCACCCTCGTTCAGTTCCGGCTGCTCGACCGCAAGCGGGTGTAGGTATCGCCAGTTGCGGAGATCGGTCGATTGGTACAACAGCACCGCACCTCCCTCACCTGCCAGCCCGGAACCGATGCCCATATACCAGGTATCGCCTTCGCGCCAGAGGGTGTGATCGCGAAGAATCGTCACCGGCACATCCGGAGGCGTCCCGGGTATCACGGGGTTCCCCTCGAACTTGCGCCAGGTCGCCAGGTCCTCATCCTCGGGAAATGCCAGGCATGCGAGCTCGTCGGGCTTACGCACGCCGGTATACACCATGGTCGGCACACCTTCGTGGACCACAATCGCACCGCTATAACACCCATCCGCATCGGGACCGCCGGGATCCGGCGTGATGGCAAGGGGCAGGTGCTCCCAATGCACCAGGTCGGTGCTACGTGCGTGGCCCCAGCTCATGTTTCCCCAGAGCGGGCCGTACGGGTTGTGCTGGTAAAACACGTGATAGACGCCGTTGTACTGGATGAGGCCGTTCGGATCGTTCATCCAGTTCGCGGGCGGCATCAGGTGGTACACCGGTCGATGTGGATCGTGCATGGAGATAGCCCCCGCCGGATGGATAGATGAAAGCCCCGACGAATCGGGGCTCCCACGCTAGAGTTCAGTGACGATCGGCAACACCAGCGGTCTGGTGCGCGAGTGCCGGTAGAGTGCCCGGCCAACGGTTTCCTTCGCGCGTTGCACGATGAACCCGTACTGCGGAGAACCATCCTTCTGCCGCGTCATCTGGCGGCGAAGTTCGTTCTCGGCCTCCTTGAGGGCACCGTTGTTAAGCTCCTTCGCCAGGCCCTTGCCAACAAGGTAGGGACCAGCCACGAGTTCGCCGGTGGATCGATCCAGCACCAGTGTCACCACCACGAACCCCTCTTCCGTGAGGTTCTCGCGCGTGCGGAGTACCGTTTGCGGGTTGCCCCGGTCGCCGAGGCGATCCACGAGGATGTTTCCGCTGGGGACGCGTCCCTTCTGGCCGGCACCGGTTTTGGTGAACTCGATGATGCCACCGATCTCGGGCAGCATCACGTTCTCACGCCGAACACCATTCTCCACGCAAATCTCGCGATAGAGCGCCATGTGGCGATACTCGCCGTGGATCGGCACCGCGTACTTGGGGCGAAGGAGGTGGATCATCTTCTTGAGCTCGTCACGACCGGCGTGGCCCGAAACGTGTACCGCGCGGTTCCGCCCGCTGTACACCACATCTGTCCCCTGCTTGAACAGGTTGTTGATGGTATGGCTCACCGTCTCCTCGTTACCAGGGATTGGTGTGGCGGAAACAATGATCTTGTCACCCCGCGAGACGCGGATCTTGGGGTGCTCACCGGCGGCGATACGGCTGAGGGCCGCGCTTGCTTCGCCCTGCGAGCCCGTCACCACAATAACGCGCTTCTCTTTCGGCATCCGATTGAGCTCTTCCAGCGGAATGAGCAGGTCGTCATCGTTGTCCAGGTACCCGAGCTCCTCGGCGACGCGCGAGTTCTGCTCCATGCTCCGGCCCGCCACGGCCACCTTGCGGCCGTACTTTCGCGCGGCCAGCATGGCCATATGGATACGGCTGACATTGGATGCAAATGTGGCAATGAGAACCTGGCCCCGGGCGGTCCTGATCTCCTCGTCCATGGTTTCCAGCACCACGGATTCAGACGGCGTACTGCCATCCACCTCGACTCGCACGGTGTCGGAGAACAGTGCCAGCACTCCATCGTCACCGAGACGCTTCAGGCGCCTCTCGTCGGTTGGCTTGCCCATAACCGGCGTGGGATCGAACTTGAAGTCGCCCGTGTCCACGATGGTGCCAACCGGCGTATGCAACGCGATGGCACAGGCATCCGGGATAGAGTGCGTGACGTGAATGTACTCGGCCTCTATTTGGCCCAGCCGAACACGGTCGCCACCCTTGACGGTATGGAGTTCCACCTTGTCGTCCATGCGGGCTTCTTCCAGCTTGCGCTGGATAAACCCGATGGCAAGCGGCGGAGCGTAGATCGGGATCTTGGTGTCCCCCTGCGCGAGCTGCGGGACGATGTACGGAAGGCCGCCGATGTGATCCTCGTGACCGTGGGTAATGAGGATGCCACGGAAATTGCGCAGCCGATCCAGCACGAACGTGATATCGGGGATGATGAGGTCAATGCCGCGCTGGGATTCTTCCGGGAACTTGCCCCCGGCATCCAGCAGCACGAGGTCGTTACCGCACTCCACGGCGGTCATGTTCTTGCCGACCTCACCCACACCACCAAGGGGGATAACCCGCAGTGTATCCGGACCGATGGGTGGGGCCGCAGCGAACCCGCCTCGCGGTGGGGTTCGGCGAACCTCCCGCATCGGCTGGGCTTCTACCTCCCGTCGCGGCCGGCGTGTGCGGTTGCCCTGAGGCTGGGGTTTGCGCTGCTGCTGTTGGCCGGCAGTATCCTGCCTGCGTTCTCCTTGCTGCCTGCCGCTGCCCTGCTGCTGCCTTTGATTGCCCTCGCCACGCGGCTGGCGCCGCTGTTGGCCCTGCTGCCGGCCTTCGCCTGCTGGCTGCTCACGGTTGCCCTCGGCACGCGGCTGACGGCGACGCTGGCCTTGCTGCTGGCGGCCCTGCTGCTGGCGATCCTGCGGCGGTTGGGACTGACTCTTTTCGTTTCCGGGTTCCACCGGCGTCCCGTCGGCGTTGGTCACCTGGGCCGGCTTCTTCTTGCGACGTTGCCAATTGCGGCGGTTCGATTTCTGGGGGGTTGAATCCTGCTGGTTGTTCGTATTCTTGTTCTTTTCGTTATCCAAAGGTTTGTGAACTCCGGGCGTGGTTGCGCACGCGGTAATTACGCCATCGATCAGGCTCATGGAGCCGACGATGCGACGAAAGTAGACGTGAATTGCACGATCGGCGTTTGCCGATCCCGGGCCGGGTGCTCCCGGCCAGTTGTCGCTCGCACGAATCGATGAGTGTCGTGGCGCCCGCTCCGCCGCAGTGCAACCTGTGCAGCGTAAGTGGAGAAATGAGCGACGGTTACGATACGTGTTCGCTGTTCCGTAGCGTGGTGTATCGCCTCAATGTCACTGCCAGTCTATCACGCCGGGATTTTCCCCATGTCAACCGGTGCCAAACCGGTGAGGCGAGGGCCGGG
>JBHWTK010000075.1:0-4071 GCA_043427975.1 Chloroflexia bacterium | reverse complement strand
GTTTTCGGGATATGTGGATTGGGGTAAGGGAGTGCTCTATTCGGTAGATGCCTCCGCGCTTTCCTCGCGTTCAACGTGTCCCAACTGCGGCGGCCAATTGGAGCTTGCTGGAAAGGGCATCATCAAATGCCCCTACTGCGGTTCCGAGATCTTCCTCTAGTTTCGACGAAGCGGAAAGGTGCAACAAACCATGTCCAGGGCAGAAGACCTGATCCAGAAAGGCCTGAACAAGATTCCCGGCTATACCGGTTATCGCGACAAGGAGAGCCGGCGAGACCAAGACAAGAAGGTACGCGAGAGCGTCGCCGACGCGCTGGTGGCGAACATTGAAACGCTGACGCGCTACAACGCCGAGCTGGCAAACCTCCGCGACTTTGAATCGCTTGCCTCACTGGAAGCAGCTGTGGGCCAGATTCGGCTTCTTGCAGATCGCATACGCCACGCGTCGTACGGGTACGGCGGCATCTTCACCGAAAACTCGGTAGATGCCAACGCGATTGAGCAGCTTCGCCTGTTCGACAGCGCCATGCTCCGTGAGGTGGACGCATTCACCACCACCGTGCGCACCCTGACTGGATCTACTCCTCCTGATTCTGACGCTCGGAGCGAGATGCTGAGCGAGCTCTCGCGGCTGACCACGCTGTTCGACTCCCGCAGCTCCGTGGTAGATAACGCCCGTCCCAGCCAGGATGAAGAGGCGCTTCAGTTGCTTGCGCTTCCGGAAAAGGTGGAGCCCAGCCCGTTGCTGGGGCTCTCCAAGGGCGACGCCCTGAGCGTACTGGGCGACAACTTCATCACAAACGGCACGATCAAACTGCGGACAGATGATGGAAATATCATTCTCGCCCGCGTGAATACCGATCGCGAGGGGGCCACATGGCTCCTTGGATCCTCGGTGCCGGGTATGCAGTCGGCTCGCCTGGTGGAAGGCGACGGGGGCCCCTCCGGTTATCAAACCATGACCCCTGCAACCGCCTCCATCGATACCGACCAGGGGCAGGAAGACGGATTGGCCGCACGATATGCCTACCGATCTTTGGGGGATAACCGGGTGGAACTCGTCCTCGCCCTCGGGGACAGTATGAAGACATACAGCGGCTCGACGATTGTCGACAAGGATATCGAAGTCTACGGCGTCGCCTGACGCGCGCCAGCACGAGAAAGGGAACCGTAATGGGTATTTTTGACCGCATGTCCCGCCTGATCCGGGCCAACGTTAATGACGTACTGGACCGGGCTGAAGACCCGGAAAAGATGATCGACCAGATCCTCCGCGACATGGACTCCAACATGCGTACTGCACGTACGCAGGTTGCAGCAATGATCGCGCAGGAGAAGGAACTGGAAGCGGACCTGCAGGAGACGCAGCAGCTAGCAGCCGAATGGGGTGCCAAGGCCCAGCGGGCGGTCGCTGCCGGTAAGGATGACCTTGCACGCGAAGCACTTCGTCGCAAACGCGATATGGACGAGAACGCTGCGGTGTACAGCCAGCAGCACCAAATCCAGTTTCAAACGGTCTCGAAGCTTAAGGATCAGCTCCGCCAGCTGGAGAGCAAATACCAGCAAACCCTTAGCCAGCGCGATTCGCTGATCGCCCGTCAAAAGCGTGCACAGGCAACCCGCCAGGTCACGCAAATGGCCAGCACGGTTTCACTCACGCCACTGGATGCCAGTTCCGAACTTGAGCGCATGGAGCGCAAGATTCGCGCGACCGAATCCGAAGCACTGGCCCTCGGTGAGATGCAAAACAACAGCTACGACGAGCAGTTCCGTGAACTGGACTACGACGTCGATATCGAGAAGGAACTCGAAGCTCTGAAGAGCGGCACAAGCGGAATGCTGGAAGCCGGCGACAACCAGGACCATGGCCAGGCCAACGCGAGTGACGCCGAAAATGCGGCCTTCACCGGTCGCGAGGATATCCCTTCGGTGCACGAGGGCGAAATCGTCAACGAATAGCGTGCTCCAGCGTCCAGTCGTTCCCGGTACCTGAAGGAGGGCCCGTATGGCCGTACTTGATCTGATTCAATACACCGACGAAGGATCAAACGATATCGTCCGGCGCGTCCCGGAAAGTGGCGCGGGTGAATTCCGGCTAGGCTCGCAGCTCGTTGTGCGAGAAAGCCAGCAGGCCGTGTTCTTCCGCGATGGCAAGGCGCTCGATGTATTCGGGCCCGGGCGCCATACGCTCAGCACCAACAACATCCCGCTCCTCGGTGGTCTCATCGGGGGTCTGTTTGGTGGCGACTCCCCGTTCACCGCTGAAGTGTTCTTCGTCAACATGCGCGAGTTCACCAACATGAAGTGGGGTTCCACCCAGCCGATCACCTTCCGGGATACCGATCTGGGCATGGTCCGCTTGCGCGCATTCGGTACGTATTCCATGCGCGTGAAAGACGCGCAGCAGTTGGTGAACCAGGTTGTCGGCGCGCGTGGTAGCTATACCACTGCCCAAATCGAAGACTTCCTGCGCAGCGTCATCCTGCAGGAGTT
Organism: Chloroflexia bacterium; assembly: GCA_043427975.1. GTDB lineage: Bacteria > Chloroflexota > Chloroflexia > Thermomicrobiales > UBA6265 > UBA6265. The sequence goes on along the minus strand of JBHWTK010000075.1, from coordinate 1,578 downwards.
CACCGATATCCTTGCCGATGTGCAAACCTCGCTGCTTGACCTGCCACGGATGACGCGGGAGATCAGCGACGCGTCACGCGCCGCACTTGCCGATGATTTCGCACGCTACGGCTTCGAGCTCACCAGCTTCCAGATCCAGGCGATCACCCCGCCGGAGGAAGTCCAGGCCATGATCGACCAACGATCGGGCATGTCGGCCATCGGCAATATGGACGAGTACATCAAGTTCAAGACCGCCCAGGGCATCGCCGACGCCGCTAATAATCCTGGTATGGCGGGCGACGCCGCCGGCATGGGCATGGGCATGGGTGCAGGCATCGGCATGGCCGGTGCAATGTCCGGGGCAATGCGCGATGCCTTTGGTTCCGGCAATAGCGGCTCTCAAGGCCAGCAGCAAGGTGGCCAGAACCAGAACCAGGGACAGGCTCCTGCCGCAGGTGCGGTTGCGGGTGCAACCAAGTACTGCCCGCAATGTGGCACCAGTATCCCGGCAGACGCCAAATTCTGCCCGAGCTGCGGCACCAAGCAGCCGTAGAAAAGGTTTCATACTCGAACTCGCATAACGAAGAGGCTGCCGACGCTGTCGGCAGCCTCTTTCTTTGGCCAAAACAGAGGATACCCAACGGCGTGATCCTGAGTTCGCCCTACCCGGAAATCGTTGATAAATCAAGGAAAATCACGTATTATTAGGTGTTCGGCTTGCGCAAAATGGTTAGCCTGTCAGGAGCCAGCCTATGGATACAATCGGGACCGTTCGTATTGCCAGCATCGAAGAAGAGATGCGGCAATCTTACCTAGACTATGCAATGAGCGTCATCATCCAGCGCGCCCTTCCAGATGCGCGGGATGGCCTCAAACCTGTCCACCGTCGTGTGCTCTACGCCATGAACGAGATGGGACTTCGCAGCAATTCGCGCTACCGCAAGAGCGCCGGTATTGTGGGCGAAGTGATCAAGAGCTACCACCCTCACGGCGACCAGGCCGCGTACGACACATTGGTGCGTATGGCCCAGGATTTCAGCTTGCGCTACCCGCTCGTCGATGGGCAGGGCAACTTCGGCTCGGTGGACGGCGATGGCGCTGCTGCCATGCGTTACACCGAGGCCAAGCTCTCTCCCATTGCGGACGAAATGATGGTGGATATCGACAAAAATACTGTCGATATGATCCCCAACTACGATGCGTCCATGACGCAGCCGGCCGTCCTGCCAGGGCGCGTCCCGAACCTGCTGATCAACGGAAGCTCGGGCATCGCCGTGGGTATGGCGACCAACATCCCACCCCACAACCTCGGCGAGATCTGCGATGCCGTATCGCTCCTGATCGACAATCCGGAAGCCACACTCGAAGACCTGGTCAAGATCGTTCCCGGTCCGGACTTCCCCACCGGCGGCACCATCCTGGGTACCGAAGGCATCATGTCCGCCTACTCCACCGGCCGTGGCCGTGTGGTCATGCGGGCGAAGGCCTTCACCGAGGAGCAGGACCGCGGTGGCCGCTATCAGATCGTCGTTACAGAGCTGCCGTACCAGGTGAACAAGGCCAATCTGCTTGAGCGCATCGCCGATATGGTGAGGT
>JBHWTK010000074.1:0-8010 GCA_043427975.1 Chloroflexia bacterium | reverse complement strand
TCGTCGAACCGGACCTTGTAGTCTTTTGTCGCACCAAACGGGATCAGGCGGGGATCAACGTCGAAGAGTTCAATCCCCTCCCAATGGAAATCGATGCTATCGGACGAAGACGATTGCTTGCGGGCATGGGCAACGACTGGCGTACAAGCAGCGCCTAGGGTGAAAAGCCTGCGATTGATCACGGTGACTATCCTGCGGGTTGCGTACGTGTACCACTGGTCCATACGGGGAACCAGCAATTACGACTCGATGCGTGTTCCAACCATATGATGGATCCTGGGTCGAATGGTACCACGCATGCTGGCCCCTCCCTGCCGCCCGGCACCTCTACCTCGCGCCACAATGGTTGAACGTGCGAGCCGGTGAGGCATGCCCCACCGGCTCGCATCCCGGCCTCCGGGGAGAAGCCCCCGGTCATCCTGCTGTAGCCAGCCGCGTCGATTACCCGGCGCAGGCAGCAGCGTTACACACGCCGCAGGAAATCCTGCGGAACCCAGTAACTTCCAAAGGAGAATCGCACCGCGTACCAGAGGCGGCTATGCGCCCAGCGGGCCGGATACGTTATCTGGCCGACAGTACCGCCTTCCACGGCTATAGCGGTACCCATATTCGTGACGTTTGCCAGCCCGGTTACCCGTTGGGTGGTTACGACCTGCGTACCGACCGCGAACATATTGCCGCGTTCCAGGTAATCCTGCGGAACCCAGAAAATACCCTCCGGGAACCGGACCGGATACCAGAGGTGGCCATTCGTCCACTGCGGTGACGACATGGTTGCGCCGTACCGATCACCGTCTATCGCCCCACGCGTCGACCAATCATTGACATTCGTGAGTGTTGTCACGCGTTGGGTCGTGCGCACGCCAGTGCCTGCCGGGAATTTCTGCCGGATTTGCAGGTAGTCCTGCGGAATCCAGAAAATGCCTTCTGCGAACCGGGCCTGGTACCAGAGGTATCCATGCGCGAACTTCGGCATGGATGAAATGACGGCACCGAAAACCCCGCCCGATATGACTCCACGGGAATCCCAATTGGTCACAGTGGTAAGCGTGGTTACGCGCTGCGATGTGCGCACGCTTGAGCCCAGGGTGAGCTTGAAGCCCTTGGTCAATACCTCCTGTGGCACCCAACCTACCTGGCTGCCATACCGCACCTGCCACCACAGCCGGCTATACGCTTCCCGGGGGCCGGAGATGACAACAGCCCAGGTGCCGCTGGGAACATCGGGCGTAATGCGGGTGGCGGGCACGGCGGGATCTGAGCGCCGCTGCGATGCCTGCCTGAAGCGCACACTCTGGCCCACCGTAAACTCGGGTGGCAACCCACTGGTACGCACCAGGTAGGTTTGCGCGACCCACCCCAGCAGGCCCGTGGTGGTGCGGATGCGCCACCAGGTGTAGCCGGTTGAGAGGCGTGGGCCATCGATAATGGTGCCATTCGTATTCGCGGGCAGCGTGGCCACAATGGGGTAGCCCGTGCCGCCATCTGTTCGCAGGTTAACGGTGGTATTGGTGCGTACAGTAACCCCCACGCCAAAGCCGGTGAGGTTGCCAGTTGTGCCGGTGCGAATCTGCTCAATGTAATCGGTCGCGACCCACCCTTGCAGGTTGGTATCGGTGCGCACCTGCCACCAGGTATAACCGCTACCAGTTTGCGGCCCGCCAATCACCGAACCCGTCACCCCGGCAGCGAGCAACTGGACGATGCCGTAGTTGGTGCCCGGGCCCGTACGCAGGTTCACCGAATCCTTTGTTCGGAACTGCTGGCCGGTTGCGGTGACATTGCCAACCACGATGATATTGTTGGCCCCGGCCTTCAGGTGGCCTTCCTCAATCCAGCCACCACCGGTACCGGTGCCACCGTAGACGCCGTACCAAATCCTGTCCGTTACCGCGATAGGCGCAATGGATACCTGCAGTGTCCGGCCAGCCGGCACCGATCCATCGGTTGTTTGGGCGATACCGGGACGCACCCGCATGGGCGCGGTCACCGTGGTGACCACGTTCGATCCCACCGGGAAGCGTGGCGTGGGGTTATAGACCGGTGCCAGTGTGATGGTGGATCGCGGAACCCAGCCATCGCCGTTACTTTGGGTGCGGATCTGGAACCACGAGGTTCCACCAGCCGAAAGTGGCCCGGCCATGATGAACGCCCACGCCCCGGAGGGTGCAGAGCCGCTCACCGTGCCGTTGGGTGTGGAACGCATCGAGGTTGCGGTGGTAACCCGCACGTTCTGGCCGTAGGTATACCCGTCGGTCGGCTCGTCAATTGGCGGCGATACCACCAGGTAATCGGCCGGGACCCACCCTAGCTTGTTGTTGTAATGCACCAGGTACCAGTTGAACTGGCTATCCGTTAGCGGCCCCCGCTCCACCTCAACCCGGGTGTTGTAGGGGATGTAATCGATCACCAGCTGGCTCATGCCCGGCTGGCTCCGCATGGGGAGGGCCGTGTTGTTCTCGGTCTGAACCCGCACCCAGTCGCCGGGCACAATACCGCCTGGCATTTGGCTATCCAGCAGGCCGTTATTCAGCGTGTTTGCAACCGTTTGCCGGATCCAGGGCAGGTCATCGTACAGGCCATCGCCAGGGCAGGTCGACTGGTTTACATCGCGGTGGGCACAGATGGTGGGCAAGGCCGGGGCGGCGTGGAACGGCTTGGTGCCGAACGGATTAAGATCGCGCACGACGTAGGCGATGATATTCGCCAGCGCTACCTTGGCAGCGTACGGGGCATCGGCCGAGCTGAAATCGCCCATCACGCAGATGCCGGAGCTGCCATTGGCGTACTCATAGGCATGGCCACCAATGACGTTGGCACCGCCAACGCGACCCTCGAAGATGTTCCCGTTTACATCAACCACATAGTTGTAGCCGATATCGCCCCACCCCTGGGTGACAGCGTGATAGTAGTAGATGCTGCGCACCGCGTTATAGCCATCGGAGCCGTAATTGGCCGCGGCGTGGTGCACAATTGCGTGCTCCACTGTTTGGTACTCGGGCGGCCAGATTTCCCCGGTGCTATCGAACCGCAGGCTCTCGTTCGCACCCCACTGCGCGCGGGAGATGATGGCAGGCGGAATGAGCGTATCGCTGTTGGCCGCCGTGGTGCGCATCATGGTTTCGCTGCGATCCGGCTCCCAGGGGCCGTCGGTGGGGTCGATATAGGTCACCTGGAAGCGATCAAGCACCACCAGGTTGCCCTCGCCATCCATGGTGCGATAGCGGATGTACTCCTGGCCGTCAGCAAAGAACAGGTCAGTATGCAGGCGGTCATCGGCCGGTGCCGGGCCACCATCGGTGTGAAACGTCATGAAATGGCCGTCGTCCCACACGCTCCCGTCGTAACTCACACCGAACTCCACGGCTGGCCAGGTGCCCACCGCCTTGTCCCAGGCGAACCCGAGCGCCCAGAACGGGAACTCCGTGTGCAGGGTGACCCAGCCCTCGCCCTCCAGCTTGATATCGGTGTTGATATTGTCGGCTTCGTCCCAGCTACGGGCGCGGGTACCATCCACTTCCTGGGCGTACGCTACCTGCGGTGCCTGCTCGGTGCGAGCCAGGGTTCCCACGGTGGCGGCTGCTACTCCCAGGCCTGCGGTGGTCTTGAGAAGGCTGCGACGATTCATACCGGCATCCGAATGTTCCGAGGGCGACAACGTAGGCTTGGTATCGGACATAGTTCTTTCTCTCTCACCCCTGAGCACGCTTACTACGCGACACGGACGGTACAGGGTTTTCCTTGATTAACCAGTGTACATGCCATCCGGGGCGAAAATGCATGCCCGTATTGGCCGGGAAACGCCTCCGGAAATGCGTGCCGTGCACGTACATATGTACGTACGTGCGCGACATTTAATGACGATCTGGACCAGTAGTTTTCGTCCGGAACACAACGCCTCTGCTGGAAGCGCGAGGGCTCTCCTCACCGGGCCGGAAAACACAAGATCGCCCGGCTCGTGGTGAACCGGGCGATAGCGTGGTCTCTCTGTTGAGGGCCTACCAGCAGGGAACGCCCTGCATATCGGCGCTACATGTGCACTGCCAGCCGCGTGCCTGGTACGGCGAGGTGAAATCGCGCGAGTACATCTCCTTGCCCTCGGCATCATAGACCGTGCGCGTGAAGCTGACGTTCAGGCCCTCAACTGGCCAGGCCGAAGCGTAGGTCGAGCCAGCGGGGAGCTTGTCATCTACCACCCAGGCATTCTTGTCGCTCGGCTCGGCAGGCCAGGTGCTGGTTTCGGAGATTTGCACATCCCAACCGGGGTTGGTTCCCCATATCTCAATGATATGGATACCGCTGTCTGCCCAGCTGGAGATGAGAATGAAGTTCTCGGTGTTGTTGGTGAAGCGGAAATCGGCCCAATCCTCGGCCGGTTGCCACTCGGGCTGCAGGATGGAGGCATCGAAGCCCGGCCCCCATCCATCGCGTTCATACCCGGTAAGGCGATAGGAGTGCGGGTGCCATTCGGTTATCGGGAACCCGCCCATAATCGCCGCGCGGAACGCGGTCGTGGTGACCTGGCAGATACCGCCGCCGAATTCGTCCTGGATGACGCCGGCCACAATGCCGGTGCCGCCCACAAACTCGGGGTTGCCATCGATGGGGCCTACCGCCCTGTTAAAGCTGAACTCATCGCCAGGAGCAACAATGGTGTTGTTGATCAGCCGGATGCCCGCGTTCACGTTGTGCTCGCGTTCGGTGCCCAGGTCGGACGTGAAGTTGGAATCCACCCGGCAGATACGTTCCTTGATCCCCAGCGTGTCGAGGTTATCCTCGTGCACCTTGGGGGGCGTGGTTACGACCGGCACATCCACCCGTTCGTGGTTGCCCAGGAAGCTCTCGGCAACCAGGTCGGCGAACTCCGGCGCTTTCAGCACCTTGCCGGCAATGGAACTGGATGTAGCGGAAAGCTTGCCCTGGAAGAACTGCACGTTCGAGTTCACCGGCATGCGGTTTACTTCCGGTGCAAAGCGTCCCTTGAGGTAATTGGCCAGTTCATCACGATCGAAATCGACATTGGTGACTGCCCGGCCGTTTTCCACCGTGGAGCTGAACATCATGAAGGCCGAAACCTCTTCCGGCATCACTTCCCAGCGCTTGTTCTCGAACCGCACCGTCACCGAGTTGCTGAGGATATGCAGCACCTCTGCCTCGTTGGCCTCAAGGTCGGCGCGGGTGATGCGCGGGTAATCGGTCACCGTGGGGAGCTGGCCGCTGGTGGGCTCCAGCGTGCGCAACGTATTGAGCACCCGGGTACTGATGGTATCGCGGTCGGCAACAATACCGGTGGAATCCTGGGTGATAACCAGATCGGCACCCTTAATAGTGAATGTGGCATTGATAGCCGGGTTGTCGATATCGCTGTCTACCTTGTCGAACCAGGCCGTCAGCTTCGCGGGCTGGATTTCGAACTTCAGCGGCACCACCTGGGTTTTCTGCATAAGCGTATGGGTGTAGGCCCATCGGTCGGCGGCACGGTCATCGCGCCCCAAATCCATGGCGTTGGCCACCGCTGCGGCAACGTCCACCGATACGCCGAGTTCGGCGAGGGTGGGATCCCAGCTCAAATCCTTGTAGGTAAATTTCACGCTGGAGGTGTTCAGTTCATCCACCCGGCGCTGTACGGCTTCAAGCGCCTGCTCTGGGCTCATGCCGCCAACATTCACATCGCCGATGCGGGTATTGGGGTAAATCCTGTCGGCATAGGTCGCGCGAAACCCGGCGACACCGGCGGCCAGTGCCGCCAACGCGGCACCGCCACCAGCCAGCATACGTGTTGCCACGCGCCGGCTTACGGTATGCCAATCCCGGTCTTCTACCTTGAACGCGTGACTCAGGCGTGTATATACATCGGGTCGTTTTTCTTCGGGTGTATGTGGAGACCCAACGCTATTTTCGGCCATTCCTCGAAGATACTCCCTGTGTTTTTGGCATGGTAAACCCCGGATGCCATGCCTGTCCGATCATCTCGTAACATACCATACGTAAGCTGCTCCGCGCTACGAGAGGTATGGTGGTGCTACTGCGTTAACGCATAAGCAAGCGCGGTGGATTCACACAATTGTGACAATTTGGCCATATCAGCATCGCAACCGTTTGCCATACTCAAGCCAGAGCAATGCAACGGCGGATTCCCCCGGGACCAGCCACCCGGCCGCCACCCCTGCATACTCCCCTCCCCCTCAATCGGGGTGCGAACATTTCTGTTCGCACCCCGATTGCCCCTTTTCCCTAGTTCCTGTGTAACAACGTACCGGTACCCGGAATAACCAGGCTGTCGTCATGGTGGTGCTCGGCGTCGTACACGGTACGGCCGTGGCTTACCGTGCGCACCACAAATCCTGTCAGTTCATTGCCATGGATTGGGCTCAGGCCGGTACCATCCAGCGCATCGCTGTTATCGGCAACCCAGGTGGCTTCGGGATCGAACAGCAGCAGGTCGGCATCGCTCCCGATATGCAACGCGCCCTTGCGCGGGTACATACCAAGGATTTGCGCCGGGTTGGTAGAGAGCATGCGCACGGCTTGCGAGGCGCTCATACCACGTCGGGACACGGCCTCGTGCCAAAACAGGCTGAGGGCGGTTTGGGCATCGGTAACGACATGCCCGCTTTCGCCGCTGCAAATAGGCGTAACGCCAATGCAATCCACCTGCTCAGCCAGGATATAGCTCCACAGTTCATCCACATCACGCTGGGGACGCAGCGGCGGCCGTACCCGCAGGGAGCGCCCGCTTTCTGCCGCTACCCCGAGGTACAGCGCGGGCACGCTCATGGTGACGCTCACGCCGCGATCGCGCGCCGCGATCGCAATCCGCACGGCCGCAGCACTGGTGAGCCCGTGCAGGTGCACCCAGGCTCCGGTGGCCTCGGCCATAAGCATCAGCGTGCTGGTCGCGAGCGATTCGCTCAGGGGATCACGCAGGCCAAGTTCGGCGTGCAACGGCTGGATAGCCAGTGGCAGCCCATGCTGGGCCAGCACCTGGAGAAGCTGGTAGAGCTCCACATCGGTAAGGCCCTGTTCGCCTACCAGCGTGGAGGAAACACCGATCATCCCGACGCTCTTCATCCGCGCAACCTGGGCCGGTGAAGGAATATGCTCGGCAGTTACCGGCAGCCAGATAGCGGCATCGAGGGAAAGGTGGCTGGGCGTGCCGACATCGGTCGGAGCGCGGCCGGGTTCGGCAGCGATGCTGGTGAGGCCACCCGCCAGCGCAGCGGTTTGCAAACGGTGCGGAAGGTCGCCGGCATCGATATCGTGCATCCAGGGGGCGGGAAACCAGGTTTCCACCATGCCTGGCAATACCAGCAGGTCGGTGGCATCAATCACGGTATCGCTTTCGACACCCGAGGAATCCCCGAGAATGGCGATGATGTGATGGTCGTCGATCACGAGGTCGGCACGAATGTCGCCATCCATGGTGATGATTCGACCGCCGCGAATTATCGTTCGCAACGCCATTGCATTCCTGTCCATCCACCGCTCCCGCGCTTCATCGTACCCCCGGCGGTTTAGTGTACCGCGAGTACTGGCAACATCGAAAAAGGGGGTGGGGCCGGGCGCAGATGATCAATGTGCACCCGCAGCACAAGGCGCACCGTGGGAGAATCGCGTGGCCGCCTGCCCGCCCTGGCCGGCATTGAGCCGCCAAGGCCGTGGTGGGTCATGCGTAGCGGCGGACCTGTGTGTCCGCCCCGTTGGCGAATCGCCTGGCCGCATGCCCGCCCAATTCCCGGCCGAGCCGCAGGCGAGAAACGGAGTGAGCCCTTCCCTTCGCTGCGCTCAGGGTACGGAGGACGGGCCTACGTTCGCGTGTGGAATAACGCCGAAGTGTAGACCCGTCCTGGCCCGAAGGGCCATTGGGCGGGTCCATTGCTGGCCCGAGGTGCGCCGTGCCTGACATGCCCGCCCGATTCCCGGCCGAGCCGTAGGCGAGAAACGGAGTGAGCCCTTCCCTTCGCTGCGCTCAGGGTACGAAGGACGGGCCTACATTCCCGGGTTGACTAA
>JBHWTK010000073.1:0-15076 GCA_043427975.1 Chloroflexia bacterium | reverse complement strand
GGCAACCGTCGCTGCCGGGGACTGATCCATAAACCAAGGGACCAAGAGACCATCCATTTGCTGGCCGGGATTCTGTTGGTCCCTTGGTCCCTTGGTTCTGTGAGTGGTGCCCGTGGTGATGAACCCATCAAGGCGTTAAGGCGTCAACCTCTCCGGGGCCGGGGAAATCATGACCTCTTGACGTCTTGACGCCATGCATCCCCAAGGCGCAAGGCGCAAACGGATTTCCGGGCCGGGATTCGCGTTGTGCCTTGCGTCTTCCCTGTGATCGCACGTATCGAACCGGGTAAGGCGCCAAGGTGTTCAAGGTATTCCGGGCCGGGAAACAGGTGAGCACCTTGGCATCTTGCTCGCCTAAGGGGTAAGGGATACGGTGTTCCCGGGACGGGGTATCGGTGTATCCCTTACCCCTTACGATTCTCACGGCCAAATTCGTCCCGATGCGTATTAACAGGTAGAGGATGCCCGTAACCCTGAGGGAGGGGGACGCTGTTTTCGCTGTCGTCGCCTGGTACTGGCGGCGCAGGACGAGGAACGGATCAAGGCACAAGGCGCAAGATGTTTTCCGGGGCCGGAATGTTGCCTGTGTCTTGCGTCTTCCCGGGCTACCGGGCCAACAGTCCAAGGGACCAATGGATCACGCTTTTTCCGGCCGGGATTCTGTTGGTCCCTTGATCCCTTGCTCTACGGCCGGTCTTGTGGCGTAACCGGGGCAAGGTGCCAAGGTGCTCAACCGTACCGGGGCCGGGAATTGATGAGCATCTTGAGCACCTTGCTTGTCTAAGGGGTAAGGGATACGCACTCCCCCGGCCCGGATATTGGTTTACCCCTTACCCCTTACTCCCGGCGTAGGAGTTCCAGCCGCCAGGGCGTCAAGGCGTCACCATTTCCGGGGCCGGGAAAGACGTGACGTCTTGACGCCTTGGCTGTCGCATCCACGATTTCGCATATCCAGGCGTCCCTCCGCGTTTAAACCAACTCTCAGGAGTCGGTGCCGGCAGCCAGTTCGTCTTCCAGTTCGAGCAGGCGGGAGAAGAGGGGCACGCCGTACCCGTCCTCGAACATGCCCACCCAGGCGCCTTCATTGAAACGGTCGTTCCTCGCGATGGCGGTGATGAGCTTGCGCACGGTGAGGTGGTCGAGCGCCGCGGCCGTGGCGGCGTTCCACTCCTGGAAGATGCGCCGGCCCTCGTCCCACTCACCCCACTCAAAGATGTAGATGCGCTTGTTGTCGTACATCCATTTCATGGCGGCGTGCGCGAGGTCACCCATGTCCATAAAGGGCATCGTGAACTCACGGGGCCCGACACGCTCGCCGCCATCCCATTCGCCCCACGGACCCTCGTGGGCGCGCAGCCGGGCGACAAGCCCTCGCAGCGACTCCAGTTGCCTACTATCCAGTGGTTCCGGGTGCGGTCCGGATGCCCAATCCCACATCACACATCTCCCCTGTTGGTAGCGGTTCGTTCCCATCAGTATCCCATTCCTCTGCGATAATCCCTCCAGCGGAATCGAACCACGACGGGAGAGCACATGACCTTCAAAATCATTCACGTTGGCCTGGGCGGCTGGGGGACAGACTGGGAGCGGACCGCGCTGGCGACGATTGCCGATCGCGTGACCGTCACCGGCATTGTCGAGGAGTACGAGCCGAACCTGGAGCGGGCGCAGCAGCTGCTGGGCTATTCCGATGCCAACAGCTTCACCAGCCTCACCAATGCCCTGCAGGCGGTGCCCGCCGATGCGGTGCTGATCACGGCCCCGGCGCCCACGCACATGCCACTGGCGATCGAGGCGATGCGCGCCGGCAAGCATGTGCTGTGCGAGAAGCCGATGGCGCCCACGCCGGAACAGGCGCTGGAGGGCATTCGCGTCTCCCGTGAGACCGGTATGCACCTGCAGATCAGCCAGAACTATCGCTACTACCCGGCACCGGTGGCGGCGCGGCAGCTGCTCACATCCGGCGAGCTGGGCGGGCTGGCGCGCGTGCACGTCGATTTCCGCCAGTGGGTGCACGATGCCCCGGCCGGCGCCAACCCGTACTACAACCTCGACCACCCGCTGCTGGCCGATATGGCGATCCACCACTGGGACATGATGCGCATGATGCTCGGCTGCGAGGCCGAGAGCGTGTATGTGCAGCGCAGCGATCCGGCGTGGAGTCGTTTCCGCGATGAGGCATCGGTGACGGCCATCGTCACCTTCACCAACGGCGTGGTGGTGAGCTACCGCGGCAGCTGGATGAGCAGCGATGTGCCCACCTACTGGGCCGGCGACTGGAAGCTGGAGTGCGAGGATGGCCTGATCAGCTTCACCAGTCGCCAGGGCGGGCCGTTCGGCACCCAGGGCGACAAGGTGAGCGTGCGCACGCGCAGCGGCGTGGCGGCGAATGGGCGCTCGACGGTAGCTGAGCGGGCCGAACCGCTGCCGCACATGCCGGTGTGGGGTCGATCGGCCGGCGTGCTGGACCTGATGCGCTGGATCGAGACCGGCGAGCCGAGCCAGAACGCCGCCGAACGCAACCTCGGCAGCCTCGCGATCGTGGAGGCCGCCATCCTCTCGCTGGAGAGCGGGCAGGTCGAGCCGGTGCGGATTCCGCAGATCTAGCGACTCATGGCGGCCATTACCGGCCAGGGGAATACAGATCCATCAGCGCCTGGTCGGATCAGACCAGGCGTTCCTCATAAAACGGGGGAACGGGCGCCTGCCCGATTGATGAGCGAGGGGACGCCGCCAACAGCGTGAGGGCGGCAATCGATACCGAACGGCGGGTGGGACCGCCATGCCCTGTTCCCGTCGCCCGTTATCGAGGAGGGGCCGCAACTGTGGCTCCTCCTCTGTGCAATCGGGGATCCTGCCACATCCCTAACTAGCCTCTAATCCTGGAACAGCCAATTATTGCCAGCCGGGAAACGCGCGGCGGAACGCGTTTTGCGCTATGCTGGAACCATGATGTACGCATTGTACGGACACAGCGAACAGGTTGGTCCGAGAAAGTCCGGTCACAGCGACATACCAGCGGGAAACATGTTGTTAACAACAACGAAAACTCGCTTGATTCCTGGCAGGAGGCATGACAAAGTAGAGACAAATTACCCGTACGTACATCCCGTCAACAGATACGCGGCCGGCGTATGCTAGTTAGGATCCCGCAGGGCTCTGCAGGGGTTGGTATCGGGCAATGATCACGCCGGCGGAGGGAACCACCACCTCGGCCAACGTGATCGGTGCCGGATAGTCCAGCATCGAGCAGCAATCGGTATCATTCGGCGCCAGGTGCGCCACAGGAGGGGAGCCAATCACCAGTCGCGTCCAGGTGCCGGTATCGTCCGTATCCGTATCGTTCTGGCTGTGCGCCAACACAGCTGGCAGGGAAGGGATACAGCAGGTGCAGGGCATCGGGAGAGCGCAGTTGTTATCGAACCTGGTGCTGGCACGGATCCGCTGAAAAACGAAAATGACCGGTGCGCCAACACCCGTCATTCTCTATCAGAAGATTCGTGATTGTAACCTCGGAACCTTGATCGGATAGTCGCCAAACCGCCTGATCAGTTGTTCCGAAACCAGCCGCCTTACGAGCAAGCCCGAACGGGAGGCTTTGACATATGCATGTCATTACCCACATTCTAGTCACACCCCTGCGGGTGTGTCAAGAGCCGGTGTGCCGATGTGGCAGCACGCCGTGCCAGGGCCAACGCTAATGGCCCGCGGCAAGAACCCGAACCGAGATGAACAGGACGTGACATCACTCCGCGTGGATGGGCAACCGGCCGCGCGGCGTGAGGCCATGCCCGAAAAGGACCAGGTAAAGCTCACCGGCATCGTGGGGGACAAGAGCCCCGAGGCCGGCGAGAGCCGCAGTGGCGAGGACGCTCGCCGCCGTGGCTGGTACTGGAACTGGAACACCATGGTCACCCAGTTCGCCCCGCTCATCGGCCTCGATGGCAAGGGCCTGCTGGATAGCTACATCGTCTGGACAGACCGGCGTGAGGATTCGCCGTTCCGCGGCTACGCCTTCCCGTCCACCACCGCCGAGGCCAATTTCTACGGCATCGATCGCAACGTGCTCGGCACCATCAACAAGATCCTGGTCGCGCTCGATCTGATCGAGATCAAGAAATCGATGGTCCACCGCCCGGACGATGCCGGCAACGACTGGAAGTTCCCGCACAACACCTACCGTGTGAAGGACCACGGCGATAACTTCCAGCTCACCGCCGATGCCGTGCGCCGGGTGGTGAAACTGGCCACCGAGGACACTGCCGTTTACCGGCGGATCAAGCACATCTTCGGCAGCAAGTTCCGGCCAATCGATCCCAACAGCGTCTGGTTCAGCATCATCGCCGAACTGGAATCGACACCAGAGTGGCGCAAGCTGCAGGCACTGGCACTGGAAGATGAACGCCGCACCAGCGAGCGCAGTCGCAAGGGCCACGCTGCCCGCCGCTCCCCGAAGACCGCTGCAACCACGGGCAAATCGGGCCAGCAGCGCCCGGCGGCTGTGACAGATGTGCCAAGTGTTTCGACAGTACCGACAGTTGGTAACGACAGTGACACTGACAGTACTGTCGCTGCAAAAACGCCAGTAAAAAGCATTGCTGCACAGACCAGCAAGGGTTCGGATACCTCTGCTGCACAGGGCAGCAATGCTTCCGGCACAAAACGGACAAGCGATGCTGCACCCACCAGCAACGGTGATGCAACCATTGCTCAGTCCACCAGCACTACCAATTACAGAGATCAAACAACCACCACCACTGGAAATAGGACAGGGCATTCTCGCGAGCCGGAGCCCGTGGCGCAACAACCTCACCTGCTGGATGGATTCGACATCGGGCCAGACGACAGTCGGGACAAGGAGCGGACACTTCTTCTTTATGATGAAGCGAACGAGAAACCGGTCACTATCGCCTCACGGCGGCTGATCGGAAAACTCGCCGCCGAGTTCGAGCCCCTGGCACGATCCGTTTCCGTCACCGGCTGGGCGTTGGTTGGATTCGCGATAGAGGAAGCGGTTTCCAGCGGCAGCACCTATGTGGCGCCGAAGCGTGTCCGCGAGATCCTCTCGCGCTGGAGCAAGGACGGTGTGCCCGCAATGTATGCCGGTGTGTCAGCCGCTACTGACCAGCCGTCACAGCCCGTTGACACGCCTGTGACAAGCGGCGCGGATGCCAGTCACGGGTCGGAACCGTCGCCGGTCAAAGCTGTGACAACGAATTCGCAGCCTGTCACAGGTGTAGCGGCCGGGAAGTCCGGAGGCGCTCGCGATACGGGCACGATCTGGACGCTGGCGCTCTCCATGCTCCAGGGCGACCCGGCGATCCCGGCAGCGCTCCACGCGCAGTTCTTGAGCGATGCTAGGTTGCAGTCTATCGATGGGGCCAACGCGGTGGTGCAGGTTTCGGATCGGTTGATGGCGGTCTGTACCGCCGATGTGCAGCGGGCTGTGCAGAGCAAGCTGAGTGTGGCGGCACGCACGCCGCTCTACCTGCGACTGGTCACCGCCGACCCGCCACCGGATAACCTCAGCACGAGGCTGATCCGTTCCGTGCCGATTGCCTCGTCGGGTGGTGTCTTCGATGTCCCGGGCAGCGGCATGAACAGCGCCCAGCTCTGGGCGGCGGTGCAGCAATCGCTGGCTGGCAGTGGCGACATCCCCCGCGCCGAGCTTTCGATGTGGAGCACCAGTAGCGAGCTGCTCGCGCTGGCCGATACCACTTTCGTACTCGGCTTTGGCAGCGGCTTCCTCTGCCGGCGGGCGGAGCACCGTCGCGACGACCTGGTACGAGAGTTCAGCTACCTCGCCGGGTTTAGTTGCGAGATCGAGATCGTGGAGATCGATGCCTGGAAGGCCGAACAGGAACGTGGTGCATGAGTCTTCGTAACGATATTAATGGGCGAACGGTGAGCATTGCGTTCCCGGATGAACTGGCCAGCGGCTTCCTGCCACTGGTCATTTCCGAGCAACCCGAGGTCGAGGCCGTGTTCGGCGCGCCGGTTATCTTCGTGGATACGCCGCCAGACAGAGGTCCACGCTGGATTGTGGAGGTGCAGCCGGATCGCGCTGCCAACACGCTGCGCTGGGATGCCGATTCGCTGACGCTCACGTCCATCGGCCGCGATGCTGCCGGTCTCGCGGGCACCTTGCAGTTGCTGCATTCACTGGTCGCCCTCGATGTGGCAGAACTCAGCGACGATATCGCCGACGACCTCCCAACGGCCATCGACCGCATCTCCCTCGAGCTGGAACGCGGCTTCCCCGGCTTTCGCATTCGTGATCTCGATTGGAGCGCCATTCGAGGAGCGTTCCCGCTGTCGGCCGAGATGTCGCTGGCGGATGTCGAGCGGCTGGTCGCTCGCCTGCAAGATGGCCACACTGCCGTGCGGCAAAACGTGGGCGTCTATAACCCGCCCTACACGGTTGAACTCTCTGGCGGTCGGGCCGTGATCCGGCGACTGCCTGCATGGTCGGCTGCGGCGCAGGCGGGCGTCGAACCCGGCTGGATGATGGAGCTGGATGATATTGAGGGCTGGCTGGCGCGCACAGGTGCGCCACCGCACGCGCATGCCCTGGTCGCTGGTCGGCGGGCGATCGCGCTCAACGGCCTCTCCGAGCGCGAGTTCACCGCCCTCAGCCCGCATGGCGAAGCGCGTACCTGGGTCGAAATCGCCCGCCCGTTCTCGCTGGACGAACTCATGGACGTGCGCGTCGTTGTCGACGACATCGTGTATGTGCGCCTGCACAACTGGATCGACGGCGTCGGCATCGAGGACCAGTTCGATGAGCTTATCGCCGATCACGGGCATCGCAGCACGTTCGTGCTGGATCTGCGCGGCAATACCGGCGGCAACCTCTTGATGGCCAAACGCGTGCGGCGGCGCTTCCTGCGCGAGCGCACGTTGCTCGGCACGGTGCAGTTCACCCGCGGCGATGGCACGCTCGCCGATCCGGTTCAGCTGTGGGACGAACCCGCCGAGGCCGGTCGCTGGCCGGGCCGGCTGGTCGTGCTCACCGATGGGCTCACGTACTCCGCCAGCGAGGATTTCCTGCACGGCCTGCAGGGGCTGCCGCACGTCACGGTGATTGGCTCGCCCAGCGGTGGCGGCAGTGGTCGGCCGCGCACGCTGCCCCTCATCCCCGGCTGGAGCGTCACGGTCAGCACCGCGTTGACGTTCGACCGCAACGGACACTGCATCGAGGGACGGGGGATTCCGGTGGATGTGGCAGTGAATCCGTTTACAGAAGAATGGCGAAGCCACCTCGGGTAACGCGCTGGTATCATCGAAGCGGTGTCGAACCGTCCCACGCATGAAAGGAGCCGATATGGATATCACCAGACTCTTTGTCGGCATCGTCATGCTGCTGCCGGTCGGGATGGCAATATGGCTGGCCTCCCAGGTCGAGGCCTGGCGTGCTGCTGTTATGGCCTTGCATCTCAATTGGGAACGCGAGCAGCGCCAGGCCGGTGTGGCCGGTGTGCCGTTGCAGCAACGGCAGGATGAGCAAACCCGGTTCGAACTGCTGGTAACCAGCCGTCCGATGCCGATGCTCTGGGTGCATATCGTGCTGGCCCTTGCTGCGATCGGCTTCTGCCTTCTTTTTGGCTGGCGAATGGACGACCTCCGCTGGATTGGGCTGTGGCTGGTACTGCCACTTGGGCTGGCCGCTGCTAGCGGCCTCGGGTACGCCTGGCTACGGATGCGGAACGGCGTGCAGCGCATGGCCACCATCAGCGCCACGCTCTATGGCCCACCACCCCCGCGCGTGAAGGTGCGCACCATCCAGGTGCAGGAGCCCGACGTGTAGAAGTTCTCCAGCGACGTCGTCGGCAGGGGCGCTTCTTCGTCCGGTTGATTCACTCCCTGGGATTGCAACCACGCCATGGCTGCATCCGCCACCATCACCAAGGCAATGATTACACCACCCACCAGCGTGCCAGTGACAAACAGGGCGATGGCTCCGGCGGTGATCCAGGCGATATTGCCGACCACGGCCAGCGCCACCAACATCCGGTGGCGGTTCTGTGCTGCGATCACGAGGAAGACGCTAAAGGCGAACAGGGCCACTACAACGGGTAATCGCCAACCGCCTGGCAGGTCGGTCCAGCTCCAGGCAGCGGTTGAGATAAGGAAGAGGCAGGCGCCGGCAAAACAGCCGATTGCGTCGACCAGCAGGGCAGCATTGACGGTGATGCGTGCCATGGCCGTCGTCCTGACCGGCCTTAACCGGTGATCTCGATATCGCAGCGGAGATCGCTGTCGGTGTCCGGCACGTCGATCACCAGGTCGCCATCGTCGTCTATCTCGTATTCAATCGCGGTTGCCGGGTCATCTACCCCGGAGCAGGTGGCAGTAACGGTCGCATCGTCGTCTACGTTCACCAGGTCGATGTCGATATGATCGCCGGCTGCGATCACGTCGCTCACCCAGCCATCGCTATTGGTGGCCAGGTAGCGATCCTCGTCGGCATCGTTCACGTCCCAGTCGGTGAGCACGTCGGCGGGTTGGCCGTTCTGGGTCACTTTCAGGGCCAACGTCTGGTGCTGCTTCACATCGGTCGCGGTGCCGGTGTAGTCATCGTCGGGTATCAGCGCCAGGCCATAGCCGGCGAACTCGGTGTAGTTGTGGGTGGTGGAGGGGAAGAAGGCCGGTACGTAGCCAGGTTTCACGGTGCTTTCGTGCAACACCACGCCGATTACGATGTCGAATCCCTCCGGGCTCTCCAGCGCGCACATACCCTCGGCATCGATATCGCAGCGCGCGAACCAGCCATCCTCCTGCACATCCCACTCGATCTCCTCGGCGGGATTATCCTTCTCGAAATCCCAGTCGTCGTCTGCCAGCACGAAGGTAAGCGATACGCCCTCGGCCGGGGTGCACTGGCCGCCGGTTATCAACTGCTCCGGCGATGGGCCGCGCCCGCCAGCGGGATTAATCCGGCCCGGATCGCTCTCGCAATACACCACCATCACCGGCATCTCCGAGAACTCGCGCGATTGCTGTGCCGTGGCCTGCGGTGTGGCCGGCAGCAACAGGAGCAGGATTGTGGCAAGCAGGCGGAGCATGAGGGAGTCCTTTCGATATGGTCGTTCTGCGCTCTATTGTAGATGGTTGGCACGCGGTTCCGGCCGCGTTCCCGGCGGTGCGGCGTTCCTCAAGGCGATACAATCGGTACCCTGCTATCACCGTACTGCTCCCTACGCAGAAAGGAAGCGCGATGATCCTGCCCAAACAGCGCGATTCCCGCTTTATCACCATTCGCCGGGGCGGGTCACTGACAGATGCAGACCATCGCCTGCTGGCCTTGTGGGCCGCGCTCTGCGCCGAGCACGTGCTCCATCTCTTTGAATCCGCGCGTCCTCAGGATCCCAGGCCATGCGAAGCGATCGCCCACATCCGTGCCTGGGCGAGTGGAGAGGTCACCATGACCCAATCACGGACAGCGGCGGGGCACGCCATGGCCGCCGCCCGGGACCTGCAGGGCGCCCCGCGATTCGCGGCCTACGCAGCGGGCCAGGCGGCAGCGGTGGCGCATGTCGCTGCCCACGAGCTGGGTGCAGCCGCCTATGCGATCAAGGCCGTGCAAGCCTCGGTTCCTCCCCGGCAGCGGGAACACGCGGGCCGGCTGGAATGCGGGTGGCAGCGTGACCAGTTGCCAGCCGCTATTCGCGATCTCGTTCTCGACGACCAGCGCCTGCGCAATGCTATCTGTTGGGGCGTGTTCGACTGCTGAGGGGTTTCCACGCATGTACGGCGTTGCGCCATCCGGAAATCGACCAGCACACAGGGGCTGATCGTTCCGGGCGGTGTATAATCCCGATTGGTATAGTCGGATTTATACAAGCGAGAGTGGAATGACAGATACGGCCCCCAAATGTGAACGTGTGATGTACGAACTGAAGCCCCGGCCCGCCACCGTGGTAGCGGTAGAGCACCTGGCCCCGCGTTACAAGCGGGTTGTGCTGGGCGGCGAGGCGCTGGCCGATTTCCAGAGCAAATCGCCGACCGACCACATCAAGTTCCAGATTGAGGTGGATGGCGAGCCGGTGCGTCGCGATTACACACCGCGTGCATACGCGAACGGGGAGCTCACAATCGATTTCGCGCTGCACGGCAATGGTCCGGTCACCACCTGGGCGCGACAAGCTGTGCCGGGAAGCGAGGCGACCATCCTCGGGCCGCGCGGATCCAAAATCGTGCACCCGGTGTTCGATGGCTATGTCCTTGTGGGCGATGAAACCATGCTGCCGGCAGTTGGCCGCGCGCTGGAGGAACTTCCCGCCGATGCCAGCGTGCTGGCCGTGATCGAGGTCGATGACGCTGCCGACGAAATTGCCGTCTCCGCTGGTGGCAACACCACCGTGGTCTGGGCGCATCGCAACGGGCGCCAGCCTGGTGTGGCGATGGTCGAGGCGCTGGCGACTGCGGAGTGGCCTGCTGGAGAGGTGTTCTGCTGGGCTGGCGGCGAAGCCGGAGCCATGCGGGATGTTCGCCGCCACGTGCTGAACGAGCGTGGCCTGAATCGAGAGCACCTCGCGATCAGCGGCCACTGGAAGCGCGGCGAGAGCAACTTCGATCACCACGCCCCCATTGAGGAGTAGGCCTGGCCCGGCGAGAATCCGCAGGGCCATACCCGGGCTTGGTTCCTGCGTGGAGCCATTCCGCCCGGACGTCGCCCACGAGGGGCGACACTACCGGCAACAACGCCGAAGGCATCCTATGGTCGCCGTTACCGGCACCACCATTGGATTGACATGCCCCCGGATCGCACGATCCGGGGGCGAACTGTTACTCGGCAATTCGACGTTGCACGCCCTTGGGCGTAGCATGAAAGCTGCGTCGCGAGCGGGCGGCGCCGTATTCCTCGCAACCGGATCCGGGCCATGTCATCGTCAAACCCGCGCGGTCTTATCGCGCATCCCTATTACCTCATGGCCACCGTCATCGTGCTCGGGTTATGCCTGCGTATCCCGATTCTCTCGGTTTCGCCGCTGCTCGATACCATCACGCATGAGCTTGGCCTGTCCGCCGCCCAGGCAGGATGGCTGAGCACCATTCCGGTCCTCTGTTTTGGCACTGTCGCGCTGGTCGCGCCCATCCTGACACGGCGCTGGGGCATGGATGCGATCCTGCTGGCGATGTTCATCGTGATGCTGGCGGGATTGCTGCTTCGTACCCTGCCCCCGGTCTGGATCCTGTTCGGTGGCACGGTGCTGGTAGGCGCCGGCATCGCCGTGAGCAACGTGATCCTGCCGGGGTTTATCAAGCGTGAGGCCCCCAATAACGTTGGGCAAATGACCGCCCTCTATTCCGCGGCAATTTCGGCAAGTGGCGCGATCGGTGCCGGTGCCACCATCCCCATCATGAACGCGCTGGACCTCGACTGGCGTGGCGGTATGCGCTGGCCAGCCGTGCTGGTGCTCATCGGGATCGTGGTGCTCCTGCCGTGGCAAAGCAGCAAACGCAGCGGCAGGTTGCTGGCCCCATCGGGCGCGCAGCACGTGAACCTGTGGCGTAACCGGGTGGCATGGTTTGTTACCGGCTACATGGGCATGCAATCGTTCGTCTTTTTCTCTACCACCGGTTGGCTGCCTACCTACCTCATTGCCGAGGGCATGAGCGATGAGGCAGCGGGGTTCATGCTCAGCCTTTCGCCCCTTGCCGGCGTGGCGGGCTCGTTTATCGCGCCGCTGCTGGTGTACAGGCGTGCCGACCAGCGCTGGCTGGTATGGGTGAGCAGCGTGCTCTGCGTTATCGGCCTTGCCGGGTTCGTCTGGCTGCCAACCACCCTCACCATTGTCTGGGTGATCGTGTTCGGGTTCGGCAGCGGCATGACCCTCAGCATCGCGCTCTCGTATATCGGCCTGCGCACGCCGGATGCCCACTACGCCGCCGACCTCTCGATGATGGCGCAGGCGGTGGGCTACAGCATTGCGGCGATCGGCCCGATTGGAATTGGCCTCGCGCACGATATTTCCGGCAGTTGGCGATTCGCGTTCTTCCTCATCCTGCTGAGCACCATCGTGCTCACCGTGGTAGGGCTGGGCGGCGGCAAATCGCGGCTCGTGACCGACGCGGCGCAACCGTAGACGAATTGCTGCCGCTGCGCTACGCTGCCCTCTATGGCACGCAGCGATTCCGATTCCACACCCAGTCAATCGCCGGGCGTCCGCCTCCTTGGGCGGATTCGCTTTTTCCTGCCCCGGCTGATTCCCCCGAGTGACGGGAGCAACGCGAACTGGCGCCGTACCCTGTACGGCGTATGGGCGGCACAGCTGCTGGTGATTATGGGTTTCAGCATGCGCTCGCCCTTCCTGCCGATGTACTTTGGCGAACTGGGGGTCGATTCCGCCGAGGGCCAGGCCTCCTGGACCGGCCTGATGCTCAGCCTCGGTGCCGGCATGATGGCATTCACCAGCCCGGTCTGGGGCGCAATTGCCGATCGCTTTGGCCGCAAGCCGATGCTGGTACGGGCACAGTTCGCCGCCTTCCTCACCATTAGCCTTTCGGCGCTCGCTACCAGCCCCTGGCACCTGCTGGGCCTGCGCCTGGTGGAAGGCGCCATGACCGGCACCGTGGCTGCCGCTACCGCGCTTATCGCCGTGAGCATGCCGCGCGACCGCCTCGGATATGGCCTCGGGATGGTGCAAACCGCCGTTTTCTCCGGCTCGGCGCTGGGTCCGCTCATCGGTGGCGTGCTGGCCGACTGGCTTGGCTACCGCACCACATTCGTCATCTCTGGCCTGATGGCCCTGGCTGCCGCCCTGATCACGCTCTTTTTCGTGCACGAGAAGTTTGAGCGGCCAACGAAGGCCGAGCAGGCGAAGGCAAAGGCGAGCGGTGGCTCCACCTGGCGATTAATCCTCGGGCCAACGTTGCTCTCGCTCACCATGAGCATGTTGCTTATCCGTTTCGCGTCCTCGGCAGTGCAGCCGATCACGCCGATTTTCGTGCAGATGATTAGCCACGCTGATGCCGCGGTGAACACGCTTTCCGGTATCACGCTTGGCGTGCTGGGTGTTACCAGCGCCATTTCATCGATCTACCTCGGCCGCCTGGGCGACAAGCGCGGCCATTTCAGGATCCTGCTGCTAAGCGCCATTGGCGCCGGCCTTATCTACCTGCCGATGGCAGCGGCGCAGCAGCCGTGGCACCTGATCCTTCTGCAGGCGATCTTTGGCCTGTTTGCGGGTGGTCTGATCCCGGCGGCTAATGCCCTCATCGCCAGCCACACCGATGATTCGCGCCGTGGGGTGGTGTTCGGGTTCATGAACACCGCCGGCAGCGTTGGCGGGTTCGCCGGGCCGCTTGCAGGCGCGGCACTGGCCAACGTGTTTGGGATTCGCGCCACGTTCGTGCTTACCGGCGCGGTATTGCTGGTGATGGCGGCATCGTTGTGGTGGAGCAACAAGCGACGCCCCATGGAAGCGTCGCCGGAGCAGTCAGCGTCGTAGCGCATACGAGGGCGGATAACGTCGGGGCGCACCTGCGTGCGCGGGAGGCGTAGTAGCGGATCTGTGTGTCCGCTCTAGTTCTACGAGGGGTGCGGGCTACGTAGCAGCGCACCTGTGTGTGCGCTCCGGCGGCCAACTATTGTGTAGAAGCGAAGGGCCCGGTCCGCTACTCACCTGAGGCTCTGCCGCCTTCAGCACGTGTCCGCTTCCGGACCAGTGATAGACCCCCGCACCTCACGTCGCAACGTGCTGGTGCGGGTTCGTGTGCGGCATAAGGTACGCTATGCCAACGCTCCGGTTTGAAGCGGGCACATGGGTCCGCCCCTACGATGGGGGCAACCCTATCCCTCGCGAAGGGTCTTGAGTGCCGGGTGCCATTTCGCCATGGCATCGAGAACGCCCTGTGCCGAGCTGTTGGCCGCTTCGTACCCCTCGAACACGCCATCCTTGATGTGATCCGTGAACGATGGCAGCGCCACCTGTGCCGGCATCGCGACGATGCTGAGGGCGTTCAGGCGCGTGCGAAGCTGCTGGGCCGCGCGATGGCCGCCGCTGATTCCGCCATAGCTCACGATCGCTGCCGGTTTGTGCATCCACTCCTGCGAGAGGTAATCGATGGCGTTGGCCAGCGGCGCCGAAAGGCTGTGGTTGTATTCCGGCATTACGAACGCGAACGCGTCCGATCCCTCAATCAGCCGACTCCATTCCCAGGTCTTCTCCTGGGTGTAGTTCTTCATGCGCGGGTGGTTTGGCTCGGTCATCAGCGGCAGGTCGATGGACTTCAGGTCGGCGATCTGCACGTCAAAACCGCCGTGCTTCTGCGCCTCGGCGATAAACCAGTCGGCAACCGCGCGACCCTTGCGGCCATCGCGCACGCTGGCCACGATCACGGTAAGAACGGGTTTGGAATCGGTCATGCGGGGATACTCCGGGTGATTGGTGCGGAAAACGAACACGCCCCAATCGGGGCGCTCCGGCCTTGAGCGTACCAAGGGGAATGATGATCGGGCAAACGACCGGTTTGGGGCGTAGAAAGCCCGCAGGGGCGAACCTGTGTGTTCACCAAGCTTTGGCGGATGCTAATTGTCCCTTTCGGTAGCAGCCACAATCGCGTCAATAGTGGCGACCTGCACCCCGGCAGCGAACAATGCTTGGTGCTGCGCATGCTCGAACGTGAACACCGGCATACCCTGTCCCAATGCCTTTAGTGCCAGGGCGTGGGTTTTACTTTCGGGTGGTGCCGAGAGCACCAGCAGCACATCCGCGATCTCGAGCAGGTAGTTGTTTCGGATTTCGGCGTTCTCTTTGGTGACGCGATTGCCAGTTACACCCGGCGGCGACTGGATGGTGACATTCCCGCGCTCCAGTCCCTGCTTGATCGCCTTCCAGGTCTCTCCGCCGTAGAGCCATTGCCCGGGGGAATATGTGCGCGCGGGCACGATAGTGATTGGTTGTGTCCCTTTCAAGAGTATATCGAGACATTCACGCTCAAGTGGGGTCTGGAATCCGGAACCTACTTCGACAGATTCACTCACGAGCGTGCGGGTGAAGTCCCAAGCGCTCGGGAAAATGAAAAGTGGCACTCCCTTGGCCGATAGTAAGATTATTGTCATCAATGACTT
>JBHWTK010000072.1:0-2816 GCA_043427975.1 Chloroflexia bacterium | reverse complement strand
CCATCGTGGCGCCGGATTTCCTCAGCTCGCTACAGGCTATTGAGAGAATCCCGCACACAAGCGACACGCCCCGGACGACGGCTGGATTGTCCGCGTCCGGCGCTGCAGGCAAGGCGAAGTCCCAGCCCCACGCATTCTCTCCACCTCTACGCAATCCGTAGACATCGGCGCGATCGAGTTGCCACATCTTGACCGATGGATACCTCCATCGCTGCGGCGAAACTACAAAGGAACCTCTCGCAGCCTGCGCGCGATCCAAGGTAGCAACGGCCCTCCGGAAATCCGCCAGCGACTGATCCAAAACGTCACTTTCATCGAACTCATAGATAATATCAAGATTCTCCGATGTCGCGTGCGAGGCGGCAATGCCGGCATAGAGAGACAGCAGGTCACGCATCAGACCAGCAAACGAGTCCACTACCGGCCACATTGCCCGCAACAAGTCCCGTGCGGTCCATCCGGCAACTTCCATTCGCACCGGCAGCGACCCCGAGCCGGGCAACTGCCCGTCCAGAAGGCTGACGACATCTTCATCGTAGCCTTTTGGCATAAGCACGCCATCCTCAACTAAACGGCTCCATACCTCCGCTGCGGTCGACATGGGGACGCGAGAATCGCTATTGCTCATAACATCATCCTCCCACTTGCACCGGCGGGCACGCCAGACCCCCATCGTCGCGCATTGGGAGGATCGCACATCCGCGGGACGGTAGGACCCAATGGACAACGACCCAGCCCGTCGGGCGAGTTCGTCGAGGAAAACTTGAAGCCATGCTCCGCTAAGGCCTTTGCTTTCTTACTTACTCGAGCGAAAAATTGGAAGGCTGGGATGCCGTTTTCGGTAGCAGCAGACCTGGCAAGGCGACCTCTAGCGTACCCGGTCAGCCCTCACCCTCGGTGTCAGATTCAATGCGCTGACTCCATGGTTGCTCCCCAGATAGCGGGACCTTGGGCCACCTCACGCGGGTCCGGTATCGGCCAGCAACAGGTCGCAGGCTCTGGGCGCATTGGGTGATGCAGGTAAGAGCGTCAGTGCCAAAACCACCATAAGGCGAAATGATTGACGTGATCAGACAAGCAAGTTCCGTTTTATCATTTTTAACCCCGAAGCTTTATCGACTACTCGAAGTTATTAATCAGGAGTCCAAATCGCCAGGCGGCTTCGTTGAGGATTTGGCAAGACAAAGGCGGCACTGTAGACGGCACGGGTAACACCCACGTACAGTCCGCAGGCTGATCTATCACTAAGCTGCTTCCCCGTAATTAAAAAATCGCGGATTGGGCCAGTGGGAAATATCAGGACTCGATCATGCGTCAATCCTTTTGAAATTCCGAAGTTGCTCGCAATAATACCTGCGGGAACTGGTGTAGTGACGCGCTCGCGTAGGCACGTTGGGCGGTATCGTTCAAGATAAGCATCGACATGCTCAGGGGCCAAAGCGAACACACCGTCATGCTCCGACTTTTGGCTTTGTGCTGACAACGTCGGAGGAAAGTTCAGGGCCGAGTCAAATATTGTGTCCGAAAACGATGCGATGGCTTGCACAGAGCGCCAAGTCGTCGATGAATACGTCAGTTCGAGCCGACCAGCCTCTTTCTGATGCTTGAACCAGTCGAGCATGCTCAAGCCTCGGTACTTTTTGTGCCGCGGGTCCTGGGGGTTCGTATCGAAGACTGATTGGCGCAAGTCCCCGACCAAACGAATCTTACTGGTCGTGCCCAGCAGGTGCTCAACAATATCAAGGTCGTAGCCAGTAAGGTCTTGGGCCTCGTCGATGTAAATTTCATCGAACATTCGTTGCAACCGAGTAGTTACGCTTCCACCTGCGGCATCAGCCACGTCCACGGCCAGCCTGGAAAGGAATCGCTTGTAAGCACGCGACTGCGCGTCAAGGTAACGATCCGCTCCCTTGGCGATGGGGATTCCCCTGGCGTTCGTCGCGGGAGACCCGTCGAAATTCAAGCCTCCGAGCCGTCTCCCCGGATACTTGAGGGGCAAGAACGGCCGAACCCAATGCCGCAGTAAGAAGGCGTACCACCCGCATACCTCAGGGACATTGCCCGGGGCGCAGGCCGCATGAAGTCGGCTTTCCAGATCTCGCTGTCCTGAGAGCGTGTATGTTAAGACGAGCCGACGCACGGCGGGATCGCCCTCAGCACAGGCGCTTACGATCGACTGCGTCTTCCTCGCCCCGGCCACCGCCAGCGTTGCCGTACTGGTCATGACACGAAATCTACAGCATCGTTGATGTACGTCGGGTAGCGCACCTGAACCTCGTGGTGCTCGTCCAGCATCAGCGCCCAATCGGTCTTATTCGCCTTCATCCAGTCGACGGTCGTCTTATCGTTGTCAACAATTCCGAACAAATGGCGCAACTCCGAGTCGTTGTTAACATTTGCAAATTGCGGTTCAAGTGTGTTCCCGTCAGCGGGTTCCCCGATGAATACTTCCCTGACCCCTTGCTCCAGCAGGTTGGCGATCGGACCCCGCCAGTGCTCGGATTCCTTGCCGTCATTGTCGCGGACAGCTGCGGCGTGACGCCCTAGGGCGGCGCACAACTGCATACCACGCTTCAGGGAGACGCCGGACATTGAGAGCACGTCAACTCCCAATGCAATAGGG
This sequence comes from Chloroflexia bacterium, assembly GCA_043427975.1. GTDB lineage: Bacteria > Chloroflexota > Chloroflexia > Thermomicrobiales > UBA6265 > UBA6265. The sequence continues at coordinate 193 of JBHWTK010000072.1, read as the reverse complement.
CTCTTGCCGTGCCTGTCGTGAAATGCACGCTCAAATACCATCTCATCTGAAGGGCCCTCCACCATCACCACCTTCTCGGCCAACACCAGGCGCAGGGTGTCGTACCCAGAAAGACGCTTGAAGTAAGTCACGGTGTCCGCTGGCAAGTCATTGAGGTGAGCTTTTTTGCCCCGGTGCATGAGCACCAACAGGG
>JBHWTK010000071.1:0-3803 GCA_043427975.1 Chloroflexia bacterium | reverse complement strand
CTATCACTTCCACGATCCTGAGTTGCTGCCGGTAGGACTGGCGCTGAAGCTGGCTGGCAAATCTGTTATCTACGACGCACACGAGAATATCCGGGACCAGGTGCTCTCGAAGCCGTATCTGCCAGGCTGGTCTCGCCGGGTACTTTCTGTCGCCGTTGGTATGGTTGAATCGTTTGCGGTCAGGCGGTTCGACGGCGTTGTATGTGCCACGCCGCGCATCGCCCAAACCTTGGCTACCCCGCACACGATTGAGGCATTGAACTATCCGGTAGCGGAAGAAATTACCTTGCCGGATAGCGAGTTGGAACGCGATCCGGCCAAGGTCGTTTTTGTCGGCGGATTCACGGCTATCCGTGGTGCAGCCGAGATGATTGACGCCATGGAGTTGCTCAACCAGCGCATGCCCGCTCGCCTGGTCATTTGTGGCACCATGCCGGCAGATGTGCGAGCCCGCAGCGAGCAGCAACCTGGCTGGGCACATGTCGAAGATCTGGGGTGGCAAACGCGCCCACAGGCGCAGCACCAGATGGCCACAGCAGCCTGCGGGTTGTGCGTGTTCCTTCCCGAGCCCAACCATGTCGAAGCGGTTCCAAACAAACTCTTCGAATACATGGCGGCCGGGTTGCCGGTTGTTGCATCGGATTTCCCGTTCTGGCGGCAATACGTTATCGAGAGTGGAGCAGGCGTAGTGGTGAATCCGCTCGATCCGGAGTCCATCGCAGCCGGGCTTGAGGGGATACTTCACGATCCGGCACGGGCTGCGGCAATGGGATCTGCGGGCAGGCTGGCCGTGCGCGAGCGGTATAACTGGGATATCGAGGCAGGGAAGTTGCTGGCCCTTGTCTCCGGAGTGCTCGCGTCGTCAGAGCCCGGTCGGCCGAAGAATTCTCGCCAGGCATAGGCTCGTAGCGCCGTCGGCGGCATGAGGGAGTGCATGATCTCGGATATCGCCGGGGAACCATATCGCATACACAGCCGCCCGCGCCGGGAAGCCGGGATACGGTTTACCGTCCTGCCGCTGCACCGGTTTGTTGTGGTGATCGCGGCGATTTTCTACGCCGTCCTGCTGGTGTGGGTGCTGCAATCCACCATCGCGGTCAGGTTTTCCTATGAAGGCTATGGCTTCCATCCGATTCGGGATGGCAACCATGCGGTGTGGACCTGGAGCCTCATTGTCCTTGCTACGCTGCTTCTTCCAATTCAGGTTCGCAAGCCGGGTGCGTTCTTCCAGTGGCTGCTGTACCTGGTTGTGTATGTGCCGGTCCTGCTTATTCCACCCTATGCGCTGGGGTACGGAATGGAATACGCGACAATGCAGGGGCTGGTATTCGTCGGGTTTGCGATCCTCGCCGGTGTGGGCCTCTTGCCACCAATTCGCTTTCCGGAACCAAGATGGATGTTCGGGGCCTTTATCGCCGGGTTGCTGGTGTACTCGGCGGTGATGATGTTGTGGCTGGTAATGCAACTTGGCGTGCCTACATCCATTCCAGCCATTACCAACCCCTATGCCCAGCGAGCGGCATTCTCCGCGGCGATGGCCGGTGCCGGGCCGGTGCTCTACCTGATCGCCTGGCAGACCTCCGCAATTAATCCCCTGCTGCTGCTTATCGGTTTGTATCGTCGCCAGTGGAGCCTGTTCCTCACGGGCGTGGGCCTCAATGTGCTCATGTACTCGCTGGCTGGCCACAAGAGCCACCTGCTTTCGAGCGTGCTGGTAGTGGCGATCTACCTGGCCCTCTGGCTTCCGGCAAGGATCCGGGGCATCGTCATTGCCGGCGGCGCAATCACGCTGGTGCTCGTTACCCAGGCGATGTACCTGCTGGCCGGTGCCATATTCCCTGTGTCGATCTTGGTGCGCCGCATGTTGATGACGCCCGGCTTGCTGACCGGCTATTACTACGATTTCTTCTCCGATATCGGGTTCACCTACCAGTTTGGCCCGCTTTCGATGTTCGTCGATGGTGTGGCTTTGGAGCGGACAACCCCACGCACGATTGGGTATGAGTACTTCGGCAGCACTACCATGGCCGCCAACGCCAACTTCTGGGCGGATGGATACTCCGCCATGGGGTACGCAGGTGTCGTGCTGGTATCCGTGCTGTTGGCACTTGTGCTGTGGGCGATGAACTCGCTCAGCGAAAGCCGGCCTGCCACAATTGCGACCCCGCTCTTCATCGTGGCGTTGTATAGCCTCACCAACTCCGCGCTGCCGGTATCGTTACTGACCCACGGGATATTGCTCACGGTCTTGCTCATCTGGATGCTGCCGCTTCCCGCAGCGAACCCTGCCTCCAGGCAGGACGGTTCCTCGCCTGCGACGCAGGTGTCGAGAGGGCAGGGGGATAACCCGACCAGTACACTCGAGGACGGGCTCGCCAGGTGACCCCTTGAAACCATGACGCGCGTGACCACAGGTTGAAGGCAGGACAGGAGAACATTCGAGTGCGCGGTACTGCTCTTGTCCGGTCGTCATTTGTTCGGGCTGCCCTCGTCATTGCCTCGGGCACCACGTTGGCCCAGGTTATTCCGTTCCTGCTCACGCCGATCCTCACCAGAATCTACACCCCGGCGGAGATGGGCGTGTTCTCGCTCTATACCGCGTTCGTGGTGGTGTTCCTCGGGGCGCTCTCCATGGGTTTCGGATATGCCATTGTCTCCGCTGACGATGGCGATGTGCCGGGGCTTGTGGCGCTGTGCATGCGTTCTATCTCGCTCCTGATCCTGCCGGTAACGGCCCTTGCGTACGTGCTGATCCGGTTCGACCTGCTGGGATTTGGGTCACTTTCGCCATACGCCGTCATCAGTATCCTGCTCTCCCTGCTCGTGACCGAACTGTTCTTCGTGTTGCGGTACGTGGTGTTGCGTGATGGTCATTTTCGTGCCATCGCTTCTGCCACGGTGACGCAGAGCATCGCCCGCATCGGCGGTCAGATCGTGCTGGGGCTCATTGGCCTGGGATGGTGGGGCCTTACCCTGGGAGATGCTGCCGGGCGCTCGTTCGGTATCCGCAGCCTGGCCACGCGGGTGCCCTTTGGCATCGGTGATATACGGGCGGCGTGGTCGTGGAACGTGTTACGGCCACTGGCCGGCAAGTACCGGGATTTCGCCAAGTACTCGGCACCGGGCGCCATCATCGATAGCCTGTCGGCCCAAATTGTTGCGCCGCTCCTGGCCGCACAGTTCGGCCTGGCCGTCGCGGGGCAGTACGGCATTGTCATGCGGCTGGTAGTGCTGCCTGTCACGCTGGTTGGTGGGGCTGTCGCCGATGTGTTTCACCAGCGCCTCGCCGAGTGGGCACGAACCAGACCCCAGGCGGTGGTGCGGTTGTTCCTCGGTGTGTCGTGCGTGCTCCTGGCCATGGGTGCGGCATTGTGGCTGGTTATCTGGTTGATGGGTGACGGCATTTGGGTCGCTGTGCTGGGAGAACAGTGGGAATCCGCTGGCCAGTATGCCGTTGCTATCGCTCCCCGGGCGGCCATCATGATGGTATCCAGCCCCGTCAGCAGGACCGTATTGGTATTCGGGGGGCAGAAAATCAAGCTTTGGTACAACGTGTTTAGCGTCACGCTGGTGATCGTTGCCATGGAAATCGCCCGGCAACTGGATTGGTCGGCGCTCGAAGCCATCACGGCCATCTCGTGGGCGCAGGCGGCGTCGAGCATCGTCTATTTCGCCTTGCTCTTCCATGTCACCCGCAGGGGAAGCCGCCAGCGGGCGGCCTCCATGGAACCGTAACCGGGAGTCGGGTGACGGTACACGGATGTGTCATGGCTGACCAGGTTGGTGGCGGCCCGAATCGCTTA
>JBHWTK010000070.1:0-2593 GCA_043427975.1 Chloroflexia bacterium | reverse complement strand
AACTGTACTGGATCGGGAGGCTAAAGGTTCCGGCCGAGTTATCCGTCGGCACGGCACTCACCTTTGAAAGCGACGTCCGGCTCGCCAGCGAACTCCCTCGCCTGCCGGAGATAGCAACGCTCCTCACAGCGCTGGTACCTCCGGGCGGATTTGCGCTTCCCGCAGCCGGGGAGAGCTGGCCGATACGGTATCGCAACGATGCCCCGTATGCTCCCGGCCAGCGTGCGTCCTTCCAGCAGGTATTTTTCGATAATTCAGGCGAGATCTGCAGCTTCATTAGCGCAGATGCGACCTACGAACGGGGAGGCGAGGCGGTGTTCCGGATGGAGCCAACATCGGACCCGGGAGCCAGCACCGGGGGCGTGCCGCTCGGCGAAACGAAAGACCGCTGGCTGGCACAATGGTCACATCGGCCAGGGTGGACCGCATTTGAAGGGTTCGACTTCGGCGAATAGGCCGGGCCTCTTCGGCAGAGTGCCCTGCTTCGGGCTGCCGCGCCGTACAAACATCGGTATACTTGCTTACACAACGTACCCGTACCGCGGGTGCCCGTGAAGTGTGCGTGCGCGTACGCCTAAAAACTCGGAGAGCCGACCATGTTTCGCTGTAAAGTCTGTGGCTGGATCCATGAAGGCGCAGCGCCGCCAGATACCTGCCCAAGCTGTGGCGCTCCGGCCGATCGTTTCCGCGCCATGGATAACACCGAAGTTGGCCTTACCGCCAACGAGCTCGCCTCCTTTGGCATTGTGGGCCAGGGTTTCGATACCGCCGTGGTGGAAGATGGCCGGCGCTTGCGCCTGCTCGCGTTTGTAGACGCTTCCTTCTATAACCCGTTTACCATTCGCAACGGCAAGCAATACCCGCTGTACACCGGCGATGCCCAGTGGTTCAGCGATAACATCCCGTGCATGACGGCCTGCCCGAGCCATACCGACATCTCGCGCTATATCGCGCTGATTGCCGATGGCCGCTACAGCGACAGCTACGAGCTGAACCGCGAGCACAACGTGTTCCCGGGCTGCCTTGGCCGCATGTGCGCCCGCCCCTGCGAGGCTGCCTGCCGCCGCAAGGAAGTGGATGAGCCAATCGGCATCTGCTACCTCAAGCGCGTGGCCGCCGATTACCGTGGCGAAACCCGCCGCGATATCGCTGCCCCGCCCAATGGCAAGACGGTTGGTATCGTGGGTGCCGGCGTGGCCGGGCTCACCACAGCCCGACAGCTTGCCCGCCTGGGCTACGACGTCGAGATATTCGAGCGCTTCCCGGTTCCCGGCGGCGTGATGTGGACCGGCGTGCCGGAATGGCGCCTCCCGCGCGACGTAATCGCTGAGGAAGTCGCCCAGATCACCGACCTTGGCGTGCGCATTCACTACAACATGGAAGTCGGCAAGGATATCCAGCTGGCAGACATGGTGGAGAAGTACGACGTTGTCGTGCTCTGCGCCGGCTGCCAGACCCCGCAGGAACTCGGCATCCCGGGCCAGGAACTCGATGGCGTGGTGAGCGGGCTCGATTTCCTCGCCGATGTCGCACTCGGCCAGGAAGATGTCTGGGTCGGACGCAACGTGGTGACCGTTGGTGGTGGATTCACCTCCATGGACGCCGTGCGCACCGTGCTTCGCCTTGGCGCTGATACCAGCGTGATGACCTACCGCCGTACCGTGCACGAAATCCCGGTCGAAGAGCTGGAGCTTGAAGAAGCCGAGATCGAGGGCGTGGATATCCAGTTCATGGTGACCCCGACCCGCGTCATCGGCGACCAGAAGGGCCGCGTCACTGGCCTGGAGCTGATGCGCAACGAACTCGGCGAGCCGGATGCATCCGGTCGACGCCGGCCGGTGCCGATCCCGGGCAGCGAGTTTGTTATCCGCTGCGACATGATCATCGAGGCCATTGGCCAGAAGCAGGACAACCGCTTCCTCGGTGGCCTGTTCAAGAACGTGGACCGCCGTGGCGTGCCGCTGCTGGACGAGAACCTGAAGACCGAGCTGCCGAACGTGTGGGCGGCCGGCGATTACGTGATCAACCCGACCAACTTCATCTCCGCCATTGGCGAGGGCAAGCGCGTGGCCGAGAACATCGACCGCGAGATGCGCGGCGTCGAGCCGAAGGTCAAGGAGATGGAAATCACCCGCGTACCAACCGAGTACGTGAGCACCCCGAACAGCCTGCTGAGCGAGGGTGTGGCCGAGTGGAGCATGGCCGCCATGAGCCGCCGCCTGGTCTGGGGCGACGATTACACCAGTGTTGGCCGACAGGACATGCCGATGTTGCCGGTGGCCCAGCGCGGTATCGGCACCATGGATAACACCCTGGAATCCGAAATGGGCTTCACCAAGAGCATCGGGTTCGAGGAAGCCAAGCGCTGCCTGCAGTGCCAGTTGAACATCTTTATCGATGGCAACCGCTGCATCCTGTGCAACAGCTGCGCCGATGTCTGCCCGCATGGTTGTATTGAGATGATCTCTGTGGAGCGCATCTACTCGATCGATGGCGACGTCAGTTTGGCCCAGATGGCCCGTGGCGAGCTTGGCCCGAACGCGGCCGCGATGATCATGGACGAACGCGCCTGCATCCGCTGCGGCCTGTGCGT
>JBHWTK010000069.1:0-3316 GCA_043427975.1 Chloroflexia bacterium | reverse complement strand
CGTGCCTCCCGCCGAAACACCCGAGCCCGAGGCTCCGTCCTCCCCGGTCGAAACAGTTCCGGTGAACGTCATCATTTGTGCCGATCCCGATTGCGCCGATACCGTGAACATCGAGACGATGGTGGGCGCCACGGTCACCAGCTACGCGGTGGATGACTCGCTGGTGGATAGCTGCACCGTCACCCTGGTCGAGAGCCGCTCGGTCTGCGATCTCGTTCCCCCGCCGGCCGGTGGCTGGTACCAGATCCTGCCGACCGAGGAATACGCGGGGTATGTGCTGGTCTCCGAAGAGCCGGAGATCTTCGAAAGCGAGATGCACGGCCCGATTTACGTGTGGTACTTTGCGCCGGAGAAGGATAACGCCTTCCCGCCGCCGACCCAGGCCCCGGTCAACACCAGCACGCCGAAGCCGGCCACCGTCACCGGCCTGCCGAGCACCGGATCCGGCCAGGAAGGCAACAGCGCCCTGCTCGTGATCTTTGCGGCCATGCCGTTTGTGCTCGCCGGGGCGGCCTTTGCGGCCAATCGGGTTTCGAAGCGCTAATCGCCCATCAACCGGTATCATGAAGAGGCGGCTGGCCCCGTGCCACCGCCTCTTTTTCGATGCTACGTTGCATACACAAGGACACCGCATGACGCGCTCCGCAGGAATCGGAATCATCGGCGCCGGGGTTATCTCGGGCATCTACCTGAAGAACATCACCGCTGGCACGTGGCCGCACATGCGCGCCGTGGCCGTTGCCGACCTGGTGGCCGAAAAGGCCCAGGCGCGCGCCGACGAGTTCGGCGTCGAGGCGCTCACCATCGACGAGCTGCTGGCCCACCCGGAGATCGATATCGTCGTCAATCTCACCATCCCGGCGGCGCACGCAACCGTGAGCCGGCAGGTGATCGCGGCCGGGAAATCGGTGTACTCCGAGAAGCCGCTGGCCATCGACCTCGCCGAGGGCAAGGGCGTGATCGATGCCGCCGCCGAGGCCGGGGTGCTGGTCGGGTGCGCGCCGGATACGTTCCTCGGTGCCGGCCTGCAAACCGTGCGCAAGGCGATCGATGATGGTGCCATCGGCACGCCCATCGCCTTTAACGCCCGCATGGTCACCCACGGTATGGAGCACTGGCACCCGGATCCGTACTTTTTCTACCAACCGGGTGGCGGCCCGATGCTGGATATGGGCCCGTACTATGTCACCGCCATCGCCACCCTGCTCGGGCCGGTGGCGTCGGTCAGTTCCCGCGCCACCAGGGGCTTTGCCGAGCGCGTGGTGACATCGGATTACGCGAAAAAGGGCGATGTGATTCCGGTGAACACCGCAACCCACATCGAGAGCGTGCTGGAACTGGAGAGCGGCGTTGTTGGCTCCCTCACCACCAGCTTCGATCTGTATGATCCCGAGCACAGCTGGTTCATGGTCTACGGCACCGAGGGCACGCTGCGCCTGCCGGACCCGAACACGTTCGGTGGCGCGGTGAAGGTGTATCGCGAACCCACCCGTCACTGGTGGGACCTGGACCTCGTGCCGGGCCACGCCCACGATACCCGCGGCATCGGTGTGGCGGATCTGGCGGATTCGCTGCTGAACGGCACGCCGCAGCGGGCCAGCGGTGCGCTGGGCTACCACGTGCTGGAGGTGCTGATCGGCGCGCTGACATCCGCCGAAACCCGCGAGACAACGTACATCGATAGCACGGTAGAGCGCCCGGATCCGTTGTAACCTCGATTCATCGCACCATGTCTGGAGTGAGACCGGGGTTACCATGCACCATTCTTCCGAGCATCCGCACGAACACCAGGACCATCCCGAAGCTCGCGTGAACCAAAGGCCGCTGGCGATCGCTCTCATCATCACCGCGGCCTTCATGGTGGCGGAGATCATCGGCGGGTTGCTGACCAATTCGCTGGCGCTCCTCGCTGATGCCGGCCATATGGCGACAGACGTAGCCGCTCTCGGGCTCTCGCTGTTTGCGATCTGGCTGGCAAAACGGCCAGCCACGCCGGAGCGATCGTTCGGTTTCTATCGTGCCGAGGTGCTGGCAGCGCTGATCAATGCGGCCACGCTGGTCGCGATCTCGATCTACATCTTCTGGGAGGCGTTCCAGCGAATCGGCGAGCCGCCGGAAGTGGATAGCGGCCCAATGCTGGCAGTTGCGGTGGCCGGGCTGGCCGCAAACACGGCCTCAGCCTGGGTGCTGTCACGCGGAGGCGGGCATCAGCATAACCTCAATACCCGGGGCGCGTTCCTGCACGTTATCGGCGATATGCTCGGTTCGGTAGGGGCTATTGTAGCGGCGATGGTAATGCTGGCAACCGGCTGGTACCTCGCCGATCCGATCCTCTCGGCGGTGATAGGCCTGCTGGTATTGTGGAGCGCCTGGCGCCTGCTGCGGGAATCGGTGGAGGTGTTGCTGGAATCGACGCCGAACGATATCGATCCCGTGGAAGTGGTGAGTGCCATGAACGGGGTGCCCGGGGTAAGCGGCGTGCACGATGTGCATATCTGGACCGTTACCTCCGGCTTCGTCGCCATGAGTGGCCACATAGAAGTGCCGGATCTGGAGCAATGGCCGCGCATGCTGGGAGAACTTACCGGCCTGTTGCGGGGAGAGTTCGGCATCGCCCACGTGACGCTCCAGCCCGAAGAACCGAACGGTGCCTGGGATGTTGATCCCGGCTGCTCGATCGATACACCCGAGGGTCGAGCCGCCTGCCGCACAGCGGTGTCCGCCAGAAGCACCCCTGGACGCAAACATGACGGGCATCATCACTGACCATGGCGGAATTCGCACAGGAATCGAGGCGCGAGAGGAATCTTCATGACACAACCCGAACTACTCCACCTGAAAGCCGACCGCCCGTTCCCGAATAACGCCATGCCGGTGCGCCTCTATCGCGGCGCTATTGCCGGTGACGACCTGGCCGGTAAGATCGAATCGCTCTTCCGGCGCAACGGCTGGGGCGGCATCTGGCGGAACGGCATCTTCGATTACCACCACTTCCACGCCACCGCCCACGAGGTGCTTGGATGTGCCCGTGGCCGGGTCAATGTGCTGCTGGGTGGCCCGAACGGCCAAAGAGTAACGCTGAATGCCGGTGATATCGCCTTCCTGCCGGCAGGCACATCGCACCGGAACATGGGGCACAGCAGCGACTGCCTCATCATCGGCGCCTATCCACCGGGTCAATCACCCGATATGGAATACGGGGATGACGATCGCTACGATTCCGTGTCCGCCAGCATCGCACGCGTACCGATGCCGGAGCGCGACCCCGTCAGCGGCGAGGCGTTCGCCCGGGTGTAGCCTCGCCCCCTGTGACTAC
>JBHWTK010000068.1:0-9609 GCA_043427975.1 Chloroflexia bacterium | reverse complement strand
GAAACCGCTCGCACTCCTTGAGCGCATCATCCAGGCGAGCAGCAATCCCGGCGATGTCGTGCTGGATCCGTTTTGCGGTTGCGGCACCGCGATCGCTGCGGCTGAGAAACTCGGCCGACGCTGGATCGGAATAGATATCACACACCTGGCAATCAACCTGATCAAGACCCGCATGGTGGATCATTTCGGCCCGGAGATCCTGGGTGACATGGAAACGATCGGCCAGCCGACCGATGTGCCGGGCGCTGAGGCGCTATTCAACCAGGATCCGTTCCAGTTCGAATGGTGGGCGGTGCTGCTTGCCGGTGCGTACCCGGCCAACGATATGAAGAAGGGTTCCGATAAGGGCGTCGATGGTGTGATCCGCTTCCACGTCGATACTTCTGGCAAGGCCCGCAAGGCTATCGTCCAGGTGAAGGGTGGCAAGGTGCAGAGCAGCCACATCCGCGACCTCAAGGGCGCGATGCAGCGCGAGAAAGCCGATATCGGTATCTTCGTGACACTGCGCCAGCCATCAAAAGACATGGTTCAGGAAGCGCTCGCAGCTGATATGTATGAGACGCCCGGTGGCCGCGCCTATCCCGCGATCCAGATTCTGACCATTGCGGACTTGCTGGCAGGCAAGAAGCCGCAGTTGCCGTCTACCCAAGCCACCTTCTCGAAGGCCGAGCGCATTCGCAAGCCGGGCGCCGTGCAACAAGGGCTGGAACTGGAATGACAGCTCGTTAAACCGCATGACCTGGGGGACATGCGCGAGCGAGGGGCCGCCGTGAGGATATTCCTGGCAACAATGCCCGAAAAGTTACCCTATTCCCTCATCCATCCCCGTCCGCATGGAGTATCGTTCTCATCGACCCTCATTAATATGCCAAGGTCTGACAATACGCGGCCATGATGCCAGCTTGGTATTATGGCCGCCACTCGTTATTGGTGCTCGGAGATGGCGTCACCTGATTGGGGAGTGTGCGATGGAATGGTCTTTCTCTCATACGTCCGAGTTCGACGAATACGAGCAATTCTTCTTCGCTGACAAGCTCTGGTATGCGCATCTCGAGGAATGGCGTGACGTGCTCCGCGTGTGCCATGCCCATTGGAAACTGGACCGGTTGATTCACGAATCGTACTTGGCACGGGACTACCACGGGTACGACCCCACGATCGCCCTCTGTCGAGAACAGATTGCGCTCGCTGTGGACGCCAAAGTCGCGCTCGAAAAGCACGCCCTGTTCGAGTACGACTACTTTCTCGAATCAGCCAAGCGCTACCAGGAACAGTTCCCGTGGAAACGCCCCTGGACCATGACGAGGCGCGAACCAGTTTTCAAGCTGCCTGACCATTCCGGTTTCTGGCGGTTAGCCGTCATCCTGGAAAAAACGGGCATGCTCGAGGACGGGATCGCCTTGTGCCATGAAGCCCTGCATGTCGGATGGCCAGGTGACTGGGACCGCCGTATGGCACGTCTCGAACACCAACTAGCGCGGCAGAAGAAGAATAACAAAGCATCAATGAGCCAGACCCGACAATAGTATAATTACGAATGGTGGTGCATCCCTGGAGGGTGGGCCCCCTTCGTTTCTTCGTGCCCTGGAGCCGCTATGAGTTCACCAACTGGAACCACACGCCATATTCTCGCCATCAACGACGACCCTGCCATTCTCCAACTCTACGATGACATCCTCACTGAGGAAGGATATCGCGTCACGCTCGGTACGTTTGACCGGGAAACCGGCGATCTCCTGGAGCTCGTTCGGGATCTGAAGCCGGATCTTGTCTTGATGGATTTCGTCATTGGTCGCGAGCTCAAAGGGTGGTCGCTCCTCCAAGCCTGCAAAATGGATCGATCGACGAACAAGGTGGCTATCGTGATTTGCACTGGCGCCGTGAAACAGGTCGCGGAAATGAGTGCCAACCTCTTCACCCACGGCATTCAGGTCGTCATTAAGCCCTTCGATATCGACGAACTTCTCCTGGGAATTAAGAACGCTTTGTAGTGACGATCAAGCCTCGCTTCTACACCTCGGGATGTTTGTCCGTGCCTTCAGGTGGCGGAGTTGTGGCTGCCTGATCGAAGATTGATATCAGACGTTGCGAGGCATCGTCCAATATGTCCAGCGTGCGGAGTAGTTCCTCGTCGTTGATCTCTCGACCCGCGCGAATGCGACGCTGCAGGAGCTGAATATAGCCCCGAAGCACCGTCAACGGGTTTGCAAACAATTCCCGATCGAGGCGGGTCGGCTTGCCCTCGTTCTCCGTGTTTTCACGATTCGCTTCATTGTGTCGTTTCATGTTGTCACTTCCGGCTAGAGCAATGGGCGAGTCTCTCGCCCATTCTGGACGCAACAATCGCGCCAAGATTCCGATTCTCCGACAATGTGGAATCGAAGCACCGCCTCGAGCAGGGGGTAATCTGGACCAGACTCACATATCACCTACAGTGTTCTATGCGGTTTGATCTCGTCCTATCTGCGGAGTTGTCGACCCCGTGATGCACTAAGGGATAACTTATGCTTGGTATCTGGGAACGCACGCAACTCGACGACCTCGTCCTATCTATCAGCACAATTGACGCTCCCACCCTGATTACCGATGAGGACGATGAGCTGTTCACCCAGGAGATCGTGCGCCTGTTCCAAACAGGCAGTACCCCGCTGGATCTCAACGGGGAGGACGTGTATCTCTGGGCGGTTTTCAAAGGATGGGAAGTCGAGGATGCTGCCCATGCCGGAACCGTGGTTACGACGGTCTACCAAACGCTGAAATACCTCGGTGAGATCCAGTAACGGGAAACACCAGGGACCCCAGCCGTATTTTGGTTACGGCGTAGCCGATATGCCTTGTGTCTATCCAGGCGAATTTGGACGATTGGTCACCGGCAGGGGTTGAGGGAACATCTCCAGGCCGCATCAAGAAGCTCTGCCCGAGACTACGTCTCGCCAGCACGTACCGTCTTTTTGGTCCAGAGGTATCCGATATCTGGTACCAGACCGAATTCATCACGTGATCGGCGCACCCAGGATTCCGGTTCCCCAGCATGTTCCAGATTGACAAACCACCATGTCTCATCGGGATTCCAGCCGGCAATCACACTGGCCGTGTCGGTATCCACGTCGATTGCCCTGCCGGCTGCTTCCAGGTAACCGGCAACGGTGAGGTGGATACCCTGGTAGTGCCGCGCAACCGCCGACCAGTCCGGCATCACCCATCTTCCGGCCCGTCCCGTAGTGCGATACCAGTCGTGACGCTTTTCTCCCGAGACGTCCAACGGGAACCGCCGACATAGGTCCGCCCACGCTTCGGCCCCGGTTATCTCAAACACGCTTGCATGTGTAGGGACAGCAACGGGAATCGTCATCGCGAACTCCTCGCCGGCACTGTCCTCCACAAACCACAATCCAGCCGGAGTTCCATCGAACAACGTCCGGCTGGAACGAGGTAGCCCGAAAGGGGGAATAGACCACCATTCACCGCTGTAGTTGGCGGCAGGATCAGGCGGACGTTCGCGCAATGCCCGTTCCTCCCGCAGAGAAATCCTGGCGCGCCAGGAGTCGAGGATGCCCGCAGCAGACTCGGTTCGGAGTGGTACGGGTTCATCGGTCCATTGCACAGCCCATTGCGCTTCTCGATGCAGGCCACTATCCCACCAGCTGGCATGCTGATCGTCGGCGATATGCTCTGCAACGCGAACCAGTGCGGATCGGACCGGGCCGGTTGCAGCCAGCACGTCTTCACCGTCGGGTTCCTGCCAGTACATTGCATTGTCCACGGCTTGGATGAGTACGTCCCGCAGCCGTTCCGGCGTCGTCTCGGCAAGCGGGACCTCCGTCAGCGCCATTGCGACGTCTTCGGGGGCAATAGAGGGCAGTTCGGCCTCATCTGCTCCAAAGAAGGCGAGCTTCCGTGAAACACCGCGTCCGGGATCGAGGTGGTAGGAGGCGAAGGACACCGCGGCGTGAAGTGTCCACAGGCTGTAGTCGGGCTGATACGCACGCTCAGACGCCAGTGCGAACGCCAGGAGCAGGCGTCGACCGCGTGGGCCAGCAAGCAGAATGCGTGAATCTAACATGGGGCTTCCTTCTGGAATTGTCACGTGATCCCAGCATATCAGGTCAGCGCTGCATGAGTTCCATTTCCGCACTGTGACCCTCGATCGTCTTCATGTAAGATTGCCTCAGCACACGGTAAAGCCTCATATGTTACGTTCGATCAGGACGCACCTTCGTTGTGGGGGCAACGGCGGCGCAGACGGTGGTACATCATGCGTTTTCGGTTCCGTATACTCGTACTCGCGCTCTTCATTCTTTCCTTTACACCGCTCACTCCATCCTCTGCCCGCGCCCAGGGCGCAACCTGCGACGCCTTCGATTCCTGGATATGGGCGCAGGCCGTCTTTGACCAGGACAAGCGGGCGAACGCTGCTCTGGACCCGGACGGCAACGACATTGCCTGCGAGCATCTGACGGTCTACGGATTTGCCCCGGCTATCTGGGCCGACGGCATCCCCGCCAACGTCACACCTGCGACGGTCGTCAGCATCACCGACGGAGACACCTTAAAGGTGCAGCTGGCCGACGGCACAATCGACACCGTGCGCATGCTCCATATCGATACTCCGGAGATCACCGGCACGACCGGCCAGTGTGGTGGGACCGAGGCGACGGACTTCCTCACCACGATTCTCGGCTACGCCAGTAACGGCACCGTGTACCTCGAGAGTGATGTGACGGCGCGAGATCGCTATGATCGTCGCCTGGCATACGTGTGGTTCTCGGTCGACGGCGATCCAAACCCGTACATGGCCAATGACGCGATGGTTCGGAACGGCTGGGCACAGTCCGAGACATACAAGCCCGATGTGAAGTACAAGGCGCAGCTGGATGCTGCCGAGCAGTTCAGCGTTGAAAAGGTCACCGGCGTGCGGTTGCTGTGTGGCAAGTTCGGCCAGCCTGCCGGCAGTGCTGGTCCGAGTGACGAGCAGATCCGCCAGGCGTACCAGAAGCAGCCGAACCAGGGGCAGCTGCCGCCGTACCCGGGCAGCGATACAGCGGTGGTTGAGCCACCACCAGCTGTGCCAGCACCTCCGCCAGCGGCACCGGCGCCGCCTCCGGCACAATCGGGCGGCGACTGCGACCCGTCCTACCCAGGTGTGTGTATCCCGCCGGCATGGCAGGTAGGAGATCTCGATTGCAAGGATGTGCAGTACCGGCGCTTCACCGTCGTGCCTCCTGATCCGCACAACTTCGACGGGGACTTCGACGGTGTGGGCTGTGAGGGTGGGTAATACCCATGAACGATTGGGAAAACGGACTTCCGGCGAGGTCTCGGACACGCTCCAAACAATCCCGTAGCAAAAAGTGGGAATGGTTACTGTTCGGCCCTAGACTTGGGACAAGGTTTGGAGCTGGAGCGAACATGACTGGGCGAACAACAATCAAGGTATTGCCTGAGTCATTAACTTGGGCCAGGGAGAGGGCAGGTTTCGACGTTTCCGAGGCGGCTCGTAAGGCATCAATTACCGTAGAGCAGCTATTGGAATTGGAGGCCGGGTCTAAAGCTCCCTCAGCAGCAAAGATTCGAGATCTGGCATCGATCTATCATGTATCTCCGGCTGCCTTTTTTCTTTCGTCTGCACCCGATGAGACCTTTGTAGGCCCCCGCGACTTCAGGTCATTGCCCGATCACGAGCGCAACTCTTTCTCCCCTCCACTGAGGAGAGTTGTTGATCGAGCACGACGCCAAATAGCGACGATGAATGAGATGCTGGATGCGGGGGTTGTAGATCGTCCGCCCCCAAGAATCTCCTTGACGCGTCACGATAACCAGGAGCGGGCGGCAGCCCGTATCCGAGAGTGGCTCAATATAAGTGGAAACATAAGCGTCAAGAATCCATTCAAGGCGTGGAGCGACGCAGTCGAGCGCAAAGGCATATTGGTTACACAGGTGAGCCGCATCCCTATGAAGGAGATGCGCGGCTTCTGCTTACTTGACGAAAATTTCCCGATTATCGTGATCAACGGCGCGGACGCCTCTACCGCGAAGTTGTTCACTCTGTTGCACGAATTGGCCCATATTCTGCTTGGGATCGATGGCATCACTAATACCTACAATCCGACTTCTCTGATCGAGACTTTCTGTAATAGCGTCGCGGCCGCGACATTACTCAAGAAAGAGGAACTGCTACGGCTCGACAATGTCAGTAGTGCAGATTCGTCGACCTGGTGGTCAATGGAAGAGCTAGACGCAGTCTCATCGCGGTTTGGTATCAGCCGAGAGGTGTTGATTCGGCGGCTCTTCTCTCTATCCAAAACATCCCAGAAATGCTTCAGCGAGACCATAGAGGCGCTCCGAGTCGAATACGACGAATTGCGGCGTGTAGAAAAGGAGAAGCGCAAAGAGGAAGAATCAGGGGGACCCGACTACGATGTGATGATTCTTCGGGACCTCGGCCGCCTCTATGTATCGACTGTAATTGAGGCCCGCAACAATGGCCTGCTAAGTCTGCTTGACGCCTCAGATCGAATCTTCTCCAAAGTGCGCTGGGTGAATGAACTCGAAAGCCGCTTAGCCAAGGAGGGGGTGATTTGAGCGCAAAGCACCCGGGCTATTGTATAGACACCAGCTGCCTGATCAACATGGCGGACATCTATCCTTACGACTTGTTCCCAGGCCTCTGGGATAACTTGGAGTCCCTGATCCACTCAGGCAATGTGCTGGTACATCGTCTGGTAAGAGAAGAACTATGTGCAAAGTACTCGAAAGAGGACTTTGCGACCGAGTGGATCGGTCGATTTCCCCTCAGCCAGTTCATCGATATTGATGCAGAGCAGACAGGGTTTATCACCTACATGGGTGACAAGGATAAATACCTCAGACATCTATTTGCCCAACCCGAGTATGCGACCAAGGCCGACCCCTTTGTAATCGCATGTGCACACGTACATGGATTCGCGGTGGTTACTGATGAGGGGAAAAGTAAGTGGAAAATGCCATACGTTTGCCGCCTCTTTGACATACCGCCGCTTAGATTATTGGAGTTCTTTCGAGATGCGGGTTGGACGTTTCGCTAACGACCATTCACCCGCCATCACTCCGCTCGATCGGCCCCATCGGCTTCATGTGCACAAACATCGAATCGGGCTCCTGCACCAGCTCTGACGGTCGCTGCTTGAACTGGCCGGTCGTCGTGTACTCCACAAGGTTGCGGGCGATCGTGATCGCATCGTCCATCTCGATTCCGGTGATCTCAAACACCCGGTCGTCCACCCTGAACCGCGATTCCGGCATCCACACCGTTGTTACCTCGCCGAGGATCCTCGCGAACTGTGGGACGTCGGTGGGATTCCATCGCTTGCCGGCCGATACGAGATCGCATCGCACCTGGTACAGCCCTTTCCCGTCAGGCGCCAGCACAATATGGGGATGACCAGCTGCTGTACACCACCAGCGCCAGGCAATGAGGAGCGGTTCCCGACCATCCTGCAGCGCGGAGCCCTTGTCATGCACGTAGCCAGCGTTCAGCGCAGTGGTTAGCCCCACACGCCCGAGATTACCTAGCACGCAGGACCGAATCTCCTGAATGCGGGGATCCTCGTAGTTCACCCCGGGGACTTCCCCATACCCGAGCAATGCCAGGACGTCTTTGGCAGAGATCGGGTGAGCTTCGTATTGCGGGGCAATCAGCGGCAGTGTTGATCGATCCATATGACGCCCTATAAGCAATCTGGGCAGTCTACCCAGTTCCCATCCTTGTCCTCGGCTCCTCCCGCGCCACCACATTTGTCGCACGTTGCGCTGGTTGTTTCGCGCGTGACCTCCAGGATTGGCGATCCCTCAAACACATCCATAATCATCTGCATGATCCATTGAATGACCCACCAGGGACGCGGAAACGCAAGATCAAGTCGATCTTCGTTTCCCGTCTGAGGATTTCGCACAACAACCACTGATCGCCGCTTGTGGTCCGTCCAGAGTGTCATCCGCCCTGCCAACACCATCCGGGTACCAACATTGAGGAGGATGCTATCGCCGGTGATCATTGAGCCCACGCTCCGATTCCTTTCGTGTATCTGCTACCATGTGCCGATAGTAGAACATTTGTTCTGTTTCGCCAAGATATGACAAAGAGGCACACTCCGAATATTCGGAAGCCCTCTCGAGAAGTCACCATAAAAAGGACTACGGAGAGAGAACGATGGCAAAGGCGAACACCCGCGACATTCGCTGGGGTGATGGGTATGTCACGGAACGACTACTGAAATCGGGCGATCGGGTTTTCCAGGCGCGCTGGAAAGAACCCCACCCCACTCGCGGGATCATCTGGAGATCCAAGAACTTCCGCGATGAAGACCTCGCCTACGATCACCTGCGGGAAGTGGGTCGCAAAAAGCGAAAGGGCACCTACGCCCCCGAGTCGACCATGACACTCAGCGAGGCAGTGGTGGAATATGCCGAGTCCCGGCTCGAGCTGAAGCGCTGGACCCAAAACACCTATGTGACCAACAAGGTATTCATGCAACGGCTCATAGATCCCCAGATCGGCACGCTCCGGGTCACGCGCCTCACCGCCCAGGCGCTTCAACGCTGGGCAGATGACCTCACCAAAGAGAAAAGTCCCACGACGGTGCGGTCGACGCTATCGATCATCAGGGGAGCACTCCGGCGCCAGCTGCGCTTTGGAGTAATCCAGTCCAATCCTGCTGACTACATCGAGGTCCGGGCGCGTGATACCGAGGAGGCAGTGCCTTGGTCGGTAGACGAGATACGAAGAATCCTGGCCCATACCGAGCAAGACGACATGATGCACCTGTTCTACCTGATCGGCTTCGGTACCGGGATGCGGCCTGGTGAGCTACGGGCACTTCGCTGGGGAGACATCGACTGGGATCGCAGTCTGGTCAACGTGCAGCGCACCATCACCAAAGACACAGAGGGGAAAGAAATCGTTGGCACGACGACCAAGACGGGCAAGTCACGCGAGATCGTGATTGGTGCGGCATTGGTCGATGCGCTCCGAAAGTGGAAGTCCATTCAGAACGAACGCCGCCTGATGGCCCGGGAATGGCTCGACACCATGGTCTTCGACCGCGGCGATGGGCGGTTCCTGCCTGCCACGACGCTCACCAGGAAGCACAATGCGGTGATCGCAGCTGCGGGCGTCCTCAAGGCAGGCCCCCATAATATTCGCCACACGACCCAGACCCTGGAGGATGAGTTCGGCACAAGCCTTGGCGTCTCCAAAGCGCGGCGCGGACATGCGAGAACCGAAACAACCAGCCGGTATACGCATGCGCAGATCGCGGCACAGGCGAACGTTGCTGACCATCTGTCAGAAGTTATCACTGGCCAAAACACTGATGAATCCAGCGCATTGGGGTAAATTCACGCTCACAACACCGAATTCTCGCCGAGCGTGAGAAAAAGCGTGAAGTCTGCAGGTCGCCTGGGTCCTCATGGGGTCCTGTCAGTCCGGATTTATGGCAAGAATTGGCACACCCATGAGTACAACTACTGGAACATCGCGAACTGGAATCGCAAGGCCGAGTAAAGCGGTCACGGAGGCCAGGCGCGGGAGCGTGAATCTCTCCACCCCACGGAGCCGGATTGCATGCCCTC
>JBHWTK010000067.1:0-142645 GCA_043427975.1 Chloroflexia bacterium | reverse complement strand
TGCCCCCGGCGCCATCGTTGCGATGGTTGGTGCCAGTTCGGAACGGGAACAGCGGCAGGCATTGCCTGCCGCTGTGGTGAGCACATCGCGGAACTCATCAAATGTTGTCTGGACCATTATGCTCTCCGCCTAGTTGGCGAAATCCTCCAGCACCAGCGTTTGCATATCGTCCAGGTGGGAGGTCATCAACGCGGTCGCCGCCTCGATATCCTTCTCCAGCAACCGGCCAAGCAGTTCGCGGTGCTGTTCCATTGCTACCAGCATCCATTCGGGGAACTCGTCATCAACCTGCTGGAAAATGGCGATCTGCGTCCACAGCCCGCCCACAATGGTGCTCATGCGACGGTTGCCCACGGTGGAGATAAGCCAGCTGTGGAAACCGCGGTCGGTCTTAAGGAATGCTTCGCCTGCTTCCACCCGCAGTTGCGGTGTGGTGGCGTTGCGAATCAGCCGCTCAACATGTTCCAGTTCGAACATGGCGCGGTTAAGCTCTTCGGTATGGTCAGATTCTCCGAGCCGCTGGATCGCATACAGCTCCAGCACGCGGCGCAGTTCGAAGATCTCTTCCAGGTCCCGGCGGGTAAAGGTAGCGACAAAGAACCCGCGGTTGGGTTCCGCGATAACGACACCGTCCTGGGCAAGCTGGTGGAGTGCCTCGCGAATGGGAGTTCGGCTGACTCCCAATTCGGAACTCAACCGGAGGTCAGAGAGCTTTTCACCGGCCTTCAATTCCTGGCTGAGGATGCGATCTCGCAAGATCCGGTACACGTCCGAACCCAGGTTCCTTCGCTCAATTGGCTGCAGGGGTGTAAGCCCTGGGCGTTTTGTCTCAGCAGACATGCGAGCAATCTCCACATTTAACGGCAATCCCGGATAACGGGGGCGCTGCGACAGTGCAGCGTGAGGAATCTCCTTACAGTTCGTCTAGTGTATACATTAGGCGAACATGGTTGAACTATACACGAATACCGGGATGGTGGGTAACGGAATCGCCATCATTTGGGGGAGATAGGAGCAAAGGTGTCCATACATTTGGCTGATGCCATGAGTCGCATCGGTACCGAAACCGCTTTTGCCGTGCTCACGCGCGCTCGCGAGCTTGAGGCGCAGGGCAAGTCTGTGGTGCATATGCAAATCGGTGAACCCGATTTCGATACTCCGGCCCATATTACGGCTGCCGGTATCGAGGCGCTGCAGCAGGGATGGACTCATTACGGCCCGGCGCAGGGCGACCCTGAACTGCGGGAGGCGATTGTCGCCTATATCCGCGAATCCCGCGGTGCTTACTACGACCCTGACCAGGTACTGGTGACGCCGGGTGGCAAGCCGGTGATGTTCTTCGCCATGCTCGCGTTGCTCCAGGCAGGCGATGAGGCCATTTACCCCGATCCCGGATTCCCGATCTATCGTTCCATGATCGAGTTCACTGGGGCAAGAGCGGTACCGGCGGTATTGCGGGAAGAGAACGACTTTCGCCTGGATATCGACGAACTGCGCTCGCTGGTGACCGGGCGCACCCGGCTGCTCATCCTCAACTCGCCGGGCAACCCGTGCGGCAATGTGTTTACCCGTGACGATGTTGAAGCGATCGCCGAAATCGCCCAACAAAACAACCTGGTTGTGCTTGCTGACGAGATCTACAGCGAACTCCTCTACGAGGGTGACCATGTATCCATCGCGTCGCTGCCCGGTATGGCGGAGCGCACCATCCTGCTTGACGGATTCAGCAAGACGTTCGCAATGACCGGCTGGCGGCTGGGATACGGCCTGATGCCGAAGGAACTGGTCGAGCCGCTCACCACGCTCATGGTGAACAGCGCGTCCTGCACCAATGTGGCCACCCAACGCGCCGGTTTGGCCGCACTTACCGGCGATTGGGACGATGTCGATCGGTTCCGTAGCGCCTTCGACCGCCGCCGCACGCTCCTGGTAGGTGGGCTGAACGCCATTCCCGGCCTTTCGTGCCGCATGCCACGCGGGGCGTTCTACGCCTTCCCGAATATCAGCGGTTTGAGCCTGAGCAGCGATGAGTTCGCTGCGAAACTGCTCGACGATTTTGGGGTAGCAGGTGTAAGTGGCACCAGCTTTGGCGATGCCGGCGAAGGCTACATGCGCCTCAGCTATGCCACCTCTGAGCAGAATATCGAGGAAGCGCTCCGCCGCATAGCTGAGGCAGCCGCCGCCTTGTCCTAACTGCCCACCGCCGTGCGGACATAGAGCGCCAGGTGCAATCGCAGGCGCACATCCGGATCGTCAAGGTTCTCACCAGTGATATCCGCAATGCGCTCCAGGCGGTACAACACGGTGTTGCGGTGCACCTGAAGCAGTGACGAGGCTTCCTTTGGGCTGCAGTTTGCTGCAAACCAGGCTTCCAGCGTTTCCACGAGGTTGCTGTTATGGATGCGGTCGTACTCCACCAACGCGCCCAGCGATTCGTCATGGAACGTGCGAAGCTCGGGCAGGTTCTCGGCAGCGAGGATCAGGCGGTAGATGCCGAGGTCGTCGTAATCGGTGATGTGGCCGATGCCATGCAGCCGACGACCAAGCACCAGCGCCTGCCTCGCATCCTGATGGCTGCGGCGAATCCCCTGCATCCCATCGGCGTACCGGCCGATGCCTACCGATACCGCATCGGCAGGCGACTGGCTGGAAAGAGATTGCGTCAGCGCCGTTTGCAGTTTCGCGGGCAGATCCGGCGCGTTCCGAATCACCGCACCCGGCACCACGATCTCGACATTGGCGTTGCGAACGCGCCAAAGCACATCGGGCTGGTTAAGCTGGCCCACGAAGTTCCGTGCACCGGCCTCCAACGCGGCGACGCGAGCCTCGCGCGATCGTGTTGCACTCCCCTGGTGCGTATCCGGCCGGGCTACCATGGCCACAAACGTCTGGTCCAGGTTGTGACCAAGGCGTTCCGCCTGCTGGGCAAGGGCGATTTCGCTGCGGAGCGCGCCATCGAGCAACTCATCCAGAACATTCAGTTCCACCTCCCGGCGGGCCGCATGCGTGGCCAGTTCCTGTGCCATCGTCACAGCCGAGGCAGCGGCGGCGCGGCTGAGCAGGATGGTGTCTTCCGGGCGCTCGTCCTGCGTGGGGATCAGCATGTTCACGCTGCCCAGCAAACCATGCCGGCCGGTCACCGGGGCCACCAGCCGCGTCCACCCGTTGGAATCGACCCACCCGTGTACCGGGGGCTCGGCAGAACTGGATGAACCTACCGAGCGCAACCAGCCATTAACTGCCATTTGCGATGGCTGCAATACCGGTTGTGCCTGCCGTTCGTCGAGCGTTTCATCGACGTCCGGGTGCCAGGCAAGCACCTGGCCATCCGAGCTTTCGACCTGCACGGCCCGGCCCGAGAGTATGCCAAGCTCTTCGGCCAGCTGGGCGATGGAATCGCCAGCGATAGCCATATCCATCAACTGGCGACCGCTCTCCTGGCCCTTTTGCTGCAGCTCACGGCGGCGCTCGGCAATGGTGCGGGCGGCACTGCGCTCCAGCGACCCCAGGTCCGTATCAGGGGGCAGTTCAATCAGGGGAAGGTTTGCGGCATCGGCGGCCGCACGCGCCACTTCATCGCTATGGCCGGATGTTGCGATCACCGACACGCCAAACGCGCTCAGTTGCCGGATCGCACCCGCGAGCGTGAGGTTCTCGTCGATCATCTCCAGCACGGAGGGATCGAGGATAACGATCTCGCCGCCGGCTACATGCCCGAACGCGGGCAGGGTCGCGCGCAGGCGAGTGGCCCAGGTAACCTCGCGGCCGAGGCCTGCTGCGCCAGCGGCGACGGTACTACGTGGCGGAAGCGCGAAGCTGAGGATATCCCGCACGGTGATAACGCCATACTCGCGCGGAGAACCGGTTTCCATGGTTACATCTCTCCGTATTTGGCGCGTTCCCACGGGCTCACGTGGCGGCGGTACTCATCCCATTCGGCTCGTTTTACGGTGAGCAATTGGTCGACGATGTAGTGGCCGAGTATATCCCGCATGGTGTCATCCTGCGCCAGGTTATCGATCGCTTGCCCCAGCGTTTGCGGTAACCGATCCACCCCGAGGCGGGCGTATTCATCCTCGTTGTAATGAACCAGGTTCTCATCGAACGGCTCGGGCGGTGCCAGTTTCTGGTCAATTCCGCTGACGGCCGCCCCAAGGGCCACAGCAATAGCAAGGTAGGGGTTTGCCATGGCATCGGGGCTACGCAGTTCGATATCGGTCGGTGTGCCCGCCGGTACCGCCGGCACGCGGAGAAGCGAGGCTTCCGATACCTTGGCCCACGTTGCCCAGGCGGGTGCACGGTGGCCGTCGGAAAGCCGTTTGTACGAATTGACGGTGGTATTCAGGATGGCGCTCATGGCCGAGGCATGCCGCAGTTGCCCGGCAATCATGTGGCCGGCCAGCGGTGTAAGGGCAGTGCCTTCCTCGGTGCCGAGCAGGTCGGTGCCGTTGTCCAGGTCGAGCAGGCGCTGGAACAGGTGCATGCCGCTACCGGGGGCATCGTCCCACGGTTTGGCCATAAAGGTGACGTTAAGCCCGTGCTTGTGCGCAATCATGCGGATAAGCTGCCGCGTGCTGGTGAGTTGGTCGGCGATACGAATGCCGCCGAGGTGGCGGAGATCCAGTTCCTGCTGGCCCGGCCCGGTCTCATGGTGGGATCCATGGACGCCAAGCCCCAGTTCGTGCATCACCGCAACGATCTCGTCCCGCACGGCGGAGGTAGCGGCGGCACCATCGCTAAAGTAGCCGGGCCCAAAGTCGGATCCCTCACGAATAGCAGTATCCAGCGATGCCCCCCGGTAAAGGTAGAACTCCAGCTCGATGCCTACCCGGTAATCCAGCCCCAGGGCGGCCGCACGTTTCAGTTGTTGTTGCAGGATGGTGCGGGGATCGCCGGCGAATGGCTGGCCACCCCTGCGGGTAACCCAGCAATAGAGCTGTGCCCGGTTCGGCTGGCCGTCCAGCGATGGCAGCACGATCAGCGTTCCGGGATCAGGCGACAGGAACAGGTCCATTTCAACCTGGCGCATACCGCCGGTCATGGCCGAGCCATCGAAGCGGAAGCCTCGCCGGAACACCTTCGGCAGCAGCGACGCAGGAATGGTAACCGTGCGCCCGCCACCGGCAATATCGCTGAACTGCAAGTGCACAAGGCTCACCTTGTGTTTGGTCAACGTGTCGATGACGCGCTGGATATCCTCCCGCGATGGTGGAACAGCGATCGTTTCCTGGTCGGATGTAGCGGACATATGCTTCCTCTGGTCGCCTCAGGGCCATTCATGTGGCTGGATGCCAACGCCGATTTTCGCTATAGTGCACCATTTTGTGCATGACGTCCAAAAAGCGGTTCGCGAATCGTGACTTTCTGCCACTTTCACTCCCGGTACCGTGCTTCCTACAATAAGGCTCCCGGCACAATGCTGTTGCAGGTACCCGTCGAACACTGCTGTTCCACTCGAGATCGATACGAAATCAGGCACGCCGCGTTTATGGTTCGTGCTCTGCGCTTAAGTGGGATCGAACCGCCGCCCGGCACGTTGGAGGAACAGCATGGAACAGTGGCCCTTATATGACCGGATGCTTGAGCACGATGCCTGTGGCGTTGGCCTGGTGGTGCGTATTAATGGCACCCGCAGCCGGGAGATTGTGGAGAAGGCACTCGCTGGCCTGGTGAACCTGACCCACCGCGGTGCGGTTGGTGCTGATGCCCGCACCGGTGACGGAGCTGGCCTGATGATCCAGGTTCCGCACCCCTTGTTTGCCGATACATTGGCTGGCGCCGGGTACGGGGACCTTGCACCCGGCGATTACGGCGTGGCGATGCTTTTCCTGCCGCCCGATAACCAGGCAGCGCTGGAGCAGGTAGAGGCAGCGGTACGCGAGCGGGGGCTGGACGTGCTTGCGGTTCGCGAAGTGCCGACAGATCCATCCATGCTCGGCCAGGCCGCCCTGGATACACTCCCGACAATCGTGCAGGTCCTCATCAGCCGACCGCATGGGATGAGCACCGGCGATTACGAGCGCAGGCTGATGCTGGTGCGTCGCGGTATGGAGCAACGACTTCGTGCCAGCGGGCTGGCCGATGACGATTTCTTCGCTGTCTCCTGTTCCAGTCGCACCCTTATCTACAAGGGTTTCTGCCTGCCGGAAGATCTTGCCCGCTTTTATCCTGACCTTGCAGACGAGCGCGTCGAATCGGCCATCGCGCTCTTCCACCAGCGGTTTAGCACCAATACCCAACCGACCTGGGGCCTCTCCCAGCCGTTCCGGTTTATCGCCCACAACGGCGAGATCAATACTGTGCAGGGCAATCGACTGTGGATGACCGCCCGCGCGCCCCACCTGACGATGGTGGATGACGGGGTGGAGGTTGTGCTGGACCCGCCGGTGGCGATGCAGGGCAGCGATTCCCTCAGCCTCGATACCGCGATTGAGCTGCTCCGTCATAATGGGCGGTCCCTGCCGCACGCGCTGATGATGGCCATCCCCGAACCGTGGGAGCAGTTGCCCGAGATGGACGCCGACCTGCGTGCCTTCTACGATTTCCACGCCGGCATCATGGAGCAGTGGGATGGTCCAGCTGCGCTCGGGTTCAGCGACGGTGTGCTGGCCGGTGCTGCACTGGATCGAAACGGGCTGCGGCCGCTACGCTACGCGATTACCGACGATGGGCTCTTCGTGTGCGGGTCCGAGGCCGGAACTGTGGCGATCGAGCCGGCATCCGTGATCGAACGGGGGCGTCTTGGCCCCGGCCAGATGATCCTGGTCGATACCGAAGCCGGTAAGGTGCTCCGCAACGCGGACCTCAAGCATGCTGTGGCCACCAACGCGCCGTATGGGCGGTGGCTGGAAGAGCATCGTATTCCGCTTCACGTCGCTGAGGCGGCCGATGAGCCCCTTCCAGTGCCGGTGGATGCCGATGCGAAAACCCGCGCTGCTAGCACGAAAACCCCACCGGATGTCGTGCAGGTGCAGCAGGCGTTCGGGTATAGCGCCGAAGATTTGCGCCTCATTATCAACCCCATGGCTGGTGAGCGAAAGGAACCGACCTGGAGCATGGGGGACGACGCCCCGCTGGCCGTCCTCAGCACCACCCCCAGGCCAGTGACCGCCTATTTCCGCCAGCGATTCGCACAGGTGACCAACCCGGCCATCGATTCCCTGCGCGAGCGCCGCGTAATGGCACTCGATACGTACCTTGGCAGGCGCGGCCCCCTGCTCACCCGTTCCCCGCAGCACGCGAACCTGGTTCACCTCAAGAGCTTTGTGCTCGCGACCCACGAGCTTGATGCGATTGAGGCATGCAGCGATCTCGAGATTGCCCGGCTTGATGCGACTTTCGCCGTGGACGGTGGATCGCTGGCGCTGAGGTTGAGTGAACTTGTCGCCGAGGCGATTGCATCCGTGCAGTATGGTGCGAATATCATCCTGCTCAGCGACAAGGCAGTGAGCGCGCACCGCGCGCATATCCCCATGGCGCTGGCCGTGGGTGCGATTCACCTTCACCTCATTGATGCCGGGCTGCGCATGAATGCCGATATCGTTTGCGACGCCGGCGATGTGTGGGACGTGCATCAAATGGCCGTGCTTGTCGGGTATGGTGCCGCAGCGGTCCATCCGCGCCTGGCTCTCGACGCCAGCGCCCGCCTTTCGGCCACGCGAGGCCTGGAAACCACTACTCCGAAGGAACTGCGACAGAACTATATTGCGATGATGGAGTACGGCTTCCTTAAGGTCATGGCCAAGATGGGCATTTCCACCGCCAGTGGCTACCGGGGTGCGCAGATTTTCGAGACCCTCGGCCTTGGCGATGAGGTGGTCGATTTCTGTTTCCGGGGCACGCCAGCGCGACTCGGTGGGATCGGGTTCGCCGAACTGGAGGAGGATATCCGCAGTCGCCATGCCGGTGCGTACGCCGCCGCAGCGGCCGGCAAATTGCCCGACCACGGCATGGTGAAGTTCAAAAAGGAAGGCGAGGCGCACGCGTTCCAGCCGGGTATCGTCACCGCCCTGCAGGAAGCATCCCAAAACAACGATTACGAGGCCTACCAGCGCTACCTCGCTATGGTGAAGGACGAGCCGCTCACCACCCTCCGCGACCTGATAGATCTGAGGCCGCTGGGTGCACCAGTGCCGCTAGACCAGGTTGAGCCGCTACAGGATATCGTCGCCCGCTTCGTGGTGACGGCAATGTCGCTTGGCTCGCTCAGCCCGGAGGCGCACAGCACGCTCGCCATTGCCATGAACCGCTTGGGCGGTCGGTCCAACTCTGGTGAGGGCGGAGAGGATCCGGACTGGTACGCTGCCACCGGCCCAGATATCCCGCACAACAAGGTGAAGCAGGTGGCCAGCGGCCGGTTTGGTGTGACCACCCGGTACCTCAGCATGGCCGAGGAGCTTGAAATCAAGGTCGCCCAAGGCGCCAAGCCCGGTGAGGGCGGACAACTTCCCGGATTCAAGGTGAGCGATTTCGTGGCCCGCATGCGGCACAGCATCCCTGGCCTCAGCCTGATCTCGCCGCCGCCCCACCACGATATCTATTCGATTGAAGACCTCGCCCAGCTCATTTACGACCTGCGCCAGGTCAACCCGCGCGCAAAGATCGGCGTGAAGCTGGTTGCCGAGGCCGGAGTTGGTACCGTGGCGGCCGGTGTGGCCAAGGCCCAGGCGGATTACGTGCTGGTCAGCGGGCACAGCGGCGGTACCGGCGCTGCGCCGCTTGCCAGCATCAAGCACGCCGGTGCGCCGTGGGAACTCGGCGTGGCCGAAACACAGCAGACACTGGTGCGATCCGGACTCCGGAACCGGGTACGACTCCGCACCGATGGAGGACTGAAAACGCCGAAGGACGTGCTGGTGGCCGCCATGCTTGGGGCCGATGAGTTCGGGTTTGGCACGTCGGTACTTGTCGCCATGGGCTGCGATATGGCGCGCCAGTGCCACCTGAATACCTGCCCAACTGGCATTGCCACCCAGCGCGCCGACCTGCGCGCCAAGTTTGCCGGCACGCCGGAGATGGTCATCGGCTACTTCACGCAACTGGTGCAGGGGATTCGCGAACTGATGGCCGAACTCGGTATCACCCGTTTGGACGAGGTGATTGGCCGCAGCGACTTGCTACAGGCGCGCGCCGTTGATGGTCGGGCTGGCATGTTGCGCATCAGCGACCTGCTTGCCGCACCTGCCCCGGAAGATATGCGGCGCAAGAGCGTGGATGTTCCCCGCCCGAACGATTCCCTTACCGACCGGCTGTGGGAGCAGATCGAGCCACAGCTGGCGCAGGGTGGCGGTATCGTGCTGGAATCGCCCATCACCACTGCGGACCGCACCGTGGGCGCGAGGATCGCGGGGAACCTGACTACCTATCGCAGCAGCGGCCCGGTACCGATGAACACCATCGCGCTGAAGTTGCGTGGGTTCGCCGGCCAGAGCTTTGCCGCGTTTGGCGTAGACGGCATGGATATCTCCCTGGAAGGGGAGGCGAACGATTACGTTGGCAAAGGTCTCAACGGTGGCCGCGTGGCCATCTTCCCGGATCGCGAAAGCAGGGCGGACGCGCATCAGGTGATTGCCGGCAACACCATCCTGTACGGCGCAACTGGCGGCGAGATGTTCATCGCTGGCGCGGTTGGCGAGCGTTTTGCCGTGCGCAACTCGGGCGCCACTGCTGTGGTGGAAGGCGTCGGCGAGCATGGTTGCGAATACATGACCAGCGGAACCGTGGTGGTGCTGGGCCCGACCGGGCGCAACTTCGGTGCGGGTATGGCCAATGGTGTCGCCTATGTCTGGGATCCGGAAGGAACGTTCGAAGGCAAGGTCAACACCGAATCCGTGGTGGTAGAGCCCGTTGGCGATGACAGCCACGTGCTGGACCTCATACAGCGGCATGTTCGCGCTACCGGCAGCACGCGTGGGACGGACCTGCTTGCGAATTGGGATGCCGTTCGGGGCCAGTTCCGGCAGGTGCGTGGCAAGGCCGCAATCGAACTCGCTGCCATGCAGGAAACGATGGCCGAGGGCGCGGCCGACTAACAGCACATGGGAAAGGGCCAGGGCACGTTTGCACTGGCCCTTTATCATGCGCTCAGGAGAAGCGCGCAATCACGTCATCGCTAGAGAGCACTTCGGCAAACTCGCTGGCGATATTGGCCAGGCTCACGGCGTGCACCATGTCGGCACTGTAGTGGGTGCCGTCTGGGCCGGTAAGGTCGTGGGCGGCGCAGGCGTCGTGGGCCAGCACGGCCTCAAAGCCGAGGTTGCCCGCCATGCGGGTGGTGGTTTCCACGCAATGGTTCGAGGTCAGCCCCGCGATGACGACCTGTTCGATACCGTTCTCGCGCAGCCAGTGCTCCAGGTCCGTACCAATAAACCCACTGTTGACGTTCTTCGTCATCACCGGTTCATTCGCAGCGGGAGCAACCTCCGGCTTGTGTGGCACACCGGGCTTGCCTGGAAACAGCGGTGATTCCGGGTTCGTGGAGAGATGCTGGATATGCACGATCGGCCACTGCTGCCCGCGCCAGTGCTGCAGCAACCGCGAGGCATGCTGTTCGGCATCCGGGTTGTTGCGCACGCCGTACCAGGGGTCATCGAGTCCCTGCTGGATATCGACCAGGATCAGTGCTGGTGGCATAGATGCGCCTTCTACTGCACCCGTCCCCGGGCAGCGACCTTCCAGTAATCGATTACCTTGCCATCGCGCACGATAGCCATCTGGTCCATCAGGTTCACCGTCGGGCAAATGTGGTTCGGGATCACCTCGACGGTAGCGCCGACCTGGAAGCCCTCCGTGCCGGCCGGAAGCTGACACACGCCATGCTCCTCGCTGAGCTTGGTGATGATGACATCAGGATGGCCGACAATGTAGCCGTGCCCTTCGTGCGACTTGTTGGGATCGAGCGCCAGTGTTTTCGAGCCGGCATCAATCACGCAGCGGTCGTCTGCCGTGCGGCTTACCACCGTTGCCACAAACCGGGCGGCGCAATCCTCAACCGTCCACATATCGCCGAAGCGGAAGAGGGAGCTGTCATTGAACACATAGGTGCCGGGGCGCATTTCGGTGATGCCTGGTACGGATGGTGTCAGGCGGGCGGCCGGCGTGGAGCCGACGCTCACTGTCTTGAGGTCGATGCCGCTATCGCAGATCATCTCCGCGGTTTCCACCATCTTCTCGCCGGCGGCTTTTGCCTGGGCGGCGATCTCATCGACATCCACGAACGCGACGTGGCCTTCGTGGGTCATGATGCCGCTGAGGCGCAGGTTGGCGTGGCGATCAACCTGCTGGGCAAGCGCCAACGTTTCCTCGCCCCACATCACGCCGGAGCGGTTCTGGCCGGTGTTTACCTCGATATAGATATCAATTACGCGCTCGTGGCGCGCCATCGCCTTGCCGATGGTCTCGACGGCGGTGATGCTATCGACCGCCACCGCGATCCGCGCCTTCTCCATCAGCTTCACAATGCGCTCGTACTTCAGCGGGCCAACGATAGGGTAGGCCAACAGCACATCGTCAATGCCACCTTCGTTCACCATCACCTCGGCCTCACCGACCTTGGCGCAGGTGATGCCCACGGCACCCGCGGCGATCTGCAGCCGCGCGATTTCCAGGCACTTGTGAGTTTTGATATGTGGCCGCAGTTGTACCTTGATCGATTTCGCGAAGCTCGCCATCTCCGCGATATTGCGGTGCATGATCTCTTCGGAAACGATGAGCTGCGGGGTGTCGATAGCGGACGTGTCCAGCAGCAGGCGCCGGGATTGAGGGGTCACGAGTTCTGCCTCCGATGGCGATACAAGGTGTCCGACGGGTTCGGACAGGCGAAGTCGGGTACGCGAATAGCCAAATTATACGCGGAATTCACCTGTTTCGGATAAGGGCGATAACTTCGGCGATCAGATGCGGGAGGTGCGTGGCCAGCGGGTCCCGGAGGTATCGATCCAGCGGCCCTGCTCGCGGCTGCGGATAACGCCATCGATAATCTCCTGCACTTTCTCGCCATCGGAGAACGAGGGTGCAAAGCGGGTGAGGTCGCCCTCGCGAATGGCAGAGATCCAGTCGCGCATGAGCAGGATGGTCGGCCGGGTGAGGGGATGGCTGAACTCAGGCAGTTTAGGGCTAAGGCGTTCGGGAATCGCGAGTTCGCGCAGATGCACATCGCGCTTGCGGGCGCCGAAGAGCTCGGAATCCGCTTCGAGGATCAACATCCCCTCGCTGCCGGTTATGGTCGTGCTTTCGCCGGCATCCACCGGCGCAGTGGCGCTGAAATGCACCGAGCCAATGGCGCCATTGCGGAACTGCACCATGAAGGCGAAGTTGTCATCGGCGTCCACCGTGGCCGTGAGCGTACTATCCGGCAGGCGACGCTTGGTCACCATGGTGCCGACCGTGCCGGCAACGGCGTCGATTTCGCCGATCCACCAGCGCATCGTATCGATGTAGTGGCTGCCGATAGCGCGCAACATACCGCCCGATTTGTCCTGCTCCATCAGCCAGTTGAAGCGGGTCTCTTCGGGATCGGCAAGCGAGCTGTTGAACACAATCATGTTGATGGCGTGTGGTGAGCCGATATATCCCTCGTCGATCAGTTCCTTTACGCGACGGCGAATCGGCAGGTAACGGTACTGGTGGTCTACCATGGCCACCACGCCGGCCTGTTGCGCCAGCCGGGCCATGTCCCGCGTTTCGGCAAGGTTTCGGGCCAGCGGTTTCTCGCACAACACATGTTTGCCAGCTTCAAGGGCGGCGATCACCATCTGGTGGTGCAGGTACGGCGGAGTAGCAACGATAACGGCGTCCACGCCAGGATCGTTGACCACATCCCGCCAGTCGGTGCTGGCGCTGGGAATCCCGTGCCGGGCGGCGATAACATCGACGCGATCCTGCCGGCGCGAACAAATGGCGACCAACTCGGTATGATCGAGGTGCGCAATCGCGGGAAGGTGCACCTGCGAACCGAATCCGGTGCCGATCAGCGCCAGCCGTACCGGCCGATCGGCGAACTCGGATGGTGATGGTGCCCTGTTTATCCCGACGTGATGCATGAATAGCCTATCCTCTGGAACATCGAAACCGCGTTCGTACAACGGTTTGCGCGGCATGTGCGGTAATGATACCGAATGGAGATGAACAGCGAATGAAGATCTACACCGCCCGTGGCGACCAGGGCGCCACCGACCTGCTGGGAGAGCGCGTTACCAAGGATGATCCGCGCATCGAATTGCTCGGCGACCTGGATGAAACCACCAGCACCATCGGATTCGCCCGGAGCCTGGCAACCTGGAACAATGCCAATGATCTCCTGCTGACTGCCCAGCGCGACCTCTACGCGATCATGGCCGAACTCGCATTTATCGATACTACCCGGCCAGATGCCATGGTGTTCCAGGGTGAGCGTGTGGACTGGCTGGAAGAGGCGATCGCCGGCGTGCAGGAAACCGTGAGCCTGCCGCGCGAGTTCGTGGTGGCCGGCGAAACCACACCCGGCGCGGCGATGGATGTGTCGCGCACGGTAATCCGCCGCGCCGAGCGCAAGGCGGTGGCATTGGCAAATACGGGCAGCGGCACCATGAACCCGCAGATCATCCGTTACCTCAACCGGCTCAGCACGCTGTTGTTCATCCTCGCCCGAGCTGAGGATGTGAGCGTGCATGGTGACGTCCGTACCGCAAAGGGCACGACATAGCTCTTTACGAGTGGGCGAAACCGGTCGAAAGTGTGCGTATGAACGACACACACCCCAATCCAGTCACCATACGAACGTTTGCCGGTACGGACCTGCCAGAACTGGTACAGATTTGGAACCGGACCATGGCTGCCGACCCGGTAAGCGAGCAGCGGCTATTGCTTGATTTCATCCTCGCTCCGCATTTCGATCCCGCCGGACTGGTGGTCGCCACCCACGGAGACCGGCTTGTTGGATTCGTGCTTGGACTCTCCGCCCGTTCCGGCCAGCCAACGGATAACGCGGTCGGGACCGGCGTAATCGTCGGCATGGGGGTGGATCGGCCGTTTCGTCTACGAGGCATCGGCCGCCAGTTGCTGGAGCATCTTGGGGCCCATTTCAGCGACCGAGGTGTGGGCGCCATCCAGGTGGGACCGTGGGTACCAACCTACCTGACGCCGGGAGCCGATCAAGACGCCTATCCTGACGCGGTACCGTTCTTTACTGCCAGTGGGTACGAACCCGGCGGCCATCCCGTCAGCATGCGGGCACTGCTTACCGGCTATGTCCCCGCAGCCGGAATTGATGACATTGCCAACAAGCTCGGCCGAGATGGAATCGAGATCCGACCGGCGAACGTTGCGGACACATTACCGTTGCTGGCGTTTGCACGAGAGCATTTCCCGCACTGGGAATCCTACGTGCGGGGCAACCTGCGGGCATTGGTGGCAGCCAACGATGCATCCACACTCCAAATTGCGCTGCATAACGGCGATGTGATCGGGTTTGCGCTCACCAACGGCGAGCGCTTTGGCCCCTTTGGCGTGAATGAGGCGTATCGGGGGCAGGGTGTCGGGGCGGTGCTGTTATCCCGCGCGCTTTGCGCCATGCGGGCGCGGAATTTCCACACGGCATGGTTCCTGTGGACAAGCGATCAGACCGCGCGGCTCTATGGCCGTCATGGATTTGAGATTGTGCGCCGCTTTACGATGCTGCGAAAAGACCTCCAAGGGAGAGAACAATGACAACAGACGAGAGGCGAATCATGGTAATCGGCGCGCACGCCGCCGATGGCGAGCTCATGGGTGGCGCCGCTGTGCTGGCACATCACCAGTTGGGCTGGAAGAGCGTGCTGGTACACATGACACTGGGTGAAAAGGGTGGCCGCGATGTCAGCCCGGAAGAATACGCCGAGACCAAGCGCGCCCAGGCCCGGGAGGCCGCAGCAATCCTGGGCAGCGATGTCGAGTTCCTGCCGTACCTCGATGGCGAGCTGCCGGTGAACGAAGAGGTGCAGTGGCGCATCGCCGACCTCATCCGCAAGTATCGGCCAACCGTCATCCTTACCTACTGGAAGGGCAGTATCCACGTCGATCACACCAACACGTATGAGAACGTGCTGGCGTCGATCTTCTTCGCCGCGCTGCCCACATTCAAGCGCGAGTACGCTGCCCACTGGCCCCGAGCTATTTACTTTGCCGAGAACTGGGAAGACGAGGAAGAGTACGTTCCGGACACCTATATTGATGTTTCCGCTGTGTGGGAGACCTACGAGCGGGCGGCTGCCTGTTACACGCTCGTATCTGGCCCCAATCCGCCGTTCCGGTACGCGCAGTGGTACGACGGCGCCAGCCGCATGCGTGGCGCTGAGCGTGGGGTCGATCGCGCCGTGGCGCTGCTGCACTACAAGCCGTTCTATTCCCGCCGGTACCTGAAAGAATCACTGGAGCCATAGCTGCTTCCAGGCGTGGCGATAAATGGCTGAACCCGACCAATGTCACGCTGCGCGCAATGGATGATGGTCTATCATGAACCCCAGCACACCGCCGATTTGGCGGCGTGCTCGCTGTGTATTGGGGTCTGCGTGACCCAGGCGTGAGGAAACCCACCCATGCGTATGGCAAAACTCTTTGGACGGACCGTTCGCGAGGTACCGGCGGATGCCGAGTTCCCCAGCCACCGCCTCATGGTGCGCGCCGCGATGATCCGCCCCCTGGGTGCGGGTATCTACACGCTCATGCCTCTTGGCTACCGGGTTATCCGAAAGTTTGAAGCTATCATTCGTGAGGAAATGGATCGCATCGGCGGCCAGGAAATGTTGATGCCGGTCGTGCATCCGGCTGAGATCTGGAAGGAAACGGAGCGCTACTTCCTCATCGGTGAGGAACTCACCCGATTCAAGGATCGTGGCAGCCGCGAGATGGTGCTTGCAATGACCCACGAGGAAGTCGTGGCCGATTTGCTGCGCACCGATGTCAACAGCTACAAGCAGCTTCCGCAGATCGTCTATCACTTGCAGTCCAAGTGGCGTGACGAACCACGTGCCCGTGGTGGCCTGATTCGCGTGCGCGAGTTCACGATGAAGGACAGCTACAGCCTGGATGTTGACGAAGCCGGCCTGGACAAGAGCTATGAGGCCCATGAAGTCGCCTATGATCGCATCTTCACGCGCATTGGCCTCGATTTCATCAAGGTCGGTGCTGATGTTGGCATGATGGGCGGCTCGAAATCCGAGGAATATATGGCGTTCTCGCCAATGGGCGAGGACACGATTCTGATCTGTGAGAATGGCGATTACGCAGCCAACCGAGAGGTTGCGGTTTTCCAGCCATTCCCGCAATCCGAGGACGACATGCTGCCGCTGGAAGAGGTGGAAACACCGGACGCCAGCACCATCCAGGCCGTGGCGGACTTCCTGGAATTGCCGCTGTACCGCACCGCCAAGGCTGTGTTCTTCATGGCCGACGGAAAGTTCGTGTTTGTGGTGATCCGTGGCGACCTGGAAGTTAACGAGACCAAGCTGCGAAACCTGCTCGGTGCGAACGACTTGCTGCCGGCTACAACCGCGCAAATCGAGGCAACTGGCGCAGTGCCGGGCTACGCCAGTCCGATTGGCGTGCACGATGCAATCGTGGTGGTGGATGAAAGTGTGGCCAAGGCCCGAAACCTTGTGGCTGGTGCAAACAAGCAGGGCTACCACGTCATCAATAGCAACGTCGGTCGCGATTACGAGGCCGATCATATCGCTGATATCTCCGCTGTTGCCGAGGGGCACCTCTGTCCGGTTTGCGGTAACCCGATGATCGCTCGTCGCGCCATCGAGGTTGGCAACATCTTCAAACTTGGCACGCGCTTCACTGAGGCCATGGGAGCCACCTACCTGGACCAGAACGGTAAGGCGCACCCCGTGGTGATGGGTTCGTATGGCATTGGCGTGGGTCGTGGTGTGGCCACGGCCGTGGAGCAATACCACGATGATCGTGGCATCAAATGGCCGATCACCATTGCCCCGTTCCACGTGTCGTTGCTCAGCATCGGCAAGGATGAGGACGTGCTTGATGCCTGCGATGCCCTCTACGACTCGCTGACCGCTTCTGGAGTTGAAGTGCTGTACGACGATCGCAATGAGCGGCCGGGCGTGAAGTTCAACGACGCCGATCTCATCGGTAACCCGATCCGCCTCAGCATCAGCCGCAAGACGCTGGATGCCAACGAGGTGGAACTGCGCCTGCGCACCGATGACCAGAGTGTGACCGTACCGATGGACGGTATCGTTACCCACATCCGCGAGTTGATTGACGCCATGATGGCCGAGTTTACGCCAACGGTGTAATTACGTAAATTCCGAAGAAGGGCTGGCATCACCAGATGCCAGCCCTTTTTGCGTCTACGCGCAATCCCGGGTTGGACTGTCAGGCACTTTCTCATGACTCTCTTGAAGTTACCGACAGGGTGTTGGTATCCTTGCGGTCGTGTTGAATAGTTGGGTTCTGTATCGGGAGATTCGTGTTTATGTTCCTGGCTTTACGTGAACTGGCATTCCAGCGAAGCCGCTTCGTCATCATGGGTGCTGTCATCGCCTTGATCGCTATCCTGATGGTGTTGTTAAGCGGCCTGGCTGTCGGACTCACCAACGACGGCGTGTCTGGACTGCAGAAAATGGACGTGACATCGTTTGCGTTTCAGAAGGACGTTTCCGAAGGTGCGGCGTTCTCGCGCAGCACCATTGATTACGGCACGGTTGATACCTGGCGGAACCAGCCAGGTGTCACCGACGCTGCACCACTGGGCAACACCCTCGTCAACGCCCGTACTGACCAGGGTATCGAGATCGACCTGGCCCTGTTCGGGGTGGAGCGGGGGTCGTTCATTGACCCGGAAGTCGCAGAAGGCTCCCGGCTGGCCGGTGAAGGTGAGGTTGTGATCAGTGCGACTGCCGCCGAGGACGGGGTTCATATCGGCGATACCATCATCCTGCAGCCCTCAGGAGTCGAGCTGAAAGTCGTCGGTGTCCTGGACGGCCAGCACACCTTTGGCCACCTGGATATCGGGTACGTCCCGCTGAAAACCTGGCAGGAAATCGCGGCGGGCATGCGCCCCGGCGATACGGTTCCCGCCCATGTGTATCAGGTCATTACGGCTGTCGCGGTCAAGGGGGGCGACAACCTGCACCTGGCCACCGCTGATGACGCGGCCGGGACGACTTCGCTGACCCGCGAGGACTCCTATAACGCTTCGCTTGGCTTCACGGCGGAGACATCGACGCTGCAGCTGATCCAGGTCTTCCTGTACGGCATCTCGGCCCTCGTGGTTGGCGCCTTCTTCACCGTGCTTACCGTCCAGCGGCAGCCGGAGATCGCCGTCATGCGCGCAATGGGGGCAAGTACCGGCTACCTGTTGCGCGACAGCCTCATGCAATCGCTGGTGCTCCTGGTTGTATCCGCTGCATTCGGAATTGCTATTGGACTCGCCGCCGGCGCCGGCATTGCCAATACCTCCATGCCATTTGCCATTGAACTCGGCCCGATCATGGGTGCCACGGCGCTCCTCCTTGTGCTCGGCCTTGTCGGTGCCGGCGTGGCCATTGTTCGTATTACCCGGGTCGATCCGCTCACCGCTCTCGGAGGCAACCGATGAACCCCGTACTCTCACTCAAGGACGTCACGCTGCTCCACGGAGATGGCGACGAAACCGTCCGCGCCCTGGATAATGTCTCGCTGGATGTCTTCGCTGGCGAACTCGTCGCGATTGTTGGCCCATCCGGGGCCGGTAAGTCGAGCCTGTTGGCGGTCAGCGGCGCGCTTATCAAGCCAACATCGGGAACCGTGCACCTGGTCGGCCTGGATCTGGGTTCCGCTTCTACACACGATCTCACGCGAATCCGGCGGGAGCGCATTGGGTTCGTCTTCCAAAGCGGAAATCTTATCCCGGCATTGCGGAGTATCGACCAGCTCCGGCTGCCGCTTACATTCACCAACGTATCCAGTCCCCGCGATCCCGGGCAACTGCTCGGTGAAGTGGGCCTGGCGCATAAGGCGAACCGCCGACCCCATGAGCTCTCGGGTGGCGAGCGGCAACGTGTTGGTATTGCCCGCGCACTTATGACCCGGCCGCAGTTGTTGCTGGTCGACGAACCGACGGCTGCCCTTGATCGCAAGCGTGCGCAGGATGTGGTCTCTATACTTGCTCGTGAAACCCACCAGCACGGCGTCGCAACCGTTATGGTTACGCACGATCATGATGTGTTGCACCACTGCGATCGCGTTCTCGAAATGGTCGATGGCAAGATCGCTGAGTATGGGGGTGTCGCCGCGGATTAGTCGTACCAGAAGGGGAGCAATGCCACGAATCGAGGCACCTACTGTTGCTGAGCACCGGGAGCAGCGCCGTAAGGCGATCCTTGATGCTGCGAGGGCGCTGATGGTCGAAACCGGTGAACCACCGTCCATGGGGCAGGTGGGGAAACGGGCAGGATTGGCGCGAAGTAGCGTCTACCAATACTTCGATTCGGTTGAGGAGTTGCTGACCGCCGTCGCCGGGGATGTGTTTCCCGGATGGAGCGCCGAGGTCCAGAGCAGGGTTGCTGCCGTTTCGTCACCAGGGGAACGGATCTGGGCGTATATCGAAGCGAACTTCGCCCTCTTCTCCAGCCCGGAACTTGGGGTGATCCAGGTACTCGCCAGGGTGATTACCCCACAGGACCTGAACTCACCCATGAAAGAGTTCCATCAGCAACTTCAGGTGCCGCTGCGGCAGGCATTGGTCGACCTTGGTGAACCCTACCCCGAAGCGATGGCCGGGTTCATTGACGCCCTTATCGTGCAGGCAACCCATGATCCCGGGTACGAGGCTTCCGCTCACCAGGCTGAGGGGGCAGAGCGTTCGCTGGCGTGCATTCGTCGGCTTGTTGGCGGCTATCTGGGGCTCACGCCGGAAGGCTAACAGTGACGGTTCCAGTGACGCAGGCCATCTCCGGTCAGGTTCTCCAGCCCGGATTGCCTCCCTGTGAGGGTGAGCAGCAGATCGATTGCCCGGCCACGCACCTCGGGGCCCGCGCCGTGAGTGAAATCCGCATCGGTAGCCACAAGGCGCAGGCCCTCCGCTCGGTCCCTGCTGCCGCCCATCGAGCTCGACGTCGCCAGTTGGTAGCGCATCGCCTGGATAATCGCGGCAGTCGGGTAATCGTGGTGGATGCCAAGCGGCCGGCGGATATCCTCACCATGAACGATGATCTCAACCAGCCTCGAGGCGAGGGGAGCGGGCGCGCTGATTGTGCGGTCGCGCGCATCCCGGAACGCCGCCAGCGTATCGCCGGGGGTGGGCCGGCGTTCGCGTTCCACTCCTCGCTGGTTCAGCCTGTTGAAGTTGAATCCTGCCCCAATGAGGGCAAGCACGAAACCTGCTTTGGTTGTCCGGGCGTCGTTCACCAGGTGGGCGAGCACATCGTGCACCGTCCAGCCCTCGCACAGCGATGGCGTCCTCCATTGGTCACCGGTTAGCCCCGACAAATCACTGATCAGCGTTGCTCGCTCCTGATGTACAGTGGGCCAAGTGTTTGTCATACAGGCGAATCCTCCGTCCTGGTCTATTACTGCTCTGGCAGCATCCGGTGTCTCGCACAATCATGCTCGTGGTGGCGCAAGCAGAGCTTCTCGCTTCTTGCGGCAGGAGCAAAGAACCCCGGGCCCAATGCCCGGGGGTTCTTTGTGCGTGCACCGTGACCGGTCGCGATTACGCCTTGCGGTTCCAGTTGGCGATATTCCAGTAGGTCAGTTCAAAGCCCGGGCCGATCGCGATGTTCTCTTCCTGCAGTGTGCGGCTGATGCCGTATGTATCACCCGCACGGATGATCATCGGGATCACCGCCACATCCTCGATCAGGATGTCGTTCAGGTCGATCAACACTTGGAAGGCATCTTCCATCGTGCGCTGCTCGTTGAATGTCGCAAACTTGGCGTCGTAATCCGGATTGATATAGCGCGAGATGTTGCCGCCGACGAAGTCGTTCTCCGCCTGCGGGATATTCTCGCCGTCCGGTCCGGCGGTCCAGCCTTCGAGGTAGGTGATCGGCAGGATCGAAGTGGCATTGGTGGCCCACATCGCCAAATCCCAGTAGTGGTGGGTGAGGTTCTGGTCGTTGCCGACGCCCGCATCGAAGAAGATACCGGCATCGACTTGTTCCAACTGAACCTCGATTCCCGCCTGCTTGCATGCCTGCTGGATTACTGCCTGGCACTTCTGGCGCACTGCATTCACGGTGGTGCCGAGGAGCACGCGGGCTTTCACGCCATCCTTGGCGCGATACTCGCCGTCCAGCACCCAGCCTGCTTCCTCAAGGATTTGTGCCGCCTTCTCCGGGTTGAACTCCCAGGTGGTATTCGGGGAGGAGAAGTCCTCAAGGCCGTCGAGGATATTGGCTGTCGGCGGTTGATCGAGGCCGTAGAACTCGTCCGAAATCAACTGGCGCGGCACACACAGGTTGATCGCCTGGCGCATCGCCTTGTCGCCCATCACCGGGTTGGGCGTGTCCTTTTGGGCTCGCTGGCCGTTGACCTCGGTGTGCGGATCGGCGAACTGGATCGTCATACGCTCCACGTTGGTGCCAGGTTGGGCTTCCAGGAAGCCGGCACTGTTGTCGTTGACCAGTTCGTTGACGAGCGCCGGTTCGATCTGGACGTTCCAGCCGAAGTCGTACTCGCCGGTTTGCAATACGGCGCGCGCAGCTGCGGCCGGATCGCCACCGCCCTTGATATTCACCTTCGCAAAGGCAGGCTTGTTGGGCTCCCGATAGTTCTCGTTCGCAATAAAGGTGGCCTGGTCGTTGATATCGAACGATTCCAGCACGAACGGGCCGGTCCCGAGCGGCTTGACCATGAACTCGTCGTTCTTGGCGGTGTTGGTGGGGTCGTTATCCCAGTAGTGCGCCGGGATAATGTGGCCACGGTGGCCGGTGAACGGATCGAACCAGGC
Source organism: Chloroflexia bacterium (assembly GCA_043427975.1). Lineage (GTDB taxonomy): Bacteria > Chloroflexota > Chloroflexia > Thermomicrobiales > UBA6265 > UBA6265. The sequence goes on along the minus strand of JBHWTK010000067.1, from coordinate 120,735 downwards.
GGGCGAAGCGCTGGAGAAGCTCACCTTCGCAGTGAGGTCGTCGACCACCTCGACATCAGAGATCGGCAGCCAGGTGTCGTAGGTGTTGGCACCGTTGGCAGGATCGGTAATCCATTGCCAGGTAAATCGAACATCGTTGGCAGTGAACGGGGTGCCATCGCTCCAGAGCACGCCTTCCTTGAGTTTGAAGGTCACGCTGCTGAAATCCTTGGCCAGCTGGCCGTTCTCCACGCTCGGCACCTCGGCTGCGAGGTTGGGGATGAGCGAGCCATCCTCCATGTTGCGCAGCAGTGGTTCGTTGACGATGTCGGCGGCGACCACATCTTTGTATCCGCCGGATTTGTGGCGGAAGAGGGCAGTAATCGCCTGCCACTGGAGGATTTTCAGTTCGCCGTCCTGGCCGCGGGTTTTGCCTTCCATGCCCACGGTCGGGCGGGTATCACCAGCTCCGGCCACCGGCGATGCAGAAGGAGTTGCCTGCAGCGACGGGTACATGGCGAAACCATTGCGCATGGTTTGGCCAGCGGCCTTGGCGCTCATGGCATTTGCGGCAAAGGTGGCCATACCGGCCGTGACACCGAGTGCTGCCGCGCGAGAGAGGAATGTACGGCGATCAAGCTCGCCGTTCTCCAACGCGATGCACAACGAACCGAACCTGGACTGGGGCATACCGGGATCCTCCTGGAAGAAAAAGAACCTGCCAGTGCCTCATTGCACATCGCTATTGGAATGCATGCGTTGCATACCCGTAGCCACCATCGTCCCCGCGTTAGGGAAAGCCGTCAATACCTTCGTTCCGGGGGCATGACAGAGGCGTCTGGTATACCAGACGCCTCTGTCATGCTGATCCCACCTGGGCAACCAAATGCGAATCGTGTTACTCGCCCATGCTCGTGATGTCGCCTACAGGTGCCGGTTCCAGGCCATTGAGCGCATCAATGTCGTCCGGTTGGGGAAACGCCTCTGCCCAACCGCCCGTGATGACACCTTCGGCGTCCACAACCGGATCCTCATCGGAGGGACCCGCATCAAGTACGAAACTCACCACTTGCTTCGGCAAATCGAACTCGTTCGGATCATTCATGGACATGGAGACGAGCAGGATATCGTCTTCACGCACGACAACAAGGTGGATAGTTGCATCATCTGTTTCGTACCAGATTTCCTGTGCTTCGTCTCCGGTACGTCGTAACGTCTCGGTGTGCACCTCACTGGACTCCTCGTCCAGCGATTCAATGAACTCGTCAAATGCCTTTTCAGCGCTTTCATTCGAATCCATGTCGAACACAACCGTCGCAAGGAGCATGAACTCCGTCGGGGTGTCAGACATAATCTGGTCCATGTTCAAATAAATCTGGACATACCCAAGTTCCAGCCCATCCGGTATGTCGGACGAGGGAGGCTCCTGTGCATATGCAGAGGCCATACCTGCCTGGGCCAGGAGCAATGCAAAAACCACCGACAACAGCTTTGACGCAGCGTAGATCAATGAACTTCTCCTCAATAGAGCCATGCGACATTCGTCCGTTCCGCACCAGGTTTTATAGATCGTTCCTCAAGTATGGGCGATGCGCCCCCACAGCACAACGGACGAAACGTTGGTCGGCCACCAGCCTAAACAGACCGATATGCTATCCTTAATGCAGTTACAGAGCGTCTGATCTGTGACCCGCGCGTTTTCGCCCGGGTCGTTTTTTGGGCCTCAGCACTTTCGCATTCCACCCATCCGGGAGCCCATACCCTTTATGACCACCGCTGATATCATCCGTCGATCCGATCTTCGCAACGTCGCGATTATTGCCCACGTCGATCACGGCAAAACGACCCTCGTTGATGGCCTGCTCAAGCAAAGCCATATCTTCCGCGATCCCGATGCCGCCGGCGACCTGATCATGGACAGCAACGACCTCGAACGCGAGCGCGGCATCACCATCCTGTCCAAGAACACCGCCATTCGCTACGGGGACATCAAGATCAACGTCATCGACACCCCCGGCCACGCCGATTTCGGTGGCGAGGTCGAGCGTGTGCTCAACATGGCCGATGGCTGCATCCTGCTTGTGGACGCCGCCGAGGGCCCGATGCCGCAGACCCGCACCGTGCTGCAGCGGGCCCTGCAAATTGGCCTGCGCCCGATCGTGGTGATCAACAAGATCGACCGCTCCAACGCCCGCATCGACGAGGTGAAGGAACTGGTCATGGACCTCTTCCTCGACCTCGCTATCGACGAATCGCAGCTCGAGTTCCCGACGCTTTACGCCATTGGCCGGGCCGGCCGCGCCGGGTTCTCTCCTGATGCACTGGAAGATGACCTGCGCCCGCTGCTGGATACCATCGTCTCGGAAATCCCTGCCCCGGTCAGCGACGCCGGATCACCGTTCCAGATGCAGGTAAGCAGCCTCGATTACGACTCCCACAAGGGACGTATCGTAATTGGCCGCATCCATCGTGGCTCTGTCAGTGCCGGTGAAACCATGGTCATCACCGGTGAAGGCATTACGGATTCCCGCCAGCGAATCGCTACCCTGATGACGTTCGAAGGCCTGGCCAAGGTCGATGTCGAACGCGCCCAGGCCGGCGACCTGGTTGCGATTACCGGGTTCTCGGAAGCGAAGATCGGCAGCACCATCTGCGACCCCGCCCATGTCGAGGCATTGCCGGAAGTGGCAATTGAGGAGCCAACCCTCAAGCTCACCTTTGGCGTGAACACGTCGCCGTTTAGCGGCCGGGATGGTGAGTACTCGACCAGTCGCCAGCTGAAGGACCGGCTCGAACGCGAGCTGGAGGTTAACCTCTCACTGCGCGTGGCCCCCACCGAGCAGCCGGATGTCTTCTCGGTAGCCGGTCGTGGTGAACTCCACATCTCTGTGCTGATCGAAACGATGCGCCGCGAGGGCTACGAGTTCCAGGTCAGCCGGCCGGAGGTGGTCACCCGCAAGGATCCTGTCACCGGGGAAATCACTGAGCCGATAGAGCACCTTGTGGTGGATGTGCCAGAGGAGTTCGTCGGTGTGGTCACCGAGCTTACCGGAGCTCGCAAGGCTCGCATGCTGGACCTCGTGAACGACGGTCGCGGATCGGTACGGCTGGAGTTCGCCATTCCCACACGCGGCCTTATTGGCCTGCGCAATGCCATGCTCACCGCCACCAAGGGCAATGCGGTGATGGGCAGCCGCCTGATCGATTTCGAGCCTTGGATGGGACCGATCCAGTCCACCCGTAGTGGTGCGCTGGTCGCCAGTGAAACCGGTACGGCCCTGGCCAACGGCATCGCCAACGCCCAGGAGCGCGGCATTACCTTTATCGAGGCCGGGACCGAGGTCTACGAGGGCATGATAGTGGGCCAGAACCCGCGACCGGATGACCTTGCCGTGAATATCTGCCGTGCCAAGAAGCTCACGAACATGCGTTCCAGCAACGCCGATATTTCCGTGAAGCTGACACCCGCCACGATCCTGAGCCTCGAGCAGTCGCTCGATTTCCTGCAGGACGATGAACTGCTGGAGGTCACGCCAAAGGCCCTGCGCCTGCGCAAGCGTTACCTCACCCAGGACGAGCGCCAGAAGATGAAGAAGCGCGCTGCGCAGGCCGAAGCCGCCCGCGTCTAGATCCGAAAGCGAGCAGGTACATGACTATCGAGCAGAGCTTCGACGATTCGTCGACCGAGGTGTTTCGGGCTGAGCAGTTGATCGCACCGATTCCAGGGTTCCCGGAGATTGTGATCGCCACCTATTCCCGCAAGGTGTTCGCGGAATTGCTGGCGGGTCGAAACGCCGTGGAACTCGGCATCATCAACACATCGGCGGTGACCATCCCTGTCTACGCGATTGAGGCAGAGGGAAAGCGGTTCGCCACGTACCTCTCGACCATCGGCGGGGCGGCATCGGCTGGCATCATGGAGGAAGTCATTGCCATGGGCGGCAGGCGCTTCCTCTTTTTCGGCTCCTGCGGTGCGCTTGACCATACCGTGACGGGGGGCGCAATCGCCGTTCCGACTGCGGCATGGCGCGATGAGGGCGTGAGCTACCATTATGTGCCGGCAGCCGATACAATTGAGGTTCCTACCTGGAAGCACCTCTCCTCCATCCTCACCGAACTTGATGTGCCGCATCACACGACCATCGCCTGGACAACTGACGCGATTTACCGGGAGACTCGCGCAACGGTGCAGAAGCGACTCGCCGCCGGGTGCGGGGTGGTCGATATGGAATGCGCTTCTACAGCCGCCGTGGCGGCGTTCCGGGGCGTCGAGTTCTACCAGTTCCTGTACGGCGCCGACAGCCTGGCTGGCGATGAGTGGGATCCGCGAAACCTGGCAGAGAACGCGCACGATCAGAACGCCGCTATGGCCGGCCTGGCGGTGAAGATCGCCACCCGGATGTAGCCCTGCGGCTATCTTTCCTTTTTCTTTTTCTTGCCGGTCTCTTCTGGTGTGTCAGGAGTAGGGGAACTGCCGAACAGCGCGACCAGCAGGGCGTTCACCTCGTCGCCTGATTCGGGTGCGAGGGCGAAGCTGCCACGTTCGGGCTGCACAACCAGGCCGGCATTCGTCAGCACGTTCAGGTGGTGGTAGGCGGCACCGGTGGTTTTCAGCCCGAGCGCTTCTACCAGGGTGGCAACCGAACGCGGTGATTCTGCCAGCATCAGCACAATGCGAAGACGTTGCGGCTGCGAAAGCGCGCTCATAAGCGCTGCGGCCCGTTGCACCTGTGGGTCATCCGGGTGCTGCCAACCGGTGTTGGCAACCTGCATCCGGACGAACTGCTGTTGCTCAGCCTGCTGCACGGCGGCGTCGGTTAGCACGGTATCGCGGAACTTCCAGAAGGCATCGGCAAGCGCCTGAACATCCATACGAAGCCCTTCAATGCCGCCCTTGTCCTTCTTTGCCGCCATGTATGTGCCCCTGATCCCCCAAGTTGTTTATACGAACCTACGCACAAGCATAGCATGGCGGAATTTTACGCCTTTGTGCTGTTGTCGGCAGAATCTAGGGTCGCCCTCGCGGTACCATTGGCGCTGTTGCCATTCGACTTTGCACCAGGATTCCTGTCTTGCCCGAAACGCCCGAACAGATCTATGACCGACGGCTCACGAACGCAACCGGGCTTCGTGCCGCGGTCCACAGTCGCTGGAGCCTGCTGGGGAACTTCCGGCTGGTCTTCGCCATCCTTGCCATCGTGGGGTTGTGGCAGGAGTGGCAGGAACCGGCCACGGCATGGAAAACCGTACTGCTCACCGGGGTACTGGGCTTCATTGTGGTTGCGTTACAGCAGCGGCGGGCGGGAAGGATCCGTGACATGCTGGACACCGCAATTGCCGTGAACCAGCGGGCATTGCATCGCTTGCATCATGCCTGGGAGCACCTGCCCATCCCGCCAGAATCGGGGGCCGACCGTACCCACCCCTACGCGTGGGACCTCAACATCGTCGGCGAGGCCAGCCTGGCCCAGCGGATCGGAACCCCGGCCACATCGCAGGGATGGCGGTCGCTTTACCACTCCCTGCTTGACGACCGCACGATCGAGGACCTGCAGGCGCGGCAGTTGGCCGTGCTGGAGCTTGCTGGCAAGCTCAATCTCCGCCAGCGGGCCGAGGCGGCTGCTGCCGAGGAGATCCCCGATGCCCTGCCTTTGGAAACGTGGGCAGTCGGACAGAACCATTTGGATACGCGGGCCTGGCTCCGGTGGGCAGCGGTCATTGGCCCGATAGCGGTCATCGCCTGTATTGTGCTCACCGCCCTTGGGGTCGTCCCGTGGGTGGTTGTGCTGATCCCTGTCACCTTTAACACGCTGGTTTTCATGCTGGCGGGTGGCGAAGCTGCCGCTGATGTCCGCAAGGTGACCGGTATGCGCGATGCGGTGGCCAGCTATCGCGAGATCATGGCCGGAATCAGCAGCGATGCCCCCGTTGCGCCACTCCTGGCTGAACTGGACGGTCGACTATCCGGCGCCTCCACAGCCATGGCGTCGCTCGCCCGGGCGGTGAACTTCGTGATGCCTGCCGGCTCCATGCTCTACTTTCCGCTACAGATGGTGCTCATGTGGGATATCAACGTGCTCCACCGGCTGGAGCAATGGCGGACCCGGCATGGTCGCCATGTGGGGCAGTGGCTGGATGCGATGGGGGAATGGGAAGCGCTCGCGGCCCTTTCGATCCTGGCGCACGACCATCCCGAATGGACGTTCCCTGCCGTTGAGCCGACCAGGGAGGGCTTTGCCGCATCGGAACTTGCCCACCCGTTACTGGTGACTGGTGTGGCTGTGGCCAATGATGTCTCCATCTCGCCGCGCGGCACATTCCTGTTTGTTACCGGCTCAAACATGAGTGGCAAGAGCACCCTGCTGCGCGCAATCGGTGTGAATGTGGTGCTCGCGCAGGCGGGTTGCGTGGTGGCTGCCTCCTCGCTCGCCATGCCGCCGTTGCAGGTCAGTTGCTGCATGCGTGTCGAGGATTCGCTGGCGCAGGGCGTGAGCTTCTTCATGGCCGAGTTGCGCCGCCTTAAGGCCGTGATCGACCGGGTTCAGGCGCCCGATGGCCGCACACCGCTCTACCTGCTCGATGAAATCCTGCAAGGTACCAACACAGCCGAGCGGCAAATCGCCTCGCGCAGGGTGCTGGAGCAACTCACCGCGCTGCCGTCACTTGGGGCGGTTTCCAGTCATGACCTCGAACTAATTACTGGCACAGCGCTGGAGGGGGTGGCGATTCCTGTCCACTTCGCCGAGCAGTTCCGCCGCGACGATGGCGGCCCGCAAATGACGTTCGATTACCGCCTGCGCCCCGGCCTGGCCACATCATCGAACGCGATCCGCCTCATGGAAATGATCGGGTTTGATATTCACGAGTAAAGGAACGGGTCGAGGCAGATGCCTCGACCCGTCTTGTTCCTGAATTGTGTGCGAGCCCTACGTGGTTGGGTCGAAATTCTCCATGTCGAACGACCCGGTCAGCGCCATAATGCCGAGTACCACCAGGACGATCAGCACGACCAGGCCAATGGCAGTGAAGATTTGCACCACACTGCCAAATCCCTTGCCGCCCAGCTCATCGTCATCGCGGGCATCCGGCCCGACCGCAAGACCGAGGATATTCAGCAGCAGAATCAGCCTGAAAAGCATGGTTGGCTCCGTCATCTCCGTGCCACCCCTGGCACGTGGTTATCGATATGGTGCGCCTGCACCCGGCAAGGTGCGGACAACTACGCGTTCACTGTAAGAGATTTTCCCCATGCAGTCTAGTGCGATCGGGAAGTCGGTACACGGCCAGGCCTAGGTGACCGAGAGAATCAGCCGCTGCAGGATGATGCAGAGGAAAATGGTAACCATGATCGAGAGGTCGAGCCCGCCCATGGGCGGCATCACCTGGCGTACCGGTGCCACTACCGGCTCGGTGAGCTGGAACACAATACGGCCAAACGAACTGGAAAAGGTGGGATCAAACCAGCTCATAAGGGCACGAGCCAGCAGCACGAGTGAATAGATGTTGAGCAGGGACACAAGGAGTTCGGGGAGGTTCATGCGGTGCTTTCTGGTTGGCGCAAGGGTACCGTGACAGCGATTGGTTATGCTGCGAGTATAGCGAGAAGTATCGTATGGCTTCCATGCACTGCTACACGCCGATACGCGCCAGGAGAAGATGATTAACCCGATGACCAGTCATTTCCCGGATCAGGCCCGCAGCTTCAACAGGTCATCGGACGTTCAACGGGGCCCGCATGCCGACCTTGTGGGCCTCGGTCTTGCCGACGTGGTCCGGATGATGGAAGAGGGCACACGGACTTCCGTACAGCTGGTACAGGCCTATATCGACCGCATTGCTGCGCTGGATGCCAATGGTCCTCGCCTCGGATCGGTGCTGGAGACCAACCCCGATGCGTTGGCCATCGCTGCCGAACGCGATGCGGAGCGCGCCCGGGGCCGCCTGCGTAGCCCGTTACACGGCGTGCCGGTGCTGGTGAAGGACAGTCTCGATACGGCCGATGCGATGCATACCACTGCCGGGTCGCTGGCACTGATGAATTCCACCCCAAAGCGCGACGCCACCGTCGTGGCGCTGCTGCGGGATGCCGGCGCGGTCATCCTGGGCAAGGCCAGCCTCACCGAATGGTCGAACATGCGCGGTTCCCACAGCAGCAGCGGCTGGAACGCGCGCAACGGCAGTACGAAAAACCCGCATTCGCTGCCGCGCTCGCCCAGTGGGTCATCGTCTGGCTCGGCTGTTGCTGTTGCCGCGGATTTTGCGCCCGTAACCATCGGGACGGAGACGGATGGCTCCATCATCTGCCCGGCCAGTGCCTGTGGCGTGGTGGGGTTCAAACCAACCGTCGGGCTTACCAGCCGGGCGGGTGTGATCCCGATCAGCACCACCCAGGATTCCGTCGGCGTGTTCGGCAAGTACGTGACAGATGTGGCGGCGACGCTTTCCGTGATCTCTGGCGTGGACGAGCGTGACAGCGCTACCGGCGCCGGGGCGCATATGGCTGGCACGGATTTCCGTGCTGCTCTTCATCCCAACGCGCTGCAGGGTGTCCGGCTTGGCGTACCGGCCAACTTCGGATTTACCGGCTACAGCCCCAAGGCCGATGCTGTGTTCAAAGCCTCCTGCGACGTGCTGACGTCGCTCGGGGCGGAAATCGTGACTGGTATCGAGGTCCCCACGGCCGATGCGCTGGAGGAACGGCCGGGAGAGTTCCAGCGCATGCTGTACGAGTACCGGCATGCGCTTAACGCTTACCTGGCCGAACGCGGTGATCCGGAAGTGCGTTCGATGGCTGACCTGGTCGCGTTCAACAACGAGCATGCCGATCAGGAATTGCGATATTTCGGCCAGGAAGCGCTGGTCATGGCCGAAGCGACCCACGATGCCGACGATTCCGAGATGCATGCCCTTCACGAACGCCTGCAACGGCTGAGCCGCGACGAGGGCATTGATGCCATGCTCCGGGATCACAACCTCCATGCGCTGATTGCCCCAACCATGGCCCCGGCCAGCGTCATGGACCTTGCCAACGGAGAGAAGTTCTCAGGCGCGGCAAGCAGCCTGGCGGCAATTGCCGGCTACCCTGTCGTGACGGTACCGGCTGGGTTCGCGCTTGGCCTGCCGGTGGGGATCAGTTTCATCGGTACAGCCTGGAGCGACGCCCGGTTGCTCTCCCTGGCGTATGCATGGGAGCAGGCCACCCGGATGTACCGCACCCCCACCTACCGGAAGGACGATATTGCCGCCGACCCGGCCACACCGCAGTTCGAGTTCCCGGTCGCGCACCAGCCCGGGGTTCATGCACGCAATTAGGTTGCGTTATCCGCCATTCAGGCGGAAACTACCTTCAGCACGGCGCTGTGCAGATGTGTACAGCGCCTTTTTCGTTAATGCACCGCGCTCTTGCGAGATGGAGCAACCATGACTACCGAGCAAACGTCTGTCGATATGCGTGCCAACAGTAAAACCCTGTACGACGGCAATTCCCGCGCTGGCGCCCGGGCGATGATGAAATCGATCGGTTTCTCCGATGACGACCTGCGCAAACCGATCATCGGTATCGCCAATACCTGGATCGAGACCATGCCGTGCAACTACAACCTGCGACGGCTGGCCAAGAAGGTGAAGGAAGGCATTCGCGCAGCCGGCGGCACGCCCATGGAATTCAACACCGTCGCCATTTCCGATGGCGTCACCATGGGTACCGAGGGCATGAAGACGTCGCTGGTTTCGCGCGAGGTCATCGCTGATTCGGTGGAACTCGTCGGCCGGGGCCACATGTTCGATGCCATTATCGGGCTGGGCGCCTGCGACAAAACCTTGCCGGGTCTTTCGCTGGCTATCGCCCGACTCAACGCGCCCAGCCTGCTCATCTACGGTGGCACGATTTTGCCCGGAGAGTGGCGCGGCCGCGAGGTAACCGTGCAGAGCGTGTTCGAGGCCATTGGTGCCAACGCCGCCGGCAAGCTGAGCGACGAGGACCTGATCGACCTCGAGAACCACGCCTGCCCGGGTGCCGGTGCATGCGGTGGCCAGTTCACGGCCAACACCATGGCCATGGCGATGGAGTTCATTGGGCTCTCGCCAATCGGTAGCGCCAGCGCGCCCGCCGTGGATCCTGCCAAGGACGATATCGGTATGCAGGCCGGCGAGATCATTATGGGTCTGCTGGAACGCGACCAGCGCCCGCGCGATATCCTCACCCGCCAGGCGTTCAACAACGCCATCGCCGGTGTCGCTGCCAGCGGTGGTTCCACGAATGCGGTGTTGCACCTGCTGGCCCTCGCCCGGGAAGTGGGCGTCGATCTCGACATCGACGATTTCGACCAGATCAGCCGCAATACGCCGCTTATCTGCAACCTGATGCCAAGCGGCAAGTATGCCGCCGCCGACCTGCACGAGGCGGGTGGAATCCAGCTGGTATGCCAGCGCCTGATCGAGGGAGGCTACCTGGACGGATCGTTGCTGACGCCGACTGGCAAGACCATTGCCGAGGAAGCTGCCACGGCGCAGGAAACGCCCGGCCAGGATGTGGTTCGCACCTTCGACAACCCCATCAAGGAGTCGGGCGGTATCCACATCCTCAAGGGGAACCTTGCGCCAGATGGTGCCGTGGTCAAGCTGTTCGGGTATGAGCCGATGAACCTGAGCGGTCGGGCCCGCGTGTTCGATTCCGCTGAGGATGCGGCCGATGCGGTGTTGCACAACCGCATTGTGCCGGGCGATGTGGTGGTTATCCGCTACGAGGGGCCGAAGGGTGGTCCGGGCATGCAGGAGATGCTTGGCATCACCGCCGCCATTATGGGGCAGGGTCTTGGCGATAGCGTGGCCCTGATGACCGATGGCCGCTTTAGCGGCGCCACGCGTGGCCTGATGATCGGTCACGTTGCCCCGGAAGCGTTCGTCGGTGGGCCGATTGCTGCCGTGCGTGAGGGCGACACCATCACCATCGATGTGCCGAACCGCCGCGTGGATCTTGAGATTTCCGAGGATGAACTCCGCGACCGGTTGCAGGAGTGGACCCAGCCGGAGCCGCGCTACCGACAGGGCGTGTTGGGTAAGTACCTGAAGCTGGTCCAGCAGGCCAGCGAGGGCGCCACCACGTTGATTTAGTCCCGTTCGGACGCAATCAACCGTAGGCCCGGGTTTTATACCCGGGCTTGCGGGCGTCATTCCCCCGCCAGGACGATTGCCGTCAGGCGTAGCCCCGGGCCCTGTGCCCGGGGTTTTCGCGTGGCTGGACGATCGCCGGGCATCGGGCGGGTTCGACGGTCCGTTCGGCCGGGATTACGCCAGGCCACGGCACCCTCTGGTGCCTGCCCGATTCTTGCGCTCCGCGCTGCGAAGGACGGGCCTACAGTTTGCCGGCTCGTGTCGCTGTGTAGACCCGTCCTGGCCGGCCGCAGCCGGGCATGGGGCGGGTCCCATGGCGTATTCAGCCGGAATCGCGCCATGCCACCGCACCCTCCCGGTACCCGCCCGTCAACCTGCCGTAGGCCCGGGCCCTGTGCCCGGGGACCGACCGCGCTGTGCCCGCCACGACCACCTGACGGGCCGTCCCATCGTCGGGTGCGCGGTTCTTTCTTCGCGCGCGACCTATCGTACGCGCGGGGAATTAACCCCGCGCGCTACGCGGCGGAATGGGTGCGGTGCCGACCTTAAAGCCCCCCAGGCGTCATGCTGGGCGCAGCGAAGCATCCCCGCGCGAAGCACAGCTGCATCGGGTGACGCTGCGCCGACATACCGTCCGGTCGAAAGATCGCCTAGTAGTTATGATAAGCGGTGTATACAGCTTCCTCACCTTCAGGTACTCTGGCGTCCGTGCGCCGGAGTTGGCCGGCGTTGAATCGGCGGTGAGGCACGAGGACCACTCCTTCTGTGCGGCGGATACAGGGTGCGCAGGCACCACGTAAGGGGGTACACGGCATGTCACGAGCAAAATCTCTCATCACCGCTGGCCTTCTGGGGATCACGATGACGCTGGCAAGCGTTGGGGCCGCGTCCGCGGGTCCGGGCCAGATATCCGGTCCAGACGACAACAATGGCCAGGACGGATGGCACGATCGGAGTTGCGTAGGATGGAGATCGTCGAACATGACAGGTAACGGCGAGTTCGTTGTTGACTGGGCCAGGAACTCCGATTGGGGGACGACCGTCTCGTCCGAAGCTCGGGGCAAGTGCGGGATTGCGGGTTGAGTCCGGCTCGGTGCTGAACCATGTCACGAATCAAACAACGCAACGAGCCCCCAATACGGAAACGGGGGCTCATTTTCATGTGTGGCGTGCATAGTCTGCCTTTAAGCGGACTCTTGTCCTCCCGAACTGGAGCGGTGCCATCCGCGCCGGGGGAATAAACCCCCGGCGCACGATTGGGACCCCATCAAGGCGTAGCCCCGGGCCCCGTGCCCGGGGTCTTCGCGTGGCTGGACGATCGTCGGGCATCGGGCGGGTTCGACGGTCCGTTCGGCCGGAATCGCGCCAGGCCACCGCACCCTCTGGTGCCTGCCCGATTCTTGCGCTCCGCGCTGCGAAGGACGGGCCTACGATAGCGCCAGGTGATCCGTAGCGGCGCACCTGAGTGTGCGCCCTGCATTGGCCATGGTGGTTTGATGGGTAATCTGTTACAACACCCCCCACGGAGGGCCGCCCACACAACCTTCTGATCCCATAACGGCTGTTTGCCATGCCAACGTCCCGGTTAAAGGCGGGCAGGTTCAACCCCAATGGGACTATGCCGCCGTCGCCAACGCGTAAATACACACCAGCATCAGCACGATCACCCCGATAAACATCGCCGTCGCGAGGTGGCCGTTGGTGTCGGCATCTCCAACCGGCTGCTCTTCAATCACGTCGTCTCGTCGGTCAATCATCGCCACGCTCCATCTGGATGCCGCCCAGCGCCGGGATCAGCAGGTCCTCCCACTTCTCGCGGACAACTCCCACAATCGATTCGTCCGCCACCACGCGAATCAGTCGCCGGTGCTCCTCATAGCGCTTGAAATCGCTATCAGTAACCCCGGCCACATCCTGCCAGTGCATCAGCGGCCGCATGCCCACCGGTGGACGATCGAACGCCACCCAGACATCGGTTCGCCACTTCTCCGGCTTCGGGATATCCAGCAGGATTGCCGTATCGGCAACAGGCGTTCCGCTGAGCTCGCGCACGAGATGCACCATGCGCAGTTCAACGACACGCCGGGCCGCGGGGTCGTACCAGAGCTGGCCCAGCCTGTCGTAAAGTCCGGTGGCGCGGGCACTTATCTCTACGCCACGTTTGTGGATGCGCCGCATTGCCAGCGCGTTCGCCAGCGTGCGGGTGTTTTCCGGCATTGCGTCACCCTGCAGCATCATCAACAGCGAGGCATCGTGGTGGTTTGTGAGCGAGTCGGCGGTAATCTGCCCTGCCACCATGGCCTCCTGCACCGCCCGTAGAAGCATGACCATGCAGGCGCGGTTGGTGTGATGCCAGTACACGTTGTCGAACATTTCCTGCCGCGCGGTGATAAGCGAGTGAAGCGGGCTCACGCCCTTGCTCCCGATGCCAATCCGACGCTCGCCCGTAGGTGTTTCGATGATGGTGAGCGATGCGATCAGCCGGTCGCTATCCACGCCGCCGTAAGGCACGTTGCAGGCATGGGCATCACGCGGGAGGTAATCCAGCTTGTCCATATCCAACGTGCCGCTCAGCAGCCCGCGCAACACCCTATCTGTTTCGGTGAGGTGCTCTCCCTCACCGTGGATCATCGCGGCCACGCGCTGCGGGTCCACGTTCCACGTATCGGTCAGCACTTTCGCGATCTCGTCGGAGCGGACGATGCTGTTGCCAACGTCTTCGTGCGATCGGACTGGTGGCCCCAGTTCCTCAATGGCATGGCTGAACGGGTAATGGCCGATATCGTGGAGCAATGCCGCGGCTATCGTCACGCGGGCGGATTCGTCGTCGATAAATGCACCTTCTGGCAGCGAGCGCAGGTGGGAAATCGCGCGTTCGGTGAGGTGCATCACGCCGATTGAGTGTTCGTAGCGGGTATGCTTTGCGCCCGGCCATACGCGGCTGGCGAACCCGAGTTGCTGGATGCCTTCCAGCCGAAGGAATGCCGGTTGCTGCATGATTGCCAGCGCCCCGGCCGAGAGAGGCACCATGTTGTACAGCGAATCGCGGATATGCGCTGTCGGATGCGGGAACGTTGTCACGAAAAGAGCTGCTCCGGGGTTGGTCGATGTCACCTAAACACGCTGGATCGCGGTATTCTTTCACAACGTGGTGTGTGTATACCACGGAACCACTGTATACCTCATGGAGCCCCGGCATATGCCGTACGATCCTGCCAACCCGCTCGCAGCCAGGGCAGCCGAAATCCTGCGCGCCAACGATACCGGCGCGCTCATCAAGGCCGCGCCATCGCTCTACCCACACCAGTGGAGCTGGGATGCTGCGTTCATCACCGTGGGGTTGACGCATGTCGACCTCGACAGGGCTGTGGCCGAAATGCGCCACCTCCTTCGCGGTCAGTGGCGCAACGGCATGATCCCGCAGATCCAGTTCAATCCCGATGTGGACAAGTACGCCTACTTCCCGGATGCCGGACGGTGGGCCGTGCAGCTTGTCACCACAGACGCCCCGCGCACCGTGCACACAAGTGGCATTGTGCAGCCGCCGGTGCACGCCATGGCCGTTCGCCAGCTGTGTGAGAACGCCGAACCGGAACGGGCCCGGGAGATCGCTCGCGAGTTCTTTGCCCCGCTGCGCGAATGGCACCGCTACCTTCTCTCCGCACGCGATCCCGAGAACAGTGGCCTGGTTACCATCGTGCACCCGTGGGAAAGCGGCATGGATAACAGCCCCCGGTGGGATGCAGCCCTTGCCCGGATTGAAGTGCCCGCCGACGACCTGCCGCCCTATACCCGCCGGGACCTTACCCATGTTTCCGATCCGTCGCAGCGGCCAACGGATGCGGATTACGACCGCTATCTGTGGATCGTGGAAGTGCTCAAGCGGGGCAGTTATCGCGTGGAATCCATGTACGAGCGGCTGCCGTTCCGGGTGAAGGATGTCTTCTTTAGCGCCCTGTTGGTGAACGCCAACGAGAGCCTGATTCGTATCGCCACGTTGGCGGATGCCGACCTGGACGACCTCGACCTCATTGAGGAATGGATCCAACGAGGACGGCGAGGGCTTGCCGAGAGCTGGCATGAGGAGCTTGGCCGGTGCCTCGATACCGACCTCATTACCGGTGAGGCGATCAATGTGGATACCATCGCGTTGCTATCGCCCATCCTGGCCGGCCAGCTTTCACCGACGATGCGCGACGTTATGAAGAACCTGTGGCGGAGTACCATCTTCACAGGTGCGCCCGGTTTGCGATGGCCATTGCCACCCAGCACCAGTACCGGCGCGCAGCAGTTCAATCCCACGCGCTACTGGCGCGGACCCGTTTGGCCGGTAATCAACTGGCTGATGTGGTACGCGTGGAATCGCATGGGCGAGTTTGCGATTGCGGATGAGCTTCGCCAGGCGGCACTGGATCAAATCGAAACCACAGGGTTCTACGAGTACATGAACCCGCTGACCGGGGAAGGCCTCGGCACAGACCGCCAATCCTGGACAGCAGCGGCAGTACTGGATTTGCTTTCTGTGGATAACGTTACCGAAGGGAGTCAGGAACCATGAATCTCTCACGCAAGGCGATCCTGGGAGTAGCCGATATCCCCCAGGTAAAGCGACTCTTTGAGAACAATAGCAAGGCCCGCGAGCTGGTGAACCGGTTTGTGGCCGGGGATACCGTTGAGGACGCCATCGCGGTCGCCCTCCGCTTCAAGGAGCAGGGGATCACGGTAACGCTGGACCTGCTGGGCGAGAACGTGAACTCGGAAACTGCCGCGGCCCAGGCAGTGATCAGCTACGCCGATGTGCTCCGCCAGGCCAAGGCCGCCGATATCGAACCGAATGTCTCCTTGAAACTCACCATGCTGGGTATGGACCTTGGGGACGAAATGGCCAAGGCCAACCTCAAGCGCATCCTCGATGTTGCCCGCGATGTTGATGGATTCGTCCGTGTGGACATGGAAAGTTCCGACTACACCGATCGCACGCTGGATATCTTCCGCGAGGTGCACGATGAGTATGGTGATCACGTCGGCATCGTGCTGCAGACCATGCTCCGTCGCACTGGCGAGGACGTGATCGAGATGATCGATCGCAACGCACGCGTCCGACTGGTGAAGGGTGCCTACGCGGAGCCGGATACCATCGCCATGGGGAGCAAGGAGAACGACGAGGTCTTCCGCCAGCTCATGCGCATGCTGATGCAGAAGGGGAACTACCCCGCAATCGCGACCCACGATATGGCCATTATCGAGGATGCGATGGACTACGCACGCAAGAACACCATCACGCCCGATCGCTACGAATTCCAGATGTTGTACGGCGTGCGCACTGCCGAGCAGGAGCGATTGCGCAGCAAGGGCTACAATATCCGTGTGTACACCCCGTTCGGCAAGGATTGGTACCCGTATTACACCCGCCGAATCGCGGAACGTCCCGCCAATGCCCTGTTCGTGGCGCGTCAGTTCCTGGATCGATCCTGACATGAGCGATGCCGCCGATACAGTGAGCGAATCCGACAAGGAGAAGCTCACGGCCCTGGCGAAACGCCTGCCGAAATACCTGTCACTTGCAAAGGGACTGGTCACTGACCCGGGGGTGCCCAAGAAGAGCAAGGCGCTATTGGGGATTGGTGGCGCATACGCGCTCTCGCCCATTGACCTCGTACCTGGGATCATCCCGGTAGCAGGCCAATTGGACGATGCCTACGTGCTCCTGTATGGCCTGAAGAAATGCCTGGGATCACTACCGGAAGCGATGGCGACATCCCACCTCGAGCGTGCGGGCGTTTCCATGCAAGATATTGATGATGACCTGGCGCTGGTGGTCAGCCTCGCAAAACGAATCGGCCGCATGCTGATCACAACTGGAGTGAAGATTGGACGAGCAGGACGGACAACGTTCCGATATGCCCGAGACACCATCGGGCGATGGCAATCGGGCGAGAAAACGCGGAAACCGACGTCGTAGTCGCCGTCGCGGGCGAAATGGAGACGCGGTACAGCAACCGGAAAAGATACAGGTCGTTGCCGAACCGGTAGAAGAGCCGGTGCAGGAACGGCCTCGCACCGGCAATGCCGCCAAACCCAAACGCCGCAATGCCCAGCCTCGCAAACCGTTGCCGGAGTTCACTGAATCCGATACGGTGGTGCGCGCCACGGCGCCGCAACTGGCGCCGGTGCAGCCGATGCGGCTGCGCAAGATTGATCCAGAGGATACCAGCGAGCCGACCATTGGCTGCCCGATGCTGACGCGCACGCGGCTTGGAATCCCGTTCCGGGGCGGCCAGCGTGTGCCACGGTGCTCGGTCGGTTGGGCGGTGCACGATGAAGACGAAGTCCTGCTCTGCATGAACACGCCCTCCGCTGCGCTGTGCTGGAAGGAGAACCCCGCCCACCTGGAAGCGCTGGTCGAGCGCCTGCGTCCCACCATTGAGGCCGAACTCGCCTCGGATTAGTCGGCCCAACCGCGTAGGCTCGCCCTGACCGGCGTAGCCGGTGTATGGGCGGGCTTGTCTGTCGGAGAACATGTTTCGCCAACCAGTCCGTTATACCCTCCCTGCGGCCATTGGTCAGGACGAATGTGCGACGTGCGTTCCCACACCCACTGGGGCGCACATGCAGGTGCGCCACGACGAGGTTTCCTTGCGATGCAATACGCGACGACCCCGGCCCAATGTGGACCGGGGTCGTTTCGTTTTCAGGTTGGGCCAGGTGGTTACGGGTTCTTAAACGGCTTGGGCGGGCCGACGCGTGTGCGGCCGGTATACGGGTTATCGCTGCGAACCGGTGCGTTGGCGCGGATGAATGCCTCAACCTCCTCTGGCGTATGCTCGCGCAGGTCCAGGGCAGGGTACTTGAGGTTGTCCGGAAGGTAGAGGTGGAACGTGGTCACGATCGGCTCGGTGCGCTCCATTTCCACCCAGTAGTCGTACAGTTTGGGCAGCCAGCCAAGGTCATTGGCCCGCACGCGCCAGAGGCCTACGGCCGCGCCGCGCTCGTAGGTGAGCGGTTCACCGAAATACACCTGGTCACCGCCCTCGGTGATAATGCGATGCACATCGGTGTAGTACCGGGGCGAGCCTTTCAGCGTGAACTGATGGCCAGTGATAAAGGCCTTGGGCTTCACTTCCATATGCTCAGGGAAGTGACTCTTCTTGCGATTCCAGATCATTGGCGGCATGGGGAGCAATCCTTTATCCGGTGCGTGCACGGGCGGCCTGCGGTAGGCGGCTACTTCTGCCCGAAGTATACCCCGACCCCGGCCCGAAACTAGACAGCGCTAAACACACTCACAGCGTTCTGGCCACCAAACCCGAATCCGTTCGCCAGGGCGTTCCTGACCTCCATCTTGCGTGCCACGTTCGGCACGTAATCGAGGTCGCAGGCCGGGTCCTGGTCTGTCAGGTTGATGGTTGGCGGCACAATGCCATCGCGAATAGCGAGGATGCAGGCCAGCGAGCTGATCGCCCCCGCTGCACCCAGCAGGTGGCCAACCATGCTCTTGTTGGCCGAGAGCGCCAGCTTGTAGGCGTGGTCGCCAAATGCGGCCTTCACGGCACCGGTCTCGGCGATATCGCCCAGGTTGGTGGCCGTGGCATGGGCCGCTACGTACTGGAATTCTTCCGGCTGCAAACCGGCGCGGTTCATCGCCTGCTTCATGGCCCGGGTTGCGTTCTTGCCCTCGGGATCGGGAGCGGTGATATGGAACGCGTCGCAGGTGTACGAGCCGCCGCCAACAGCGCACAGGGCGGTAGCGCCTCGCCGTGCGGCGTGCTCTTCGCTCTCGAGGATCGCGATGCCCGCGCCTTCCGAGAACACAAAGCCGTCACGGGCAAGGTCGAACGGTCGGCTGGCGCCGGTCGGATCGTCGTTATTGCGGCTGAGTGCGCCCATATTGCTCAGGCTGGCAATAGCCACAGGCGTAATGCCACCCTCGGTGCCGCCGGTGATGACCACATCGGCATCGCCACGTTCGATCATGTGCACGGCATCGACGAACGCCTGGATTCCGGCAGCACAGGCTGCCACGGATGTTGCGGTGGGGCCGTGAATGCCGAACTGGATCGCCACCTGGCAACTGGCCATGTTGGGCGCGAACATTGGGATGAGGAACGGGCTTACCCGCTTGCCGCCGTGTTCCGCCTTCACCGTCACTTCACGCTCGATGGTGGGGAAGCCACCGCCGCCCGTGTTCACCATAATGCCGATTCGCTCGGTGTTCTCTTCGGTGATCTCGAGGCCAGACATCGCCAGCGCCTCGCGTGTAGCGGCGACGGCAAACTGGGCAAACCGATCCATCCGCTTGGCGGCCTTGAAATCCATGAACTCGCGCGGCTGGAAATCTGGCACTTCGCCCGCAATCTGCACTTCCAGGTCGGACGCATCAAAATGCTGGATACGGCGGATACCGGAGCGGCCCTCAATGAGGCCATTCCAGAGGGCATCGGCTCCGATGCCGAGGGGACTTACAGCGCCCACTCCGGTCACGACAACTCGCATCACCTGGCGATTCCTTTCCTCGCCCGAAACCATGCCGGAATCGGGTGACAACCGGGGCAACCTCGACAACCGCGAAATCACCCGCCTATAGCCCTACATTCTAGCCAATGCCCGGGCAAATGCCTATTTATCAACAAGGCCAAGCGCAGCCAACCCCAGCGTAGGGATCGATTTGTCGATACGCTTGTTCAGCCCTGCCAAGACGCTCCCGTGGCCAAGCTCCACCATGGTGGTGATTCCGGCTTGGGCCATGGTCTGGACTGTGGCGGTCCAGTTCACGCCCCTGACCACGTGATAGCGGAGTTCCTCGCGGATCTCCTCTGCCGTGACCAGTTGCTGGCCGGTGCTGTTGGAGATTACCGGCATCTTCGGCTCATGCAGTGTCACGTCGTCGAACAAGTCATTGAGCTGGTCGGCTGCCGGTTCCATCAGCGCCGAGTGACTGGCGATACTGATCGGCAACCGCGCTACCCGGCGTGCACCTGCCTGGTTGGCCAGCTCAATGAATCGCTCCAGCGGTGCGACCTCGCCCGAAACTACGGTCTGGCCGGGGCAGTTGAGGTTGGCAATGGTCAGGACGTCGCCGCCGGCTGCCTGCTCCACCAGGTCGGCCAGGACGCTGTCATCCAGCCCGATAACTGCGGCCATGGCCCCGGGGCGGGATTCGCCGGCGGCAGCCATGAACTCGCCGCGGGCGCGAACCAGCCGCAGGCCCGTGACGAAATCAAACACCTCGGCCGCCAGCAGGGCAGTGAACTCACCCAGGCTGTGGCCTGCCACCAAATTCGGTGCCAGGTAGCTGCCTTCTTCCTCTGCCCGTTCGCGCAACGCGGCCAATGCCATTGCGCTGGCCGTATAGATGGCCGGTTGGCTGTTCACCGTATCGGCCAGCACGTCTTCCGGCCCGTTGAACATCAGCTCTCGCAGGTCGAACTGCAGGGCGTCGTTCGCCTGCTGGAGCAGGTCGCCGGCGGATGTGAACTTGTCCGCCAGATCCTTGCCCATGCCGACGCCCTGGCTACCCTGGCCGGGGAAAACAAACGCATAGTTGGTTCCGAGTTGATCGAGTACAGGCATGTATCCCTCCGGGAATTACAGGCGGGTGTTCCACAGGGCCATCAGGCGCTTGTAGGAGAGCGCCAGGGTGAGCACCATCACACCGATAACAATGTAGGTGGTGGTTTCCCGGCCGCTCCACCAGATCCCGAAGATACCGAGCAGGTAAACCGAGATCTCGATAGCAATGCGAACCGGGCCGGAAACAGGGTTTGCCGGTTCTCGACCGGTAGGCACAAAGCCGGGGGTGCGGAATCGGCCCCAAACGGTGCCCATCAGCAGGATGAACGCAACCGCCAGGAACGCGCCCAGGATGCCCTTGTTGCCCAGATGCCAGCCGATAAGGCCAATACCGATCAGGCTGGCGAGTTCCATGGCGAATTGGGCGGCGTCCCCGAGGCCAACGGCAGGCCGGGTGTCGCTCATGCGGCGTCCCACCGCTTCAGCACCAACACAGCGTTCTGGCCACCCAGGCCGAAACTGTGCTTGGTCATCGCACGGATATCCGCCGGCTGCGATTCGGTGACTACATTCAGGCCGACTTCCGGGTCGGGATCGGTATGGTTACGGGTCAGGGGAATGCGCTGCTCGTGCATGGTGAATACCGCCATCGCGGTTTCCAGTGCCCCGGATGCAGCCATTCCATGGCCGAATGCCCCTTTCACCGACGTGACCGGGATGGTGCTGCCACGTTCGCCCAATGCGAGACGGATCGCATTGGCCTCGGCGAGGTCGCCGGCCGGGGTGGACGCCGCGTGGGCGTTTACGTGGTCGATCTCGTCGGCCGACATACCGGCATCCGCGAGGGCATCGCTAATCGCCTTCGCGGCGCCGATTCCCTCGGGCTGCGGGGCGATGGGGTGATAGGCGTCGTTACTGGTAGCGAATCCTGCGATTTCACAGTAGATGCGAGCACCGCGTGCCTGGGCGTGCTCCAGGTCTTCCAGGACCAGCATGCCGGCACCCTCGCCAAGCACGAACCCGGCACGGTCGGCGTTGAACGGCCGGCTGGCGCGATCCGGGTTGTCGTTGGAATCAGTACACAGCGCGCGCATCGCCTCGAACCCGAGGGCGAACAGCGGGTGCTGCGTGCTTTCCATAGCTCCCGCAATCATCAGCGGCGCCTTGCCGTACTTGATCGCGTTGAAACCGTCGCCAATCGCCTGGCTGCCGGTGGCGCAGGCGGTGACTACCGTGCTGGTGGGACCCTGCATACCGAACTGCTTCTGGATGGTGTACCCGCCAATATTGTGCGGGAAGGTCACGTGCAGGTGTGGCGGTACCCGTGGGGCGCCATCGCGCTCCACATACTGCTCGTGAACCGGAAGCACATCGTCGTAGGTTCCCCCGACGCACGTACCGGCGGCCACGCCGGCTGCACTGAGATCGATGTTTGGCGTCAGGTCATCGTTGAGCAGGCCGGCATCCATCATGGCTTCGCCCGCGGCCTCGATGGCCATGCGGGTATACCGGCTGGAGTTGCGAAGTTCCTTGCCCTTCAGGAAACGCTGCGGGATATCATCATCAATCACGTCGGCTCGCAGCAGGGATTTGTGCTTCTCGGGATCGAGGTTGTCGGCCACGCGAATACCCGTTTCGCCGGCCAGCAGTTTACGCCAGGTTTCACGGGCCGAGGTTGCCAGCGAACTGACGACGCCTACCCCCGTGACAACCACGCGGCGCGGTTGAATTGCGTGCATACAGAAAGCTCCTCATCAAGGCAAAACCGGCAGATCACGGTGGTTTTGCAGCTATAGTGCAGATTCTACAGGAGTTGGCCGCCCCGCTGCCGTATCCGTTCGTTCCACACACCAGTGCTATTCTTTAACAGGTTCGGCGGTGGTTGAATCCGGCCGACGATTGTGGACGTACAGCATTAGGGGAAGGCACGCCGAGCAACAATGTCCAGGCCGATCCTCTTCGCTGTACTCTTGACGCTCACGCTGCTCCAGTTCACGATCCTGCAGCGCTATGCACCATTCGGGGCAACACCAAACATCGTTTTCCTGGTGTTGTTCTACCGGTTCACCCGCTGCAGCGTTCAGGAAGCGTTTATCTGGACGTTCGTTTTCGGCGTGATCCTGGATGTCCTGGCGATTGATCCGCTGGGGGCGCACGGACTTGCCATGGTGCCGATGGTGATTGCGGCGCAGCCGTTGCGGATTCGGCCGTGGCTGATCAATCCGCTCAGCGCCACCGCCCTGGTGATCGCCGCGGCGTTGTTTTACAACCTCTTCCTCAGCCTGTTAAGAGGGGGAGTGAGCCTCACCGACGTCGCAATCGAAACCGGCATGCAGTTGCTGGTAGCGCCGCTGGTGTACTGGCTTTATCGAAGAATCTACAAACGCTAGATCGTCCGCCTACACGTTCCAATCCTGCAACCGGACGATCACAGGGAGATAGACCGGTGTTCCGACGCCAGAAACGCATGCAATACGATCCACCCGGCCAGCGAAAGCGCAAGAAGCGTGATAATCGCCACCTGCGGGTTGACCAGATTGAACTGAACCGGCGTACGTTGCTGATGAAAACCGGCCTTGTCGGCGTGTTCGGTACGATGGCCGCCAAGCTGGGGGTGATGCAGCTTGCCCAGGGTGAGAAATACAAGAAGCAGGCGGAAAGCAACGTCATCAGCACCCAGTTCCTGCCAGCTGCCCGTGGGCTGATTGTCGATCGTAAGGGGCGCCGCCTGGCCCAGAACCGGCGTGCCTGGGAGCTTCGTGTCCATCCGAACAAACTGCCCGATGCGAAAGAAGAACGCGCCGAGCGGCAACGCGTGCTCGACACCCTGATTTCGGCGTTGCAGATCGAGGACACGCTTGTGGCCCAAAAGGCGGGCATGCGCCAGGGTACAGAGAACACGGTGTTTACCCGTGTGGCCTCCATGCTCGGCTTGAAGGGCGAGGATGCGCAGAGCCGCATCGACTACTGGATGCGCGCGCTGGAGAACGAGATCTACCTGAACCTCACGCCCAACGGTGGCCTCAGTGCGGATGATGCCGCCCGATTCCGCGCGGCCATCAACGAGCTTCCTGGCATCCAGGTGATGAACCGGCTGGAATGGCAGATCGAGAACCAGTGGACCAAGCGCCTTCCCGTCACCATTTCCAAGGATGTGCCGCGCGAAACCGCACTGAAACTGGAAGCAAACAGCATGTACCTGCCGGGCGTGGAGCTGGTAGACGATGCCCTTGTGCGCCAGTACTCCGGTGGCGAGGTAATGAGCCACGTGGTGGGCTACGTGCAGCCGATCCAACTGGCGCTGGTCGATGATCCGCGCTGGATGGGTGAGAACGGCGAGCGCGTGTATGACCAGAACGATGTCATCGGCGCTTTGGGCGTGGAACTGGCCATGGAGAAGGAGCTTCGCGGCGTCCGCGGCCGGCAAAGCATTGAACGCGATGCCATGGGCGTGCAGATGCGCGTGATGCCGGGCTCTACCAAGCCTGCGGAAAATGGCAAGAACATCTGGCTTACCATCGATCTCGAGCTTCAGCAGGCAGCCGGCAAGGCGCTGCAGGAGCAGATCGAGGCTGCTGCCGTTGCCAAGGCAGCCGCCAACGAGAAGCGCCTCAGCGAGGGCCGGGACCTGGAGTGGAAGATTCCGGTATCCGGGGCCGTAGTCGCCTACGACCCCCGCAACGGCGAAATCCACGCCATGGTGAGCTATCCGTACTTCGATAACCAGCTCTTCATCAGTGGTATCTCCCAGCGAAAGTGGGATGAGTACACTGCCGATGGCGGGCCGAAAGCGTTCGTGAACCGGTGTACCAGCGAGGCATATGCTCCTGGTTCTACCTACAAGGTGTTCCTGGCGGCCAGCGCCCTCGATCGTGGTGCCCTGAACGCTGGTGACACGTATGGATGTACCGGTGCCATCACGGTACCGAACACGACGGATTACACGAAGCGGCAATCCTTCGCGTGCTGGACCGGCTGGAACGGCGGCCAGCACGGTGTGCTGGATGTGTACGGGGCGATCGAACAATCGTGCGACGTGTATTTCTACAATGTCGCTCCGGAGCGCGAGGAACCGGTTGGTTCGTCGGACCCGGTGTTCTACTGGGATTACCACCTGCTCGATGGCGCGATTGTCAGCGAGGAAAAGCACGTTTTCGATGGCCTGGGTATTAACCCCATTGTTGAAGACATGACTGAGAAATTCTGGTTCGGCAAGCCGACCGGCATTGAAGTGCCGGAGGTGGCCGGTATCTTCCCGACGCCCCAACGCAAAATCGAGGCGACCGGTGGTGAAGGCTGGACCGTTGGTGACTCGTTGAATGTCAGCATCGGCCAGGGCGATTTCCGCGCCACGCCGCTGCAGATGGCGTTCAATACCGGCATCATCGCTGCAGATGGCAAGGTGTTTAAACCCCGCCTCGTGCTGAAGCAGACCGATGAATTGCCACCGCAAACAGCAGCTGTAACCACGCCGGTCGCGTCCCCGGAGGTCGCTGCGTCCCCGGCGGCCAGCCCTGCCGTGTCGCCGACCGAAGAGATCCCGCCCACAGCTGCCAGCACGCCCACCGTAACGGTCCGCGAGCCGGATGCCGAACTTGGCATGAAACAGGAAGCGCTGGATGTGGTGAAGGAAGGCATGCGCCGGGTGATCCAGGGTGAGTTTGGTACTGCACGCGTGAACAGCGACCAGTCGACCAAGTGGCCAAAGCTCAATCCCCCCGACCAGCTGGAAGACGGCACAATCGAACTCATCAACGTCGCCGGAAAAACTGGTACAGCCGAGTTTGGCGTGCCAGACAACATCGGTGCTGCCGATAGCCATGCCTGGTTCACGTGTTACGCCCCTATTGAAGCGCCGGAGATCGCTGTCGCCGTGATCATTGAGGCTGGTGGCGAAGGTTCCAGCTTCGCGGTGCCGGTAGCAGACGCCGTTCTTCGCGGATACTTTGAGCTAACTGGCCGGCGTGAGCGCGGTGTGGTGCTGGGCAAGGATCCGCTGCCGGTGTAACGAGAGAAGGGCGCGATGGCGGACCTCGAACTGGGTGCAGTACGCCTGCATCATGTTGGCTATGTGGTAAGCGATATCGATGAAGCAGCCGGGCATTACCGTAGCCTCGGGTTTGGCGAGGGCGAGCGGCATGAAATCCCCGAGCAGAAAATCATCGCCATGACCTTCCGGGCGGGCGCTGGCTGGATGGAGCTGATCCAGCCGACTGACCCCGACGGGCCGATTGCCGCCTTCATGGCGAAACGTGGCGAGGGTGTCCACCACGTTGCGTACCAGGTTGAGGATATCGAGGCCAAACTGGCCGAGCTGAAGGCAGCAGGTGTGCAGCTCATTGATGAGGTGCCACGCACCGGCGCGCACAACTGGCGTATCGCCTTTATCCACCCCAAGGCACTGCACGGCGTGTTGACCGAGCTGGTGCAGGTGACGGAATGAACCCACTCATCGATCGACTCGGGTTCTTCGCGGCAACGGACAAGCTCAAGAGCATTCACCGCGCAAACTGGATTCGGGAGGACAAGCGGTTCGAAACCGTCGCCGAGCATGTCTGGCATACCACCTTGCTCGCCATGCTCCTTGCCGATACCGCACCGGAGGGCGTGAACCACAATCGTGTCCGCGACCTGCTTACCGTGCACGACCTGGTGGAAGTGTTCGCCGGGGATGTGCCGATTTGGGACCAGCAGGCCGGCGACGGCCTGGAGGCGCGCGAGTATGCCGCCGGGATGCGCCTCACGGCGATGTTGCCGGAGCAGCAACGTGCCCACCTGGAGCCACTGTGGCAGGAGTTCCAGGCACAGGAATCCGAAGAGGCCCGGTTCGCCCGGGCAATCGATGCGATCCACCCCATGATCATGAGCTGGTTCCCGCCGGGAATCGGGCATGCGCGGGCCTACCAACTCACCCCAACCGCTATTATTGAACGTAAAAGACCACTTATTCAGCCATACCCCGCGCTCTGGAATCTCGCCCAATGGCTGGTAGTGCAGGCGGTGGAGCAGGGCTTTATTCCTGCCGACGATATGAGCACCGCAATCGCCCGGGAGATATCGCACGATGGCACCTGAACGCGAAGTCATTACCGATTCCGGTATCAGCATCGATCCTGTGTATTCCGACTATCCGGTCGACCTGCCCGCACCGGGCGAGTATCCCTACACGCGCGGCATCCACCCGGGCATGTACCGGAATCGCCGCTGGACCATGCGGCAGTACGCCGGTTTCAGCAGTGCCGAGGATAGCAACGAACGCTACAAGCTGCTCCTCTCGCGTGGTGTTTCCGGCCTCAGCGTGGCATTCGATCTCCCCACCCAACTGGGCCTTGATTCCGACGATCCGCGCGCGTTTGGCGAAGTCGGTCGTGTTGGCGTGCCGGTGAGCACGCTGGACGACATGCGCATCCTGTTTGATGGTATCGACCAGGAATCGGTCACCACATCGATGACGATTAACGCCCCGGCGTCCATGCTGTTGCTGATGTACCAGATCGTTGCCGAGGAGCGCGGTGCCGATGCCCGCAAGCTTGGCGGCACCATCCAGAACGATATCCTCAAGGAATACGCTGCCCGAGGCACCTATATTTACCCGCCACGTCCAAGCATGCGGCTGGTGACGGATACGTTCGCGTACTGCGCCGAAACCCTGCCGATGTGGAACACCATCTCGGTCAGCGGGTATCACATTCGGGAGGCCGGTTCGAGCGCAGCGCAGGAGATCGCGTTCACACTCAGCGATGGAATTGCGTATGTCCAGGCTGCGGTTGATGCCGGTATGGATGTGGATACATTCGCGACGCGGATCAGTTTCTTCTTTGCCTCGCATTCCAACCTGTTCGAGGAGGCGGCCAAGTTTCGTGCTGCCCGGCGTATGTGGGCGCGCATCATGAAGGAACGATTTGGAGCG
This sequence comes from Chloroflexia bacterium, assembly GCA_043427975.1. GTDB lineage: Bacteria > Chloroflexota > Chloroflexia > Thermomicrobiales > UBA6265 > UBA6265. The sequence goes on along the minus strand of JBHWTK010000067.1, from coordinate 93,224 downwards.
ACCAATCCCAAGGCGATGATGCTGCGCTTCCACACCCAAACCGGTGGCGTCACCCTTACCGCCCAGCAGCCGCTGAACAACGTCGTGCGCGTGGCGTACCAGGCGCTCAGCGCCGTGCTTGGTGGTACCCAGAGCCTCCACACCAACGGCTACGATGAGGCGCTCGCCATTCCGACTGAAGAAGCGGCTACGCTGGCGCTGCGAACACAGCAGATCCTGGCCGAGGAAACCGGCGTGCCGGAAACCGTCGACCCGCTGGCAGGGTCGTACTTTGTCGAGTCGTTGACCGACCAGATCGAGGCGAAGGCGCAGGAGTGGATTGACGCAATTGACGAGCGTGGTGGCGCGGTGCAGGCCATCGAATCGGGATTTGTGCAAAACGCCATCGCTGAGAACGCCTACCGCAGGGAAGTCGCCCGCAGTAGCGGCGACGAGATTGTGGTGGGCGTGAACCGGTATGTCGATAATTCGGCCAGCGAAAGCCCGATCAAGCTGCACAAAATCGACCAGGAAATGGTGGCGCGCCAGGTTGAGCGAACCAGCGCCTACAAGCGCAACCAGGATCGTGCGGCGGTCGATCCTGCTCTGGAGAGGGTACGGGCAGTGGCGCAGGGCACCGATAACCTGCTGCCGCCTATGAAGGACGCGCTACTGGCAGGCGCTACACTCGGCCAGGTTGCCAACGCCCTGCGCGATGTCTTCGGCGAACACCGGGCAAAGAACGGGTAACATCGCACCTTGCCACAAAATGTAGCCCCGGGCCTCGTGCCCGAGGAACCGACCGAAGGTCGGTAATCGCACGACTGGTCGGCATGAGGGGCGTCAGGCGTAGCCCTGGGCCCTGTGCCTGGGGAACCGACCAGAGGTCGGTATGCGGACGGCCTGTCGGCGTGACGTGATTCCGCCACCCTGCCGGTGATGGCGTAGAGGCGCACCTGCGTGTGCGTCACCAACCGGGGCGAGGCGAGGGGCCCGCTATCGCTTCCCGGCTTCGCCTCGTCCTGCATACAGGTCTGCCGCCACGCCAGCACATGTAGGCCCCCCTGCGAGGGATCCGAAGGCGATGGGGCCAGATGGCGAGAATCCCGCCGTGCAGACGTTCGCCCCTGTGCCCGCCCGATTCGGCCTGCGGGCCGAAGGACGGGCGTACATTTGCGGCGGACATCCCGAAAACAAGAATTGGCCCGGGGAATATCCCCGGGCCAATCGGTATCGCGTACGCAACCTAACGTGCGGACATCGGCGTCGCAAACGCGCTATTCCTACTGGTAATTCACCAGATCCGGGATCGGGTCCATGGCATACACGTCCGCCGGGGTCATCAGGCGGCTGTTCTCCCACCACTCGATATCACCACGGTAGAAGATCTTGAAGCCGTTGTACTGGATCGGGTGTTCCTTGATGATCACCCGGTAGGTCTCCAGTTTCATCTCCGGCGTGCCGTGGCCGTCCTCGTTCATGATCAGGTCCACACCGTCCATGGGCGCAACCTGGTCCTTGTCTTCCACCGAGTACACGTGGAACTGGTGGATGATCAGCATCTTGCGCTGCAGGCCATACTTGTCGCTGAGGCCGACCAGCCATTCCTGCGCGCGGGTGACATCGCTGGCGTGGATCTGGCCGAGCGCCTCGCCGGGGATGCCATCCTTCGGCAGGTGGAACTCGGGATCGATGGCAAGGTGCACGTGCGGGTAGCGCATCCAGCGCTCCAGGCCCTCGTAGTCCTCATGCGGAGCCTTGCGCCCCATCTGCACATCGATGAACAACTGCATGTCGTTCTCGTGGGTGAAGATGGTGTACTTGTCCAGCCAGCGACCATCGGTGTCGGCTACGTACATGCCATCGGCGCCAGGGTCGCGCTGGGCGACGGAACCGATCAACTCGAAGCCGGTGACCCAGGTTCGATCATCGGGGCGGATGGCCTCGTACTCGGCCTTCTGCTGTTCCAGGAGCGGCAACAGTTCGTCCGGGGAGTACTCGCCCAGGATGCCCATGGTGTCCACTTCCGGGAACCCGTAGTACAAAAGTACGCGGTGATCCGGCAGGATACCCTGGTCGAACAGGCCACCGAGGTTCGCTTCCGGCGTCACCAGGTTGGTGCTCGGCGGATTGTCCTCGCTGGGCACAATGTCAGCCTGGGCCAGCAGGCCAGCAGGGACCATGGCGCCACCGGTGGCGGCGAGGCCCAGCTTCAGCAGGTCGCGCCGGTCAATCTTGCCGCGGAGTTCCGGGCGTGGCGTGATGATCTTGAACGACAATGTACATCCCCTCTGGTTGTCGAATTAGGGTGCCAACAGGCACGAGTATTCGGGCAGGAATCCACGAATGGTTCCGTTAACTATAACGCAGCGACAAGCGCAACAGATTTTCCCGTACCCGGCACGATTTGCTTACGGCCCAAGCGGTGTAAACGGCACGAACTGGCTGGTTTCACAACTCTCTTTCGCCATCATGCACAGGTTGGCGCTCATCAAACCGTCCTCAAGGGTGGAACGGCTCTCACCGGTGCCGAAAATGATGTTCAGGAAGTCGAGCAGCAGCTCGGTATCGCCACCGTGGTGACCGCCTTCGTGCGCGTCCAGGCGCAGGCGATCGACCCGTGGCTTCAGGTGGTGCATCACCAAGACCTCATCGCTGTTGAAATCAAATTCCATCGAGGCCTTGTAACCCAGGAATCGTGCACCACGTTTGGCAGCTGCGCGGCGGGCATAGAAGTTCTGGGTGTAGGTGAGGTGCGATCCGTTAGCGTATTGCAGGATCGCCGTGGCGGAATCGTGATTGCCGGTGTCCACTGCGAACGAGCACTGCCAGCGGCCGTCCCACCAGTCCTCGGCCTTGCGCATGTCGTCCAGGATTCCCTGCATATAGAAGAGGTTTTTCTGGCTCTCCGGGCAGGTATCCTGGATCGGGCATTCGAGACAGTAGAGGCCAGCGGGCATATCACCGGTGAAGACGTTCTTGCTCTCGACCGCAACGATGCGCTCCGGCAGGCGGCCGGTCATGAAGCTCAGGTAATCCAGGTCGTGCGTGGCTTTCTGGAGCCACAAACCGCCGGTGAGGGCATCGTTGCGCATCCAGCCATGGAAGTAGTTGGAGCCATAGAACGGCACGTTGTTGACCGCCTGGATGTTTTCCACGTCGCCAAGCACGCCGAAATCGATCACCTCCTTCGCCATCTGGCACAGCCTGCTCAGGCGCAACGGGAAGCTCACAACAACCTTGCTGGACGTGGCCAGGGATGCCTGGTAGAGGTCGTTCAACTGTTCGCGATTGATGCTCACCGGCTTTTCGAGGAAGAGCGGCAACCCGAGCGCGAGCACCTTCATCGCGTACTCGGTGTGGACGTTGCAGGTAGTGCCAATCATCACGGCGTCGGGTTCGGCATGGGCAAGCATGGTATCCACATCCGGATAGAAGGTGACGCCCTCCAACATCGTGGGATCACTGCGCTTGCGGATATCGTCCTCCCGGGGGTCAACAGCCGCCACGACCTTCACATCAGCATCGAACGTCTTCATCTGCATCAACAGCCACTGAATGCGTTTGCCAAACCCGATTACTGCCAGCTTCTTCATCGCTATCTCCCGTGCCTGGAACCATCACTGATGCCTGGATTATGGGGCAGAACCGGGAATACCGAAAGTGAAAACGCACAGAGGCCGCGGAGCATGCTCCACGGCCTCTGTGTGAAGTGGCGTCTTAGAGGATGATGCCACCAAAGACGAATCCGAGTGCCACTGCGATGGCGATATTGATGACTCCCGGAACGACGAACGGATGGTCGAACACGAACTTGCCGATGCGGGTCGAGCCGGTGTCATCCATCTCCACCGCCGCCAGCAGGGTGGGGTAGGTGGGGAGCACGAACAACGCGCTCACGGCCGGGAAGGCGGCGATTGCTGCCAGCGGTGCGACGCCAATCGACAGCGCGGTTGGCATCAGCGCCCGTGTTGTCGCTGCTTGCGAGTACAGCAGTGCCGAGGCAAGGAAGAGTACGATGGCGAGGGTCCACGGGCGATCCATCAGCATCTCGCCGGCGGTGTCCTTGATCCAGGCTTCGTTGTTCTTCACGAATGCGGTACCGAGCCAGGCGACGCCAAGTACGCACACGACGGCGCTCATGCCACTCTTGAAGACCGATGCAGAAAGCACGTTGACCGTGTTGACCTTGCAGAGCAGCGCGATCAGTGTGGCCACGGCCAGCATGATGCCGATGATTGCGGCGTCGCGGCCAATGATCGGCAGGAGCGTGGTTGTGGTTTCCACCACCTTGCTACCGTTGGCTTCGACAATGGCATCAGTTGTCTTCTCATAGAAGAGGTTCTTGCCGATGGAGTTGGTCTTCAGCCCGACCTTGTCGGAGATCATGGTGGCGTACACCATCACGGTCACCAGGCCACCAAGGAAAATCATGACCGACTTCCTGGCGCCAGCCGGGAGCGCCTCGAGGTTCTCGCCCTTCGGAGGTGCAACGGCACCCAGCTTCAGGCGTTCCTGGTAGATGTCCAGCGTGTGCAGCTGGGACTGGCCCCGCATGCGGTCCCACATCATCATGATGCCGGCGGTGAGCATGCAGGCGATAAAGGTCGACGGAATGGCGATGGCCAGCAGTTGGAGGTAATCCACCCCCTCAGGCTCCAGCATCGCGGAGAATGCGACCACGGCGGCCGAGATCGGCGACGCGGTAATGGCCATTTGCGAGGCCGGTACGGCGATGGACAGCGGCCGCGACGGGCGCATGTCGTTTTCCTTCGCCACTTCGGTGATCACCGGGATCATGGAGAACGCGGTGTGCCCGGTTCCGGCCATGATCGTCATGAAGTAGGTGACGATCGGGGCCAGGAAGTTGAGGTGGCGCGGGTTGCGGCGCAGGATGCGCTCCGCAATCCGAACCAGGTAATCCATGCCACCGGCCACCTGCATGGTGGCGATAGCCGCGATCACCGCCATGATAATGGTGATCACATCGATCGGCATCTGATCGGCGCTAATGGTAACCCCGAGGATTGCCAGGGCCAGGAGGCCGGCACCGCCCGCAAAGCCGATGCCGATACTGCCCAAACGGGCACCGAGGAAGATGAAAGCGAGTACGACTAGAAACTCAAGCACGATCATCGTACGTGTCCCCCACGACATTGTGGAATTAGAGTTGCAATTAGCTTTCTACGGGCACCACGTCCGGATCGGTTGTGGTGAAGTACTCGCCCTGGTACACAGGGTTCATCAGGTTCTCGGGTGAGAGGATCTCGTCCAGTTCCTCTGCCTCCAGCAGTCCCATTTCCAGCACAACCTCACGCACCGAGCGACCCGAGCGCGCGCATTCCTTGCCGACTGCGTCGCCGGCTGCATGGCCGATACGCTCGTTGAGGTACGTGACAATGCCGATGGAGTTCATGACATGGCCGAGGCACACGTCCTCGTTCACGGTGATGCCATCGATGCAGAGCACGCGCAGGGTTTCCGCAGCGCGGGTCATCAGGTCGACGGATTCGAACAGGCACTGTGCGATGACAGGTTCCATCACATTCAGTTGCAGCTGGCCAGCCTCGGCAGCCATGGTGAGCGCGACATCGTTGCCCATCACCTTGAAGCACGCCTGGTTCACCACTTCAGGGATCACCGGGTTTACCTTTGCCGGCATGATGGAGGAACCGGCCTGGCGTTCGGGCAGGTTGATCTCGTTCAGGCCTGCGCGCGGTCCGGAGGAGAGCAGGCGGAGGTCGTTACAGATCATGCCCAGTTTGGACGCGAGGCGCTTCACGGCCCCGTGCATAGAGATGTATGCGCCGGTATCGGATGTTGCCTCGATCAGGTTCTCGGCGGGTACAACTGGCAGCCCGGAAACCTCGGCCAGCTTGCGCACAGCTACTTCCGGATAGCCTGGAGGCGTGTTGATGCCGGTCCCGATGGCGGTAGCGCCCAGGTTCACTTCAAGCAGCAGGTTGGCGACGTAATCCAGCAGCCGTCGCTCTTCATTCATCAATACACTGAACGCGCGGAACTCCTGCCCCACAGTCATCGGTACGGCGTCCTGCAGCTGGGTGCGGCCCATTTTAAGGACGTTGTGGAATTCATCAGCCTTGGCATCGAAGGAGCCGGCGAGTCGTTCCAGTTCCGCACGCAGCGACTGCACCACCGCATAGACGGCGATACGGAAGCCAGACGGGTAGGCATCGTTGGTGGACTGGCTCTTGTTGACGTGGTCATTCGGGTTAATCACGTCGTACCGGCCCTTTTCAAGGCCCATGGTTTCCAGCGCCAGGTTCGCAATCACCTCGTTGGCGTTCATATTCGTGGATGTGCCGGCCCCGCCCTGGAAGACATCGATCGGGAACTGATCCATGCATCGGCCTTCTTCGAGAATCAGGTCGCATGCCTTGACGATAGCCTTATACACGTCGGGGTGGAGGATCCGCAGCTCGTAGTTGGCCAACGCAGAGGCCTTTTTCACCATTACCAGCCCACGGATAAGTTCCGGGTGGTCATTGAGGGTGCCGGAGCTGATCTTGAAGTTATCAATTGCTCGCTGGGTATGGATACCGTAATAGGCATCCGCCGGGACTTCCAGCTCGCCCAGAAGGTCCTTCTCAGTTCGTGTGGTGGCGGAGACATCGTTTCGCATGGCGATCATATCCCTGGTCCTTGATCCGTGGTGTTTCGGGTTTGGCAACTGCCCGAACGTGGCCGTAAGTTCGCCACGGCCTTGTGGCGATCCACGTACCGACAATGTACCACTTGCTACAATTTTCACAACCTTATTTGGGCGTTCAGTACAACAAGACCGGACAAGCCGCTTTGTCGCGGTTTGGCGGCTGAATCGGCGGATTCAATGGAATCATAGGAATACAGAAACAGAGATTCACAAAATGTTGCTAAGAACTCGATGGAACGAATTGCATGCTTTAGGCCGGATTACAGGAAAAACACTACAGGATATGACCGAATCGCGATGATGTGAATCTACTCAGCCGGCGCCAGGGGGTAGGTAGCCAGCACCTCGTAGCGAGGACCGTCCTTGCCGAGGTGACTGCGCACCAGCTGCACCTCCGTTACAGGGAACGGTACCTGGCGGCTCTGGCCGGCCAGCTCGCGGTCGATCAGGTCAGCGAAAGCCGTGCGCACCTGTTCGGGCAAAAGGCTCACCTTTACGCCCTCACCGGATCGCATGCGTCCGAGTGTGACGTGGGGATGGAACGGGGCGTCCTCAATTTCCAGGCCAAAGTCATCCAGGAAATCGCCAATGTCGTTGTACAGCGCTTCCAGCCGGTAAGTTGGGCCCCACAGTCCCAGCCACAGCACGCGAGGTCGCCGCAGGGAAGGGAAGGCTCCCGGCTCTGCGGTGCGCAGGTCGAACGCGTGGTGGCCATCCACCGCCACCCCCAGTGCCATTCGCAGGAGTTCGGCAAGTTCCGGTTCGGTTTCACCGATGAAATGCAATGTCAGGTGCCCGTTGTCCGCATCGATCCAGCGCACCGGCAGGTCAGTCGGTTGCAGGTGCTCGATAATCGCGGCTACCTGGTCGCGGATAGGGGGTGGCAACGGCACCGCGATGAACAGTCGCCACGGTGTATCCGTGGTGTCCTCGGGCAGCCGGGGTTTCTTGTGTCGCTCCCGTCGTTCGGCGGGTGATCGGCGATGTGGAGTGGGTTTGCGCTCGGTCATCATGCGTGCATTGTAGCCCTCACGCGTACAATAGGCGGAGGAATTCGGCACTGGTATGGAATGGGGACGCGTGCATGAGAACGGCATTCCTGGGCCCGAGGGGCACCTACAGCGAGCAGGCAGCAGTAGAGTTTGCTGGCCCGGGATCGGAGATGGTGGAGGTGCCGAACTTCGCCGCCGCGGTCGCTGCAGTGGAACAGGATCGGGCCGACTTCGCCGTGGTGCCGGTGGAGAACGCCATTGAGGGGCCGGTAAGTCAGAGCCTGGATATCCTCATTCACGATACCGACCTGAAGCTCTTTGCAGAAATCGTGGTGCCGATCCAGCACGTGCTGGTGGGAGTTGCTGGCACCGACCTTGCTTTGGTCACGCATGTGCACTCCCATCCGCAGGCGTTGGCACAGTGCGGTAAATGGCTGGATGCCAACCTGCCGCACGCTGAACGGGTTGCAGCCATGAGCACCAGCGGAGCAGTGCAATCCGTTGTAGAAGGTCGCGATGTCACCAGCGTGGCCATCGGCCCCGAGAGGGCCCATGTTATTTACGGCGGAGAAGTCCTGGCCCGCGACATTCAGGATGCCGCCAACAATCGGACCCGGTTTATGGTGCTCGCCCGGCACGATGCCGAACCAACGGGCAAGGACAAAACGTTCATCGTTATGCGGCTGGACAAGAACCTGCCGGGGAGCCTGCACAAGGCGCTGGTGCCATTTGCAAAGGCGAACGTGCAGCTCACCAACATCATTACCCGGCCGACAAAGGATCTCCTTGGCGAGTATTACTTCCTTATTGACCTGGAAGGACATCGGACAGAGCCGCATATCGCTGCCGCGCTCGATGAAATGCGCGCCATTACTGTTCAGCTCAAGGTTATCGGCAGCTGCCCGCAGTACGAACTGAGAACGCACTAACCGGTAAGGAACCAATGTGACGCTTTATATCGACCACAACCTGCTCACTGGCAGCATCAGCATTCCGCTCAAGGAGGGCTGGCTCGAAGCCGTTATTCCGGTCGAGATTGTGCCGAACCTCACTGCTGACCGCGTTGGCCGTGGCGATGTCGCGCTCATTTCATTGGCCGAGGCGGCCTCGCTGGTAGATACGCATTTCATCGATCCGTCATTGGCTATCGTGTCCGGCGCGGATCCGGAAGCCGCTATCAGCCCGATCGTAATGAGGACGCCTGTCCGGCCCGACGGCGTGGAGGAATCGCCGATCCGGATGATCGACACCACGCCCAACGCTGAACTCCTTATCCGGGCCCTGCTCCGTGGTTTCTTCGGGATCATGGCGGACGGATTCGTCTATGACGCGAACGATGAAAAGGCGGCCAGCGCCCAGGTTGTGGTGATAGATGGCCCGCGTGGCCTTACCCAACCGGAGCTCGGCTACCAGGAAGATCTTGTGCGCGCCTGGTACGTGCTTACCGGCAGCCCCATGGTGTACGCCGTAACCGTGGTGGGTGTGGAAGCCGATGGTGGCAGGCAGGAGATCGAATTGTTGCGGGCCGCCCTGGCCAATGGCATTGAGCGCCGGCGCGATGTACGGCGGATCCTTGCCACCGAGGACGAATCGGTCGATCGCTCGCGACTGGCCACGATCACCAACTCGCTCCGCTATACCCTGGACGATGCTGCTATCCAGAGTGCCGGCTACCTGCTGGCCCGCGGGACCTGGGGCACCGATTGGAAGCGTCAGCTTCCCGCGGTGAAGTAGCATTCTGCGACCCGCTATAATTGCAATATTGAACGCCGCAACACGGCGTAGTTCCTTTGTTTGTGAATTTGAGGTAATCCGGTAATGGCGTCTGCCACCATGCAATCCTTTAGTGCCACGCTCGACGAACTCGAGCGGCGATTGCACGAAATCGACCACACGATGGGTAATCCCGAGGTGGCGACCGATGCTGCCCAAATCATGGAACTGGGCCGCGAGCGATCCGAGATGGAGCCGTTGGTGTCAGCATGGGTAGAGCACAAGGACATCTCCCGCCAGATCGTTGAAACCCGCGAGATGGCCGAGATGGACGACGAACTCGCCGAACTCGCCCGGGAAGAACTGAAGGACCTGCGCGCTCGCCAGGAAGAGCTTGAGCAGACCATTCGCAAGCTGCTGGTGCCCAAGGATCCCAATGACGACAAGAACGTGATCGTCGAAATTCGCGCCGGCACCGGTGGTGATGAAGCGGCACTCTTTGCCGCCGATCTCTTCCGCATGTATAGCCGCTACGCCGAGAAGATGAAGTGGAAGGCGGAAGTTCTGAGCGCCACGGAAACGGATGGCGGCGGCTTCCGCGAGATTATTTTCGAGATTCGCGGTAAGGGGGCCTATAGCTACCTTCGGTTCGAATCGGGCGTGCATCGCGTGCAGCGCGTTCCTGCCACGGAGAGCCAGGGCCGTATCCACACCAGCACGGCGAGTGTGGCAGTGCTGCCCGAAGCGGAGGAGGTCGACCTGCAGATCAACGACAACGACCTGCGGATCGATGTCTACCGGTCATCCGGCCACGGCGGCCAGAGCGTGAACACCACCGACTCGGCTGTGCGCATCACGCACCTGCCCAGCGGTATTGTGGTGAGCATGCAGGATGAGAAAAGCCAGCTGAAGAACAAGCTGAAAGCGATGACCGTGCTGCGATCCCGCCTGCTGGAGCAGGAAGAAGCGAAGCTCGCCGAGGAGCGGGGTGACGCCCGCCGCAGTCAGATTGGTTCTGGCGAGCGCAGCGAGAAGATTCGCACCTACAACTACCCGCAGGACCGCATTACCGACCATCGCATTGGTAAGAGCATCAGCAACATCCCCGCCGTGATGAACGGCCAGATCGAGCCGTTGATTGATGACCTTCGTGCCGCCGACGAGGCCGAGCGCCTCAGCGATGCCGGCATGGGCGACGCTGCCTAGAGAGCGTGGACACAAAACGGGCCGGACGTGATCCAACGTCCGGCCCGTTTGTGCGTGCTAGCGTGCCCGATTGAACCCAATCACACGGGCCGGCCCGCCGGATGCGTCTGCATGCTTTGGTGCACCAACGTACACAGTGGCGCCTGCGGCATCCATCTGGCCAACATGGGCAAGGCCCTCAATGGCGTACTTGCCCGCGCCCAGGATCGTGATGTGCGTGCCGAAATCCGTCGAGTTGCCCGGATCCTGGCTCAGCGTATCCACCGCGATTCCAACGATATCGCGCTGGTTCACCAGCATGTCGGCCGCGTCGGGATGGAAGCCGGGGTAATGCTGCACGCCATCGGCATCCAGGTTTATGAACGCTGCCGGGTCTTCCCAGAATCCTGACCACCCGGAGTTCATGGCAACGAGTGCCCCGGCGGGTATCTCGCCGTACTCCGCCTCGTAGGCTTCGATATCCTCGGGCGTTACGGACGTATCCGGGTCATCGGCGGCCCGGGCACTGATATCGATCACCACAAGGGGAGCGAACAGGTCGCCGATATCGATCATGTCGGCGGTCATGCCATCCTCTATGAAGTGGATCGGTGCATCCACATGGGTACCCGTGTGTTCCCAGAAGGTGAGCGCCTGCGCATAGAACCCGTCATCGGCAAACGTCTTTACCGGCACAGCAGAGAACGGTTCGTTTCCGGGCCAGACCGGGATGTTGGGGTTCAACTGGTGGGTGAGGTCGACAATTGGGGCCCGAATTCCGCCATCCACCGGGGTTGCCATTGGTGTGGCTTGCCGGGCAAGAACCGGTGGTGCCGCCAGTGTCGCAAGGGTCGAGGCTGCGAACGCCGATTTGACAGCGCCACGGCGTGTCATCCTTGGCCGGCCGGCCATTTCAGCGCGGACACGTGCCATGATTTCCGGTGAACACATGATCCAGTTCCTCCGTGAAAAGGGTCAAACTGGCACGTCGTTGTGCGGTCGGTACTGCGATGCTAGCAAACGGGTTTCCGGATTGGAAGCAGATCGGTGCTGGCATGGCGAATGCCGGACGAATGGCTATGCTTGGGGGCGAAAGGGGAGGCATGGAACAACGCACGATCAGGGAAGCCCGGCAGGAAGCAGCAACGCAACTTCAACGGGCGGGGAGTGATTCTGCCGCGCTTGATGCGCGTGTGCTTCTCGCCTTCGTTCTCGGCGTCACGCAAACGGGCCTTCTCACCCGGGATGCGGACCCGATCGAACATGAAGACCTGGAGCGGTACAGGGCGTTGGTGGACCAGCGGGCGATTGGGATCCCGGTGGCGTACCTGGTTGGCGAACGTGAGTTTATGGGGCTTCGTTTCCGTACCACCGCCGATGTGCTGGTGCCCAGGCCGGATACCGAACCGCTGGTGGAGTGGGGCCTGGCCTGGCTGGGTGAACATCCGCACGCCACCGTGGCCGATATCGGGACGGGTAGCGGTGCCATCGCCATTTCGATCACCTTCCACGCCCCGGCTGAATGGAGCGGCCGCACCATCGCCATCGATACCAGCGCGGCGGCACTGTCCGTGGCGCAGGACAATGCCGATGCTGTGTTGTCGCAGGATCGGCAACATCGAATTCGCTTTGCGCAGGGTAACCTGACCGGGCCGATCACCGAGCCGGTCCACCTGCTCCTGGCGAACCTGCCGTACCTCACCCCCGCGCAAATCGTCGATAACCCGGGCCTTGTGCACGAGCCTGCCCTTGCGCTCGATGGCGGCCCAGATGGCCTTGACCTTATCCGGCAGGTGGTCGATGATCTACCCCGCGTGCTCCATCCTGGTGGGGCGGTCGGGTTCGAAATCGATCCGTCGCAGTCGGCAGAGGTGCAGCGGCTCTTGTGTCACGCGCTGCCGAACCATCGTGTCGGCGTCGTGCACGATCTCGCCGGCGACGAGCGCCATATCGTCGCGTTCTGAATGTAGTGGTACGGCTATGGCATGCCACATGCTTTGGCCGGTATGGTGTTTTGGCAGGCGGGTGCCTGCGCAGTGTTGAAGGAGTTATCACCAATTATGAATCTTCGAAAATCTGTGCTTTCTGGACTGATGGCAGCATCGATCGCCCTTGGCGGTGGTATGGCTATCGCGCAGGACGCAACCCCCGATGCCAGCGACGCCACGCCCGTGACTCGGATCACTGTTGAACCCAAGGCGATCAAGACGGTGGATGGCGACTTTGTTGGTTATGCCACCCTCTGGCAGGATGAAAGCGGCGTCACGCTGGTGATCAAGAGCAGCGGCGAGGCCGTGCTTTCACCGGGCCAGCACGGCGTGCATATCCACGAGAGTGGCGTGTGCGATGACGATGCCGCGTTTGATTCGGCCGGTGGTCATTTCAACCCTACGGATGAATCCCACGGCGATGCCAATGCCGACCCGAGCCACGGCGGCGACCTTGGCAACATGACCGTCAACGATGATGGCTCGTTCGAGCACAAGGTGAAGCTGGAGAAGATCACGCTCCAGCCCGATGCCGAGAACTCCCTGAACGATGCAGATGGCAGCGCCATCATCATCCATGCCGGTGAGGATGACCTCACCACCGATCCGTCTGGCGAAAGCGGCGACCGCGAAGCCTGCGGCGTGATCTTCGCGCCGGTTGAGGGCACGGGTACGCCTGAGGCGACGCCTGCCAACTAGGACCAGGACCGGGCTGATATCAGCACCAACGGGGAGCCGCGTCTGTCTGTGGGCGCGGCTTTTCGTTGCCTGAGTGCCAAGGCTATTAACGCCTGTGGTGCAGGAATCGACGGCATGGCACGCGACTTGCCCTGTCGGTCCCAACGATGGTGGGAACTGGTTCTGCCTCAGCAAAGGACTCAATTGCTATGCAACTTCGCAAAACCTTGCTATCCGGCATCCTTGCTTCATCGATGGTACTTGGTGGTGCTGCATCCATGGCGCAGGAATCGACTCCGGCTACTGAGGACAGCATGGGCACTCCGATTGCCGATCTGCCCGTCAAGCAGGACGTCCCCTTTATCGACGCTGAAGGCAATACCGTAGCTGTGGCTGAGGTGTGGCAGGACGAAGAGGGGAACGGTGTCTGGTTCTCGATCAAGAGCGAGGATGGCACCGGCATCGCAGAGGGCAAGTACGGCATTCACGTCCATGAGCGTGGCGTGTGCGACCCCGCCGATGCGTTCGATTCTGCTGGTGGCCACTTTAACCCGACCGAAGAGACCCATGGCGATATCAACGCCGACCCGAGCCACGCTGGTGATCTGGGGAACCTGGAGGCGGACGGAGACGGCAATTTCGAGCATGAAGTGCTGGCCGAGAAGCTCACCATGGAGCGCGACCAGCCGAACTCCCTTGCCGGCGAGAATGGCAGCGCAATCGTGATCCATGCTGGCGAGGATGACCTTGCCACCGATCCATCCGGCAACAGCGGTGATCGCTGGGCCTGCGCGATCCTCTTCCCGACCGCGGCAGGACTGACCGGTACACCGGTAGCCTCGCCAGTTGCTTCCCCGGCAGCGACGCCGGAGAACTAGGCACACCTCAGCGGCGAGTGTGATCAAACTGAACGCCCGGCACAAAGGTGTGCCAGGCGTTTGTGTTGACCCCGGCCGGCCCATCCCGTAGCATAGGCGCAGGTTATCGCTACCGGGGATCAAGATGCAGTTCTTTATGAAAGCCACCATCGCGGTTTCACCACGAACGGCCACTATATGGGAGCAGTGTGCCTGGTTGATGTAACGAGCGTTGGCTAACGATCAGCATCAAATCAGGGTGTTTGACCTCCCTTCGACGCATTTGTCGGAGGGATTTTTGTTTGTCTGCGGGGATTTCGCATCATGGTACTTCTCATTCAGGCTGCGGATATCGCCTATGCCCACGGCGGTAACCAGCTTTTCCAGGGACTTTCATTCACCATCCAGTCTGGCGACCGCCTCGCGTTGATCGGAGAGAATGGCACGGGCAAGTCCACCCTCTTTCGCCTGCTGACGAAGGAGTTGCACCCGCAGTCTGGAGCAATCACGCACGCCAATGGCATCAGCATCGGATACCTGCAGCAGGAATCGACACTCCCGGCCCACAAGACGGTTCGCGAAGTGCTCGGCGAGGCAATCGGCGATTCCGAGAGCGTGGAATACCAGCTCCTGGAAATTGAGGAACGGTTTGGCCAGCCGATGACTGACGACGAGATGGCAGCGCTGCTGGACACCCAGGCGGCCTTGCTGGATCGGCTCGACGCACTCGCCGGCAACGATGCCACCGATCAGTTGCAGCAGGTGCTCGGCGAATTGCATATTCCGGAACACCGCTGGGACCAATCAATCGGCACGCTCTCCGGTGGCGAACGGAAGCTGGTGGATGTCGCCCGCTTCCTGCTGGACCCGCCGGATGTGCTGCTGCTGGACGAGCCAGATAACCACTTCGATGTCGATGCCCGCGCCTGGCTGGAGGATTGGCTCAACACGCAGTATCGCGGCGCGGTGTGCATGATCTCGCACGACCGCTACATGATCGACCGGGTCGCCAACTCGATCGTTGAACTGGAGGATGGCCGCATCCGCCGGTACACCGGCAACTACAGCGCCTACCAGCAGCAGAAGCGGGATCGGCTTGAACGTGAACTGGAACTCCGCGAGCTGGCCGAACGCGAATACCTGAAGCTGAAGGCCTGCGCCGAGGAACTGACCCAGTGGGCGCGGCAGAATCCGAAGTTCGCTACCCGCGCCGAGCAGCAACGCAACCGAATGGCGGAGGAACGCGCCCGGCTCGATGCCCAGCCATGGCCGCAAATGCAGCGCCGCAACATCAATATCGATTTCCAGGCGGAACGGGGATCCACGAACGTGGTCACGGGCAGCAACGTCAGCATCCGCTATGGCGACCGCACTGTGCTGCAACCGTTCGATGTGCTGGTGCGGCATGGAGAGCGGGTAGGCATCATCGGGCCGAACGGTGCCGGTAAAACCAGCCTGATGAAGTGCCTCACCGGCGAACTCGCGCCTTCCTCCGGCCGGATTGGCATCGGCGCGAGTATCCAGATGGCGTGGTACGACCAGATGCAGGCATCGCTGGATGGCAATTCCCAGCCGCTAGAACTCGTGCGCAAGGTGAAGGCGCTCAATGAACAGCAGGCGCTCAGCGCGCTGGTGGGTATGGGCTTTGATCGTGTTGACGCGATGAACCAGGTGAAGAACCTGAGCGGTGGGGAACGGGCCCGGCTGCAGATCGCACTGATGATGCTGAGCGGTGCCAACCTGCTGGTGCTGGACGAACCGACCAATAACCTCGACCTCGCCAGTGTCGAGAAGCTTGAAGAAGCGCTGCTGGCGTTCGAGGGCACCATCATCAGCATCTCGCATGATCGCTATTTCATGGACAAGGTCTGCAACCGCATCCTCGCGATTGAGGACGGCATCGTGCGCGATTATCCGGGCGGCTACACCTATGCCGTCGAGAACGCGGAGAAAGGCACCCCGCTCACCCTCGGCCTGCGCCACCCCGCCGCCGCATCGGAACCGGTGAGGAAACGGGAAAAGTAGAGCCCGGGTTTTATTCCCGGGCTCCAGCTATGGTCAGTTGCGACATTTGATCAGCAACGCTTGCCCACAATGTCGCAATTCACGTTTTCCGTTGAAGTGTCGGAGCTGGCCGTTAGTCGGACAAGGGATTGACCTTTGCCTGGACCTTGACGCAATCGGGAGCACTCATGATGATGCCGGTGAGAACCGTGCTTCCCCCAGCGGGCAGTCCCAGCTCGTTGGCAATGCCCGTTGCTACCACGCGATCGCTACTATCACGACATATCAAGTCCACCTGAACGTAACCATAATCCTTGCTCGAGGCGTTCTCCAGTTCGATGTAAACATAGATCGTCCCGTCACCTATTCCAGCGTCTTTTGTTGTTATATCCACTACTCGGAGGCTCCCTGTCTGGGTGCCGGAACTACCGGAGCTTGTATTCGCTGATCCGGTCCGTGGTGTGCGGGTTATTGTTCCAGAAGATTCACCTGAGGTGGTGTTTCGGCTGGAGGATGTGGAGCCGGTTCGAGGCGTCCGTGTAATACCGTTACTGGTATTGCCAGACCGCCTGGTGCCGGCATTATTGGAGGATTCTGTTGTCCGCTCAACTGACACAGACATGCGATAGGGCAGATCGTCCTCATTCGGGAGCAAGTCGAACAGTGTGGCATGACTAGAGTTGGCACGATCTACAATCTCGACCACAATGCTCACCAGATCGTTGCTGCTGGGCTCGGCGGCGCCGCCAGCGAAAATTGATACCACGTATTTTTCAACGGAAACCAGAAGGATGGCCAACCCCATTGAGGATCCATCCTCCTCCAAAGTGAGGGAGGAATAGGCGTATTCCATTTCGGATGGAAGACCTCGAAGCCGGAGTAGAGGAACGTCTGCATCAACCATTGCTTCTTCCATTCCGAGGACATAGCTGTCTGCCTGGGATGCTGTTTGGTGATCGCTTACCACAATCATCAGCATGGTTACCTCGGCCACGCCAGGTGATGTGGAGGCGAACGTTCGGCACGCGTAGGGTTGTTCGATCTCTGGTTCACACCCTTCATCGGCTTGGGCGATAGTTGGCTGCACCGATACAACGCAAACGAGCATTGCGGCCAACAACGAGACTATCGTTCGCTTCATCAGATTTCTTCCCCGATCTATTACCCTGCCAATTTATCGATCTCCTGCCCGAAGCATACCGCAGGACCAGAATAAACTGCTGTCAGCCTGTTACTAATCACAGCAGATTTCTGGATATGCCATGTACCTGGCGTATTTGGGGTCAACCGACAGATTTCTGACGCGGCTTCGTTCTACTTTGCAAGGAGACCTGCATATGGAGCTTGCTGCGCCGGGAACGATCGTATTGAACCCCACGAAGGAGAAAGCCGAATCGTCGCCTCACCACGCGCCGACCGCCGCGCTGGCCGAGGCGATCCCGCGTATCTACGGGTACTTCTACCCACGGGTGGGCGGTGATCGCGCCCTGGCAGAAGACCTGACGCAGGACACCATGCTGGCCGCCGTGCGGTCTGGCGCAGCGCCCGAAGGTGCGGATGACCGCATGCGCTGGCTGTTCCATATCTCCCGCAACCGGCTCATCGACCACTACCGCCGCCAAACCCGTGAGAGATCCGCGTTTGGCCGGCGCGTGGACGACGATGACCCCGGCGTCCAACCCGGCCTGCCCGATCTCGACCTCGAATCCCTGCCTGTCCGCGAGGAAGTGATCGCGACCCTGGCCGAGCTCAACCCGCGCTACCGCGCAGCGATCGTCCTCAAATACCTCGATGGATGCGACGTCGCCGCGGTCGCAGCGGCGCTCTTCCTCTCGGAATCGGCGACTCAGTCGCTGCTTGCCCGTGCCCGTAACGCCTTCCGATCGATCTGGTTGCAGCGCAATGGAGACCACCGATGAACGATACCGATTTCCGTCAATTTCACGGGGCATTCGATTCGGCCATGGAGCCAGATAGCGCGTTCGCAGAGCGGATGCGACGACGGATGGCGGCAGAAGCACCCGCGAAACCGGTCCCGGTGCAGCCGATCATTGGTGCTTCGCCGTCGGGACGATCTGTGAACGCGACGGCACCGGACAGGCGACACCCGCTCTTCATCGCAGCGGCCGCACTGGTGGTGTTCGCGCTCGCGCTCGCTTCTGTCGTGCAACTTGCACCCAGGGTGCTGGAGCCGCAGTACGCGAGCCAGGCGGTCGCGACGTTGCCAGCCGATGCCAGCGCTACACCCGGCCCCGATGTCACCCTGACAGCCGAGATGCTGCCCGGCGTTGGTACAGCGGGCCAGGTCCACATGTACGAAGACCACCTTATCGCTGTCACGTCGATGTCCGGCTCGGATCAGCCGTACCTGGTCTCGTATGACCCGGCATCCGGCGCGGTCCAGTGGCAACAAGAGGTGCCCGAGATGTGGCACATCCTGTTTGGAGACGATGTCATCATCGGTATCACGTACAGCGAACCAAAGGACAACGATCCAAATTCATTATTTGGCCTGGAGGAAATGGCTGCCTACAACATCGACACCGGAGAAGAACTCTGGACCAATTCCCTGGCCGAATGGGACGTCGTCCACGGATGGGAAACCGTGATGATGGCAGGCGATACCGCTGTGATTGTGCTGGGAGGCAAGCTGGTTGCAATCGATGGCAGCAGCGGCGAAATGCGCTGGCAGGCCGGGTATGACCTCTATGCATCTCGGGAGGACAATTACGTGCAGCCTCCGGCGCTGATGCATATCGGCGAGGAGCTGTACCTGGGGCAAGTGGATGGCTCTATTGAGGTGCTGAACCTCACCACTGGCGCATCTGTACGGCAGTTCACCATGCCGGCGTCGTTCCAGCAGGCCCACCCGGTGAGCATGCAGATGTTCAGCGTTCCGGCCGGGCTGCTGGTTGCGGCCGATACCTATGTTGGCTCGGGAGCGCTCACGACACTGGTGGTGGTGAACCCGGCGGATGGCAGCGTGGTGTGGGAGCGGGCACTCGATCAATCCAGCCGCATCAATGTCGCGTCCGATGGCTCCATCGCCATGGCGACCTACACCTGGAACAGCGCGCCGTTCCTGCTGCGCCTGTTGGGCCAGCATGGCCATACGGCCTCGGCGCTGGTGTGGCTGGATGCCAATGGCTGGGTGATGCTGGAAACGGATCCGGTTCGCCAGCCTGAAATGAGTCCGCTGGCGGTGGCGTCCAATTCGGATTACGCCTGTGTGACGCTGAAGGAGTTCACCTGCTTCGACCGCGCCGGTACCAGGTACCTGCCGGCTGCCAGCAACGTCTGGAACGCGTGGTTCGAAGGGAACATGCTGTACCTGGTCACCGACACCGGCGTATATCGGGTGGATCTGCCGTAGAGCCGCCGTGATAGAGGTAGGGGCAGGGTAGAGCGGGAATGGCGGCGAAGTTGTCTCTCGCTGAACGGTCCATAAAACCCGGGCCTATGGTTTGCCGATCCTGCCCGTTTCAATCTGGTAGGCGTGTTCGCTGCCAATCCAGGCGGAGCCGTCGGCGTAGTGCTCCTT
Source organism: Chloroflexia bacterium (assembly GCA_043427975.1). GTDB lineage: Bacteria > Chloroflexota > Chloroflexia > Thermomicrobiales > UBA6265 > UBA6265. The sequence goes on along the minus strand of JBHWTK010000067.1, from coordinate 73,614 downwards.
CTTCCAGATAGGGACGATTTCCTTGATACGGCTGATCGCCCAGGCGTTGGCAGCATAGGCTTCGTCCCGGTGGGCGCTGCTGGTGCAGATCACCACACTGGCCTCGCCGGGCATGAGGTGGCCGAAGCGGTGGGAGATGGCGATGTTCACCGCCGACCACTGCTGCTGCACCTCCGCACCAACCTGCGCCATCATCTTTTCGGCAGCTGCCGGGTAGGCCTCGTATTCCAGCGACTTCACCGCCATGCCGCGGGCATGGTTGCGCACGGTGCCGGTGAACGTTACCAGCGCGCCGGCATCGTCGGACGCGACCAGCGCTTCGACCGCTCGGGGATCCAGTTCGTCCTCCGTGCACGTAAACCGATGGTCGCCGCCACTTACCGGCGGGATCAGGGCGACTTGATCCCCATCGCGCAATTCTTGTGCGGGATCGGCGTATTCCTCGTTCACCATCACCATGGTGGAGTTGCGCATGCCGGACAGGGCAGAAAAACCCTCAGTGACGATCCCGAAGATGTCACCGGCTGTCGTGCCGGGTGGCACAGAAAGCGACTCGGCAGACTTGCCAAGGTGCTCGCGGAACATGGCGAAATAGAGCATCGAAATGGTGATGGACTGGGACATGCATCGCCTCGTGGTAACAAAAAGGGGGATTGCCAGCGGCAATCCCCCTTGATTTTACCCAATATGCTCATGGCGACTAACTCATGAATTCGTCGTGGAGCACCTGGCGCATCTGCTTGGCGATGCGGCGATTCGAATCGTGCAATTCCCTGAACAGCGAAGCCACGTTACTCGCCCCGGCGCTCTCGGCATCCGAGATGTACTTGTGCAGCGCATCCTCAGCCTGAAGCAGGTTGCTCAGCGTGGTTACGAGGTTGTATTCAACGTCGGAAACTGCAAAATCATCGTGTCCGTGAGTCATGTAGTACCTCCTCAGGTAAACGGCGTTACCGCCATCGACTGCAGAAAACTACGCATATTTGGTGCCAAGGTCGGCTACAGGTACTGTTCAAACCAGGCAAGCGTGCGCTCCAGCCGCTCTACGCGGTGCTTCGGTTTGCCGCTACGACCCAGCCCGTGGGACTCGTTCGGGAAGCGGACGAACTCCACGGTACGACCGAGCGATTTCAGCGCCATGTACCACTGCTCGGCCTGCTCCATCGGGCAACGGTAATCCTCTTCGCTGTGAATGATGAGGCAGGGAGCCGTGACGTTCGCGACGTATGCCAGCGGCGAGGCTTCCCAGAATCCCGTTGGATTCTCCCACGGGGTACCAAGCGCCTTGTCGAACGCCACCAGGCTGATGTCATCGGTGCCGAACATGCTGGCCATGTTGCTGATGGACCGGTCAGTCACAGCAGCCTTGAAACGGTCGGTATGCCCCAGCAACCAGTTGGTGCTGAACCCGCCATAGCTGCCGCCGGTGATGCCAAGCCGGTTCTCGTCCAGCCCGCCAAGGGCGAGCACGTGGTCGATTGCCGCCATGAAATCGGGCATGTCGGCGAAACCCCATTTGGCGTTCACGGCGCGGGCAAAGTCGTTGCTGCGGCCGGTGCTGCCACGCGGGTTAATGAAAACCAGCGCGAATCCGCGCGCGGTGTACATTTGCAGTTCGTGGAAGAACGCCGGGCTGAATTGGGCGTGCGGTCCCCCGTGGATGTTGAGGATGAGCGGGACCTTCGTTTCGCTGTCAGCGCTGTTGCCTTCCGGGCGGATCAGCCAGCCCTGAATCACCTCGTCGCCGCTCTGCACCCAAAACTCTTCTGGCTGGGGGATGTTCACTTCCGCCACCCAGGCATCGTTGTGATGCGTCAGGCGTTTTTCACCGTCTTCGGTGAGCAGGCTGATCTCCATTGGCCGGGCCGGCTGTGCGGCGGCCAGTACCAGGTCGTCACCGCGATGCTGGAACGCCTTGATGTGGCGACCTTTCGGCGTAAGGCGCACAGGCTTCTTTCCCTTGCGGGCGAAACGCACAACGTGGGTGTCACCACAGTCGGACACCATGGCGTCGATGGCCTTGCCGTCTGCAGTCCAGATCAGCGTTTTGCCACCGGCACCGGCAGGGCCGCTCATCCCGGAATCACCGATGGTTCGGTCCAGGTTCTTGCCCAGCCTGGTCATTTCGCCACCCCGGGCAGGCATGATGTACAGGCCATGGTTCACGTTCTCGGCGTAGGCGTCCGGCTCGCCCAACACGGCCAGCCACTTTCCGTTTGGCGAGTACGTGGGCGTAACCCACGACCCCCGGCCATCGGTGAGCTGGCGGAGCTGCTTGCTGTGAATGTCGATCGTCCAGATATCCCGCTCGCGGCGGATATCCCAATCCGGAGTGCGGTTGCTCACAAACGCAATTTCGTAGCCGTTAGGCGAGAAGGCGATCTGGGTGTGGTTGAACGGTCCTTCCGTAAGCACTTCATGCTCGCCACCATCGGCAGCAACGATGCACACCTGGCTGGCCTTGTCCTCGATGAAGCCCATGCCATCGAATTTGTAGTAGGCACTGGTGATCACTTTCACATCGCTGTCGCCATCCTTTTCCGGCGCGATGCGGCTCGTGAACGCAATCTGCGACCCGTCCGGACTCCAGGCGAACTCGCCCACGCCGCTTTCGATGTCGGTTACCTGCGTGGCTTCACCGCCATCAATCGGCAACACGAAGAGCTGGTTCTTCTCATCGCGATTGGAGGTAAACGCGATCCTGCTGCCATCCGGGCTCCAGGCGGGGGACGTATCTTTCCACTGGCCGCTGGTGAGCTTGCGCGGGGCAGCATCGCCATCAATCAGCCACAGGGTGGAGCGGTACTCGTCGCTTTCGCGGTCGATACCCAGCACCTCGTAGACGATCTTGCTGCCATCCGGCGACACCTGCGGGTTGCCGGGCAGGTGCCAGGCATAGAGGTCGTCGATGGTGATCGCACGGCCGCCGGTGCCCGCTTTCTCGAGCGGTGCATCGGGTGCCGCTACCTTCCAGGCGGGCGAATCCTGCACGGGTGTCACAGTGGTGGTCGTCTTCTTCGATTTCTTGGCCATGGAGCTGTGCTTATCCTTCCAGTGTCGGTGCTGCGGTCAGCAACGCGTCGACGTGTTCTCCGGCATTGTATGGCGATTCTCGCGGCTGGATCACCAGGTACGCGTTGGCGTCGATATAGGAGGCCAGGCGGGACGAGCGTTGATCCCCGGTTGGCCGGGCCACGAGCTCGCCGCTTGCCGTGACGTATACGGTGCCCCGCTGATACTCGATCCGGTCGGCAGGTTCGGCAGGTTGCAGCAATTTCACCTTCGCTGTCGGGAGGCCAACCTGGCGGGCGCCGATCATCCGGTGAATGGCTGGCCGCACAAACACATCGAACGTGGCCATGGAGCTTACCGGGTTGCCCGGGAGCCCGAAGATGAACGCTTCGCCCTTGCGGGCGAACGTGAGTGGTTTGCCCGGTTTCATGAACAGGCGCCGGAAGTAGAGCTCAACATCGCTGTCCTCGAAGAGGATCGCCTTGATGTAATCCTTCTCGCCCATGCTGACACCGCCGGATGTCAGCACCAGGTCGTCGTGCGCCAGCCGTTCCGTCAGCAGCGATTCGAGTTCCCCCCGGTTATCCGGCGCGATGCCGATCCAGCTGATCTCCACCGGTTCAGCGGCCAACAGGGCCGAGATGGTGAAGCGGTTCGCATCGCGGATCTGCCCTGGCCCCGGTGTTTGTTCCGGTTCCACCAGTTCATCGCCAGTGCTGATAATGCTGATACGTGGTTTTCGGGTCACCGTTACCGGTGTGTGGCCGAGACTGGCCATCAGGCCGATTTCCGCCGCACCGATGCGTGTGCCTGCGCGGATCAACAGCTCGCCAGCCGCGATATCGACACCGACCGGGCGAATATTCTGTCCGGGCTCCACATCCTCCTGGTGGATCACCACATGGTCGTCGGCCATTTCGGTGGCTTCCACCGGTACCACGGCATCGGCGCCCGGCGGTAGAGGCGCGCCGGTCATGATGCGCACGCAGTAGCCTTCGGTCACCTCAAGCTGCAACACGTCGCCGGCGTTCTGGGTGCCGATCACCTCGCGCCAGGGCGATGCATCTGCCGCGAGAACGGCGTAGCCATCCATGGTGCTTGCCGCAAATGGCGGGTAAGGGCCTGTGGCGGTCACGTCCTCCGCCAGGACGCGTCCAACGGCCTGTTGTAGGGGAATCTCCTCTGTTGCGAGTGGCACGATGGTGGCAGCGATGACTTCGTGCGCCTCGTGTGGATGCAGCATTCGGTCGATATCGTGTGGTGCGGGCATCGATTGGCTCCTTAATTCGCGAATTCTCAGCGGAGGTATTCAGGCACGGATTCACAACGTGTGGCATGGTAGCAGGGTGTTGATACGAATTTGTAACAGCAATTGCAGAAAAAACCCTACGGACGCGGGTATTCCGGGTCGGCATACTTGACCGTAGTCGTGAGCACCCGGGTGCTACCTGGGGATCATCGTCCAACCAAGGAAGGAAACCAACAGTGACCCAGGAAAGCAAAGTCTCCCGTCGTCGATTCAATGGCCTTGCTGGCCTCGTTGGCGCCGGAGCATTCGGTGCCACCCTTTCTCCATGGTCTGCTCGCGAGATGGACGCCCGCATGGAAGGTCTTTCGAGCCAGCAGGTTACCCCGGACGAGATGGATGCCTACCACGAAGCCGGAGTACGTGCCTTCCCGGCCGAAACCGAGGGCCTGGGCAACCAGGACCTGGAATTCACCATGGATGGCGACGTTAAGGTGTTCGATATCACCTGTGACGTGGTCGACTGGGAATTCGACGTTGAGAAGCGCGTGGAGGCGTGGTGCTACAACGGCGTCACCCCTGGCCCGGCGATCCGTGTGACCGAGGGCGACAAGGTTCGCGTGAACGTCACCAACAACCTGCCGGAATCCACCGCGGTGCACTGGCACGGCGTGATGCTGCCGTACACCATGGACGGCGTGCCGTACCTGACCCAGCCGCCGATCAAGCCGGGTGAAACGTTCACCTACGAGTTCGAGGCGCGTGAGGGCAATGCCGGTTCGCACATGTATCACAGCCATCACAACGCCGCCAAGCAGGTGACCATGGGTCTCCTCGGCGCGTTCATCATCGAACCGAAGGACGAAACCAAGAAGCCGGAATACGACCACGAGTACATCATGGTGCTGAATGACGGCCCCATCGGCGGCTACTCGCTCAACGGCAAGAGCTTCCCGTCTACCCAGCCCCTTACGGCCAAGGTGGGTGAGAAGATCCTCGTGCGGTACATGAACGAAGGCCTGATGATTCACCCGATGCACCTGCACGGCATGCCGCAGCTGGTTATTGCGCAGGACGGGTGGAACCTGCCGCAGCCGTACATGTGCGATACGCTGAATATCGCCCCCGGCCAGCGGTTCGACGTGATTGTGGATTGCACCGAGCCGGGCCTGTGGGCGTACCACTGCCACATCCTCTCCCACGCCGAGAGCGACCACGGCATGTTCGGTATGGTGACAGTGCTGATTGTTGAGGAGTAATCCTCCGGCTGAACCTGGATAACCCGGGCGCGCGGCACCGATGCTGGTTGGTGCCGCGCGTTGCCGTTATCCGGGATTCAGGGGGTTTCCCCGACAGTGCTGGCGTGAAGCCGGCTGGTGGAACCAGTACCATCAAGGTGTAGACAGCGGGTGCTCGCCCGCATTGAGCGCCCAATCCACATGGAGGTGGCTGCCATGACCCACGAACCTTCCCAGATAACACGGATATCGCTCGCGACTGAAGAACCGGCGCTGGAACCGTTTGCCCGAGATTACTGCGCGGCCCGGTTTCCGGATCTCCCTGTGCAAACCATGCCCCTGGCTTCGTTCACCGATGCCCTGGTACGGCCGCGTGACCCTTCGGCGCTGATGGTAGTAGCGGTCCATGCCGACGCTGATGGACAACTGATGCAGGGATCGCCCCTGATCGAGCAGTTGCTCACCTCGCAGGTGCCCGTGCTGGTCATCCGCCAGCCGGAAGGCACGGAGCGTGAACCGCTCCCGTTCGCGCGGGTTGTGGTACCGCTCGATGGCTCTGCGGTCGCCGGGCAGGCGATTCCGGTTGCGAGCCGGATCGCGAGGCGCTACAGCCTGCCGGTGAAGTTCGTCATGGTGATCGATCCATCCCGGGTGATTCCGCCCGCCTATGCCTACGATCCCGAGGCCTGGGGCGTGATCGAAGAGCTACGGGTCACCGCCCATTGGGCGTTGGGCCAGGCCGAGACCACCATGAAGGGGGACGGCATTGCCGTCAGTTCCGACCTGCTGCTGGGGTCGATCAATGCATCGCTTATGGCCAGTATCCAGGACGGTGACCTGGTGGTGATGACCACCCACGGGCCCGAGCGAAATAACCTGCATCATCGCGATAGTGTTGCGCGGCGCGTGCTGGTATCCACCCCGCAACCGATCCTCATCATGGAAGCCGACCCGCAGGCAGACATCGTCATTGATGGCTACCAGGCCTGTGGCTGGGCGGAACCGCTGAAGGCCGAGCCGGCGGTGCGTACCTGATGGATCGATTCAGCATCATTGCGGTGAAGACATCGCTGCTATGGATGGTCGTTGGTATCGCCATGGGCAGCCTGATGTTGATTGACCATCTCATTCCCGGCAACTGGCGAGGGTGGTTGCTGCCGACGCACGGCCATATCCTGTTTGTCGGTTGGTTTGTACAGTTCGTCATCGGCATCGCGTTCTGGTTGCTGCCCCGTAAACGCGTGCCGGAACTGCCGCTGGGGTATGGCGAGCACAAGGCGTTCTTCGCGCTGGTGTGCCTCAACGTGGGGCTGGCGTGTCGAGTTATCGCCGAGCCGTTTTTCCGGCAGCGGAACGATGGTGCCTGGATCGATATCCTCCTGGTGGTGTCCTCGGTGTTGCAGGTGATGGCCATCGTCATTTTCGTGGCACAAATGTGGCCGCGCATCTACGGCAAGAACAAACTGGGCGTTCCCCCTGTAAAGAAATCCTGATATGCGGGTATCCCAACGATCCATCATTGCGCTCGCCGTGGTTATGGCACCACTGGCCATGGGCGTCGCGCTCGCCCTTGCCGGCTACAGCCAAACCCACGGTGCCTGGTGGACCGGGAGCGTTCACCTGGCGGTGCTTGGCGGCATCACGGTGATGATCTATGGCGTGAACGTGCAGGCCCTGCCGGCGCACTCGGGCAAACCATGGCGTAGCCTGCCACTGGTTGGCCTGCAGGTGGTTACCGGTATTGCCGGGGGCTGGCTGGCAGCCATTGGCTACGGGCAGCGGAACGCAGCCCTGACCGAGCTGGGCCACTGGCTCGCATTTGCGGGAGCAGGGCTCTTCCTGCTCAACCTGATGCTGCTGTTTACCGGTCCGGGTGCGCGTCCGCCGCGGATTCCGTGGCAGGAACGAACGCAGCAGCAGAAGGTGGACCGGCTGGCGATCCCCTTTACCATGCTCAGTGGCATGCTGGTGGTCGTGGGCACGGCGATGGGCGTTGCGCTGCATTACTGGCAGCCGTCACAGGGCCGGTGGGACCTGGTGTGGGCGCACGTGATGTTACTCGGGTTCTTCTTTCCCATGGCCTCGGGTACCAGCTACCACATGCTCGGCCGATGGAGCGGGCGGGACTTCCGGCATCTCCGGCTTATCGGCGTACACCTGGTCGCGTTTCTCGCCGGCTTGCCGGCGATGGCAGTGGCGCTGGCGACGGATGCCGATATCCTGTTCCGATTTGGGGCTATCCTCATGGCCATTGCCATGGTTGCCTGGGCGGTAAATATCCTGCCCGTGGCCTGGCCACTGTCGGCGCCAGTTCGCGTTGGAATCGCAATCGCGCTGCTCTTTATGGTGGCAGGCATTGGCCTCGGTGTGATGTTTGCCATCGATCCGGCTGCAGGCGCCCGGCTGCGGACCACCCACGTGATCGCCAACCTGTTCGGTTTCGCCGGGTTGCTTATCAGCGGCTTCGGGTATCGGTATGTGCCCCAACTGGCCGATGTGGAGGAAATGCGCTGGCCCGCATTGCGGATGCCGCAGGTTGTGCTTATGGCGCTTGCGTGCCTGCTTGGCATGGTATTTATGGGTTTACGAATGTACGGTCGGCTCGATCCCGACGTTATCGTGTGGCCCTGTTTGGCTGGCGCAGTGGCTATGGTGATATTTGTAACGAATACCGCTGCAACCTTCGCTAATTCGCTCCGTCGCTAGTACAATTCGGTGTACGATGCGCACGTACGGTCAGCGTTGACGGTGCGGCGCTATCTCCTTACACTGATCACTTATCCGCTTCAACGCAGCGGCGAAGAGTTGGCGACCGTTGGAAAGTGGTTCGTCCGCGCCGGTGTACCCAAGGCAGGGCCGGGAAGAGGGTTATGACCCCGACCAACGCAGACTCCAATTTGCTGGAAACCATCGCCATGTTCCGCGATCCCGCGGTGCTGGAACACGAGCATGCGCTGGTTGCGCCACCACCGGAAACGTTCGAGCCGGAGGTTCAGGCGGGTCTCGAGGGGCTCAGTGCCGCCATCAGTGAGGACCAGCACTCGGGCGATCTCATGATCGTGGCCCGTGCGTTCCTTGTTGCCTACCACGGGCACCAGGGCATGATGCGCAAATCCGGTGAACCCTACATCGTTCATCCCATTGAAGTGACGCGGATCCTTGCCGTTATGCGGCTGGATGGCCAAACCATGGCCGCCGGCCTGTTGCACGACGTGGTGGAGGATACCCCGGTCACCATCGAGCAAATCGAGGAGATTTTCGGCGAACGGGTGGCACAGCTTGTTGATGGCACCACCAAGCTCGGCAAGATCCAGTGGGTTCCAGATTCAGAAGATAAACGCAACAAGCAGGAGCGCGAACGCGAGCAACAGGCCGAGAGCCTGCGCAAGATGTTCCTCGCCATGGTGGACGATATCGGAGTCGTGCTCATTAAACTGGCCGACCGCCTGCACAACATGCGTACGCTGGATTCCATGCGGCCCGAAAAACAGGTGCGCATCGCCCAGCAAACCATGGAAATTTACGCGCCGCTCGCCAACCGCCTTGGTATCTGGCAGGTGAAGTCCGAACTCGAAGATCTGGCCTTTAAGTACCTCAATCCCGTCCAATACCGTCACATCACTGAGGAACTCGATCGCCGCGGTGCCGATAGCGCCATTGCCCTGCAGCAGGTTACCGACCAGCTGGGGGCATTGCTTTCGCAGGCGGGCATCCGCGCAGATATGTACGGGCGCAAGAAGCACATCTATTCGATCTATCGGAAGATGAACCGCAAGAACCGCGCGTTCGATGAGATTTACGATGTCATCGGCATCCGCATCATTGTGGAGGACGTGACCCAGTGTTACATCGCGCTGGGACTGGTGCACGAAATGTGGCACCCGGTTCCGGGTGAAATCGACGATTACATTGCCACGCCCAAGGAAAGCATGTACCAGAGCCTCCATACGGCGGTAATTGGTCCGGGCGGGCATCCGGTGGAAATCCAGATTCGTACCTGGGAGATGCACCACGTTGCCGAATACGGTATCGCGGCCCACTGGCGCTACAAGGAAGGGTCGCGCAGCGACCAACGCCTGGAAGCAAAGATCACCTGGCTGCGCCAGCTTATGGACTGGCGCGATGAAGTGGCCGATGCGGAAGAGTTCGTTGAAAGTCTCAAGTCCGATGTCTTCCAGGACATGATCTATTGCTTTACCCCGGCGGGCGATATCATCGAGCTGCCGCGTGGAGCCACCCCGATCGACTTCGCGTATCGCATCCACACCGAAGTAGGGCACCACACCGTTGGTGCCACGGTGAATGGCCAGCAGGTCGATCTCAAATACGAGCTGAACAACGCCCAGATCGTGGAGATTCGCACCAGCAAAACGGTGAAGGGTCCACGACGGGACTGGTTGCAGCTTGAAAACGGCTACGTCAAAACTGCTTCGGCCCGGGAGAAGATCCGCCAGTGGTTCCGCCGCCAGGAGCGGGACGAGAACATTGCCAGCGGCAAGGCCACGCTCGACAAGGAACTCAATCGCCTCGCGCTCAACATCAAGCACGAAGAGGTGATGGCCAAGTACCCGCGCTACACCAAGCTGGACGATTTCTACGCCGCCATCGGATATGGCGCCATTTCGGCGCATTCGATTACGTCCCGGCTTGATGTTTCGATTAAGGACGTGGTTCCGGTCACGCCGGTGAAGGTCCCCGCCAAGGTGGCCAAGGTCGAGGTCATGGGTGCCGGAAATGTGCTTACCATGCAAGCCAACTGCTGCAAGCCGGTACCGCCCGAACCGATCATTGGCTATATCACCCGGGGCCGTGGAGTGGTGTATCACCGTCAGGACTGCCCGAATGTCACCCACATTCCGGATCCTGAGCGACTGGTGCAGGTGAACTGGGGCAACCAGAGCAACGAGACGCACCCGGTGGCCATCATTGTCGATGCCGAGGACCGCGTCGGGCTGCTCAAGGACATCTCGACGCTCCTGGCCGACCAGCGGGTAAATATCCTCAGCATGGCGACGCAAACGCACGAGGATCGCACCGTCACCTTCCGCGCTGTGGTCGAAGTGGAAGATATTAACCACCTCTCCACCATGCTCACCAAACTGGAGCAACTCCGGCAGGTGAACAGCGTGCGCCGGGAGGCCGACCGCCCCTCGACCATCCGATCGACCGCATGACAAAACCGGTCATTGCCATTGGCGAGTGCCTGGTCGACCTCATCGCACCCCGGGGCACCGACCTGGTACGCGGCAACACGCTTGATATCCGTGAGGGCGGCGCGCCCGCGAATGTGGCTGTTGGCCTCGCCCGCCTCGGGGTACCGGTGCAACTGCGCTCGGTGCTGGGCGACGACCCGTTTGGCCAGCGGCTGCACGATCACATCGCTGCAGAGGGCGTGGATGTGAGCCACGTTCGCATCGCCGAGGGCACACCTACCACCATCGCGCTCGCCTGGGCGGACGAGCATGGTGACGGCCATTTCCGGTTGCATCGCCACGCCGACCGATTGCTTGCGCCAGCCGATATGGAGCTTGGCGACGCTGAAGCGGTGGTCTTTGGGTCTGTAGCGATGTGCGCCAGCCCCAGCGTGGACGCCGTGCTTACCGCTATTCGCCACGCGACCGAGGAGGGCATCCCGCTCGTGTTCGACGTTAACGTCCGTCCCGGCCTTGTACCGATTGACGAGTTGCGTATGCTCGTGTCGGCCGGCCTGGCGTCGAGCACGGTCGTGAAAATGAGCGTCGATGATGCCCGACACCTGTGGGGCGCCCGCACGCTCGATGAGGCTGCCGACGCGCTGGAGCGCATTGACCCGCCTGTCGCCGTTATTACGGATGGCTCACGCGGCGCGCTGTTGCGCGTGGGCAGCGCCCGCATTCGCCAGGATGTCTTCCCGGTCGATGCAATCGAGCCCACCGGAGCCGGCGATGCCTTCACCGCCGGGTTTATCAGCAGGATGATCGCGCGTGGTTGGCATGGCGCAGATGCCGCCGACCTGCGGGTGGCCATGGCCTGTGGCGCGCTTGCTACAACCCGACCGGGTGCCATGGAGGGGCTACCAACCCTCGACCAGGTTCAGGAGTTCCTGCATGCCCACCCTGCATGACCCCGTCGCCTTGGCGCTGGGCCCGTTTGAAGTGCGCTGGTATGCGCTCTTTATCGTGCTGGGCATTGTGCTGGGCGTATCGCTGGCGGTCTGGATTGCCAACCAGCGAGGGCTGAATGGGGAGGCGCTGCTGGACGCTGCGCCGGTGATCGTGCTGGCCGCTATCGCTGGTGCCAGACTGTATTACGTACTCCTCGAGTGGGACCGGTTCAGGGATGATCTCTGGGGTGCCATTAACGTGCGCGGGGGCGGGCTGACTATCCACGGCGCGATTCTTGGTGGCAGCCTCGCCGCATGGTTACTGTTACGCAGGCAGGAAGGCTCCATTTGGCAGTGGTTCGATTGCATCGTGCCTGCCCTGGCGCTGGGGCAGGCGATTGGACGGTGGGGAAATTGGGCCAACCAGGAGGCATTTGGCACACCAACCACCCTGCCGTGGGCGGTAACCATCGAACCGTCCCGCCGACCGGAAGGATATGAGCAGTTCACTACCTTCCATCCCACGTTCCTGTACGAATCGTTGCTCAGCCTGCTGCTGTGCACCGCACTGGTGTTGCTGGTGCTGCACCAGGAGAAGATCAGCTGGTTCCGGCCCGGCATGGCGTTCGGCATCTACTTCCTCGCGTATGGCGTGATACGACTCATCCTGGAGCGCATCCGGACGGATAGCCTCTATATCGGGCCGTTGCCTGCTGCGTATTGGCTCAGTTTTGCCATGATCGCACTTGGGCTTTTTGTTGTTCTTCTGCGCCGTTCGCCCCAACGGGGGTGATTTCCGCTTCCGTTACACTTCAACGTAATGAAGCTTTGAAACCGGTACCCGGGAGAACGCATATGCGCCGCGTCATTCACTTACTGCTTGCGTTGTGCATCGTTGCGGGCGGGTTCGCCATGGACCCGGTGCAGGCTGCACAGGTCGATGAACGTATCGACCTCGCCGATGTGCCGCTCCCCGTGCAATCCCTGCCGGAGGATGGTTACCAGGTGCTGGCCGGCGCCTACCTTACTCCGTCCGATATGGTGAGGCTCGTCGCCGAACCGCGGAACCTCGATGCCGGGCAAGTAGGGAGCGACCTGGACGCCATCAGTGTGGCCCGGGCCTACGTGCTGGACCTGGTCCTGCCCGAGGACCGTGCCTGGCGCGACTCGCCGGTACTTGCCGTGCAGCAAACCAGCGTCTATGTCCTTCACGATGAGGCCAACGCCGGCCAGTTGGTCGACCTGCTTCGCGATTATTCAGCGACGGATTACCTGGAGGATCGCGACCCGGCGGTGGAAGGCGCAACAACGGTTGCCATCATTGGCGAGGGCGGCGATATGCTGCGCACGGTGGTGAGCGATGGCCGGGTGGTGATTGAGATCGTTTCGCTGGACGTCACCGGCACGCCCGACGAAACCGAACACGGGCTGATCGTGCAAGGAACCCTCGATCGCCTGCAGGTAGCTCGTGAGATCGGTGGCCCGGGCGTTTCCTCCCTTGCCCTGACGCTTCGCCCCGATGAGTTCACTGCGCCATTCGCGCATACGCAGCAAACCGGCGTGCACGGGGTCTACCGCCTGCGCGATGGCCAGGTGCAGCCGGCCATCGGCGAACTCGGTGCCGAGACTGCCGAAATCCCTGCCGGGGTGCAATCCCTGTACCTCTCCAACAGTATTACCCGCACGGGCGGCGGCCATGCGCTGGTTTCGGTCTGGCTTGGCAGTTTCGATTCCGAGGCGTCCGCCAGCACGTATTTCGATACACTGATGAGCGGTTCGCCATACCCATCGCTGGAAGATCCGTATTTCGTGCCGGACGCAGAAGAATCGTGGACGGAACAAGGCGTTGTTGGCCTTTACCGCGTGACCGGCACATGGGAAGGCGCCCGGTACTCCGGTAACGTCGAAATCCGCGCGACTGGCAACACAGTTGTCGTGATCGGGTATCGCTCGGTCGGGGCATCGGTACCGGGCGTAGATATCACCAGCGCGCTTATGGACCATCAGCTGGGATGTATCGAGGCCGCGCATGTGTGCCCGCCGTTCGACCTGGCATCGGTCTTGCCGCCGGTTACCATCCCGCCCCAGGCCACGCCGGTAACAGGTGGTTCGCAACTGGGCAGTACCGAGTTCGGCTGGATGCTGCCGGAGCTTGGCCCGGAGTGGACCGTTACTGAACAGTTTGCTGAAGCGGGCTACGACCGCATCGGCCTACAGAACGGTTCAAGCCTGTTCGAGTTTGAGAGCGTGATCAATCATCACGGCGATCCGGTGCAGTGCGTGCTGGATGAACTGCATACGCTGCAGGTGTTCGAGGAGCATGCCGATATACGTCTCTGGGAGGATGCCAGTGGGAATACCGAGGGCGGAAACACCGCGACTTCTGCGTGGGTGGTGTACCGCGTGGAGCCCCTGGCCGATGAACGCGCCGACCAGGAATACGTCATCCGTATCGATTGTTTTGCCCTCATCCAGGGCACGGCCAACCTCGTGATGACACACATCGCCCCGGTGGACCTGTGGGAACAGGAAGCGCCTAAGGGTGACATCCTGCGCGAGGGACTGGTGATTCCGGAAGCATTAACCCGGCGTGATATGCTTGCTGTATCTGCGCATGACAGGAGGATGGACATGATCTACACACACTGGATCGACTGGGCAGCATAAACCGCACCGGGCCCGGATAACAGCGTAACCACCTGGTGCAGCCGATAGGTGCACCATCATGCGTACGACATGTGATGCCAATCGGCGCACCGCCGAAAGGAAACGACCATACAATTCGATATTGAACTTCATTCCCATTCAACCGCAACCGACCGCGAGCGGGCGTTGCTGGTAGCTGTGGAGACCCCGTCACAAACCTGGAGCGCTACCGATTCACTGGAAGAGCTCGCCAGCCTTGCCGAGACCGTTGATGTCGAGGTGGTGGGTTCTGTGACCCAGAAGCTCGGCCACCCGCATCCCGGCACGTTTGTGGGCAAGGGCAAGCTGGAAGAAATCAAGGAACTCCGCGACGAGCTGGATTACAACCTGGTGATGGTCGATGGCGAGCTCACGCCCGCCCAGCAACGCAACCTGGAACAGGCGCTGGAACTCAAGATCATCGACCGTACCGCGCTCATCCTGGATGTGTTCGCCCGCCGGGCTCAAACGCGGGAGGGTCGGTTGCAGGTCGAGCTTGCCCAGTTGCAATACCGCCTGCCACGGCTCACCCGCATGTGGAGCCACCTCAGCCGCCAGTCCGTTGGTGGAGTGGGTGTCCGTGGACCCGGTGAAACCCAGCTGGAAACAGACCGCCGGTTGGCGAACCAGCGGATTGCGTTCCTGAAAGAGCAGCTCGTTGATGTGCATGCGCATCGTGAACGCTATCGACAGCAGCGGAAGAAAGCCCCGATCGCTGTTGTGTCCCTCGTTGGCTATACCAACGCTGGCAAGAGCACCCTGCTGAACCAGGTGACGGGGTCCGATGTGTTGGCGGAAGACAAGCTCTTCGCCACGCTCGATCCCACTACCCGCCGGGTCACGTTGCCGGGCGGCCGGGAAGTGCTCCTCACCGATACGGTAGGTTTCATCAACAACCTTCCAACCCAACTCATCGCCGCCTTCCGCGCCACGCTCGAAGAGATCGAGGAGGCGACACTGCTGGTGCATGTGGTGGATGTGACCCATCCCAACGCGCCGGAACAAACGGCCACGGTGCAATCAACGCTCGAGGACCTCGGCGTCGATGACCGGCCGGTGCTGTACGCGCTCAACAAGATCGATGCGCTCTCGCAAGAGCAACTGGAGCAGCTGGATTCGGCCAAGGCCGAACTCGGGATCGATGGCGAATCTGTCGCGATCTCGGCGGCGAAGGGCCAGAACATCGAGGAACTGCTCACCCGCATCGAGGTGATGCTAGAACGGGAAGAGGGATTCCGCCCGGTGAAGGCCACGATCCCCTACGACCGGTCCGACCTTGTGGAGCGGTTCCATACCCAGGGCCACGTGCTCGAGCGTGATTTCACAGAGGATGGCACGGTGCTAACCGGTTCGCTGCCGAACCGCGAGATTAGCCGGTTCGAGCCCTACCTGCACGCGGACGAGACAGCCGAAATTCAGTAGACTGGTAGCGATTCCGCACCTTTGCGGCCGAGCTGCGGGGAACCCAAACGGGTCCCCGCAGGCGCAGTACAAGGACCCATATGAACGCCCGCACGCCTATTACCTACAAGGACGCCGGTGTCGATATCGATGCCAAAATGCAGGCCATCGACCGCCTCAAGTCCCGGGTTGCGGGCACGCTGGGCAGCAGTGCGGGGCCCATCGGCCACTTTGGCGGCACCTGGCGCATGGAGGGGCCAGCCAACCAGATCCTGGTGGCCAGCGCCGATGGCGTGGGTACCAAGCTCCGCCTTGCCTTTGTGCTTGGCGGCGAGGCACATGCGGGCATGGGCCGCGATATCGTCAACCACTGCGTCAACGATATCCTCGCGCTTGGGGCCACACCGCTCTTCTTCCTCGATTACTTTGCCACGGGCCGGCTTGATGGCGACATTGTGGAGCAGGTGGTGGGCGGAATCGCCGATGCCTGCAAGCACAACAACATGGCCCTCCTCGGCGGCGAAACCGCGGAAATGCCCGACATGTACAGTGATGGTGAGTACGACCTCGCGGGGTTCATCGTCGGTTCAGTGACTGAGGATCGCATTGTCGATGGTTCGGGCATCCGGGACGGCGATATCGTTATCGGCATCCCCAGCGATGGCCTGCACACCAACGGCTATTCACTGGCACGAAAGGTGGTCGGCCTTACCGGTGAGCACGCCCAGGACGCGACCATTCTCTCTCAGCAATTGCCCGGCTCCAATGAGACGCTTGGCGATGCGCTGATTCGCGGACACCGTAGCTACCTT
Source organism: Chloroflexia bacterium (assembly GCA_043427975.1). Classification (GTDB taxonomy): domain Bacteria; phylum Chloroflexota; class Chloroflexia; order Thermomicrobiales; family UBA6265; genus UBA6265. Next base: position 57,138 of record JBHWTK010000067.1, on the reverse strand, counting down.
CCGGAGGTGATGCCACTGCTGGAGCGCGGGTTGGTGCGCGGCATGGCCCACATCACCGGCGGCGGCCTGATCGACAACTTGCCGCGGACTCTGCCTGAAAACTGCATCGCCGTACTCGATCCCGGCACGTTCCCGTCGTTGCCGATTTTCGATTACCTGGTCGAGCAGGCTGTACTTAGCCAGGAAGAACGCTACCGCGCCCTCAATATGGGCATCGGTTTCGTGCTGGTCGTCCGTCCCGAGGATGCGGCAACGGTCCTGGCCGAGGTTGACGGTGCTGTCCAGATCGGCCGAATCATCCCGCGATCCAACCCCGATGAGGCCGCCGTGCAAGGATTAGTCAGCGAGTAATGGCGGCTATCGACGTTCGCAACCACCGCATTGATACCAAGATCGTGTACTACGGTCCAGCGCAGAGTGGCAAAACCACCAACCTGGTCAACGTGCATGCACGCCTGCCAGGGGAAGCGCGCGGCCCCATGCGATCGATCGACACCGTCGACGAGCGCACGCTCTTTTTTGATTTCATTCCCATGCAGGATATCGAGGTGGGAGGCTGGAATATCCGCTTCCACCTGTACACCGTCCCCGGGCAGGCCGATTACGTGCGCACACGCCGCGCGATCCTGGGCGGTGCCGATGGCATTGTGTTCGTGGCCGATGCTGATCCCGCCCAGCGTGAGGCAAATGAGGCCAGTAAGGATGAGCTGCACGGCCACCTGGCCCATTACGGCAAGGATCCCGTCACTATGCCGTTGATTATCCAGGTGAACAAAACCGACCTGCCGAACGCCCTGCCAGTTGCAGAGGTGAGCGATCCGCTCAACGCCCACGCCTGGCCGGTGGTGCAGGCAATGGCGATTCGCGGCATCGGCGTGAAGGAAACGCTCGCCACCATCGCCAAATCCGTCGCCCGGACACTCTAGCGGCTACCGACCGGTAGCAGGATCGTGCAGACATGGCCAAACCGGTGAACAAAACCCAGCCAACCGAGGTCGACCCAATGGCGTTTATCGCCGCTGTGGAGAACGATGTCCGCCGCGCCGATGCCTATCGGCTGGTCGATATCATGCGCGAGGAAACCGGCGAGGAGCCGTACATGTATGGCCCGAGCATCGTCGGCTTCGGCACATACCATTACAAATACGAATCCGGCCGGGAAGGCGATGCGCCAGCAGCCGCATTCAGTCCGCGTAAGGCGCAGCTGGTGGTCTACCTTATCGGTGGCTACGAGGACCGCTACCAGGAACAGCTTATGCAACTGGGCCCATTCAAAACCGGCAACGCTTGCCTCTACATCAGGAAGCTGGCGGAGGTGGACGAGTCCGTGCTCCGTTGGCTAATCCGGGATTCCTATATCGCCATCAAGAAGGAGCATCCGGACTAGTTGACTTTTCAATTCGTATTCCGTATTCTGCGAGAGGTTCGCAACCGGCGCACCACTTGCGTACACGTACGAGGTCGGAACCTGATGACACACGGATTCACCCGATGCCGTCAACTGCCTATCGGCAGCACAGCACGGGAGCAGTGTGTCCATTCGGTGGAGGTTGCGATCTAGGTCCGAGCGCACAACCGAACGAGCACACTGACCCCTGGCGAGCATTCGTTAGGGTTTTTTTGTGCCTTTAGGGGACGCCACAGGTGGGAAGCGCGAATGCCCGTTCCAGGAAGTAGCGCGGTATGGAGGAAGGATCAAAGGTGATCAACAAGTTACAGCCAGGCGTCGAAGCCCTGGTGATGACAAATGTGGAAAAGAAGTTCAAGAAGAAGCGCGGTGAATACGCGTACGCGCTGAAGGGTGTTTCGCTGACGATTCACCGCGGCGAGGTTGTCGGCATCCTGGGGCCGAACGGTTCGGGCAAGAGCACCCTGGTGCGTGTCATCAGCACGCTCACACTGCCGGATGCCGGCGAGGTGAAGGTGTTTGATATCGACGCGGTGAAACATCCGCGCACGGTGCAGCGGTTTATCAACCGCGTGAGCGTGGAGGCGAGCTTCTTCAAGAAGCTGAGTTCGCTGGAGAACCTGCTGTTTGGCGCCAAGATGTACGGCGTCACCGATAGCGAGAGCCGTCCGCAGATCCGCAACATCCTGGAGAGTATCGGGTTCGATGTGAAGCGCATTGGCGAGCCGATGGAGCACCTCAGCCGCGGTATGCAGCAGAAGATTGCGCTGGCGCGCGCACTGCTCACCAGCCCGATGCTGATGCTGCTCGACGAGCCGACCACGGGTCTGGATCCGCGGAGCAAGAAGGATGTGCAGAAGCTAGTTCAGCACATCCGCAAGGGGCACGATTCGTCGATCCTGCTCTGCACGCACGATATGGGCGAGGCAGAGGAGCTGTGCGACCGCATCGGCATCCTGCTGAATGGTGAACTGATCGCTTTGGGCACCGCCGACGAACTGAAGGCGCAGTACGGATCAGATTCGCTGGAAGAGGTCTTTATGGCGGCAACCGGCACCAGCCTGGATGAAGCGGAGTTCGACCCGGAGGAACTGAAGGGATCGGAGAACGGCAAGGTGGAGCAGGAAGAAGAGCAGGCCTCGCCGGTAGAGGTTGGGGCAGGAGTTGGATAGATGGAAATAACCCACGGCCACCTGAACAAACCGGGGTGGCAACGCGAACTGATCGCGATCTGGGGATACGCCCAGCGAAACTACTTTCTTAGCAAGCGCTACTTCCTCTGGGAAGTGGTGTGGCTGGTATACAGCACCATGAACGCCCTCACCATTGGCTTCATTGGAGTGAATTTCGGCGGCGAGGCGGCCGCGCAGGCGACGACCTTCCTGCTTATCGGTACGCTCATCTGGAGCTACCTGAGCATGATCTTCGACCTGCTCTCGGAAACCGTGAGCTGGGAGCGCTGGGAGGGAACTATCGAGTACACCTTTATGGCGCCGGCCAGCCGTGCGACCCAGCTGATCGGTATGGGTGTGTACGCGGTGCTGTACGGCATCCTGCGTATCATCATCATGCTGGGGGCGATCTCGCTCTTCTTCGACCTCTCGCTGTCGAAGGCGAACTACGGCGCGGCCATCATGATCCTGGCCATCTGTTCTGTCTCCCTGGTGGGATTCGGGATGGTCGCCGCAGTGATGCCGTTGCTGAGCCCGGAGAAGGGCCAACAGGTGACGTACATCTTCACGGCGGTGCTGCTGCTGGTGAGCGGTATCTACTACAGCGTGGATGTGCTTCCCGGCTGGATGCAGCCGCTGGCCAACGTGAGCCCGGTGTACTACGCGTTGAACGGCATCCGGGCCGCATTGCTGGAAGGTGCCAGCTTCGCGAGCCAGTGGCACAACGTGTGGCCGCTGCTGATCATGGGCGTCATTTTTCCGCCACTGGGACTGTACCTGTTCCAGCGTGGCGAGATCTACGCCAAGAAAACCGGACTGCTCAAGCGCAGTGGTTAGTCGATAACCAGCATGTACGAGAGTCCATTCGGCACCAGTGTGATCCCTCCGGTTGCGGGGCGGGTCACACTGGTTTCGCCTTTTCGCAGCATCGTAATGCCTCCGGGATGCAGGAGGGCGATGTCGTTGTAGAGGCCGATAAGCACGCGTTCCGCGTCCGGAGCTGGCATCGCAAGGTTCTCGCTCAGCTTCCAGCGCGAGAGCTGCACGGTTCCCATGGCGGGGTAGCGCGATTCACGATTGTGACCTGTGAAGTGGTAATCGCCATGTGTTGGAGGAATCGGCAGCGCGAGCGATGACCTCCGTACCGCCACCTCGATAAACAGCGTGTGCGGAGGCATTCGCCAGCTGTCTCCGGCGGGGATCATGGAGGTATCACCTGGCGCTATGGCATAACGATCGGTGCCGATCTCGATCGTGGCACCGTGCTCCTGATGCTGCCATAGCACGTGGATGGCTGTATCGCCCTCGGCAGTGCGCTCGGCAGGGGGTTCTCCGCTGTCGATGATGCTCACACGCTTGAACGATGTGGTCACCAGGTCGATGCGCTGTGTTTCGGGCGGAACGTCGGACCGGAGGATGCGATGGATGAGCTGGCGGTGCGCAGTGCCGGGGACAATGCGTGGGATAGGCGAGTACGGTGTCATGCGATTGCGACGAGCCAGCAGGCTACGGCGATCAGGTAGGCACTCACGACGATGCGGATGCTTTGCTGCGCGGAACGGCGACTGGTAGACCCGAACCCGGCTTCCAGCGGCACGGAAAGCGCCAGGACAATGCCCGCCAACGCGAGGAACGGTCGGCGGGCGTCGGCCATCAGGCCGAGCAGCATCAGCCCAATACCGGAAAGCGCGATGATCAGCCAGGCGGCCGCTCGGTGCGCCCGCGCAGGCATGATGCGCTTAACATCGTCCGGCCAGGCGTGTGTATCCAGCAGGTGGCTCACCGCGATCAGGCCCATGCCGACCAGGGGCAGCAACACCAGCAGCTGCCAGTGCCACTGGTCCAGTGCCATCCATACCCACCACGGCACCAGGGCCACGGTGAGCGCCGCGGTCACAAACGGCCGCTCCTTGCCGGTGTAAGCCAGCATGCCGAGGAGCAAGATTAGCATCAGACCGGAGAGCGGGTTGAGCGCCATTGTGAGGACGAGCGCAACCAGGGCGCTCAGTGCAGCGGCACCCAGCGTTGTTATGACGGTGCGAGGATGTTCGATAGCGCGGGCAAGATGGACTTCGGTGAGGCATGCTGCCGAGAGAAGCGACGCGACCACCAACCAAAAGAGCGACCAACCGGAATGCGCTCCTGGCGCGCTCAACATGGCGATCAGCGTCATACCCAGCCACACCACGTTCTGGCGCACCAGAGTTACGGCAGGCATGGCCCGGAATGCCGCCTTGGCGAGCGCGAATGGTTGCTGGTCCATGAGTTCTCCCCGAAAAACGCCCTCTGTTCCCGGTTCATCTTACGCCATTTACAGGTCCAGGAAGTAGCCCGCCAGGGTGAAGTAGATAATGAGCCCGGTGCCATCCACCAGCGAACTGATAAACGGTGCCGATACAACGGCTGGGTCCATTTTGAGCTTGCTTAGCACGATCGGCAGTATTGCACCAACCGTTGCCGCCCAGGTCGTGAGCACCAGGATAGTGAGGCCAACGACAATGGCCAGGTCTGTGGTGTCACCCTCGCCCACAAACAGGGCCCGCCCGTACATGAGGACCCCCATCACAATGCCGAGGAGGAGGCCGGTGAGCGTTTCCTTGCCGATAACGCGCAGGATATGACGGCCCTGCACCTCGCCCACGGCGAGCGCGCGAATGATCGTGGAGACGGTTTGGGAACCGACGTTCCCGCCGGTGCCGATAAGGATGGGGATAAATACGGCCAGCAAGGTGACCTGCGAGAGTAACGATTCGTAGTTTTCCTGGATGGATACGGTGATGAACTGGGCGAAAAAGAGCACCAGCAGCCAGACAATGCGCTTTCGGAAAAGCATCATCGGCGTGGCGCGAAGGTAGGACACATTGAGCGGGTTGGCACCACCAAGGCGCTCCATGTCCTCTGTCGCTTCTTCTTCGATAATCTCGTCGATGTCGTCCCGCGTAATGATGCCGAGGAGCTTGCCGTCTTCATCTACAACCGGGATCGCCAGCAGCGATCGCTCGGTCACAATGCGGGCGGCCACTTCCTGGTCCTCATCGGCCCGGACGGTCCAGATATCGCGGGACATTAGGTCGCCGATAGGAGTGTTCGGCGCGCTGAGTACCAGCCGGTGCAGCGACAGCACGCCCAGCAGCCGTTCCTCACGGTCGATGACGTACACGTACTGAACGTTGTCGATCTCGGTTGCCAACCGTCGGAGCGCGCGAATCATTTCGTCCGCGCGGATTTCCGGGAATGCCGCCACAAACTCGGGGGTCATCAAACCGCCGGCGGTTTCCTCGCCATAGGGGAGGAGTTCACGGATTTCGGCGGCTTCCTCGGGCTCCATGGCCACGAGGATGTTTTCTACAGATTCCGGATCGCTGGCGTTGATAACCTGGACGATATCGGTTGCGTCGTCCGGCCCGATGACCTCCAGGATATCGGCAGCCTGTGTGGCGGACATGCGGGTAAGGATGCCGGCCGCGTCACGATGGTCGAGCCGGGCGAGCAAGGCGCCCAGGCTCTCCTCACCGAGGAAGGCGAAAAGGTGCGTCAGTTCCCGGCCGTTAAGGTCTTCCAGGAGTTCGAGCGCATCGTCATCCAGCATACGGCCCGCCAGCAGGCGGGCCTGGTCGGCATCGCGTGATTGGATTGCTGCGCGTATGGCATCCAGCAGCTCGCCACCGGACATATCGATGTCGTTCTGCTCGTCGGTTGGGGCGTACACGGCCAGTCTCCCTACGCACGGCAAGGCGGACGGCCGGTATCCCCGGCTGCCCGCCTTTCGCTATTGTGTGTTATCGCTTGCGCAGGAAACCGCCGCGTACCAGCCGGCCGGCGGAAAACAGCTTTTCGGCCTGGGTCGCGGGTTGGCGGATTTCGTGCACGACCGGCTCACGCTTGGGTGGCCAGGGGCACGAAATGGTGCGAACCTCGATTTTGTCATCGCTGCTGTGGTCGATATAAAAGCGCTTGGGGGTGGTAACCCGTTGCATATGGCACGTCCCTTCTCGCAGGTCGTTCTGCGATCTGGTCCCCGGAGATATCCGGGGCGTGCCGATGAATTGGCCGCTGACCGGGATTAACTCCGGGGTTCTCGAATTGGTTTACAACTCGGACTGTCAGCGTCCAAAAGAGCTCCTTGGGTGGAACAATGTGGGGAGATACCTCAACCCACCTCCGGGCACACGAAACCGACAATTCGGGCTCGCTGCACAGGCAATGGTACGGAATCTCCCGTGTTTCGTCAATTGCGGCGACAATGGAATCCGAGTATCAGGACACGGAAAGGACGTAATCAATGGCCATAATTGATTGGGCCGACGCACCGAGGATTCCCTATCCCGACCTGCACGCCCTTATTACGCGCATGTTCGAGGCGGCGGGCCTTTCCGGTGCTGATGCCTCGGTGGCTGCCGATTCGCTGCTCATCGCCGATGTACGCGGGGTGGAAACGCATGGCGTGCAGCGGATGAAGTTCTACCTTACCGGCCTCGGCAACGGCCGCGTTGACCCGAAGGCGGAGCTGACGGTTGGCCGTGAGCGGCCCGGCACCATTGCGTTCAATGGCAACCACGGCCTTGGGCTGGTGATGGCCACCTACGCGATGCAGCGCGTGATAGAAAAGGCGAACGACACAGGCATCTGTTTGGGAACGTTGCGTTACAGCAGTCACTACGGCATTGCCGGCCGCTACGCCCTGATGGCGATTGAGCACGATATGTGCGGCATGAGCATGACCAATTCCTCGGCGTTGGTGGTGCCGACCGGCGCAAAACGGGCAGCCCTGGGTACCAACCCGATTGCCTTCGCCGCCCCGACGAATGGCGATCCGTTTTGCCTTGATATGGCCACCTCAACCGTTGCCGTCGGGAAGATCGAGGTCGCTCGCCGCCTTGGGCTGCCCATCCCGGCAGGCTGGAGTGTGGATGCCAACGGAATCCCCACCAGCGATGTGAACGCCCACGCGGCCCTGACACCGCTCGGCGGTGAATACCTCACAGGCGGCCACAAAGGCTACGGGTTGGGCGCGATGGTGGAGATCTTCTGCTCGCAGCTGGCGACCAACCCATGGAGCGACGAGCTGGCTCGCAGCCATGGTGAAGGCGATGCCGGGGCGAACGGACAGATGTTCATGGCCTGGCGGGTCGACGCATTCCGCGATGTGCAGGATTTCAAGGACGCGCTCAGCGCCATGTGTATCGAGTTGCGCGCAATGGATCCGCTCGACCCGGCTATGCCAGTGTTAGTCCCTGGCGACCCCGAGATGACCGCAACGCGTTTCAACATGGAGCACGGCGTACCGATCCGCAAGCCGGTGTTCGAGGAGCTGAAGGTGTTGGCCGAAGGTCTGGGCGCTGGCTGGCTATAGATCCCACCAGGCCCGCTGGGCAGCCTTCACGGCATCCAGCGCCGCGCGTTGGTCCAGGCTGACCGTGGTCGTGCCCGGTTGCACCTCGCTGCGCGGAGAGTAAGGGTCCGGAACATAAGCTGGTGGTTCGGCCATAAGGCCCTCGACGGCTGCAGCGGTGCAATACGGCGCGTAGTAGTTGCTGTAGCCGCCTTCCATCAGTGCCACCAGCCTGCCATCACAAGCCTGGTCTGCAAGGTCGCGCAGCGCTCGGGTCATCTGGCGGTAGGCAGGTACCGTGACGGTCATGCGGCCAAGCGGATCCTGCACGCTGGCATCCTGGCCCGCCGAGATGAGGATCAGGTCCGGCGCGAACTGGCGGATAACCGGCACCACGATTTCCTCCATTGCGGCCAGGTACACCGCATTTCCAGAGCCTGCGGGCAGCGGGATATTGACGGTAGTCCCGAGTCCGTCACCTTCACCGCAATCTTCTACCTTGCCCCAGTCGATGGGGAAAAGGTTGTCCTGGTGCAGCGATACAAAGAGCACGCTGCTGTCGTGCCAGAAAATGTCCTGCGTGCCATTGCCGTGGTGGACGTCCCAATCCACGATTGCGACCTTGCTGAGCCCGTGGACCTGCTGCGCATGGCGCGCGGCGATGGCGATGTTGTTGTACACGCAGAACCCGAGGCTCTCGGTGGCCGTGGCATGGTGTCCGGGTGGGCGAATCAGCCCGAACGCGTTGCGAACATCGCCCTGGAGTACCGCCTCGACCGCTGATATCGCACCGCCGGCCGCCAGCAGGGCGATCCCTGCACCGCCGGGCGCGATGGGGGATCCGAACCCTGCGTCGCCACCGTGTTTACTGACCGCTTCTACCTGGTTACGCATTTCCGGGCTATGAACGCGTTCGATCTCTTCGGCCGTCGCCATTCGTCCTTCGATTGTAGCGAGCGCATGTGTATATCCCAGTTCGGTGAGCAGTTTGCGCGTGCGGCGCACCACCACCGGGCCGGAAGGATGCGGCTCCACCTCGTCGAATGGGTACGGTTCGGTATAGCGAATCTTGAACTCGCCGGGATCATGTTCCAGGTAGCGTTCGTCGTACACAAGGCCGGTTGCGAAACTCATGTGGCACCCTCTCGTTGTTGCAGATGCCGCCAGTATCGCACGGGAAAAACAATCGAGGGGTCCATTCCAGCCAGAGGACCCCTCGATGTCGATAATTGTCAGGTTGTGAGAATGGTTACTGACCTACGGCCAGTGCCATGCCGTCGATAGTTTGCCACATTGAGTTGAAGGTCGCCCAGTCGTACCACACCGTGTTACCGGAACCGGGGTCTGAAAGGTACACGCCGGATTCGTCGTACCCGTACACCACCATAACGTGCATGTACTGTGTCACCTGGTAGCGGGTGCCATCGGATGTGTACTCGTCGTGGCTCAGGTCGCCACGCATACCCAGCCAGACGATCACGGGCGTGCCCTGGTCAATGTAGGCGGTGAGATCTGCAGGATCGCCGTAAAACGAAGTGGCCTCGTACCCATAGTAGTTCAGGCCAGGAATCAGGGCATCGGCGTAGATGCCGTAATCAGTGGTGTTGCCCCATTCGCCATTGATATTGCCGCGGTAGCCCCAGTGCGGATTGGCGGAAAGCGGGGTGACGGCTTCCATCTCGTATTCGGAGACGGTGTAACCGATCATGCCGGTGGCGATCTGTACGGCGGAATACTCGCAACTGAGCGGGCGCTGCTGCTGGTACGTCACAACCGGCAGGAAAGTGCTTCCCGAGGAGCTGGCAACGGCCGATTCGGCAGCGGGTGCCGGGACCCAGGTGTCTGTAACGGTCGGGACATCGCCGCTCAGGTCCAGCACGCTTGGGGCGCCGGCACACTCGGTGCCGTCCACCCAAATCGTGCGGCCACCAAGGTACTGGCCATTCACACGAACTTCCAGCCAGGTTTTCTCCGGCGCGCCCGTGGTGTCGAAACTCAACCAGGCAAAGCCGGTTTCGGTTGTTGTTGTGGACATGCTATCGATCACAGCGCTGGAGTTATCGTCCGAAAGGACAATAGCCACCTCGGCACCCACAACAGGGGCGCCGCCACTCTGGAGCTCAACGCTGGTATCCACAATGCAGCCGGCAGCAGGATGGTTGGTTGCCACGGTCATCCAGGCTGCAACGCTTTCGGCACTTGCCGGTGCCGTTCCAATGGCCCCAAACCCGAGCATCGCAGATAGCGCTACGGCCGCTACCGATCGAAACAAACGCATGATTGCACTTTCCTCCCTCGAACAGCCAGCGCCCCTCACGGTTATGCTGGCGTTCCCCTGATGTGTGCCCTGGTGTAGTGGCGATGCGTGGCGCGAGAGCCGACGCATCGGCGCGCTGACACAAACGCTGCCTGAAGCCTAGGACAAAGCCCAGAGGGTCACCAGATGTACGTTCGCTATTCGCTTTTGTGACTACTATGCACAGGTTGATCCAACTTATCGAGATGCGGTGCGTAGGTAACGGGGTTCGGAACCAGGTGCTCACCGAAGAACAGGACACGGGCGTTTTCGTCCGTAGGTAGTCCGTCGGGCCCGTTGGCGAAGATGCCGGCGTACCCAAGCGCGGAAGGATCGGCCTCGCGGGCGAGGTCCACCTGGTCGCGAAGGGCAAGTTCTACGGGATCGGTCCCGGTGATGAGTGGCGCCACCCAGGCAGCGTGCGTGCGCAGCACATGTTCGTAGGCGCGGCGCTTCTCGGCAAAGGCCACGGGCACATCTTCAAGGTCGTACGTGGTCAGCACGTCACGCAGTTCGCGCACATCCCGCCAGACAAGCGACATCCCGTGCCCCTGGGACGGATCACCGGCTCCGGCAGCATCGCCGATTGCCACAGCGAACGGGCCGTGAATGCGCGATGTGCCGATGTGGGAGTTCGGGAAGAACGCCAGCGGCCCAGCGGGTGAGACGCGCTCGAAAACACCCTCGGGGAAGCACTCCGCGCACGCATGCAGGAAGCGCTCGGTACGGTCCGGCCCCGTGAAGGTGCGGGCCACGCCAGTTGAACCCACCAGGTAAATGCGCCAGCGATTGTCGCCCTGGGGGAACATCATCGAGAAACCGTCGTCGTGGCGGCCCATGAATGCGCTATCTATGGGAAGGTCGATGTGGTCCACCAGCAAGCCGCCCATGCTGTGGTGCGGCGGATCGGTGATCGTTTCGCCACCCCACAGCTTGCGGGTAGCAGAGTTCTTGCCATCGGCTGCTACCAGGAATCGGGCGCGAATATCGGTGGTTGCGTCACCGTGGGCCACCTGGAGGAGCCAGCCTTCCCGTTGGCGCGCAATCGAGGCGCGCGCCGGTCGGAACACCCGCGCCCCCGCTGCTCCTGCGGCCCCGATCAGCGTTTCCTCAAGTGTGTGGTGGCTAAAGCCGATCTCGGGTTGCGCGCCTGGGAATGCTTCGTCCCAGCGAAACGCGGATTCGAGTTCCTGATCGACGTAGCGCGTCCATACAGGGAGTTCGAGACCCCCTGATGCCTTCACGAGGGGCATCAGGTCGAGTTCGACAAGCTCGCTGACTCCCCAGGGGTGGCATGCCTCTCCGCGTACGCGATCCTTGTACACCGGCTCGCGTTCCACCACAGCGGTGGTCCAGCCTGCCCGCTGCATGGTGACTGAAAATGAGGTGCCCGCTATACCACCGCCGATGATAGCGATATCAACCGGTGTCACGCGGGGGGACGAATGGTTGCGCATGGCGCTAGTTCATTTCACCGATGCCGTACACGGCAAGCACCACAACAAACGCAAGCGCGGAAGCAACGAGGCCGATCAGCGATTTCGAGCGGAAGTTGGTTTGGTTGGCAGTCATGCCGTGCTCCATTCCCACCGGCACAATCGCCGCCAGTGCCAGCACCCAGTGCACCCATGTGATCTTCTCACCGGAGCCCAGCAGCATGAACCCGAGGGCGTATTGCAGCAGCAGGCCTGTGGCGGCGCCGATGCTTACGAGCCGGTGATAGGCCACCGGGGTTCCCTTGAACAGCTCAATCGCGTACATAACCACGTTAACGAGGAACAGCAACAGGGTGATGGAACCGACGATCATATGGATGGTAGTGGACGACATGCAAGCCTCCGTAGAATCACAACGTGCCTCTGGCACAACATCACCCGTAAGTATAGGAGCATAGCCGTTATACCCCTACGTCCATCGCCACATAACGGCCGGGGTGTGCCATTTCCGCAAGATCGTTGTATTGTGACGAGTACTGACAGATATCAACGGCGATACCGAACGCAGTGCAGCATCGGTGCATCGCGCCCGGGGTATGGGTGACGAGCGAGCTATTTTTTCGGGCCAGTAAGGTGGGGAACGCAATGTCGGATATCAAGGACGTCTCAAAGGATTTCGTGGAAGTCATCTCGCATGAGGATCGAACGTTTCCACCGCCGGCCAGCTTTGCGGCCAACGCGAATCTGAGCGACCCCGCGATTTATGAACGCGCCGCCGCCGACCCGGAAGCGTTTTGGGCCGAGCAGGCCGAACATCTTCACTGGTTCCAGAAATGGGACCAGGTGCTGGACTGGAGCGACGCCCCGCACGCCAAGTGGTTTGTGAATGGCAAGCTCAATGTGGCCTACAACTGCCTCGATCGTCATATCGAGGCGGGCAACGGCAACAAGGTCGCCTACTACTTCGAGGGCGAGCCGGGCGACCAGCGGGTCATCACCTATACCGAACTCAAGGATGAGGTGTGTCGCCTCGCCAACGCCCTCACGGAACTTAACGTGGAGAAGGGTGACCGGGTCGTCATCTACATGCCCATGATCCCGGAGCTGGTTGTAGCGCTGCTCGCCTGCGCCCGCATTGGTGCGCCGCACACGGTGGTGTTCGGCGGCTTTAGCGCGGACGCGGTTCGCGACCGTATTAACGATTCCAGCGCCGAGATCATCATCACTGCCGACGGCGGTTTCCGCCGCGGCGGCCCGAGCGCCATCAAGCCGAACGTTGATGAAGCCATCAAGGGCGCGCCGAGCATCGAGAAGGTGCTGGTGGTGAAGCGCACCGGCGAAGATGTCCATATGGAAGAGGGGCGCGATTTCTGGTGGCACGATATCGTTGCCCGCCAGAGCACCGAGCACGAAGCCGTGCCGATGGATAGCGAAGACCTTCTCTACCTGCTCTATACATCGGGCACCACCGGCAAACCCAAGGGTATTGTCCACACCACCGGCGGCTACCTGGTCGGCACGTCGTACACCCATCGCGCCGTGTTCGATATCAAGGACGATGATGTGTACTGGTGCGCCGCCGATATCGGCTGGGTTACCGGTCACTCTTACATCTGCTACGGCCCGCTCTCCAATGGCGCCACCAGCGTCATGTACGAGGGCGTGCCAACATACCCGGCTCCGGATCGCTGGTGGGATATCGTGGAACGCTACAAGGTTTCCATCCTCTACTGCGCGCCGACAGCCATTCGTGCGCATATGAAGGAAGGTCACCAGCACGCCGACAAGCACGACCTTAGTTCGCTGCGCTTGCTCGGCTCGGTGGGTGAGCCCATCAACCCGGAGGCGTGGATGTGGTACCACCGCCATATCGGTGGGGAGAAGTGCCCGGTGGTGGATACATGGTGGCAAACCGAAACGGGTTCCATCATGATCTCGCCTCTGCCCGGCCTGACAACCACCAAGCCGGGATCAGCCACCATTCCGATTCCTGGTATCGAAGCCGATGTGGTGGACGAGCAGGGCAATTCCGTGCCGCTTGGCCACGGCGGGTTCCTGGTGATCAAGAAACCGTGGCCCTCCATGCTGCGCACGCTGTACAACGATGACCAGCGCTACATCGATACCTACTGGGGCAAGTTCGGCGACATGTACTTTGCCGGCGATGGTGCCATGCGCGATGAGGACGGGTACTTCTGGCTGCTTGGCCGCGTTGATGACGTAATGAACGTATCCGGCCACCGCCTGAGTACTGCCGAGATCGAATCCGCGCTGGTAAGCCACGACCTGGTGGCGGAGGCCGCCGTAGTGGGACAACCGGATGAGTTGACCGGCGAGGCGATCTTCGCGTTCGTGACGCTCAAGAACCGCGCCCAGCCCGGGGACGAAAAGCAGTTCGGCCAGGAATTGCGGAACCACGTCGCGAAGAAGATTAGCCCTATTGCCAAGCCCAAGCGCATCATGTTCACGCCCGACCTGCCGAAGACACGCTCCGGCAAAATCATGCGCCGCCTCTTGCGCGATATTGCATCCGGGCAAACGCTGGGCGATACCACCAGCCTGGCCAACAAGGACGTGGTGAACCAGATCCAGGAAGCCACCGTGAGTGCATCACAGGACGAATAATCGTCCGTATTTCCGGCAATCACGATACGATGAACGGCGTGGAATCAGGTACGATCCCGCGCCGTTCGTTTTCGCTCGTTTCAGGGACATACAGCATGACAGAGAAATTGCGCATCGCGCTGGTTGGAGCCTGGCACGTGCATGCCAACGACTACGCCCGCGACTGCGAGAACAACCCGCATACAGAACTGGTTGCCGTGTGGGATGATGACGCGGCCCGGGGCCAGCAGGCTGCCGACCAGTGGAATGTGCCATACGGTGCCGATCTTGAAACCCTCCTGGCCGATCCCGAACTCGATGGCGTCATCATCACGACCGCTACGGTACAGCACCGCGAGGTGATGGAGAAGGTGATCGCGGCGGGCAAACACATCTACACGGAGAAGGTGCTCGCCGCCACTCCTGAGGATGCAGAAGCCATTGCACACGCGGCAAAACGGGCCGGCATTGTGCTCACTGTTTCGCTGCCACGGCTCTACACCGGCTACACGCAGGGGATCGAGCGGATCCTCTCCGAAGGTGAGCTGGGGGAGGTCTCATACATCCGTGTGCGCGTCTCCCACGATGGCGCAGTGCGCCGAAACGGCCACCCTCAATGGCTACCGGAAACCTTTTTCGATCGTAGCGAGGCAATGGGCGGCGCGATGATCGATTTTGGAGCGCATCCGTACTACCTGGTCCACCGCTTTGCTGGCTTACCGGAGAGCATCACCGCCAGTTACCTCAGCGCGAGTGGCCACGCGGTGGAGGACCAGGCGCTGGTGGTCTGCAACTATCCCGGCCGGCTCACCGGTGTAGCCGAGGCGTCGTTCCTCGGTGGCGCGATCGGGATGTGGATCGAGATTCATGGAACTGACGGGTCGCTTTTATATGATTTCGATGATGGACTTCGCACGAAGCTACGGAGCGAGTCCCTCTGGACATCACGTGAACTTCCAGCAGATGGCGTGACGCCGTTTGATCGCTGGGTTGAGCATATCCGGCGTGGCGAACAGGATCCGGAGAACGTTGCCGAGGCATTGGCGCTTACGCGCATGGCAGCAGCGGCGGAGATTTCGGCAGCAGAAGGGCGTACGGTGAAGATCAATGTATAACAGCGCGACTGTTCTCACAGTGAACGTGGGAAAATCTGAACCAACCGAGCACAGCACAACCTGGGTGACAGGGATCCACAAACGGCCGGTGGAAGGCCCCATCTCAGTGTTTGCGCCCGCCGACGGAAAGAGCGGCGTCGATGGTGATTTCATCGGCGACCCGGACAATCACGGCGGCGACGAACAGGCCGTGTACGCGTTCCAGCGTGAGGACCTGGACCGGTGGGAACAGGTGAAAGCGCGCGAGTTCCCGAACGGTGCTTTCGGCGAGAACCTGACGACCATTGGGATTGATGTCAATGAGGCGCTGGTTGGGGAACGATGGCGGATTGGCGACGACGTGGTGCTGGAAGTCACCGGGCCGCGGATTCCCTGCCGAACGTTCCGGGGCGTGATCAAGGAGCCGAAATGGATCAAGGAGTTTACGCAGGATAGTCGTCCGGGAGCGTACCTCCGGGTCGTCTCACCCGGCACCGTGCGCGCCGGGGATACGATTGAGGTAATTCACCGCCCGCCGCACGATATCAGTGTGCGCGTGGCATTTATGGCCGCGACGACTGACCGATCGCTGGTGGCACGGTTGCGGGACGCCGCCGAACACCTCCCACCCAGCCTGGTGGATTACGTTGGTCGGGCCAATCCGGACAAAGATCCGGAGTAGGCAGGACGCAAGAAGCCTCCGGTTCCAGGATAGGAGCCGGAGGCTTCGTGTTGCTGGTTGAGCGAAAGCCTAGCGGGTGACGAGATAGCCCAGGATGCCGCCCACGACAATCACGAACCCGATCGGGAACGCGATACCCAGGAACGACCAGAGGTTGAAGCCGAGCTTGTAGATACCAGATTCGTTTTCGACTTTGTTCTTCATGGACGACATGTTCTGTTTTCTCCTGCCTGCGCCACCATTCTGCCGTTCAGCATAGCGTGAATCGCGGCGTTTTCGCTACTCTTCGACCGCTGCCGTCGCTTCCTTCGTCTGGCCTTGGTCAGCGGGCAACCGCCGCATGGCCGGGAAGAGGATGACATCGCGGATCGTTGGCTGGTCTGTCAGCAGCATCACCAGGCGGTCGATGCCGATGCCGACACCACCCGTGGGCGGCATGCCGTACATGAGCGCGTTGATGAAATCCTCATCAATCGGCATGGCTTCCTCGTCGCCGGCGTCCATATCGCGCTTCTGCTCCAGGAAACGCGCCAATTGGTCCATCGGGTCGTTCAACTCGGTGAAGCTGTTGCCGATCTCGCCACCGCCAATGTAGGGCTGGAATCGCTCCACGTGCGTTGGATCTTCCAGCTTGCGCTTTGCCAGCGGGCTGAGCTCAACCGGGTAATCGGTAAGGAACGTCGGCTGGATGAGGAACGGGCGCACGAAGTGCTTGAGCAACTCGTCTACCGCGCGCGGCCACACGGTGCCGTCCTCAATGTGTGCTCCCTTCTCGCGGGCAACCGCAATCAGGTCCTCGGCATCCGGGTACTGGGTATAGTCAATGCCGCTCCGCTCCAGGATCGCCTGACGCAGCGTCTGGCGGGGCCAGGGTGGGGTGACATCGATGGTGTGCCCCTGGAACTGGAATGTCGGGCCACCGAACACCTCTTCCACCACGTGGTAGATCAGGTCTTCCACGAAGGACATCTGCTGTTCGTAGTCGGAATAGGCCTCGTACCACTCCATCATCGTGAACTCAGGCGAGTGGTTGCGATCCATGCCCTCGTTACGGAAATCCTTGGAGATTTCATAGACCTTCTCGAACCCACCAACCAACAATCGCTTCAGGTACAGTTCATCGGCAATTCGCAGGTAGAAGGTTTGGTCCAGCGCGTTGTGCACCGTGGTGAACGGACGCGCTGCGGCACCGCCGTACAACGGTTGCAGCACTGGCGTTTCCACTTCCATAAATCCATGCGAATCCATAAAGCGCCGGATTGAGGAGACGATCTTTGACCGCGTGGCAAACACGCGCCGGGTTTCCTCGTTCGAGAGCAAGTCGGCATAGCGCTGCCGATAGCGGGTTTCGATATCGGTAAGTCCGTGCCACTTCTCCGGTGGGGCATTCAGCGCCTTGGTGAGCATCGTGATGCTGTCCACACGCAGCGATACCTCTCCCATCTTGGTGCGAAAGAGCTCACCACTGGCCTGGACGAAATCGCCGACGTCATAGAGCTTGAGGACCTGCTGGTAAACATCCTCGCCGATGGCATCCTTGCGGATGTACAGCTGGATCGCACCCTCGCCATCGCGGATGTGTGCGAACACGGTCTTGCCCATGTGGCGGAAGCTGACCATACGCCCGGCAAGCGACACGGTTTGGGTCGAATGGCCGCTGCTATCCAGCGCTTCCGCGTGTTCTTCGGCCTCGAACAGCGCGAGGGCGTCGCTCGTGGTGTGGGTGCGTTCGGTACGGGTCGGGTAGGGCTCAATGCCCAGATCGCGCAGGTCATCGACCTTGCGACGCCGTATTTCCTGCAGTTCAGTCAGTTCCATAGGGTACTCCGGTGTGGCGGTGAAAACGCGAAACGCGGCGGGTAGGAATCCCGCCGCGTTTCGCCGGTACAGATTCCGCTCTCTATATTACGTTGATGATGGCATAGGTGAGGCTGCCGCCGGGTGTCTTGATCGTTACCGAGTCGCCGGCGTGTTTCCCCAGGAGGGCAATGCCGACCGGCGATTCGTCGGAAATACGGCCATCACGGGCAGAGGCTTCCTCTTCGTTCACCAGCAGCCAGGTCTCTTCGGTGTCGCCGTCTTCTGCCTTGACCGTGATGCGGCTGCCGAGGCTGATGGTGCCATCGGCCGAGCCTTCTTCCAGCAAGTCGGCACGGGAAAGGATGCCTCGCACTTCGCGGATGCGCTCCTCCACGTAGTAATACTCTTCCTTCAACTCCTCGAACTCACTGTTGTCAGAAACGTCGCCCTCATCACTCGCATCGGCGATACGCTGGGAAAGGTCCTTGAGCCGCTCGTTTTCGAGCATGTGGAGCTCGGCTGTGAGCTTGTCCATTCCCTCACGGGTGAGTTGCAGACGATCGTGCGCCATGGTGCGGTCCTTTCAGGATCTGTGTTGGGCGGGCGAGATGAATCGCTCCGGATATGTAAGAAGACCCCGCATGATACGGGGCCGAACCAGTAACGTGTTCCATACGCGAAAACCGGATGGCATCGCCAACCGGCCCTGACTGGGTATGTCCACAGTATAGGATGCCCGCTGAAAGGTAGCAATACAGGGTGCGGCAGTGATGGGCAGTCTCTGGCCTGGATGGATCTGTGACTGATTGTCACAAATTAACACCAGCTTGTGCTCTGCCTCTTTTCTCGCTTTGATATATTTCCGGGTATTAATTCTCCATCCCCCTTGCACACATAGACCCCGACCCGTATGCTGGTGTTAGGAGTGTACGTACACTATGTACGTATGAGCGTCGTCTTTGGCTGGGACGGACCCACTGCTCACCGGAAACAGGGAGTTCTAGCAGGGGGAAGGGAACCATGACACATCGCACGAGCATGACGGACGCCGTACAGCGGATAACGACCAGCCGGCGAAAATTCCTGGCCGGCATCACTGCCTCATCGCTCGGGCTGCTGGGCGCTGGATCGTCGCTGATCGCTTCCAGGGCCGCAGCGAATGGCCTCATCGGCTACGTTGCCGTGCAAGGGGCAGAGCTGTTTGTCCATCCGGATAATCTCTCGCCGATTCTCTATATGGATGCCGGCACGCCGGTCGATATCCTTTTCGGCCCGTACAACGGCCTTTACGAGATCCGGTATTACGGCACAGATGGCTGGATCTGGGCCGATTACCTCTCCATGGATGGGGCTGCCGCGCCCGTTGGCGACATCGGTGGAGGCAGCAGCGCGCCTGAAACGGCGAATGCAGGACCGGCCGGGAGTAGCGAGCACTGGATTGATGTGAATCGTTCCAGCGGCCTTGTACGGCTGATGATGGGTGAGGAATCGATTGCTGCGTTCTGGGGCTCGCTTGGCTGGGATGAAACCGACGATGGCTTCTACGCCACGGCAATCGGCAGCTACACCGTTTACGCGTTCGATGAAAGCCTGCATTACACCGACTATGCCGGTAATTACATCAGCCACTGGGTTGGCTTCGATCCGGTTCGTTTCAACGGCTTCCATAGTTACACCAAGGACAAGCGCGGCAATGTTGTGCCGAACGGGGCTGGCCGTACCGGCGGCTGCGTGGCACTGGCGCCAGGCGACATCGAGCAGCTGTACGATTTCGCGCAAATGGGCATGCGCGTTGAGGTGCACTGGTAACCATGAAGCGCAGGGTCGCCAGGAGTCGACACATCGCTAGCACCTTCGTTGCTGCCATCCTGGTCCTCTTCTTGGTTGTGGCGGGGGGCTGGTACCTGGGGCCGTGGATTGATGGATGGTCACCCGGTGGGGGACCAGCTATCAGGGATGTGGTGACCATCGACGACGTGAACCTCCGTACCGGCCCGGGTACGTCGTTCAAGGTGCTCGCAGTGATTCCTGCGGGCACCGGGGTCTCCGCCGAGCGCGAATCGGTGGACGGCTTCGTGGCAGTGAGGGTAAACGGGAAGCATGGGTGGATTGCCAGCGACTATCTGAGTGAACCGGGTGTCGCCTATGCCGCCGAGCACACCGTGGTCGAGGCGCCATCGGATGATAAGGCCTCGGTTCCGGTGCCGACCCCTGAACCGCCGGCCGTCGCCCCGGAACCCACAGCGGTGTCGACGGCAGCGCCAGTGATTGCGGGATCAACCCAGGTTGAGCGCGAGCCACAACCCGGCGAGAAGTGGATTGAAGTGGATCGCACCAACCGGACGGTGACGCTCCATAACGGGGAGATCGTGGTTGCTACGTTTGATGCGCTGATCGGGAAGGACTTATCTCCCGACGGTTACTACAGCACCGCTGTTGGTACCTATTACGTGCATGTAAAGGAAAAGGCACTGGCAGAAACTCCGTTTGCCGATGGTGTGTACCTCTCGGATTTCGTCGGCTTCGATCCCGTACGCAGTAACGGTTTCCATTCGCCGACGCGGGATGCATCGGGGAATGTGGTGGTTACCGGTGGTACGGCGACGCTCGGGTGCGTCCGCCTGTCCGAGGCGGATGCCGCGTTCCTCTTTGATTTCGCCTACATCGGTATGCGGGTGGAAGTCCACGATTAAGCGGTAGGGTTGTCGGGCCGCACGTGCACATCGCTTTCCGGATGCGCATAATGAATCCGGCGCCGTACCCGGCTGGTGATGGCGCCGGTTTGCGGCGCGAAGAGGAACACGAGGCCGAACACCACCGTTGCCGTCAATACCACGGCCGCTCCACTTGGCACGTTGTAATAGAAGCTCACGTACAGGCCCGTCAGCCCGCACAGGGCACCGATGCTGCTGCTGAGCGCGATCATGCGGCGCAGGTTATCGGTCAGCATGCGGGCCGTTGCGGCTGGTGTCACCAGCATCGCCAGTACCAGCACATTGCCCACGGTCTGCAGCGATACCACAATCGTGAGGGCCAGCAGCACGAGGAAAACCTGGTCGAACACCCACAGGTTCAGGCCGGTAGAACGGGCAAATACGCGGTCGAACGAGATCAGGATGATCTCACGCCGGAAGAGCAGCAGCCCGAGGAGGACGACCGCGCCGACTCCCGCCGTGATCGCAAGGTCGTCACGGCCAACGCCCAGGATTGAGCCGAACAGGAACGAGTTAAGGTCGCGAAGGTAGCCGCTTTGCAGGCTCATGAGCGCCACGCCAAGCGCGAACGAGCCGGCGAACAGCACGCCAATGGCGGTGTCATTACTGATTCGCCCACTCTGGCTGACCGCACCGATGAGCGTGGATACGATGATCGCCGCGATGAGCGCCCCCACGAGGAAATTCCCACCAAGGATGAACGTGATCACCACGCCAGGGAAAATGGCGTGCGCCAGCGCATCGCCCAGGAACGAGTAGCCCCGCAGGATCACAAACACGCCGATAGCGCCACAGATTACCCCGACCAGGATGATGGCGAGGAAGGCATTCTGCATGAAGGTATATGCCCAGGGATCGGTAAGCCAGCTCATGGGGTGACGGACTCCCGGAGCGATTCCACAGATACGGTGCTGCCACCAAACGTTCTTAACAGCAGGGCGTCCTGCAGGATATCGTCGGGCAAACCCTCGGCCACGATCTCGCCATTCAACAGCACGGCATGGTCGGCCGTGCGGGCAGCCTGGGCGAGGTCGTGCGTGGCGTAGACGATGGCCGTGCCGCGCGATTTCAGGTCGGTAAGGATATCGACCAGCATGTCCTGTGTGGGCACATCCACGCCGGTGAAGGGTTCATCAAGCAGCAGCACCTGGCCATTGTTCACCAGCGCCCGGGCCAGGAAAACCCGTTGTTGCTGGCCACCGCTCAGAGCATCGATCTGCGCATGGGCAAGATGATCCATGCGGACATCCCGAAGGGCATTCATGGCGATGTCGTTATCCCGGCGCGAGAACGGTCTCCATCGCGACCTGGAACCGGCAAGCCCCAGCAGGGTGCATTCCAGCACCGAGATTGGAAACGTCCAGTCCACAGCGCTGCGTTGCGGGACGTAGGTCACCTCGGGGTGCGGTCCATTGAGCTCAGTGCCGCGATAGGTGGCCGTGCCGTGGCTCGGCGGGATCATGCCTGCCAATACCTTGAGCATCGTGCTCTTGCCTGCGCCGTTCGGGCCGAGCAGGGCCGTGATTTCGCCATGCTGAATCACGAGGTTTACGTCGCGCAGGGCCGAGCGGTTGTCGTAGTGCACCGAGAGGTCGGTACACGTGAGGACCGGGGATTGGGGCGTCATTCCGGAGGATGTCCTTAATCGAGCAGGAGGCCCGCGTCATTGCGTGCCGGTGGGTAGCGTATCGCTATTGATACCAGGTGTCAACAGCCGTCATTTTCACGCCGATTGGCACGACGGACACACGCCGAAAACCTCCAGCGTGTGGTTCTTGATCACGAAATCTGTATCGTGCGCCAGTGTGGAGATGAGGTCGCTCATCGGGCAGGCCGTGAACGTCACGGTGGTGCCGCACACCTCGCACAGCAGGTGGTGGCGGTGGCCCGGCGCGCCGCTGATGTAGCTGGGATGGCCGTCCGGGGTGACGATGCGGGTGAGCACATCCATGCTTGCCAGTACCTCGAGCGTGCGGTACACCGTCGCCCGGCCGATGCTGTCCTTGCCGGCGCTCAACTCTGCCACCAATTGCTCGGCAGTAAAGGGACGTTGGTGACGAAGGACGCCTTCCACCACCGCCGTGCGAGGGCCGGTGAGCCGGTACCCGTGCTGGCGAAGGCGATCCTCGATTTCCGTGATCGTTAGGTGTGGAGTTGTGTGTGGGTTGGCGTGCTGCATCCTGATCCTGCTTCTATCCTCCACCTATTGTATAGCGCCCGCCAAATTGCAGCGTGGCCGGGGAACATGGGGATGCCCGGTCACGTTAGAATGGCAGCAACGCCGTTCATATCGACGAGGAGTGTGTGTAGCAGTCATGACCATGGCAACCCGCAACCGATCTTTTGTAGCGCTCCTTGTGCTTGCGTTGCTGGCACTGGTGGCTGCCAGCATGCCGGTCGATACGGCATCGCAGGAATCCCGCAGTGCTTTCTGGCGCGAATACAACTCCGAGATCACCGTGAACGAGGATGGCTCGTTCCATGTGGTGGAAACCCAGCTCGTTGCGTTCAACGGGACGTTCCGGTTCGGCAGCCGCGTGATCCCCACCGATCGGATGGAAGGCATCGGGAACCTCGAGGTGTCTGTCGCCAACAGTGCATCGGGAACACCGGAGCAGTTTGAGGAACTCAATCGTGCTACCGGTGAACCGGGGACGTTCACCGTCGCCGAGATGCAGGACTCCGTCGAGATCACCTACCACTTTGATCCCACCCGGGGCAGCGAAGATCGCCTGATCGTCATTGAGTACGACGTTGTGGGCGGGTTGCGTGCCTATCCGGATGAAGAACCCGCCAACCAGCAGCTGCGGTGGATTGGTGTGCCGGCCGACGTGGTTAACAGTGCCGATGTGCGCAGTTCCACCATTACCGTTCACCTGCCAGAGCCGGTGGCCAATGAAGATACCGTTTATTCCCCGCCGGACGCCCAACACGATGGCGACACGTTCACGTGGACCCGCCAGAACCTGACCGGAGAGTTCCAGGTGAACCTCCAGTTCCCGCCGATCACCGAGGCAACTCCGCCCTCGTGGCAGGCCGCCGATGATGAGCGGCGCGCCGAGGAAGCCAAACAGGCCGACAAGAACGCCGTCGCGGGCACCGTCTATCTCGCAGCCGGGTTGCTGATCGCCGTTGGCGGGACGCTGTTCGTGTTGCTGCGCTGGTACACCACGGGCCGCGATCCGAAGGTCGGCCTGGT
The DNA here is from genome assembly GCA_043427975.1 of Chloroflexia bacterium. Lineage (GTDB taxonomy): Bacteria > Chloroflexota > Chloroflexia > Thermomicrobiales > UBA6265 > UBA6265. The sequence goes on along the minus strand of JBHWTK010000067.1, from coordinate 33,401 downwards.
CGCCGATATCGTCACCTCCCCGCCAGACGACCTGCATCCCGGTGCTGCTGGCACCCTGGTGGACGAGCGCACGGACACGCGCGACGTTGTTGCCACGCTTGTTGATCTTGGACGCCGCAATATCATTCGCATCGACGAGGAAAAAACCGGCGGGTTCATGGGCTTTGGTGGCAGCACGATTTACACCATCTCAATTGTCGACCTTTCCCAGCCCCGCGCGAGCTACGAAGACGTGTTGCTGGACGCGATTTTCAACGGGAATGTGGCCGAAGGTAGCAGCACGCCCATGCATACGGCGAACGAGCGCATGCAGCGCAGCGCCAGCCGGATTCACGAGGGCTTCTACCAGGAAGTGGTAGACCACGGCTATTTCGAGAAGGACCCGAACAAGGTTCGCGCCCGCTACTCGATGATGGGCATCTTCGCGCCGATCCTGGCGGTCATCGTGTGGGTCGTTATGGGCGTGATCTATGGCGGCGATTCCGGGTGGCTCTGGTTTATGGCCTTTGCTGCAGCGTTTGTGTTCTTCATCGGCATGTCGGTAAGCAACGCGATGGTGCGCAAGACCATGGCCGGTGCCGAGGCTGCCGCCAAGTGGAATGCGTTCAAACGCTACCTGGAGGATATCGAGCAGCGCACCAACCTCGAGGAGAGCCAGGAGATTTTCGAGCAGTACCTTCCGTACGCAGTCGCATTCGGCATCGAAAAGGGCTGGGTGACGAAGTTCGAACAGGCCGGTGTACCTGCGCCAACCTGGTTCGGTGGCGGCGGGCCGGTGATCATCCACACCGGTGGAGGCCCCATGTATGGTGGCCAGCGCGGTGGTGGCTGGGTTGTTGGCTCGGGCCCGTTCGGCTCAACTGGCCATGGGCCTGGTGACCGATCCGGCGGTGGGGGCGGATGGAATATCCCCGACCTGCAAGGCGGCAGCGATTCGGCGGCCCGCGGCCTCGGTGGAGCATCCGGGAGCCTCCTGGGCATGCTTGGCACCGCCGCTCGCGTGATTAGCAGTGGCTCCGGTGGTGGAGGCGGCGGCTTCGGCGGCGGAGGCGGTGGATTCTCCGGCGGAGGCGGCTTCGGCGGCGGTGGTGGCGGCGGAAGCAGCAGCTTCGGATGATCGCCCGTCGTCCGCGTGTGCTGGGCGTGGAGATCACGCCCGGCAGCTGTGATGCGCTTCAGCAGGCCATTCGTGACCATTTGCAGACGTCCGATTCAATCTTGCACGTTGTCACTGCCAACCCTGAATACGTGATGACGGCCCGCAGGGATGCCGCATTTGCCAAGTCGTTGAACAATGCCGGCATCGTGACTGTGGACGGTGCCGGGTTGGCCGTGGCCATGCGGCTGCTCTATCCCCATGTGGAATCCGGGCGTTATACCGGCGTAACGCTGGTGCCCGATATGGTGCAGCTCTCGGTGGAAACCGGTGCGGGCGTGTTCCTCCTCGGGGCCGCCCCTGGTATTGCTGATCGTGCGGCCCGGGAGTTGCTCGCCGACCAGCCGCAGGGGCGTATTGTGGGCACCTGGGCCGATGGATCACCGCGGCCAGAGGATGACGCCGAATCGATCCGTCGCATCCGGGAGGCCGGGGCGGCTATCGTGCTGGTGGCCTACGGTGCACCGGCACAGATTCACTGGATCGAACGGAACCTGCCGGCATTACAGGATGTTGGCGTTCGCGTGGTTGCCGGTATTGGCGGTGCCTTCGATTACATCTCCGGAAACGTGGCGTTACCCTCGCCGCTTGTACGCAAGCTCGGGCTGGAGTGGCTCGTGCGGCTGGTACGCGAGCCGTGGCGTTGGCGACGGCAGCTGGTCCTGCCGCACTTTGCCGCGCTTGTACTTCTTGAGTTCCTCAAGACACGGCTGCGCGGTGGCGTAGAATAGCGGACGTGTGGCCGGAGAATCCGGTCCGAAATGTTGCGGATACGCTCGCATGGATCATGCTTCGGGGCAGGTGCCCTGTTCCTATCACCCCGACACGCTCACCGGTTTGCGCTGCACCCGCTGTGGCCGGCCGATTTGCCCGCTGGATGCGGTACGGACGCCGGTAGGGTTGCGTTGCCCGGATTGCGCCGGTGTACGCACCATGGGCAGCATCCGCACATCGACCAATTCGCTCGTTAAGGCGGCCGGTATTGGCCTCCTCATTGCGGTCGGCACGGCGGTATTGTGGCGATTCTTCCCCCAATGGCAGTTCTACCTGGCGCTGTTGCTCGGCTTCGGCGTGGTTGAGGGAATCGCCTGGGCCACGAATAACAAGCGTGGCCGCGACCTGCAACTGCTTGCGTTCGGCCTCGTTACCATCGGGCTGCTGCTGAGCCGCGTCTTGCTCGCGCAACGGTACGGGATTACGTGGGAGATGGTGAACAACCTCTCGCCGTTTATGTCGCAGTTGCTTCAGGTCCGGGTCGTTCCCGACCTGCTCTTTGCCGGACTTACGTATCTCATCGCCTGGGTGCGCTTCAGGTGAGCGAAACTGGCCAACCCGCACGGCGTGGTGGTGGCATTGCCATCGCCGCCCTCATCCTCATGCTCGGCAATATCCTTAGCCGCGTGTTGGGCCTGGTGCGCGAGCAACTTGCCGCCGGCCTGTTTGGCACCGGCAACGAAATCGCCGCGTTTACGATTGCCGACAACCTCCAGACGCTGCTGTTCGATCTGCTGGCAAGCGGGGCGCTTCAGGCAGCACTGATCCCCGTGCTGGCGCAGTGGGCGTCTGCTTCCATGGGCGGCCGGGCCGAGATTCGCCGCGTTGGTGGCACGTTGCTGACCGGTGTCCTGGTCGTAGTGGGCATCGCTGTGCTCATCGGCGAGTACTACGCCGCGGATGTGGTGAATGCGCTCATTCTGATCTCCGGCGATGATCAGGCGCGCGGGCCGGAAGCGGTAGAGCTGACCATTCGCCTGGTACGGATCGTGTTACCGGCTGCCCTGCTGCTCTGCCTGGCAACCGTGTTGCAGGCCATGCTCTACGCCATTGAGAAGGTGACCGCTCCGGCGCTCTCCACGGCGGTTCGTAACCTCGCGATCGTGGTGGTAACGGCACTGTTCGGCGCCCGCTGGGGTGTGGAAGCGATGGCCTGGGGTACCGTGCTGGGCGCGGCCCTCATCATCGCGATCCAGGTTCCACCACTCATCCGGCACGGCATTATGCCGGTGCCAGCGTTCGACTGGAAGCACCCGGCGTTGCGCCAGATGGGCGCGCTGTATGTTCCGGTGTTCCTTGGGTTGATTGTCAACAGCGTGGCGGTAATTGTGGATCGCGGGCTGGCGTGGGGAGCAGGGGAGAACGCGCTTGGTGCAATGCGCTACGCCACCACGCTGGTTCAGCTCACGCTTGGCATAGTGGCCGCGGCCATATCGCTGGCCGCCCTGCCAACGCTTTCCCGCCATTTTCAGGCAAACGATGCCATCTCGTTTCGGGATACGCTCGGTCGGGCGCTGACCATGGTAACCATGCTCATTTTCCCGGCCACCTTCGCCCTCGCAACGCTCAGCGATCCTATCGCCCGGCTGCTTTTTGGCTATGGCGCGACTACAGAGGTCGGGGTAGGGCAGATCTCGTTGGCACTGCTCGGATACCTGCCCGGTACGCTCATGGCCGCCTACGACCAGGTGCTGATCTTCGCGTTTTACTCACGGCAGAATACCCGGCTTCCGGTGCTGATCGGTGTGGCAGCTGTTGGCGTGTACTTCCTGGTCGCCTTTTCGCTGGTTGGCCGCTTCGGCATGATGGGCCTGGTGCTAGCGAACTCCGCCCAGTTCATCTTCCATACCGTCGTGATCTGGTGGTTCGGACGGGAACACTTCGGCTGGACACCGCAACCCGCCCTGCGCACGCTCGTGCCGCGTGTGGGGGTGTCTGCCCTTGTTGCCTCGACCGTCGCCTGGCTGGCCTGGTACAACCTCGACTGGCTGGCAGCGTACGACATCCGGTTGCCGGATATCGCCTGGCGACTGGCGCTAGTGCTGGTTCCTGCCTCGCTCTTTACTGTTACCTACGCCGCGCTGGTATCGCTTCTGGCACCCGCTGTGATCCGGCAAATCATGGACATGCTGCAGGGCCGGCTTCCTGCCCGGTTCCGGCGTGTCAGCGCTTGAGGCCGACGCGCGATTCCGACAACCGTAGCGCCTCCTGCCAGACCATCACGCCCGGGACGCCAAAGCGCTTGGCCAGCGTGGCGCACTCGGGCAGGCTTGGCAGAACGCCAATAACGCGGCCCTTCCATACCCGATCGCGAATGGCGACCTCGCCGAACTTGGTGGTAACGCGGCCCGCATCGTAGGAAATACGAAACAATTCGCCGCCCATGATCATCGTTTCCACGGGGAACTCGGTCACCAGCACATCCTGGACGGCCTCCAGGTTGTCTGGCTCGACCTCGATAGTCATGTTGTAGCTGCCGAACGCATCCGGGCTGACCCCGAAGGCGGCGTGCGTCACTGCCCCGCCAGCCGCCAGGATGCGCTGCTCCGCCATCTTCAGGAACAACGGTTCCACGATCTCGAACGATGTTGTGATCTGGAGTTCTTCGCTCATGCCTGCTCCATTCCATGCTCGCCAGCCGTGATACGGCACTACAATAGGATTCCAGCATAGCCGCTGGAGCGTCCGTCGACACCGTGGAGGCCTCACATGCAATTCAATCCAAATGCGGCCTCAGTCCGCTCGCTCATCTCTCGACGAATGCAGGTCTCGTTCATCGTTGGCCTGGTGCTGGGCATCCTGATCGGATGGGTGTTCAGCGGGCTGGTGAGTGCGGTGATGCGCTTTGGCTTCGCGATCCTGCTGCTTGTGCCACTTGTGGTCGCCATCTGGTTCTGGTTTAAGGTGCGAAACGCCGCCCCAAAGGCCGAAACCACCACGTACACCTGGACATCCGGCAGGCTGCCCACGCAGCAGGATGACCTTTTCAACCAGGTGCGTCGCGACCAGCAGCGCCTCAACGATGACGTGATCGACCTCGATGATATCCGCCAGGAGCGAAAGTCATAGACCTGCTGCTCACGCTTGTTGCCGTCACGTTCGGGGTTGGCGTCATTATCGGGTTTATCGGGGCTGGTGGGGCCGGCGTGATGGTGAGCCTGCTCACCCTCGTTTTTGGTCTCCCCATCCATACCGCGGTTGGCACTGCCCTCGGAGCGATGGTGTTCACCACCATCTCCGGCTCGATCTCGCATTTTCGTGAGGGGAACATCGTGGTTAAGCCCGGTGTGATCCTCGGGATCGGTGGTACGGCGGGGGCGATTCTGGGCGCAGACCTTAGCCAGCTTGTCCCGGAGCATATCCTCCAGCCGGCGGCAGGAGGTGCGTTGCTCTTCCTCGCGTTCCTTGTATGGCTCCGCATCCGACTTGGCACCCGCATTGGTGAACCTGCCGATCTCGAGACCTACCACGTCACCGGCGGACAGGCCACGGTTGGAACGGGCGTCGGCATGATGGGGGGCGTGGCGTCGGCATTTTTCGGCGTGGGTATGGCGCCGTTCATCCAGCTGGCACTGATGACCGTTATGCGCCTGCCATTGCTTCAGGCGGTAGGTACCACCATGCTGGCGCTCTGTTTCATTAGTGCCAGTGGCGCCCTCGCGCTGGCGAGCCACGGCGACCTCGCGCTGTTGCACATGGCGGGCGTGACGATTGGCATGACAGCCGGATCGTATGTCGGCGCGAAGTTCACCCGCCGCGCCCCGGTGTCGCTTCTCCGGTTCGCGGTGGTGGCAACCCCGTTCATCGGTGGCATTACCCTGATCCTTTTCTAGAGGCTGTACACTGGTAGCACCTATGTTCGGTCCTTTGCCGGGCAGATTGGTCGATCACTTCACAGGAGTAGTTCATTGGCACAGTTCACCAAAGACGATGTGTATGAAGGTCTGAAAAACGTGTACGACCCCGAGATCGGCATCAACATTGTCGACCTCGGCCTCGTCTACGACGCGGATATTGAGGAATCCGGCGATGTGCTGGTCACCATGACGCTGACGTCCCTCGGTTGCCCGCTTGGCCCGGTCATCATGCAGGAAGTTAACAACGCGCTGCGCGACCTGCCCGGCATCGGCGAAACCGACGTCAAGCTGGTATGGAGCCCGGCCTGGAATCCGGACATGATGAGCGAGGAAGCCCGGGACGAACTCGGTATCTGGTAATGTCGCCGCGCGCGGTCACTTCACTGGCACGAATAGCTGTGCTTGTTGTGCTCGTGTTGGGCGCAACGTGGGGCGGTAGCAGTGGGGTCGCGGTGATGAACACACCGCAGGCTCCTGCTACCGTCCTTGTTTCTCCAACGCCCACTGAAATCGCGCTTCTGGCACCCGAGACTCCCGCGGTAGCAGTGCCCACCGCCACCCAGGCACCCTTGCCCCTCACCCCGGCACCGACCGTCGCACCAACACCGGAACCTACCGCAGCACCGGTCGGGCGTGGCACCTTCCCGGTGCCGGAGAACACTACCGGCACGTCGGTGATGGTTGAGCGCGGTCCGACGGACACGCGCACTGTCGCCCTCACCTTCGATGCCGGAGAAGGGCGCGGCTACACCGAAGAGATCCTCGATCTGCTCAAGGCAGAGGGTATCCGGGCGAGCTTCGGTACGACTGGGGCGTGGGCGCGCGAGAATCCCGACCTGATCCTGCGCATCTTGGATGAGGGGCACCTGCTGTTCAACCACAGTGAAAGTCACAGGAGCTGGACCGGTGCTTCACCCGGTACCGAACCCCTTACGGACGAAGAGCGCACCGCCGAGGTCATGGGCGCGCACAATGCGGTTCTGGATGTTGCCGATCACGATATGGCCCCATTCTGGCGCCCTCCGTATGGCGATTACGACGCCCAGGGCCAGGTACTGCTTGCATCGCTTGGATACGACTACACCTTCTGGTGGACCTGTGACAGCCTTGGGTGGAACGGCTATACCGCCGAAGAGATCGTGGAGTGGTGTGGGCCCAACACAGCCAACGGCGGACCGGGAGCCATCATCCTCTACCACGTCTCGCAGGAGCAGGATTACCTCTCGCTCGAACAATTGATTGCCGAGTATCGCGCCGAGGGGTACGAGTTCGTTACGCTGAACGAGATGATTGTCGATTAGTCCTGGTGCATCAGCACGAAATCGCGCACCAGCCTCAGCCACTCGTCCGGGTGGGAACGGTGAATCGTATGTCCCGCGCCCTCGATCCTGCGAACCGTCACATTGGGAATCCGCTGTGGCAAGGTGGCGGCATCATCCGGATGCACCATGCCACCCGCCTTCGGATCCCCGTGGAGGAAGAGCACCGGTTCGGTAATCCGTGCCAGTGTATCGGATGAATCGAGCCCCTGGTTCGCCATTGAGGCATCCCTCAGTTCAAGGATGGCTGACCGGGCGCATGCGTTCATGGCATCCGAGCGTGAGGCCACGAGTGTTTCATTCCAGGTGGGATTCCGCTCCGCATACCAGGCTCGCAACATGTCTTCCGGCATGGCGTTGAGGGCAAGCCAGCCATCGAATGCCTGGCGGAATTCGCCGCCGCTTCGCAAGGGGGAGTCTTCGATGACCAGGCCCCGGGCGACTCCCGGGTTGGTGGCTGCCCAGAAAAGCGTCACAATGCCGCCCAGGCTATGGCCTAGCACAAGCGGCCGGTTGAGCTCCAGGTGCGCGATGACCGCGGACAGGTCGCGTACGTAATCGTCATAGTGGTAGCCGGAAGCCGGCTTGTCCGACTCTCCGTGGCCGCGCAGGTCGATTGTGATCGGCTGGCATACCTCGACGAGGCGGGGCATGACGCCGTTGAACTCGGCACTGCTGCTGGTGATGCCATGAATCAGCAACATCGGCGGACCCGATCCCTCGTACATCGTGACGGCGAGGTGTGTGCCGTCACGATCTACCGGTATTCGCATTCGTGTATGGGGGAGGGCGGTCATAGGTAATTTTCCTTACATCGGCCCGTTGGCCCGCGGTTACCTTTGCTGCGGGCACGGTACAATAGTTGCAGTGTCTTGTGCACGACGTTCGTCGGTGCGCTTTTTCCGGTGCAACAACGCGAACTGCTACAAAATCGCCCAGGAGGATGTGTGGGTATGAATCGTATGAATCGCCGTCGATTTGTGGCGGTAACATCGGTAACCGCAACAAGCGTGTTACTGGTTGCCTGTGGCAACGAACCGCTGAGCGAAGAGGCTCTTAATCCAACCCAGATCCCGGACGTTCCGGGCGCACCACCAACGATCGCCCCACGCACCTCCACCCCCGGTGCCCAACAGGGCTCCGATACGCCCACTGAAGGAACTGGATCAGGCGACGGTGGTGGCGATACCGGTGCCGCTTCAGCCGAGGCGATTGTGATTGAAGCGCACGACGACTTCAGTTTCACGCCAAATGAGGTCGAGGTTTCGCCCGGCCAGACGGTTACCCTCCAGAACAAGGGTTTCGCCCAGCACGACCTTGTGGTGGACGAGTGGGGAATCGCGACAGAGCTGCTCAACAGCGAAGAATCCGGCGACATAACCATCCCGGAAGACGCGGAAATCGGTAGCACGGCAACGTTCTACTGCTCCGTCCCGGGTCACCGCCAGAGCGGTATGGAAGGCACCTTTACGGTGGTTGAGGCATCTGCGGCTGCAGCCCCAGCCGGTGAGGAAGCCCCTGCTGAAGAGGAAGCTCCCGCCGAGGAAGGCAGTGCCGGTGGTGCCGCTGAGGCCGTCGTGATCGAAGCACATGATGATTTCAGCTTCAGCCCGAACGAGGTCGAGGTTTCGCCCGGCCAGACAGTCACACTGCATAACAAGGGCTTTGCCCAGCACGACCTCGTCGTAGACGAGTGGGGAATCAGGACCGAGCTGCTCAATAACGAGCAGACTGGTGATGTGGTGATCCCCGAGGATGCCGAAGTCGGTAGCTCCGTTACCTTCTACTGCTCCGTCCCCGGTCACCGCCAGAGCGGCATGGAAGGCACCTTTACGGTTGTCGAGGCCGGCTCTTCTGCGGCGGCCGCTCCTGCAGGTGAAACTGAGGACGAAGCGACTGCTGCTACAGAGGAAGAAGCTCCTGCGGCCGCTGGTAGCGGCTCCAGCGAGCCAATCACCATCGAAGCGCACGATGACTTCAGCTTCAGTCCGAACGAAGTTGAAGTGGCTCCAGGCCAGACGGTCACCCTGCATAACAAGGGCTTTGCCCAGCACGACCTCGTGGTTGATGAATGGGGCATCGCTACCGAACTCCTGAACAACGAGCAGACCGGCGATGTGGTGATCCCCGAGGATGCCGAAGTCGGTAGTTCCGTCACCTTCTACTGCTCGGTTCCTGGCCACCGCCAGAGCGGCATGGAAGGCACCTTTACGGTTGTTGAAGGTGGTTCTTCGGCTGCAGCTCCGGCTGAAGAAGGCGAGGACGAAGCGACCGCTGCTGCCGAAGAAGAGGCTCCCGCCGCCGCCGGGAGTGGCTCCGGCGAAGCGATCATGATCGAGGCGCACGACGACTTTAGCTTCAGCCCGAACGAGGTTGAGGTAGCCCCGGGTCAAACCGTGACCCTCCACAATGTCGGTTTTGCCCAGCATGACCTGGTTGTGGACGAATGGGGTATTGCCACCGAGTTGCTCAACAACGACCAGACTGGTGACGTGGTCATTCCGGACGACGCAGAAGTCGGTACCTCGGTGGAGTTCTACTGCTCCGTGCCGGGCCACAAGCAGAGCGGCATGGTTGGTACCTTCACCGTCGTTGAGGGCGGCTCGTCTGCCGCGGCTCCGGCTGCCGAAGGCGAGGCCACGGCGGCGGCCGGCGAGGCGGGTTCCGGTTCTGAAACGGGTGGCACGGAGAACACGCCGCAGGCTGTTACCGTAGTTGGTACCCAGTGGGAGTTCCAGCCTGCCGAGTTCGAGATTGCCCCGGGTGGTGTGATCACCTTCCAGAACGAAACCGGCATGTCGATGGGCCTTACTTCAGAGGAGTGGGACGAAAACGCCCTCACGCCCATGATCAAGAGCGTGCCCAACGGCAGCTTTGGCGAGTTCACCGTCCCTGAGGATGCGGAGGTCGGCAAGACGATCGAGTTCAAGTCGAACCTGACCGAAGCCCAGAACCAGGGGATGGTCGGCAAGATCACCATCGTGGCGCCTGGTGGATCCGCAACCCCGGTTGCATCCCCGCAGTCATCGCCATCGGCGACTGGCAGCGGCGAGGATTCCGGATCGGGCGAAGCGATCACGATCGAGGCGCATGATGACTTCAGCTTCAGCCCGAATGAAGTTGAGGTTTCGCCTGGTCAAACCGTAACGCTGCACAACGTGGGATTTGCCCAGCACGACCTGGTTGTGGATGAGTGGGGTATTGCTACCGAACTCCTGAACAATGACCAGACCGGTGATGTGGTGATTCCCGACGATGCCGAGTCTGGTACATCGGTCGAGTTCTATTGCTCGGTACCGGGCCACAAGCAGAGCGGCATGGTGGGCACGTTTACCGTCAAATAACGGATAGAACGAGTGGTGCATGCCCCGGGTGTTTCGACATCCGGGGCATGTGCTGTTTTCCTGACACGTTTCTGCAATACCTGTGCGGTACCATGCTTTGGTAAGGATATTGCGGCCATCATGCCATAGCTGGCATGAGTGCCCCGGAGAGAGCAGGCGATGATGCCTGGAGAAAGGTTCGACAGTACATGACCCGAACGATTCACCAATCTATGGAGTCGCTGGTTGGCGCGCTGGAAGACGTCGTACGGGTGACCGGCGACGACATCGAAATTCTCGATCTCGATGCCGTGCGGTCCGACCTGATAGAGCAACTCGCCTGGACGAGTGCCTTCGGCGAGGGCGATCCGCAGCAAGCGGCCCGCTGGCTGGTTCGACGCATTGCTGTTGCTACCGGTGCGTTCCCTGCGTCGATCCAGGACCTGTATATGGCCTCCGCGCGCGGCGAGTACCATAACATCACCACACCGGCGATCAATGTCCGTGGTGATGTGATGGAGTTTGCCGGCACCATTTTCCGGGCGGCCCAGGCCACCGGTACCAAGCAAATGCTGTTCGAGCTTGCGAAGTCGGAAAATGGATACACGAACCAGTCGCCTTCTGAATACGCTACCAGCATCTTCGCCGCAGCGGTGAAGTACGGCTGGGAGGGTCCGGTGATGGTGCAAGGCGACCATTACCAGGCCAACCGCAAGAAGTACGAAGCCGATCCTGAGGCCGAAATCGAAGCAGTGCGCAAGCATGCGATCGCGGCCATCGCTGCCGGCTACGGCAATATCGATATCGATTGCAGCACGCTGGTCGATCTTTCCAAACCCACCCTCAAGGAGCAGCAGGCGCTCAACAGCCGCCACACGGCGGAACTCACTGCCGCTATCCGGCAACATGAGCCGGAAGGCTTCACGATCTCCGTGGGCGCGGAAATAGGTGAGATCGGCAACGACAACAGCACCGTTGAGGATCTGGATGCCTTCTACGAAGGGTATGCTGAAGAACTGGCCAAGCTGGGCGAAAACTTGATCCCTGTGAGCAAAATCAGCGTGCAAACAGGCACCAGCCACGGTGGCGTGGTGTTGCCGGATGGTTCCATTGCGGATGTCGCGGTCGATTTCGAGACGCTCGGCAAGCTAAGCCAGGCGGCGAAGAAGTACGGCATGGGCGGCGCGGTACAGCATGGTGCCAGCACCCTGCCCGAAGAGGCGTTTGGTAAGTTTGCAGAAGTGGACGCGGTGGAAGTCCACCTCGCCACCGCCTACCAGAACGCCTACTACGATAGCGAACACTTCCCCGCCGAACTGAGGGACGCTGTGTACGCCCACCTTTCCGAAGCGCATGCATCGGAGCGCAAGGAGGGCATGAGCGATGTGCAGTTCTACTACAAGACCCGTAAGAACGGCTTCGGCCCGTTCAAGAAGGAAATGTGGAGCTTGCCGGATGAAACAAAGCAGGCTATCTACGCCGAATTGCAGCCTCGTTTCGAGCTGGTAATGCGCGAACTTGGCGTGGCAGGCCGAGCGGACCTTGTTGAGAAGTACATCAAGAAGGTCGATGTCCACATCCCGGCGCCAGATTCGCTCAAGGGTGCAGTGGCTCGCTGACATCACAGGAGCAGGCAGGGGCGGTCACCAACCGGTGGCCGCCCCTGCGGCGTTAGCGAGGTTTGCGGGCGGAAACGCTCCAGGTTGTTCCAATCGGGAAACGCCGTTCACCCGGTGTGCGCCGGGCAAAACGGGGAAAAACCTCTAACTCGGTGCGTCGATCACCCCGCACCCAGTTGCGCCACAGCATGCTGCCCAGGAACCCTATCACTTCGGACACGTAACAACTCCGGCGAATCGATACGTTCTCGAATCCTGCGTCCGCCAGCAACCGGGTGACATCCTCAGGCGAGTAGTGGCGATTCCAGCCGGTGGGCAGGGCAGCATCCGGGGCATGGCCGCGCTTGCTGATATCGGCGATGTAGCGGTACAGGTTCATGGTGTCCAGCCAGGCCAGCGCGCCCGAGGCGGGCAGCGTCAGGCGCACGTTGCCACCTGGCGCAACCACGCGCTTCAGCTCGGCCATCCATGCCTCTTCATCCATCACCCTGCTAAGCGCGTCATCCTGGAATTCAACAAGGTCGATTTCACCGTCTCCGGTTGGAAGGTGCGGCTGCTCGACATCGCTGCGCACCGATGCAACCTCGTTGCCATCAACAGACAGCACCAGATCGGGGCAGCGCTCGCGAGTGCGTCCATCGAGGTTGGTAGAAAGCCGGAGGGTGACGATCATCGTTTTCATGCGCTGAAGTATGACGCAGGCAGGCACCTCATGGCACGATAGGCATATATCGCGACGAAAGGATCACCCATGCAGCTCATTACCATGCACCTCTACTCGCCAGAGACCGCCATACGCTATGTCCAGGCGCTACGTGGCGAGGGCACGCCACCCTGGAGCTGGTGGGAAGACGATTTGCGCGCATTGGTCCAGCGGCCGTTGGATGAGCTCTCGGCAAATCGCATCACCACGGGCCTGGCACTGGCCATGGCCGAGGACCAGCCAACGTTCCATTACGAGGGCTTTGGCCTTACGCCATGGGAAGCGCTTATTGATCGTGGCGTGGGCATGCTGATGCGACCACCGGCGCGCGTGTTTGTGGATAACGGTGTACCGCCGGTGTTCGTGGGCAGTATGCCGATTCGGCTTGACCTGCACGGGGGCATCATGGCCGGAGCCTGGATTCCACCGCACCTGATTGACAAGCTGGACCAGCTGGTTGAATTGCGCCTGGAGCTCTGGGCCAAACGTCTGCACGTGGCCGAAGCCGACCCGTACCCGATGCTCGCCACCATGAGAATGGTGACAGATGCCGCGAAATCGTCGGGACTTGGGCTTATCGAAGCAATCAATGTGCTTCCGCCCAACGCCCGGGTGGTAGAGACCCCGAACCGTAAGAAAATGGATCCCGCTATCCGTGCGCGCATCGACGCAGCACTGGCGGAAGAGAAGCAAAGCCTGATGGGAAGGTTGTTCGGAAAGCGGTCTTAACCTTGACAAGGTCCGTATCAACCTTGTATCATCCATTTGGTTAGCAGTCTCAATAAACGAGTGCTAACACCGAAAGGACGATGCCATGGACCAACGGATTCAACATAGCCCGGCAGAGATGACGGAGCGGCGCAAAAAGCTGCTGCAGCTTCTCGTGCGCGAGTATGTGGATTCCGGGAAACCCGTGGGGTCTGCAACCTTGGTGACACGGTTCGGCGCACCAATCTCCAGCGCGACCATTCGTAATGAGATGGTTGCCCTGGAACACATGGGGTACGTGGCCCAGCCACATACCTCTGGTGGACGAATCCCGACTGACCAGGGATATCGGTACTACGTGCACCACCTGATGCCGAATCGGTCGTTGGCCCAAGCGGACCAGGTGATGATTCGCCATCAGTTCCGCCAGGTCGAGGGCCAGCTGGACAGCATGGTGGAGTTTGCCGCCAGCGTCCTCAGCAGTACTTCGGGTATGGCCAGCATTGTGACGGCACCGAAAACGCACGTGGCACGGTTGCGGCATTTCGAACTGATTTCCCTGCAACCGCGTTTGGCGTTGCTCATTCTGGTGACGCAGGAGAGTGCGGTTCGGCAGATGATGCTGCACCTTCCCGAGGAAGCGGAACAGCCACTGCTCAGCAGTATTGCCGACCAGCAGATTGGCGCATTACGCGGACTGAACAGCCAGGAAATCGAGGCGATAAGCGCCACCGCACAGGGCGTTGTGCAGTTTGTGTTGGAGCATATCGCCAGCGGGCTGCGCACCATGGATTCGGTCCAGGATATGCCCGTACGGCATAGCGGTATCGATAAAATGCTGCGCCAGCCGGAGTTCGCGGGCGCCGAGGGCCAGCTGGTGATGGAGCTTATGGCCGGACCCGGATTCCTGGGAGAGTTGCTTCCGCAGCTTACCCCGGATAACGATGTGCAGGTATTTATTGGCGAAGAGAACCCCGCCCAGGCGCTGCGCAACTTCGGCATTGTAATTGCCACCTATGGCGTCGATGGCGAAGTCACGGGCATTTTGGGCGTCCTTGGGCCAACCCGCATGCGCTACTGGCACAGTATCCCGTCGGTGCGGTACATGGCCCGGCTGATGAGTGACCTCATGGCCGACTTGTATTCCGCGTAAACAGGAAAAATTCGTACTGGTTGGGCACGGGCCCGGCCGATTGGAGAGGTTTGAATGACGCATAACGACGTAAGGAACGATGACGAATTCCTCGAGGATGATATGGAGGGCGACGAGCTGGAAGGCGAGTTCGGTGAAACGTCCGATGATACCGATTCGATGATCGAGAAGCTTGTCGCCCAGCGGGACGAATACCTCGACCAGTTGCAGCGAAGCCGCGCAGAGTTCATCAACTATCGCAAGCGAACCGATGCCGAGAAGTTGCGGTTGGGGGAACTCTTCACTGCCAATGCCATTAGCCGGTTCCTGCCCGTTATCGATGACTGGGACCGGGCCATGGCGGCTGTGCCGGAAAACGAGCACGACGATAGCTGGTTCAAGGGAATCCAGATGATCCAGGCCAAATTCCACCAGTTGCTTGAGGGCGCTGGTGTGAAGGAAGTGAGCGGAGTGGGGTCGGCATTCGATCCCTCCATTCACGAGGCAGTTTCTGTAGAGCCCGGTACCAGCGGCGAGTACGTCGTAGAGGTGTACCAGAAGGGCTACAAACTGGGGGATACCCTTCTGCGTGCTGCCATGGTGAAAACCGGCAACGCTCCCGAAGAGTTCAACGCGTAAGCACGTTCAATAAACGTGGCGTGAGCCACACAGACCTAAAGGAGACAACATGGGACGAACAATCGGTATTGACCTCGGAACAACCAACTCGGTAATGGCCACCATTGAAGGTGGCGAGCCGGTGGTGATCCCCAACGCCGAAGGCGAGCGACTTACGCCCTCGGTCGTGGCCCTCACCAACTCCGGCGAGCGCCTGGTGGGGCGGTTTGCCCGCCGGCAAGCGGTAACCAACCCGGATAACACCATTTTCTCGGTGAAGCGGTTCATTGGTCGCAAGTTCAACGACCCTGCTATCGCCAAGGACAAGGAACTTGTGCCGTACGCACTGCAGGCCGCCCCGAACGGCGACGTGCAGGTGAAGATGGGCGACAAGTGGTACAGCCCGCAGGAAGTCAGCGCGATGATCCTGCAGAAGATGAAGGCGGACGCGGAAGCCTACCTCGGTGAAACCGTGGACAAGGCCGTGATTACCGTACCGGCGTACTTCGATAACTCACAGCGCGATGCCACCAAGGATGCTGGCCGGATCGCTGGCCTTGAGGTGCTGCGCATTATCAACGAGCCCACCGCTTCCGCCCTGGCCTACGGCCTTGAGAAGCAGGACAAGGATGAGAAGATCGCTGTGTACGACCTTGGTGGTGGTACCTACGATATCTCCATCCTCGACCTCAGCGAGGGCGTCTTCCAGGTGCTCGCCACCAATGGTGATACCCACCTGGGTGGTGACGACTTCGACCAGGTGATCATTAACTGGCTCGCCGACGAGTTCAAGAAGCAGGAAGGCGTTGACCTCCGCAACGACCGCATGGCGCTCCAGCGCCTGAAGGAAGCTGCCGAGAAGGCCAAGATCGAGCTTTCCAGCACCCAGCAGACCGATATCAACCTGCCGTTTATTACGGCCGATGCCAGCGGTCCGAAGCATCTGAATATCACCCTCACGCGCTCCAAGCTGGAATCGCTCACCAGTGACCTGGTGAACCGCACCAAGGGCCCGATGGAATCGGCCCTCAAGGATGCCGGCCTCAGCAAGAGCGAGGTGGACGAAGCCCTGCTCGTTGGTGGCCAGACCCGCATGCCGATTGTTCAGAAGACCGTGCAGGACTTCTTCGGCAAGGAGCCGCACAAGGGCATCAACCCGGACGAAGTTGTGGCGCTTGGTGCCGCCATCCAGGGTGGTGTGCTCGGCGGCGATGTCAAGGACATCCTGCTGCTGGACGTGACGCCGCTTACCCTGGCGATCGAGACGCTTGGTGGTGTGGCGACACCGCTAATCGAGCGCAATACCACCATCCCGGCCCGCAAGAGCCAGACATTCACCACGGCCAGCGACAGCCAGCCGCAGGTAGAGATCAACGTGTTGCAGGGTGAGCGCCCGATGGCCACCGATAACAAGAGTCTCGGCCGCTTTATCCTCGATGGAATTCCGCCCGCACCGCGTGGTGTGCCGAAGATTGAGGTGACCTTTGATATCGACGCCAATGGCATCCTCAACGTCACCGCCAAGGACACCGCCACAGGCAAGGAACAGAAGATCACCATCGCCGGCAGCTCCGGCCTGAGCGAGGATGAAGTCAAGCGCATGGTTCAGGAGGCTGAGGAGCACGCCGCCGAAGACGCCAAGCGCAAGGAAGCCATCAACACGCGCAACGAAGCCGAGAGCATGATGTTCCAGGCCGAGAAGCTCATTGAGGAGAACGGCGACAAGATCCCGGACGACCTCAAGAGCGACCTCGAAGCGAAGGTTGCCGACATCAAGGACGTGCTGGAGAACGATCGCGAGAATATCGATCGCATCAAGCCCGCCCACGATGCGCTGATGACCGCGCTGAGCGCCGCCGGTGCCGCCATGTACCAGGCCGCCGATGCGCAGGGTGCACCTGATATGGGTGGCTTCGACGCCAGCGATATGGGTGGCAATCAGGCCTCTGCAGATGATGACGCTACCGTTGAAGGCGAGTTCCGCGAAGTGAACGACGACGACAACAAGGCGTAATCACCCCCTACATGAACCGCCCACGGAGACATGCCTCCGTGGGCGGTTTCTTGCTTTTTCAGATCAACCTGCACCTGCAAAGCGCCCTACGCTTTGTGTATTGCATACAGCTGGCCCGACCGGTATAGTGACATGAAGGTCTACATAATGAGACGCATCTTCATCCACGCATCGGGTTTCAGCGGCTGTCCCTGAATAGCGATCCCGCAGCCCGATGCCCGTACAGGGAGGTCAGCTATGGTTCACGCCCGGTATCCTCGTCGCGTATTGCACCTGATTTTTTGCCTTGTCGTCCTCGTCAGTCCCTTGAGGGCTGCTGCGCAGTCGCTTCCATCCACGCCGCCGGACCAGCTGGCCCTGCAATTTGTCGACGGCAACTCATACTACGTTGACACGGAATATCCGCCGCAAGACATTTACAGCGTTCAGGGAAGTGTGCCGAACCCCGAGATCACGAGCATGTCGGAAGTAAACAAGCGACAGTTTGCCGAGTCCGGTATGATCGACCAGTTCGTGCGTAGCGCCACATTGATGCCCGACTTCGTGAACTCCTCACTCTTCGCCGGCCCGTCAGACGTGGCGTTGCAGGTTCGAGTGATCACATTCCCTAGCGATCAACAGGCTGCGGACTACGTTAATCAGCTGGCAGCGAACAAGAACGAGGAGCTGCGGGATTCACAGTCCACAGTCATGGCGACCGACCTGCAGGACGTGCCCTGGAACGATGAAGCGGTAAGTGGCTGGTCGATGCCGTCAGTCGCTACCGACACGAACACCGGGCAAAATATCGAATACCTGATGGTCAACTACGCCGGCCAGGAAGGCCAGCTGGTTATTATGGCCCGTGTTTCCGCAATGCCGGATCTCGCCGAGCCGATTGCCCGCGAGATGTTCTATGCCCAGATGGCGTGTGCGCAGGTGGATGCGCCGTGTGGCACATTCATGGTGCCGGTGGGCGAATTCCCGCTCACAACCGCAATCGAGAGCGAACATGGCACCGGCACGACGACATCTGTGGGAGAGGGCAGTACGTCTCCACAGGCCGCAGCGTCGCCAGTAGCAGACACGGGTTCTCCCGAAACGTCCACCTCTGGTTCACTGCTTTCTCACAACTATTCGCTTGAAACGAGCGGGAACTGGGTACTCCTGCCCCAGGCGACCATCAGCAATAGCGTGCTGGAGGCTGTTCCGATGCGGGGAACCAACGATAACTTCATCGTTGCGGGCATCGGTAACCTGGAGGGTCGGGACCCGGTGGTAGAAGTCCTGTCATTTGTGGCTCCCGAACTCGGTACTCCGACCCTGATCGAGAATGGTGGCACCTATATGCTCCACGTATTGGAGGTGGATGGTGTCACGTACGGCCTGTTCTCCACCGTTGAGGTGATGTCAACAGCACTGGATTCGGTGGTACAGATCTACATGGCGCCGCTGTCCACCTTCGGCACCGGGATGAGCGATCTGCAGAGTTCCGTTCAGGTTAACGGAAGCGCGGCGATGCCAGGCGTCGATGGAGCGTCGCTGGTGCCTGCGTTCGGTGGCACAATCGGCGATCCTGCACAGGATGCATCGTTACCGCCGCTTATCGGGTGATAGCTCTGGCGGAGAACGCGAAAATGGCCCGGCCAGGATACTCCGTGGCCGGGCCGTTTCTTTCCCTCTGACCTGCTCAGGTCAGCACCAGTTGGCCAGTATCAGGCAACCGGTGTCGCTCCCCATTCCTCTACAAGGCGGACGTCGACGACAAACGTTATCGAGGCATTGCCCGTGGTATAGGTGACTTCCCAACATTCCGCTGCGGGAAAGGTGATGGAGCCGACGTGCAGCGGCGTCTGCCGTCCGTAAGCCGGGCCGATCGTTGCATCAACAGTCAGCCTTGAGGACTCATCTTCGAGATACCGGCTCGAAATACTGAATCCCTCGCTGGCGACGCTGTGGTACACGATCGCCTTGATCCAGCCAGACGAGCCTCTGTCGTTTGTCTTGGCGTAGATAAACCCGTCGCCATCCATGTGGATGTATATGCCGTTCTCGTAATGCCAGTACGGGCTTGCGACCTCTCCACGCGGTGGGATGCCGTTTGGCGTGGTGGTGGGACAGTCGCGCGCGTCAGGTGTGGTCACCTGTGTGGCATTGGAGAAGGTAAGGAGGAGAACCGCGAGAGCGAGTGATAGCCTGGTCACCATAACGACATCTCCTGAACGTGAAACCAGCATACAGCATGGGATCGCTGCGACCGTCGCGGATTTGCGGACGCAGAATGACCACGCCTGTCGCTACACTGCCGGTACAGGAGGTGGAATATGACCCTCTCTCATCGCATTCTCATCGAGCGTGGCATAAAGAAAACATTTGCATCCGCGCTGGATTGGCCCGGCTGGAGCCGTAGCGGCAAGGATGACAAGGACGCTATTGAGAACCTGATGTCCTACGCTGGCCGGTATCGCAAGGTCGCGCACCTTGCCGGCTTCGAGCGGGCAGAATCCTGGCAAGTTGTCGAAGAACTGAAAGGTACCGGCGCGACAGATTTCGGCGTGCCGGACAAGATCGGTGACGTCGAATATGGTGCGATGACCAGCGACGAATGTGATCGTCAGATTGCGATCCTGGAGTCGTGTTGGTCCTACTTCGACGATGTTGCTTCGCGCGTCAGCTCGTTACTGCAAAAAGGCCCCCGTGGTGGTGGACGAGACCGCGATGCGATTGTGGAGCACACGCTTGAAGCCGATCGGGGCTACGCCAGGCAGATCGGTGTAAAGACCCCGAAAGAACATTGGCACGATCCTGAATCACTGGCGGCGCACCGGCGGGATGTGATCGAAGCCGTGCAACGATTGAACGCCGAGGGGACGGAAACCAGGTGGCCGTTGCGGTATTACATCCGGCGCGCGGCATGGCACCTGCTCGATCATGCCTGGGAACTGGAAGACAAGGATCTTACCGGAAAGACGTGACACCTGCGAAGACAAGACAGGCCTGGAGGCAGCAAATGCATGTTCGTGTGGAGCAAGGGCCGAAAGGCAAGAAGAGTGTGGCCTACGCCATCGACTGGCCGGGGCTTGAACGGGGCGCAAAGACGGAAGAGCTTGCCCTGGCGAGGCTTGCGGAGTATCGCAGCCGATACGCATCCGTCGCGCGGGGCGCGGGCTTGGGGTCCGATTTTGACGGCGAGGGCGATATCCAGGTGGTGGACCGTTACATCGGCACTGGTTCCACCGATTTCTGGGGTATCAGTTTCGCTTCATCGCTCGAGGAAATCGAGCAGCCCTACGAGTTGGAAGCGTTCGAACGACATCTCGCGCTCCTCCAGGCCGGTTGGCGGTTCTTCGATGCAACCGCCGCGAGAGTGAGCCCGGAACTCAAGAAGGGACCGCGTGGTGGCGGGCGGGATCGTGACCATATCGTGCGCCACGTGTTGTTCAATGAGGCCGATTGGGCGAAGGGGATCGGCGTGGACGTGGAGCACGAATCGCTCCTGGATCCGTCTGGCCGCCAGGCATACCGCGAGCAGTACATAGCGGCCCTCCGGAAAGCCCACGCGGCCGGAGCGATGGCCAAGACATGGACGCTATCGTTCCTCATCCGCCACAGCGCGTATCACACGTTAGACCACGCCTGGGAAATGGAAGACAGGGACCTTACCGGGCTGGACGCCTGAGAACCGGGCCGTGCATCCCAACTCTAGGCATCCACGTGGGAGGCAACCAGCATCAGGTGGTCGATGATCGCATCCATGGTTGCACCGCTGGCCGTATCGAACGCGTTGGCCAGCAGCATGACATAGCCAATACGGGTCACGCCGATACGCAGGGTGTCGTTGCCCAGCTCCCAAACCGTTGTGCCGGCAATCGACATGGTGGTGGACGGGATATCGTACGCCGAGCCCAGCTTGCGCACAAATTCCTGGTACGCGATATCGGCTGATTCATAGACGATATACGCGCCTTGCATCGTTTTTTCGGGATCGTGGAGTTCGCCATCGCCATCGACGATAACCGCACCGCCGAGCGAGCTGTACAAATCGCTATCGCCAAAGTCCGTCCAGGGCACGATCGTGGCATCGTCTAGGATGTCGATATCGACCGGCAAGGTCTGCAGTGCCCGTACCAGTTCAACCGGAGAAATCGTGTCCAGCAGGGCTACGAGGTCGAGCGCGCGGGTGTCGGCGGGCGCCGATTCGTCATGCGTCGGGGAGGCGAATGGCGTTTGTGCAGTAGCGAGCAGCGGCATCGTTCCGGCTGCAAGCGTCGCCAGGGCGAAATGTCGTCGGTTCATTCAGGCATCCTTTCCACGGGCGTTGTATGAACAGGCTAACGCATGGATCGGCGAAATCGGTCACATTTCCGTGACGACGGCCAGTATTCAGGAAGACGCGACATCAGCCAGGCGGATGCCTGTTTCGTACTGGGGCGAATCGATGATGATGTCGTAGTTGCAATGGCCCTTGACGCTGATGAGGCCGGTTTGACGGCAACCAACATCAAGCCGAACCTGCTCGCCAGAATGCAGGGTGACCGAGCAGGCAGCCTGCCACTCGGTTTCGGCTACCTGTCGGACGTCCATCGCGCCGATATCCGCCCTGTCCAGTGCCCAATCGAAATGAGCGAGCAGTTCGGCCTCTATCGCCTGGGTCAATGGCTCGGCCATGGTTGCCGATCCCCGGTACAGGTGCCGGAAGGTATCGGCAGGTTGTGACTGATGGAGCAGGGCGGAGGCGTCCTTCGGGGTGACTCGCCCCCAGTAGCGGCCGGATGGCAGGTCGAGGAAGGTGGGCGCGAACCGGTGCCCGCCAAAGTGCGTGGCGCGCCATACCCGCACGTTCGAACCTGTGTTATCGGCCATTTTTCGCATCAATGCATAGAGCGGGTAGCCGAACGTGGCGCAACATGTGTCAACCGTACCGTGGGTGCACAGGAGGACATCGCGCATCGAATCCTCCACTTCCTCCACCTGCGGATGAATCTCGCCGTTGAAGAGCGCTTCCATGGCAGCCGTCATTTCGGCGTAGGGAACCAGGAACACCCGGCGGGAAAAACGCCCGAGGGAACCTGGCGATACGGTGCAGTGCATCACCCGAAAATAGCCTGGCACCGAATATGCCGGGTCGGGCGCGCAGCCGACCAGGCCCCAGGTATAACCGTGCGTTTCGTACCGCCGGTACACCAGTTCATCCAGGCCCGCGGGGATATTGCGGCTCTTCAGCGTATCGCCAAGCCACGGCAGGGGAAGCTCGCAGACAAAAAGTTCCGGTGTGTACCACGCCGATCCCAGTGTCGATTCGCGTGAGGCGGTGGAATCGGCCGAGCAGTATTTAATGCGGGATGATGCCATGGAGCCCTCGTGCGAATCGTGAAAACACCAGAATAGCCGACTTGTTCAGTCGGCTTTCGGAGTGTAGCACCGGGCAGGCCCACCGGCGAGGGCGATCAGGCGATGGCAGCCGCCGTTTGCCGGGCGATCTCGAGTTCCTCGTTGGTGGGGATCACGAACACGGCCACCTTGCTGTTGTCGGTGCTGATCGACCGCATACCGCGCTCGGAGGAGAGGTTGCGGCCCTCGTCGATCTCGATGCCCAGTGATTCCAGGTTCGAGAGTGAACGGGCGCGCACATCGGCGGCGTTTTCTCCCACCCCGGCGGTGAAGACGATGGCATCGACCCGGCCGAGCAGGGCGTAGTAGGCACCCACGTAGTGCTTGATGCGATGGCAGTACACATCAATCGCGAGTTGCGCCCGTTCGTCGCCACGGGCCGCTGACGCCAGCACATCGCGCACATCGCCGCTGCCGGTCATGCCCAGCAGGCCCGAGCGGCGATTCAGCAGGTCGTCGATCTGGTCGATGCTCATGCCGGCCTGGCGTGCCAGGTGGAAGATAATGCCGGCATCGATATCGCCACTGCGGGTGCCCATAACGAGCCCCTCCAGCGGTGTCAGCCCCATGCTGGTTTCCACGCTTTCCCCGCCTCGAACGGCGCATGCCGATACACCGTTGCCGATGTGGAGCACGATGGTGTTCATATCCTCCAGTGGTAGTTGCAGGTACCGTGCTGCCAGTTCGCTAACGTATTTGTGGCTGGTGCCATGGAAACCGTAGCGGCGAATGCGGTGCTGGTTCGCCAATGCGGTATCGATAGCGTAGGTGTACGCCTCGGGTGGCATGGTTTGGTGGAAGGCGGTATCGAACACGCCAACGTGCGGGATGTCCGGGAACGCGACCTTCGCGGCCCGCACACCCAGCAGGTTAGCCGGGTTGTGCAGCGGCGCCAGCGGGCCCAGTTCCTCCACGGTGCGGATGACAGCATCGTCGATGATGGTTGGCGCAATAAAGCGCGACCCACCCTGCACCAGGCGATGACCGACTGCGACGATGCCGGCCTCGTTGAGGTCCGGACCGAACCGTTCGCAGGCGGCGATCATAGCCTGGAAACCGGCGATATGGTCCAGCACCGAGACCTCGTACGTCTCGGTGCTGCCGTTCGTGGTGTGGTTCACCACGCCATGGTCGGTGCCGATGCGTTCGATCAGGCCCTTGGCGATCACCTCTTCGTTATCCAGGTCGATGAGTTGGTACTTGATCGACGAGGACCCGGAGTTAACGACCAGTACCGTGCTCATGCGGTTTCTCCCTGTGCCTGGATGACCGTCATGGCGACCGTGTTGACGATGTCGTTCACCAGCGCACCACGGCTGAGGTCGTTAATGGGCTTTCGTAGTCCCTGCAACATCGGGCCGATGGCAACCGCGCCGGCGGAACGTTGGACGGCCTTGTAGGTGTTATTGCCGGTGTTGAGGTCCGGGAAGATGAAGACTGTTGCATGACCAGCCACAGCGGAATCTGGCATTTTGCTATTGGCAACGCTGGCATCGGCGGCTGCGTCGTACTGGATAGGCCCTTCGACCAGCAGCTCCGGCGCGCGCTGCTTAACCAACGCGGTTGCCGTGCGCACGCGCTCAACATCGTCGCCTGTGCCGGATGTGCCCGTGCTGTAACTCAGCATGGCGATACGCGGTTCAATGCCGAACTGCCGTGCCGATTTGGCCGAGCTGATGGCGATATCGGCCAGTTGCTCGGCCGTGGGGTTCGGGTTCACCGCGCAGTCGCCATACACCAGCACCCGATCAGCCAACGCCATGAAGAAGACGCTGCTGACGATACTGACGTCAGGCGTTGTCTTGATCACTTCAAAGCTCGGCTTGATCGTGTGGGCGGTGGTGTGGGCCGCACCGCTCACCATGCCATCGGCCATGCCCATTTTCACCATCATCGTGCCGAAGTAGGACACATCCTGAACGATCTCCCGCGCACGCTCAACCGTCATGCCCTTGTGGGCACGCAAGGTGGCATATTCCTGGGCAAACGTTTCCACCATTTCGGGGTCGTGCGGGCTGAGCAGCTGTGCGTGGGAAATATCGAATCCCAGTTCGTGGGCCCGTGCTGCTACCGCTTCCGGCTCGCCGAGGATGGTGATCTCGGCAGCGCCGCGTTCGAGGATTTCCGCTGCCGCCTCGATAATCCGGTCGTCGTCGCCTTCGGGCAGAACGATCCGTTTGGGGTTATTCCGCGCGCGCTGCATGAGCATGTGCTCAAACATCAGCGGTGTCACAATGTCTGTTCGGGCCGACTCGAACATACGCACCACATCGTCAGCATTCACGCATTGCGCGAACATTTCGCGTCCAAGCTGAATCTTCTTCTCCGGAGCCTTCGCAAAGCCGGCACGCGTGCGGGTGATCCTGAGCACGGTCTGGAAGGTGCTCTGCGGGGCGATCACGATCGGCAAATCGATCTCCACGCCGTTGATCAGCGTCTGGATGATGGGCGACAACTCGAAGCCGCCATTGAGCACAATACCGGCCAGGTTCGGGAACGTTTCGCTCTGTTGGGCTACCAGCAGGGCCACCAGCACCTCGGAGCGATCGGCGGGGACAACAATGACCCCGCCCTCAATCAACCGCTCCAGGACATGCTCCATGTTCATACCGGAAACGATGTATGCCAGCACGTAGTTCTCGAGCTGTTCATCTGTGCCGTACAGCAACCGCCCGTCAAGCTGGTGCATCAGGTCGCCGATGGTGGGGGATACCAGGCGAGCGTCTTCCGGGATGACCCATACGGGTACCGTTGACGGGATGAGGCTGCTGACGCGAAGTGCGTCTTCGTACGGTTCCGATGTGCTTTCGGCGCGGTTCACCACCACGCCGGCGAGGTGCGCGTGCTCGTTGTGCAACTCGGCGATGGCCACTTCCACCACGTTGCGTACCTGCTCCGGTGTTCGTGGATCACCGGAAAGGAACTGGCTGTTACTCAGCGTATCCTCATCGGTATTGCGGCCGCCCACAACCAGCACCACCGGCGCGGCCAGGTTGGCCGCGATGCGGGCGTTATAGGCGAGCTCGGTGGGGGTGGTGACATCGGTGTAGTCCGAGCCGAGGATCACCATGGCGTCGTGCCGAGGTTCCAGTGCACGATACTTCCGCATGATTTCGCGAAGGGAGCCATCCGGATCCTGATGGACATCCTCGTAGGAGACACCCATGCAGTCTTCGACGGGGTCATTGATGTCCATGATGTCGAGCAGGCGTGCCAAAAGGGGATCCGGCTCCGAATCGGATTTCGATACCGGTCGGAAGATGCCAACATTCACCCCGGCATCGTTCAGCGTGCTCAGCAGCCCCAGGGCCACCATTGATTTGCCTGTGTGCCCTTCGGCAGAGGTAATGTAAATCCCGTTCGCCATGCATGCTCCTCACGCGAGTCGTGGTGGTGTCCCACTCTTGCCGCAATTCTACTGGAGAGATTGCCAGACACCGAGAGGAAATCCCTGCTACCAACACGGGCCGGCGCTACAATCAGGCTATAGGCAACCGTTCCGGGAGGGATAACTACATGACCGGGTCCGCGACATCCAAATACGACCGGCTTGAATCCATGCGCGCCGAAATTCAAGAGCACCACGAGACGGCAGCGGAAAAACAGAAGTCGCGCGGCAAGCGCAGCGCCATGCAACGCGTGCTCGCGCTGCTGGACGAAGGGTCGTTTGTCGAACTGGATGCGATGGTGAAGCATCGGGCGACCGATTTCGGGATGGCGGCCAAACATCCGCGTGGCGATGGTGTGGTGACGGGATTCGGCACCATCGACGGGCGTCGGGTGGCGGTGTTCTCTCAGGATTTCACGGTATTCGGTGGATCGCTGGGCGAGGCTTTTGCCGAGAAGATGGTGAAGCTCATGGACGGCGCCGAAAAATACGGCTGCCCGATTATTGGCATCAACGATTCCGCTGGCGCGCGAATCCAGGAGGGCGTGGAAGGCCTCGCGGGCTACGGCGAGGTGTTCTTCCGCAACGTCCGGGCAAGCGGGGTGGTACCGCAAATCTCGATTATCGTTGGCCCCTGCGCCGGTGGCGCGGTGTACTCGCCCGCGATGACGGATTTCATTTTCATGGTGAACGATATCAGCCAGATGTTCATCACCGGGCCGGATGTCATCAAGACCGTCACCGGTGAGACCGTGACCCTGGAAACACTTGGCGGCGCGGAAACGCACGCCTCGCGCAGCGGCGTAGCGCATTTTCGCGCCACCGATGAGGACGACCTCAACGAGCAGGTACGATGGCTGCTTTCGTTCCTGCCCGGCAACAACCTGGAGGACGCGCCCGAGGTTGAGCCGGAGGATGACCCCGAACGCACCACCGATGCATTGCGAACGATTGTCCCGGAGAACACCAGTCGCCCGTATGACGTGTTGCAGGTAATCCACGAGATCGTTGATGACGGTGAGTTCCTGGAAGTGCAGCCGGAATATGCCGGCAACATCGTCATCGGGTTCGCACGGCTCGATGGCAAACCGGTAGGCATTGTTGCAAACCAGCCGGCTGTGTTGGCCGGCACGCTGGATATCAATGCCAGCGTGAAGGCGGCCCGGTTCGTACGCTTCTGCGATGCGTTCAATATCCCGCTGGTGGTGCTGGAGGATGTACCGGGGTTCCTGCCCGGTACCGACCAGGAATACGACGGCATCATTCGCCACGGGTCCAAGCTGCTCTATGCGTTCGCCGAGGCAACCGTGCCAAAGGTGACGGTGATTATGCGCAAGGCATACGGTGGCGCGTATGTTGTGATGAACAGCAAGCACATCGGTGCCGATTTCAACTGCGCATGGCCGATGGCTGAAATCGCGGTAATGGGTCCGGATGCGGCGGTGAATGTGGTGTTCCGGAGGGAGCTGCAGCACGTCGACGATCCTGCTGCCCGCCGGGCAGAACTGATTAGTGAGTACGAGGACCTGTTTGCCAGCCCGTACCAGGCCGCCAGTCGCGGCTATATCGATGCGGTTATTGAGCCGGAAGAAACGCGCGGTTGGCTTATCCAAATGCTGGAGATCGCCCGGAGCAAGCGGGTGAGCGTACCGAAGCGCAAGCATGGGAATATCCCGCTATGAGCGAGCAGACCAACCTGCGCATCGTGGTGGACCCGGCACCATCAGATGCTGAACTGGCCGCGATAACAGCGGCGGTATTGACATCTGGGCCCAGCCAGCCTGAACCTGAAGCCACACCCATACGCAACCGGTGGCGCGAGGCCGGCAAGCGCGAGGCCTTGCGGGTTCAGGAGGATATCCATGACGATCGGATTCGGTAAATCGACTGATGCTTTCGCCCGCCGGCGCGCGTTTCCAATGTACGGGGAGCGGGCGATGATAGCCGCTGCCCACCCCTTGATTGTGGATGCGGGGTTGCAAATATCGCATCAGGGTGGAAATGCGTTCGATATCGCCGTTGCCGCCGGGCTTGCCGCCGCCGTGGTAATGCCCGAGATGTGCGGCCTTGGCGGCGAACTCTTCGCCGTGTACTCGGTGGGTGGCAACGCGCCGCTCTCAATACAGGCAAGTGGCCGCTCGCCCCGTGGTGCCAGTTACGAGCTCATGAAAGAGCTTGGCGGCACGCACATGCCGTATAACGGCCCGCATTCCATTGCCGTTCCCGGTATGGTCGATGGCTTCTTCCACCTGCTTGAGTCATACGGCACCATGCCGTTTGCCCAGGTTGCCGAGCCTGCAATCGATCTCGCCCGCAACGGATATGCCTTGCAGCCGGAAGGTGCAGCCGATATCGCGCTCAACGCCGAGCTGCTCGCCAAAGACGAGGCCGCTGCCGCGATCTTCCTGGCGCACGGGCATGCGCCAGCGCCGGGGACGCGGCTGGTGCAATCTGACCTCGCCAACACGCTTGAACAGTTGGGGCGGGAAGGGAAGGCGAGCTTCTATAGCGGCGATATCGCCCGGCGTATGGTGGCCTATCTCCAGTCAGTCGGCAGCAAGTACGAGCTTGCTGATTTCGAGAACTATGAATCGGACCTTGCCGCCCCATACTCGATCACCTACCGCGGCCACACGGTCTATCAAACGGCGGTGCCGTCGCAGGGGATCATCCTGCTCGAAGCGCTGAATATCGTGGAGAATGCCAACCTGGCTGACGCACAGTCTGCAGATGCGATCCATACGATGGTGGAGTCGAAGAAGTTTGCCTACGCCGATCGTATGGCGTACCTCGCGGACGGTCGCGATAACCCGATCGAGCAGTTGCTCAGCAAGCGGTATGCAGCCAGTCGGTACAACGCCATTAGCCTGGATCGCGCCGTACACCGGGCGGATGCCGGGGTGCTGACCGATGGGGACACGACCTATCTGTGTGCTGTGGATCATCAGGGCAACATGGTGTCGCTAATCCAGTCGGTGTCTGCCGCGTTCGGGGCTGGCATTGTTGCCGGCGATACCGGTGTGGTGATGAACAACCGCAGCGGACGCGGGTTCTCGCTCGATCCGGCACATCCCAATGTGTACGCTCCGGGCAAGAGATCGATGCACACCCTGAATGCCTACCTGATTGCCGATGAACAGGGCCGGCCGGTGCTGGTGGGCGGTACGCCGGGCGGCGATGGCCAGCCACAGTGGAACCTGCAGGGCATTGTGGGCCTGATTGACGCCGGGTTCGATGTGCAGACCGCTATCGAACAGCCCCGCTGGACCAGCTGGCCCGGAACCGATCCCTCTGTCAGCCACAATCCTTTTGAACTGCGGGTGGAAGCACGGCTGGGTTCCGGCGTGCTGGACGACCTGCGCAACCGTGGACACCGAGTGGTCGAGCAAAAGGCCTGGGGTGGCGGTGGAGCGATGCAAATCATCGCGCGCGATCCCGACACCGGCCTGATGATTGGTGGCTCCGATGCGCGGGTTGAGGGCACCGTTTTGGGCAGGTAAACCGGCATCGCGGGTATCATGCATACAGGCATATTCGCGCATCATAACCGGAGGAGTACGTATGGTCGAAGCTACACTCGCCCCGCTTGATCCCGCAGTTGGCAACCTCTTTAAGGCGTACGATATCCGCGGGCTGGTACCTCAGGAAATGGACACCGATGTTGCCTACCGCATCGGCCGGGCGCTGGTTGCCTTCCTGGACGTTGATACCGTTGTGGTTGGCCGGGATATGCGTATTTCCGGGCCCAAACTCCAGGCTGAGCTGATGCGCGGCATCACCGAGCAGGGCGCAAACGTCGTCGATATTGGCCTCGTGAGCACTGACACGCTCTACTTTGCTGTCGGCAAGTACGAATACCCTGCCGGTGTAATGATTACCGCCAGCCACAATCCCGCCGGATACAACGGCTTTAAGATATGCCGCGAGGAGGCGCGTGCCCTCTCGCTCGAATCTGGCATTGGCGATATTCGAGATATGGTGGTTAGCGGCGAGTTCGGCGAGCCTCGAGGCGAAACCGGCACCATCACGGAGCGTGACGTCACCGAAGCGTACGCCGAACATGTCCTTGGCATCATCGATCCCACGAAGATTCGCCCGATGAAAATCGCGGTCGATGCCGGCAACGGCATGGCCGGCAAGCTGACACCGCCGGTTTTCGAGAAGCTGCCACTGGAGATTGTGCCGCTCTACTTCGAACTGGATGGTACCTTCCCGAACCACGAGGCCAATCCGATCGAGCCGGAGAATATTCGCGACCTGCAACGTGCAGTGGTGGAACACGGGTGCGATCTTGGCGTCGCGTTCGATGGCGATGCCGACCGCATGTTCCTCATTGATGAGAACGGCGAGTTTATCGGTGGCGATATGACCACCGCCATGGTCAGCCTGCAGATGCTGAAGAAGCATCCCGGCAGCAGCATTGTCTACAACCTCATTTGCTCCCGCACCGTACCGGAGATTATCGAAGAGCACGGTGGTACCGCTATTCGTTCCCGCGTGGGGCACTCGTTCATCAAGGCGCTCATGCGCGATGAGGATGCCATTTTCGGTGGCGAACACAGCGGCCACTTCTACTTCCGCGATAACTGGTACGCCGACAGCGGACTGATCGCGATGTTGACCGTCCTGGAGTTGCTCTCCGAGGGCGACGAAACGCTTTCCCAGACCCTGGCGCCTATCGATAGCCGCGTCCGCTCGGGTGAGATTAACTCTGAAGTCACCGATTCCGCCGCTGTCCTCAAGAATGTGGAAGCGTTCTATGCCGAGCAAGGTGCCGATATTGACCACCTTGATGGCCTCACGGTGGAGTTCGACGACTGGTGGTTCAACCTCCGCGGCTCCAATACCCAGCCCCTGCTGCGCCTGAATGTGGAAGCCGACGACCAGGGCACCCTCCAGGAGAAAACCGACGAAGTGCTCCGGCTGGTGCGCGGCTAGTGGCGGTGGAACTCGCTGCCCGGCTGGCGAACGAAGACGATGCCGCGCGCATTGCGGAGATCTACAACCAGGGCATTGAGGATCGCGTGGCGACCTTCGAAACCGAACTGCGAACGGTGGAAGCCGTTCGCAGTTGGTTTTCCGTCCCGTACCCGATTGTGGTGGTGGAGCGGGCAGGCGAGGTGATCGCCTGGGCAAGTGCCAGCCAGTACCGGCCCCGCGCCTGTTACGCCGGCATCTGCGAGTTCTCGGTGTACGTCCATCGTTCCGCACGCGGTGAGGGTGCGGGCAAGGTGGCAATGGAGGCTTTGATCCATCGTGCAGCGAAGGCGGGGTATACCAAGCTTCTCAGCCGGGTGTTCGTGGAAAACACGGCCAGCCGCAGGCTGCTGCGTTCGCTCGGCTTCCGCGAGGTGGGCGTGTACCACCGTCACGGGCAGCTCGATGGCATATGGCGCGATGTGGTGATCGTGGAGCGGCTGCTCGACGAGCCGGACTCGTTATGGAGCCATCTCACACCCGGGACGCGGCTGACGGTTATCAAGGCGACGTTCACCGGCGAGCAGGTTACACGCTATCCCGGTGTTGTTATCGCTTCTGACAGGCCAGGCTGGCTGGCGCTGGACGCCTCCTGGGCGTTGGACGATGCCAAAATCGACGGCGTTCGGTATGAACGCGGCGGCCTGATGCGCGAGTACTTCTCCGCAACGGAACGGTTCAACGTCTTCCAGGTGTACGGGCGGGATGGCGAACCGGGCGGCGTGTATGCCAACATCACCGCGCCCGCGCGGGTGGAGCTGGATCAGCACGGCAACCTGGAATTGACCTGGGAAGACCACTGGATCGACGTGGTGAAACGCGCGGACGGCACCATCGCAGTGCTCGACGAAGCAGAGTTGGACTCATCTGGCCTGGAGTCCACGCATCCCGACCTCTTCACTGAAATCCGGTCAGCGAGGGACAGGGTACTGGCGCAATTTGAGGCCGGTCTCTGGGATGCCTAGAACCAGCCCGTGAAGCGATCGCGGGTTGCATCGCTCAGCAGGCTTGACCACACGAAGAACCCGACGATGAGCAGGAATAACAGGGCGGCAAGCCAGCCGAGCACGGCTCCACGCGCGCTTTCCACAGGCGGCATGCTGCCCGTGGAAACCGGTGTTTCGGTCACGGGGTAGCTGTATTGCTGCATCGGCTGCACGGGCTGCGGGGCAACCGCCGGGGCGACTGCTGTGGTCTGGGTCATATCCTGCTGGGGAACCGGAGTAAGGGTGGCGGTTTGCCCAATGGTGAGGGCAACGTTCGCCAGGCTTTCGCCGCAATTCTTGCAGAACAGGTCGTTGGCGTCGTTGATTTCGCTGCACCTGGGGCAGGTTACGGTGTTGGTTATTGCCACGGGTGTGCCTCCTAGTTGGCTTCCGCCAGGAACGTCGTATCCACCACAAACGCATCCGCTACGCCAAGCTTTTCCATCACCACCAGGCTGACTGCATCAACGTAACTTAGGCCGCGCGTGCTTCTCGAGGTCATCACCATTGCGACTGCGCGGGCCTCATCCTCCTCGGTAGCGTGGTACACCGAGAGGCGGTGGTCGCGCAGGAACTGGCGCGCCACATCGGCACCAACGCCATCGTTGAGCAACTGCACAACTTCAGCCAGCACCAGGTTGGTGGTGAAGAGACGGTAATTCTGCTCCTTCAGGCCGTTGTAGGCGTCGACTGCCGCGCTGTGCGAGCGGTCGTTGCGATCGACCATGGCGACAATCGCGCTGGCGTCAACAAAGGCAGTCGGGTGTCCCGGTTCCGCAGAATCGGTCATTGTTCTCTCCTTCGGGCGCGCAGGCTGGCGGCGCGATAGCTTGATAGCCCGTTCACGATATCTGAACCCGGACCAGACCCAATGCCGATCACGGCATCCAGCGGCCTCGTCCGCGACGCGGGGCGGAGATCGCGCGTGAAGCGATCTTCCTGCTTCCTTGATTTGCCGAAGGATTCAATGGCAGCTGAATCGATAAACCACTGACCGCCAACTCGCCGGCCAGCCAGCCGTCCCTCGCGAAGATAGCGACGTACCTGTTCTGTGCTGCGGTTGAGCAGGCGCGCGGTTTCAGCCACGCTTAACCCGTCTTGGTTGGAGGCGGTATAGTCCATGGTAAGAGCGTCCCTGATTTGGTTGCATACGACAACATATTCATCGATTATAGGCCGTTTTCGGAGGTCAGGAGGGGAGATGGAGGAATGGTGACAGCGGGTGATCCTCTTCTGGTCGACCTGAACTTCCAGGGGATGCCGAATGTCATTGCCAGCTGGCTCGTGAAGGGTAGCGACGGCTGGGTGATTGTGGATTGTGGCCCCGAGTCATGCCGTGGTGCGTTGGAGGCGGGTATCCGGGCGCATGGGCTGGAGATGCGTGACATCGGGCGTATCGTGCTTACCCACATCCACCTGGATCATGGGGGCGGCAGCGGCGCCCTCCTTGGCGAGTA
>JBHWTK010000066.1:0-77165 GCA_043427975.1 Chloroflexia bacterium | reverse complement strand
AGACTTGGGCATGGCTGGGCGCATTGGGGCAGGCGACGAACCTCCGGTTCATGACCGGGGTCACCCCTCCGGGCTGGCGCTACCATCCGGCCGTGCTGGCGCAGGCAGCGGCCACACTGGAAGCCATGTACCCGGGACGCTTTGCGCTCGGGCTGGGTGCCGGCGAAGCGCTGAACGAGCACATTACCGGCGATTACTGGCCCGAAGCCCCGACCCGGCTGGAGCGGCTTGCCGAGGCGATCGAAATTATCCAGAAGCTGTTCACCGGCAAGGTGATCAAGCACAGCGGCAAGCATTTCCGCGTGGAGAGCGCGAAACTGTACACCATGCCGGATGCTCCTCCGCCGATCTACGTTGCCACGGCTGGCCCGATCCAGGCCGGACGTACTGGCAAGACGGTGGACGGCATTATCAC
Source organism: Chloroflexia bacterium (assembly GCA_043427975.1). Classification (GTDB taxonomy): domain Bacteria; phylum Chloroflexota; class Chloroflexia; order Thermomicrobiales; family UBA6265; genus UBA6265. Next base: position 76,750 of record JBHWTK010000066.1, on the reverse strand, counting down.
CGTTGGTGCCGCGGATGAGAAGCTGAAAATGCTGATGGAGCGGTTTGAGAAGGGCGCACGGGAAGCGGGCAAGGATCCCGCTGCCATGCCCCGCATGTTGCAGATCAAGGTGAGCTACGCCGCCACCGACCAGGAAGCGATCGACAAGGCCGTCGAAGATTGGCCGAACGGGGGGATGAGCTTCCCGAAGGCGGATATCCGCAACCCGGAAGACTTCGAGGCCATGGCGAAACTCGTGCGCCCGGAGCACTTCAAGAACCGCGTGTTCTCCTCCGCCGACCTGGAAGCGCACACGGCCAACATCCAGCACTACATCGACCTGGGCTTCAAGGAGATCCATATCCACAACGTGAACCGTGACCAGGAGAGGTTCATCACGGCCTTCGGCGAAAAGGTGATTCCCAACCTCAAGTGGTGACGCTCGCCTGAACCGAACAGGGGCTGGTCCGTACGGGACCGGCCCCTGTTGCGCTTGTAAGCGAAGCAGTATCGGGATATCAACCGGGCTTCATTGGACTGATTCATGAGTCTGGCGCTGTCCGGATGCGCCAGGAGTACCAATGTCTACTGACATTGATCACTTTCACTTACGCACGATCCCGGCAAACGGTTCGTCGGTCACCAGTCTGACTGGCAAAGGCCTGCGGATATGCACACTGCGCGATGCACATCCATTGACCTCCATACCACCACCGTCTATGTGCTGCTGCCCTGTAATTTCGTATCGGCCAAATCTGCACGGGCATCGCGAATGATTACCCATGATGATTGCAAGAAGAGGGCGGCGATCACAAAAGCAACAACGATATCTGGCCAGGCGGCCCCGATGCGCCCCACGATCACTGCAGCGATAATCACCGCAATATTGCCGAGTGCATCGTTACGAGAAAACATCCAAACTGCCTTGACGTTAGCATCCCCACTGCGGTGCGGTAGCAGCACGATCGTCGATGCGACATTAATTATGAGGGCCACGATAGCAAAGGCTCCCATCAGCCCCGCTTCAGGTACATATCCCTCAGCCAGGCGCATAATTGTGTTGACCACGACGCTGATTCCCAGGATGCCCAAGAATACGCCTTGAATCAGGGCAGAGCGAGAACGCCAGGCAAGGCCCCAACCGAGGGCGATAACGCCCAGCAGGGTAATGAGGCCGTCTCCAAAGAAGTCAAGAGCGTCGGCCTTCAAGGCTTGGGAATCGGAAAGAAAGCCACCGGCCATCTCAATCACGCCATAGCCAACATTCAACAGAATCACGATCCAGAGCGCACGGCGGTATGCAGGGTTGGCATGGGCAGGCGTGCTACCCCCCGCAATTGGTTCCAACTGATAGCCAACAGCATTGACGGCCTGTGTGATGGATTCAGTCGAGCCTTCCGGGGCAAGCTGCAGCGTCATTATCTGCGATGACACTGATACACGCACATCACTGACAGCCCCGCTATGACGGGCGGCCTCCTCGATTTCGCGGGCATCATGGGCACAATCCATACCGATCACGCGGTAGCGCAGTTTTTGATCTGACGTTGCCATTATTCAGCCTCCAGCACATCGTATTGCGTGCAGGCAGCAATCTGGGCTGCATGGTCGGCTAGCACTTCATCGGCAAGTGCCAACAGGATAACAATGCGATTATCAGCAATCGAATAGATCGCACTCCGGCCCTGTTGTTCACGCTCCACCAGCCCACAATCCAGGAGACATGACAGGTGATTAGAGGTGTTGGGCTGGCTCAGCCCCGTAAGCGTGGCCAAATCCCCCACTGTCTGAGGGGCGGATCGAAGTGACTCCAGAATTGCCAGGCGCGACGAATCGGCAAACCCGTGGAAGAGCTTTGCCCGCAACGGATGGATCGCTGCGCGGGAAGAAGTGGGTACTGATTTAGTGGACACGAGGCCCTCCTGCATATATCAACATATCAGTATGTAATGATATGTTCCAGAGGGGAGATAATCAAGGACGAGTGTGCCACAGTGCTCCAGTTGCGTAAAAACTACACGCACACAAGCAGGCAGCCTTTGGTGGCATCTCCCTAACCCAGGTTATCCTCACGCCCGAATAGGGGGACGCCTGTTTCTAGGGTTTGTGCATTAAAGAGGACCCATAAGGGTTTGTCAGGACATTAGATTCCGGGACTGTAGCATAGCGGGGGTGGCGGTTATACTGGATTGTTCAGTTTAGTGCTTTGCGATTATTCTGCGCGCCAGATCACGATCTGCGGCAGGAGCGACTGCGATTTCATCACGTTGTGCGACGCCTCGACCATCTCGTCCTCGGTCATTTGGGCCAGCACGATTTCGCGCACGATTCCGTCCGCATCGATGAACACATGGGTTGGGTAGTTGCGAATCTGCCAGTCGCTGCGCATGCCCTGGAAACGGGCTGCGACATCCGGATTCGCCTCGGCATCGATAAAGCCTTCGATGTAGCTCGGGTCGATATAAACGGGGAAGTTGCCGCCAACGAGGTTGCGGTAGTTGATCGCCTGCTCCGGTGCCTCACCGATGGAGATCGGCAGGATCACCATTCCCTCGGCAGTGAGCCTGTCGTAGGCGGATTTGAACTCCGGCATCTCGGCGCGACAGGGGAAGCACCAGCTGCCCCAGAAATTCATCCATACCGGTTGGCCGCGGAACTGCGAGAGCAGCATTGGTTGGCCGTCCTCACGGAGCGTAAAGAACTCCGGGGCCTCTTCGCCGACTTTGGGCAAGAGCTGCGCGTTTGCGCCCCCGGTGCCGATATCGGCCCAGCCGTTGCGCTCGCCAAGCCACCAGGTGGTGCCAACGAGCGCGACGATGATCACAAGCGCCAGGGCGATGTTGATCGCCCGCTGGCGTTGGGCCGGTTGCTGCGTTTGTCCTGAGTCCGTCATCTGGGGTTACACACCACCGTAGGCGTGAAGGCCGCCGAAGAAGTAGTTTCCGTAGTACGTGAAGATGGTGGCCGCGAAGCCGAAGAGCAGCACATAGGCGCTGCGTCGACCGGTCCAGCCGCGAAGCGTGCGGGTGTGCAGGTACACCGCATAAACCAGCCATGTGAAGAGCGCGGCGGTCTCCTTGGGATCCCATTGCCAATACACGCCCCAGGCATCGTGGGCCCAGACGGAGCCGAGAATGAGGCCAAGCGTGAACAGCGGGAAGCCGACGGTAACTGCGCGGAAGCCGACATCATCCAGCATTTCGGCGCTGGGCAGCCAGCTGACCGTACGTCGCTCGGCAATGAGGAAGAGGATGGCCGCGCCAAACGCGATTGCGAACGTGGCATAGGCGAGCGTGAATGACCCGACGTGGAACGCCATGATGTTGTTCGCCTGCAGCGCCGGGATCAGTTCGGAGACCTCGCGCATGTCGGCGGGCAGGCTCCAGACATAGAGGCACATCAACGCCGCAATCGTCATCACGATCGCGCCAAGCTGGCGCACCTTGTAGAGGCGATCGAACACCATGTTCAGCACGCACACCCAGAACGTGAAGAGGATGCTGTACTCGTACATGTTGCTGAGCGGGAAGTGATCGGCCGCGATCCAGCGGGTAAGGAACGATCCGCCCAGGGCGAGCGCGCCGAGGAACGACAGGAGGAACCCCCAGCGGGCGAACCCGATCGGCCCTTCTTCGGCGTGAAGAGTGCTGGTGGAAACCGTTTGCCCCTCCGGCGTTGCGACCTGCGCCCGGCGCAAACGGATTTTGCCTACGGCATAGGTGATGTACATGATGGCTGAAGCGATAACAGCCAGAGAGCCCCCGGCGAAGAGGTAGAAAGAAAAACGAACGAGGCCTTCCATTGCGGCTGTGCCCTCCCGCGAGAAATGGTTAACGGAACCAGTTTACAGTGATTCATTCCCGGCGTGGGAATGCTTGTAGAGGTACTCGAAATCGCCCTTGTTTTTCGGTGCCCGCACCGTGGGCGTTGTGGACGTCGATTCGTTGAGTTTCGAGAGAATGTCATAGAACTCGCGCTTGCCGCTGTAATCCCGTTTGGCCAGCGGGGCCAGGGATAACTCGCTGCCGCTATCGGTTGGCTGCAGGATGCCGCGGATACGGCGGTGCGGGAAGTAGAAGGTGACCATCAAACCCCCGAGCATGAAGAAGGCAGCGATGATAAAGATCGGGATGCCAGGGTTGTAGCCCACCTGCAGGATCGTGTAGCGCCCCTCGCGCTCGAAGGTGAGCGTGTAATCGCCAATCCGGGTTGGCTGGCCCTGCTGCACCACGATGCCCTCGGCATCGCCTGGCATGCCCACCCACATCTGGCCGGGTGCCAGTTGCAGGTCGTCCAGTTCCGGCAGGTTCGGAGCGTTGGAATCCGGCGCGATCACCGAGATGCGCAGGTTCTCGGTCGGGATATTGATGAAACCGGCCGGTGCATCCGGGTTGGCGCGCGACGTGAACAACCCAAGCTCAACCGGGCCTGCAAAGACGATATTCCCGGCAGCATCGCGCACCGTGAACTCGCCGGTGGTGCCAAAGGAGCTCTGGTAAAAGGTGGCCGGCCCGTAGCTGACGGGGTGGTTCACCTTAACATCGCCGGTTTTCACCGGCTCGCCGTTCTCATAGATGCGGATTTCACTGGTGTAATCGATTGGCGAACCCTGGGCATTCCAGGTATCACGCACACGCACCAGTTCCACGCTTAGCCCGGTGCCATGGCCGACATTCTGCCGGTAGCCCTCGGAAATCACGAACTCGTCGTCCCGGAAGCCGAGTGAGGACGCGACGATTCCCCCAACCAACAGCAGGATCAGGCCGAGGTGGAACGGGAAGGTACCGAAGCCGCTGAAGCGGTTCTTGTCGGCATAGATATGCGTCGCATCACCGACGTTCTCGGTGAGCACGCGGTACCGGCGCTTGCCGAGAACGTCACGGAGTTTGGTAAGGGTATCGTCGGCCGCATTCGGCAGGGCGTACATGGCAGCGGTATCGGCCCCGTTGATGAAGCCTGTGCTGGTACGGATTTTCGGATGGGCGAAGGTTGCCCATATCTGCGGGACGCGGTTGAGGGTGCAGATGATGATCGCGATGGCGATGATGGCCAGCGTGGCCGCAAAGACCGGCGAGCGGAACACGTCCCACGCATACCAGCGATCCACCAGTGGTTGCAGGAACGGCAAGTGGTCGGCCATCCACTGCGGTGCATCGCTCCCGCGCAGGGTGCCGATAAGCACCAGCAGGGTCAGGAACGCGATCTCGTAAATGGCGTTGCGCACGCTGGTGAAGAATCGCCATACCTTGTCGACGTAGCGCTCGAGCGCGGATCGACGGTGCGACTGGTTCGGGCTAATCGCTGTTTCTGCCATGCACAGTCCTGACTGGTTCGCGAGCAGGGACGGACACTGCGCGTGTCTATCGCTAGATTTCGGGTTCGAACGGGGTCCACGGGGCAATACGAATGATCTCGTTGAACATGAGTTCGTACCATCCCATGATCATGATGATACCCACAGCGATCATTATTGCACCGCTGATGGTCGTCACGAGGTGAAGGTGGCGATTCACTTTCTTCAGGAGACCCGGCAGGGAGCCGAAGGCCATCGCTGCTGCGAGGAAGGGAATCCCCATCCCGAGTGAATAGATTAGCAGCAGCCACGTGGCTCGACCGATATTGGCCTGGCTGGCGGCCATGGTGAGGATGACGCCGAGGATTGGTCCAGTGCATGGTGCCCATCCCGCGCCGAACGTGAGCCCAATCAAAAACGAGGATCCGATTGTCCCAGGCTTGCCACCATCAAGCTGAATACCGGCGTTGCGATAGAGGAATGGGATGCGGAAAATGCCCAGCTGATGAAGCCCGAGTACCAGCACGAGGAAACCGCCAACGCGCACGAGCCACACGCTGTTCTGCTTAATGAAATTAAGCGATCCGGCAAACTCTCCTGCCGCACCCAGCGCTGCCCCGAAGATGACGAACACCAGGCTGAAACCAATGACATAGGCCAGGGCGTTGCGCATGATGATCGGTCGGGCGGCGGCGGTATTCTCGCCGGCGGAGACGCCGGCGATGTGGGTGATGTAAATAGGTACCAGGGGAAGGACGCAGGGGGACGTGATACTGAACACGCCCGCGACAAACGCGGCCAGGAACGAGACGTCATTCATGTGAAAAACCCTACCATCCCGGCCAGACTGGCGCAATCGACGTGCGGAAGGCATGCGCCGATCTACGATATAATAGACGTTGTGGGCGTGCTGCCCATCCCCAGGGAGATCATGACAAACCGCGACCGCAGTTATTCAACCGAGGCAATTGTGCTCGATCGGCGTCCGTTTGGCGAAGCCGACCGCATCCTCGTTGTGTTTACGCCGCAATACGGGCGTTTGGATCTCATTGCCAAGGGGGCCAGCAAGACCAAGAGCCGATCCGGCCCCTATCTTGACCTCTGTAACTGGGTGCGACTGGAGCTAGCCACCGGCCGCGAACTCGATGTTGTCCGGTCTGCACAGCCGGTGAGGTTGTTTACCACGCTCGGCACGGATCTTAATCGCTACTGCCATGCCTCGTACCTTGTAGAGCTGGTGAAAACGCTCGTGCAGGCGGATGAGCCACACCAGGGCGTGTTCGATTTGCTTTCCCGATCGCTTGTGCTGCTCGATGAAGGGGTTGATCCGTGGATCATCACCCGGCACTTTGAGATGGCGCTCCTGAACGAGCTAGGCTATCGGCCGCAACTGTTCCGCTGTGTTGGCTGTGGCGATGAAATCACGGCCACCACAAACGCGTTCTCGGCCACGCTCGGCGGGCTGCTGTGCGCGAGCTGTCGTGACCTCGATCCGGTATCAATCCCACTTTCGGTGAACGCGCAAAAATACCTGCGCATGTTGCAGCGCGAGGGGCTCGCCGCTGTTGCCCGGCTGGCGCCCAGCCCGCAGGAGCGCGCGGAGATTCAACGGGTCACGGAATCCTATGCCCGGTACGTAGCCGATCGCGACCTGCGCAGCTTGCGATCCATGCAGGAGATCTGCGCCGTCCACGGCTTGTAGCCAATTAATTCTCTTTATCTGAAATGAGGTCTGGACGCCAGCGACGTGTTCGCTCGGCGGCCTTTTCGGCGCGCCATTTCTGGACGTTGGCGTGATGGCCGCTCAGCAGCACATCCGGAACCGTCAGGCCACGGTACTCGGCAGGCCGGGTGTAATGCGGGTATTCGACGTTCTCGCCAAGATGGGATTCGTCCAGGATGCTCGCTTCGGTAATGACGCCCGGAACCAGGCGGCTGATGGCATCGGCGATCACCATGGCCGGAAGCTCGCCGCCGGTGAGGACGTAATCGCCGATCGAGAGTTCGTCTGCATCTAGGATCTGGGAGACGCGCTCGTCAATACCCTCGTAGTGGCCGCAGATAAGGACTACACGCCGGCGTTCGCTGAGTTCCTGTGCAATCGCCTGGGTAAAGGGACGTCCACCGGCACTCATGATGGCGATATGGGCATCGGGCAGGTCGTTTCCCAATACGGCCTCGACTGCCTCGATAATCGGTGGCGCTTTCATCACCATGCCGGCACCACCGCCATAGGGGGCATCGTCGGCCGTGCGGTGCCTGTCATAGGTCCAGTTGCGAATGTCATGGACGCGGATATCGATGAGGCCCTTCTGATGGGCGCGCTTGAGGATACTCTCGCCCAGCACACCGTCGAACATTGCCGGGAAGAGGGTAAAGATATCCACGACCAGCAACGGGCCCTCGGATGAATCTGTTGTCGTATTCAACGACATAATCCATTCGGCCGCTTCCATCGCATCGTTGGCAATGAAATCGGGCATCGCGTCGGTATCGTGTTGCGAGGGGCTGATCGGAACGCCGTTCGGCACAAGCACCGCGCGCATACCGGCCTGCTGCGGGCTCCAGACGTCCCATTTGGTTGAATCGCCGATATGGACGGCGTTTGCCGCTTTCACTCTGGCGTCGGCAAGCACACGGGTATAGAGTGCCGGGTTGCTCTTGTAGATACCGATACTGGCTGAGGTGACCACGAAATCTACGGCATCTTCGAGGGCGAACTCGCTCATCACCCACAGCAGGAACGGGTGATAGACCGCGCTGCTGATGATGCCGATCCGAATGTCCTTCTGGTGCAGGTAGCGGATGCTCTCGATTGCCGAGGGAACCGGTGAGCAGGTGGATGCCGCGTGGCGCATGAGCTCCTCGACCCGGGCTTCCACACGCTCGACCGGGATATCGATCTCAAACTCGGCGAACAGGCGCATCAGGCCGTCCACTGCCTCGATCTCCACGCCGTTGGCCATCACGCCGGCCCGCATCTCGCGGTAAGCCGCCGTGAGCCAGTCGGCGCCGATGCGTTCCAGCGCGGCGGGATCCTCCAGGGCCAGCACCTCGACCGGCAGCGTCCGGACCTCAAGCTGGAACCACTCGTCGCAGTGGGCGATGGTGTTGTGGAAATCGTAGGTTACAAGCTCGATCATCTGGACGGCCCTTTTTGCGGTGCACATGCACGTATCACCGAGGTTACTCGATGACTTAATGTCTGTATGACTGTAATCTTGGTGTATGGGCCCGCGAACCACAAATTAGAGGAGTCAGGCTGTGAGACGGTTGATTGTTCTTACGCTGATAGCGCTTTCGTCCTTGATCATATCGTCGTTTTCGACAGGTATTTACACTGCTCAGGCAGCCGTTACCAAGATGCCCATAGTGCTGTTGGTCCAGCGATCGTATTACGTATCTGAAACGGATGGTTGTGGAATCGACGTCGAAGGGCAGAATCAGGTTCTGTTAAAGGTCAACAATGCCGAAGGAAAGCGTCGAGGCGGGGTCTGGTTTGCGAAGGGAGAAGTCGTAGAAGCAACAGGTCCGAGCGGAATTGCTCAGAGGTATTGCGCATTCGTCAGGACGGCTGACATTGAAATGACTGGGGTTGCAGACCTCCTGCTTCATGACCAGCACCTGACGTCTGTCGACCTTGACCAGTATGTTACCGATACTCACATCGTGCTCGAAGTTGACGAGCGCGGTCTTGTGGCGGAGGGCATTGCCACGCCCGAAGAGGTCCGCGATATGGGTCTTGAGCCGCTGAACTCTGTCGGCACAGCGAAAAGCGCTGGATCTCCGACCAACCGTACTGGGACCAGGACGATCCGGACATCCAACAATTCCGGCGTGAGCAGAACGTCTCGGTCCAGTGAAACACCAACCCCAACGATCCGTAACGATTCCGAAACCTCTCGTGGCACGACCTCTACCACGAGCACGAGTCGGACGAGCCTGCAATCCGGCATTGTCACAGGAGAATGGGAGCTAGAAGGGGATTCCGAATGGGATTTTATCTTCGTTTCCATTCAGATGGACCTGAACGGTACCGGTGAGGAAGTTGTGGAGGAACTTGATCCATTGGACTTCGCGGTGGAGATGGGAGTCCCGCTGATCGGTGAAGGTCAGGCTCCCGAGGGTTGTAGGGTGTTTGCTTATTCCGGTCCCTTGGGTATTCCTCTGTTCCTTGGTGCGTGTGCCGATGGGGACTATGTACTCTTCGCATACGGTACAGACAAAGATGTGATTGACGATGCATTAGAGGACTTCTCGAACGGCGACCCGTTCCGGGTACCATATGGATATTTCGAGGTGTAGCGGCGTGGAGGTCGCTAGCCGGACAGCATTATAGCGTCAGAACCGACCATCCAAAGCTTGCCGACTCGGCTGGCGCGTCCCAGCGACTCAAGGACATTTTGTGAAATTGCTCGACCAGCACTACCTCAGTATCGACCTCGCGGTTGCCAAAACGCACAAGTACGCCAGCCGCGAGAGTGGAGATACGGTTGAGCTGGTCGAGCGGCCCGGCGGTGGGATCAGCCTGGTGATGATCGACGGGCAGGGAAGTGGCAAGGCCGCGAAAACCCTCAGCCTGCTCCTCTCGGCCAAGGCGGTCGGGTTGATCAAGGATGGAGTCCGTGATGGCGCAGTGGCCAGGGCGACGCATGATTTCCTCTTCGCCTTCCGGCACGGACAGGTGTCGGCCACGCTGGATATCGTTTCAGTGGATATGCAGACCCGCGAGGTGGTGGTAACACGCAACGCCGATTCGCCTATGCTGCTGCGGCGCGATGGTGAACTGACCGTGGTGCCAATGAACAGTGGCCCAATTGGCCGGGTAAAGTTCGCGCGACCGGCTATCCAGTCGTTCCCCGCCGAGGATGGCGTGGCGCTGGTACTGTTCACCGATGGCATTACCCATTCCGGCCTGCGCAAGCAGCTTGGTACGGTGGATTACGAGACGCTTTCGTCAGAGGTGCTCTCCAACGGCCTTTCTGCGCAGCAGATAGCCGATGCCGTGCTGGAATACGCCAAGGCACGGGACGATGGCCGCCCCGGCGATGATATGGCCGTGATGGTGGTCGCCGTGAACAAGGTTGTTTCCCATATGGCGACGCACCACCTGCAGGCGTCGATCCTGGTGCCGTGATGGACGAGAGCGACTGGCAAAGCCCGCGCATCGTTGTTGTCGGGCCGTGCGCAAGCGGCAAATCGACGCTGGTGGCTCGGCTGCGGGAACATGGCTACGATGCCCACACGGTCGCCCAGGAACATAGCGCTGTGCGCGATTTATGGAAGCGCAAGGACCCCGACGCGCTCGTCGCATTGGACGTGAGCCTTGAGGAAGTCCGGAACCGGCGCAGCCCGGATTGGCTGGAAGCCGTGTACCAACGCCAGCACGAGCGGCTTGCCAGCGCCTACGCCGCCGCAGACCTCATCATCGATACCGCCGAGCACAACGAGGATGCCGTGTTGGAGATCGTGGAATCGTGGCTTCGCGGCCCCGAAGGCAGAGGCTAACCTCCTGTGGGCCACCGTTACGGGATCCTGCGGTAAACTGGCGTATTGACAGGGGGCACTGGTGTCCCTGTATTTCGCACCCACCCGGATTCGCTGTGTCCCTTCTTCGCCTCGCCAACAAGCCCGAACCGCGCAAGCCGCTCTACCCGGATGCGGTTGTGCCGATCACGTTCGCCGATATCCCGGCGTTGCGGCTCGGTAACCGCAGCCTGGTCCGCGATGATGAGGTGGTGGCCTCGCTGCGCACCATGCCGGGCATCAGCCAGTGGCACCCGGCAAGCGGTGAATTCGTGCTGGTGGCCCCATGGCGGAACCGCCGCGATATAGCGACCTTCCGCCTGATCAGCGCCATCACTAACGAGCCTGAGCTTGTGCGCGCCGCGCTGAACGCCGCAGATGCGGCCGGTATGGCTGCGTTTATCACCACCGAAACGTACGAGAGCCGTAAACCGGAGTTCTACGCCAGCCACGGCCTGGACCGGCTGGAAACGATCATCAGCTACCAGCACGATCGGATCGTGGATTACCTAGACATCGCAATCAAACCGGCGCAGGAATTCCGGCCGGTGCAATCCGGCGATGATGACCTGATAGCGGGCATGATGGCGCTGGACCACGCGGCCTTTCCATGGCTGTGGCGCAACAGTCCCGCGGAGTTCGCCTGGTGGATGCAGCAGCAGATGGTGGAAGTGACCGTTGGCCTCATCGATGGCGTGGTGACCAGCTATTACGGCACCACCCATTTCCGCAACATGGGGCATCTTGATCGCATTGCCATCCACCCCGATTATCAGGGGCAGGGGTTGGGCAAGGAGACGGTCACTATCGCGCTGCAGCGAATGGCCCGCATGGGGCACAAACACGCCGCCCTGTGCACGCAGGCCACCAATGATGTGAGCCAGCGGCTGTACGAGCGATCGGGCTTCCGCCGCGTCCCCACTGAGGATTACCACATGTATGGCAGGCTGCTTTCGGCAGCCCCGGAAGAGGCACATACGCAATGAGCAGCAGTTTCGGAAAGATATTTCGCATCACCACCTGGGGCGAGAGCCACGGGCCAGCACTCGGCGTGGTGGTTGATGGTGTACCGGCGGGTATCCCGCTGACGGTTGAGGAGATCCAGAAAGACCTCGATCGTCGCCGTGTAGGCCAGAGCAAGGTGACCACCCCGCGGGGCGAGCGTGACGCTGCCGACATTCTCTCCGGCGTCTACGAAGGCGTGACGACCGGCGCCCCGATAAGCATCATCACCTACAACAAGGACGCCGACAGCAGCAAGTACGACAACCTGCGCGAGGTGTTCCGTCCTGGCCATGCCGATTTCACGTACTGGAAGAAATACGGCCACCGCGACCATCGCGGAGGCGGACGATCGTCGGCCCGGGAAACCTGGGGACGCGTTGCCGCGGGCGTGATCGCGAAGAAGGTCATCGCGTCGGCAGGGGTCGATGTGTTCGCGTTCGCCCGGGAGATCGGCGGGATCGCCTGCGAAACCTTCGACCGCGATGTGATTGAACGTAATATCGTTCGCGCTGCTGACCCGGTGGCAGCGGAGAAGATGATCGCGGCCATCATGCAGGCAAAGGAAGAGAAGGACAGCCTTGGTGGCGTGGTGGAGATCCGTGCCACCGGCATGCCGGCCGGGCTGGGTGAGCCGACATTCGACAAGCTGGATGCGCTGATCGGCCAGGCGATGCTGAGTGTTCCCGCCACCAAGGGCGTGGAAATCGGTCGCGGGTTTGAGCAGGCGCGCATGCGCGGCTCCGAGAGCAACGATCCGTTCTACTATCAGGATGAACGTGTGCGGGTTGGCGCCAACAACGCTGGCGGCACGCTGGGTGGCATCAGCACCGGCGAGGACGTGATCGTGCGTGTGGCGGTGAAGCCGACATCGTCCATCGAGCGCGAGCAGGATACCGTGACGAAGAATATGGACCCGGAGAAGATCATCGTCTACGGGCGCCACGATCCTTCGGTGGTTCCACGCGCAGTACCGGTGCTGGAAGCGATGCTCGCACTGGTACTGGCTGATCTGCTGCTGCAAAACCGGGCCGCCCGGATCGAGTGGCCGTAGGTCGGACGAACCGCCGGATTCGCCCGTATGAAATAGCTCCGTTCCAGTTCTGCCTTCGTGTCCCTCTGCTCATCCGTAGCGGCGGACCTGTGTGTTCGCCTCGTCCCGGCCTCGGGCGGACACGTAGGTCCGCCGCTACAACTTTTTCGGGGAGCGGGCCTTCCCGACATGCCCGCCCCATGCCAGGCTGCGGCCGTGCAGGATGGGCTTACACAGGCTCCCGTCTCGGGACATGCCGCCTTTCGTGCCCCATGTAATCCTGCTACCCTGCATGCAGACGTAATCGGCACCTGCATGAAAGGACTCACCATGACTCACCTGGAGATGCGCGATGGAGCGCCGGTATTCGGCAACTTCATCAATGGAGAATGGGAGGCGGCGGAGGAGACATTCGAGAACATCAACCCCGCCGATACGAGCGAGATCGTGGCGCACCACGCAAAGGGCACCGCTCAGGATGCTACCCGCGCTATCGATGCCGCCAGCGAGGCGTTCCACGCCTGGCGACAGATCGGTGCCATAGAGCGCGCCAATATCCTCTACAAGGTCAGCGACCTCCTGACCCAGCGTTCGCAAGAACTGGGGCGCGATCTCACTCGCGAAGAGGGCAAGACCCTGAAAGAAGGCGTTGGCGAGGTGCTGCGGGCTGCCGGTATCTTCCGGTACTACGCCGGCGAGGTTCTCCAGCCCAACGGCGAGCATTACCCCAGCGCCAACTTCAAGACCATGCTTTACACCCAGCGGGAGCCGCTTGGGGTGGTTGGCATGATCACGCCGTGGAACTTCCCGATCGCGATTCCGGCGTGGAAAATCGCCCCGGCACTCGCATTTGGTAATACGGTGGTGATCAAGCCGGCCTCGGCAGCACCGCTGAGCACGATGAACCTCATGCAGGTCCTCACCGATGCCGGTGTACCGGCCGGTGTGGTCAATGCGATTACCGGCCCGGCCGGCCAGGTTGGTGATGCCCTGGTCGAGGATGAACGCGTGATTGCGATCAGCTTTACCGGTTCCGGCGATGTCGGCCGCGCGATCCAGGCAAAGGCTGCCACCCGTGGCGCCAAGGTCCAGCTGGAGCTGGGTGGCAAGAACCCCGCAATCGTGATGGCGGATGCCAACATGGGCCAGGCGGTGACCAATGTGATCAATGGCGCAGTCATGAGCACCGGCCAGAAGTGCACCGCCACCAGCCGCGCGATTGTCGATCGTCGTATCGCCACCGAGTTTACCGCTGCCATGGAGAAACGACTCGGCGAACTGGTTGTCGGTAATCCGCTCGACGATGCGACGAATATCGGCCCGCTCATCGATATGGATTCGGCCAACCGCGTTGCCGATGAGGTGGCAGCCGCCAAACAATCCGGCGCAACCCTCGTGACGGGTGGCGAGCGGCCCGAATCGCTGCAGGGAGGCGCGTTCATCACCCCGGCGCTCTTTACCGGAGTTAAGTCCGATTCCCGCCTCGGCCAGGAAGAACTGTTCGGCCCGGTCCTGGGTGTGATCGAAGTCGATGATATGGATGAGGCGATCGCAGTCGCCAACAGCGTGCGGTACGGCCTGAGCGCGAGTATCTTCACCAGCGATCTGGGGAAGGCGATGCGGTTCGCCCGGGAGATCCAGGCGGGCATGGTGCATATCAACAGCGAGACCGCCGGAGCCGAGTACCAGTTGCCGTTTGGCGGGTACAAGTCCAGCAGTTCCTACAGCCGGGAGCAGGGCAAGGCCGCGCGCGACTTCTACACCCAGATCAAGACGGTATTTATGGATGAGCCACCGATGGCATAGGGCTTGCTGCGAACAGTCCAGGCAAACGGCACAGGTGTGTGCCCTTGGTTTAGTCGTGAAAGGCAATGAGGCATGGCCCAGGATCGAACAAGCACCACAGTATGGACCGGCGATGTGCAGACCGGCAGCGGCCAGGTGACTGGTGATACCGGCGCACTTGGCGAGCAGAAGGTGACGCTTAGTAACCGCATCAACGAGGCGGAGGGCCTCACCAGCCCGGAAGAGTTCCTCGCTGCGGCGCATAGTAGCTGCCTGGCGATGAACCTCGCCGCCACGCTGGCCAAGAACGGCACACCGGCAGAGAGCGTTACGGTGTCCAGCAAGGTTGGCGTTGGGCCGAAGGATGGCGGCGGCCTGGAAGTGACCCACGCGCACGTGGATATTCGCGGCAAGGTGCCGGGCCTCACCGAAGAGCAGTTCCATGAACTGGCGACGAAGGCCGAGGAGACGTGCCCGATCGCGAATGTGATTCGCGGCAATGTCGCCAGCAACGTAACAATTACGTTCGAAGGCTAGCGTTCCATTCCCAATACAGGCAGGCCTGGGCCCGTGCTGGAATGGCGCGGGCCCATGGCGTTTGGAAGGGCATTGACGGAAGGCCGCACTGGCGGCACGCTGGAGTTATCTATTTCAGTTCAGGCAGGAGCCAGGTTATGGCGAAGTTCGCAGCAGTTGTCACGTACATCGAGGATGCCGGTCGGGTGAGTGAGATTCGTCCGACCCATCGCGAGTACCTTTCCGGTTTGCTGGAGGCAGGCAAGCTCTACAAGAGTGGCCCGTTTCCCGATGGCAGCGGTGCGCTCATCATCTACGAGGCAGAAGACCTCTCCGAAGCGCAGGTGTTGCTCGCCAACGATCCGTTCAGCAAGAGTGGCATCATCACCGGCGTCACCCTGAAAGAATGGAACATCGTCATGGGTGGGGAATAACCGCTGGCAGGTACCCGTCCATGCAGTCGTCTGGGAGTTCCCCGATCGGTAGTGTCGCCCCTTGTGGGCGACCACCCCGGACCGGTCGCCCAAAGGGATCCCCGCCTCCCGGCATGTCATCGCGTAGCGGCCGACCTGTGTGTCGGCCCAGATGCGCCCGCCACTAAGAGGACCGGTTCGGCGGAACTATCCCTGGCCGACAAGGCGCACACACAGGTGCGCCGCTACGGTATTGGGGGCTCTTCGGGGTAGCTGCGTAGCGGCCGACCTATGTGTCGGCCCAGATGCGCCCGTCACTAAGAGGACCAGTTCGGCGAAACTGCGCTGGCCGACAAGGCGCACACACAGGTGCGCCACTACGGTATGGGAGGCCCGTTGGGTGCACACGTGGGTGCGCCGCTACGACCCATAGGGGATGCCGTCCGGCCACGATACCCCTCGTTTTGGGGAACATCCGTTCGGCTATAATTAGCCCATGAGCACGAACCCTTCCCGCCCCGATTTCAGTTCCCGGCTTGCCGCCCTCGCGACCCGCCCCGGCGTGTACCTGATGAAGGACGCTGATGGCACCATCATTTACGTCGGCAAGGCCATCAACCTCCGCAACCGCGTGCGCTCGTACTTCCAGAGCCAGCGTCACAAGGATCCGAAAACCCGCGAACTGGTGAAGCACATCACCGATTTCGAGGTGATCCGCACCGATACAGCCACCGAGGCGCTGATCCTCGAAAACCTGCTGATCAAGAAGCACCAGCCGCATTACAACATCATGCTGAAGGATAGCAAGACCTATCCGTACATCCGCATCACCAACGAGGAGTGGCCGCGGGTGATCAGCACACGCCTGGTGGTGCAAGACGGCAGCCAGTATTTCGGCCCCTACACAAGCGCCGGTGCCGCCTACAAAACCATTAACCTGCTCAACCGGCTGTTCCCGTATCGAAAGTGCGACAAGAAGATCACCGGCAACGAGGAAGTTTGCCTCTACTACCACATGCACCAGTGCACCGCTCCGTGCATTGGTGCGGTCAGCCATGACGATTACATGAAGGCCATCAATGGCGCTGCCAAGTTCCTCAGTGGCAAGGGCGACGAGATCGTGAAAGACATCGAGCAGGAGATGATCGCCGCTGCCGAGGACCTCAACTTCGAGCGTGCCGCCGAGTTACGAGATCGCCTCCAGGCCGTGAACCACGTGCTGGAGCGGCAGAAGATCGTCATCGATACGGGATCCAGCGCCGATATCATCGGCGTCAGCAAGGGCGAGGGTGGCGATGCCGGCGTGCAGATCAGCTTCCTGCGGCACGGCAAAATCGTTGGCTCCGAGTTCTTCCCCATGCAGGCGCGGATTGAGGATACTGAGAGCGATATCCTGCAGGCGTTCGTGACCCAGTTCTACGAGGATGCTGCGCTGATACCGCCCCGGCTGATCCTGCAACACCAGATGCCCGCCGAGGAATCGCTCATGATCGAGGAGTGGCTCACGGGCAAGCGTGGCGGCAAGGTGAGCATTCACGTCCCGCAGCGTGGCAACCAACTGAGCCTGGTACGAATGGTCGGCAAGAGCGCTGCGGAAAACCTGGAGCAGTCGCGCATCAAGCATCTCAGCGACGAGCAAAAGCTGACCGCCGCCATGACCGAGCTGGCTGAGGCGCTGGATCTCCCACGGCTGCCACGCCGGATCGAGTGTTTCGATAATTCCAACATCCAGGGCACATCGCCGGTCGCCAGCATGGTGGTGTTTGTGGATGGCAAGCCGGCCAAGAAGGAATATCGTCGCTTCAGCATCAAGACCGTGACCGGCGCCGATGACTTCGCCAGCATGAAGGAAGTGGTGGCACGGCGGTTTTTCCGCGCTGTGGACGCCAGCGAGGATGACGACGGCAAGTGGACCACCCTGCCGGACCTGGTTATTGTCGACGGCGGCAAGGGCCAGTTGAACGCAGCCGTTGAGGCGCTGGACGAGGTGGGCATGAACGTGCCCATTTGCGGCCTCGCCAAGGAGCAGGAGGAGATCTTCCTGCCCGGCAAGAGCGATTCCATCCTGCTCCCGCGCGATTCCCAGGCGCTTTTCCTGGTACAACGCATTCGCGATGAGGCACACCGGTTCGCGATTACGTATCATCGCAACACGCGACGTAAGAACGCCTTCAAGAGCCAGCTGGATGACATTCCCGGAGTTGGCCCGACCCGAAAGAAGGCGTTGATGAAGCACTTCGGTTCCATCAAGGCCATGCGGGCGGCAAGCATCGCGGAACTGACAGCGGTAGATGGCATCAACCAGAGCGTGGCGATCGCGCTGAAATCGGCGATAGGCGATACGTCGCAAAAGGAGCAACCGGATGGCGTACCTGAGTCTTGAGGACGGCCGCGCGTTGGAGCAGGCCATCGAGGTACTGAACCGCGGTGGCGTTATCGCCTTCCCGACAGATACGGTCTACGGTATCGGGGCCGGCCTGCAGCATCCCGAAGCCCTGCGGCGTATCTATGACCTGAAGGGGCGCCAGCCAGACAAGCCCCTGCCGATCCTGATCTCCCGACCCGAGGTGATCGACAAGCTGAGCCCGAATGTCGATGAACGGCTGATCGAGCTGGCCCAGCTTTTCTGGCCCGGTGCGCTCACTGTGGTGATGCCGGCAGCCGACCACTTGCCAGCCGAGGTCAAGGCCCCGGATAATACCATTGGCGTGCGCCTGCCCAACCACTCCATTCCGCTCACCATCGCCGATCATTCTGGCGGGGCGATTGTGGCCACCAGCGCCAACCTTTCCGGTCAGGAAGCTGCCCACACCGCTACCGAAATCCGCGAAGCGTTCGGCGGCACGATCGATGTCATCCTGGACGGCGGGTTCGCCCCGGCTGCCAACGCCAGCACCGTGATTCGCGTGACGGACGGCGAAATCGTGGTGCTGCGTGAGGGTGTGATCAGCAGGGGGGAGCTTCGCACGGTGTGGGAGAACCTGTAGAACCCTGCCCAGGCCACAATTGACTCGCTGCTTCGCGCCCGGTCCGGTGTATGGCACGTAACTTGCGTCAAATCTGCGTATGAGTGTAAACGTGCACTTGATGTACAGGTTTAGATTAGAGGAGCCATACATGACCGACCGAACCGAAAAGAACCACCAAACAATCGTCGACTGGGCTGGCGATATCGTCGCCCTTGTGAGCCACATCGAAGAGGCACTGGATCACCAGCTGAAGCTGGATCCCGATTCGTCCTCGGTAAGCTCGGTGATCCGCGAACTCCACGACGGCATCAAGGCTGACAAGGACCGGGCTGTGGCATTCCAGGAGTCCGTCGGGACGACCGCCGGCAATCCGGTGATTAAGGCCGGCTCCGAGTTCCTCGGCAAGGCCGCTGGTGTCATTGACCGGATGCGCAACGATTCTGTCGCCAAGGCGCTGCGCGATGATTACACAGCGATTAACCACCTCACCATCGCATACACCATGTTCCATACAACCGCGATGGCGCTGAAGAACCACGAGGCACAGCGGTTCGCAGAGCAGGGCATGCGTAACGGCGCAACGCTCGTCCAGAAGATCAACCATGCGTTGCCGCAGGCCGTTCTGGATGACCTGGTCGCCAACGGCGATGTCGATGTGCTTGATCCCGCCGTCGCTGACGAGTGCCGGGCGGAGATCGACCGCATCTGGCAGGAGACCAGCGAAGCCAACTAGGTTGTCGCATATCTGATACATGACGTTAAGGCGGCCCATGAGTTCATCTCATGGGCCGCCGCTTCTTCTGGAGAAACTGCCAACAAACCGAAGCGGCGCCGATTTCCCTGGATCAGAAGAGACCCAAGATCCTGCCTTCAGCGTCGAGGTCGATGCGTTCGGCAGCAGGCGATGCACCCAGGCCGGGCATGGTGCGCATATCGCCAGCAATGGCATACACATAGCCAGCACCGGCGGCGAGGCGGATTTCCCGCACTGGCAGCGTCCAGCACAATGGCGCACCCTTCAGTTTCGGATCGCTGCTGATGCTCAGGTGGGTCTTGGCGATCACAACCGGTAATCGCCCGTACCCGGCATCTTCGAATCGTCGCAGCATCTCCGAGGCTTTCTGGGAGTACGTAACGTCCTCGGCACCATACACCTTGGTCGCAATTGCCTCGATCTTCTGCTTCAGGGTCATGTCCAGGTCGTAGGTGTAGCGGAAGTCGGTTGGTTCCTCGGCAGCAAGCACCACCTGCTGTGCCAGTTCCACCGCGCCGGCACCGCCATCGGCGACGTGCGTGCTCACAGCGCACCGGACACCCGCGGCCTCGGCGATCTCGCGGATTGCCTCGTGCTCGCTGGCGGCGTCCGATGGAAACGCGTTGATGGCCACGACCGGCTGGATGCCGAACCCTTTCACGATCTCGATGTGCTTGCGGAGGTTGTCGGCTCCTGCCCGGACATCGTCGGGGTTCTCCACCAACAGCGCCGGTGGCAGTGGCTTGCCGGCAGCGATCTTGAACCGGCCGCTGTGGGCCTTGAGCGCGCGCACCGTCACCACGAGCACCGCGGCTGCCGGACGGGCATTCCCCACGCGGCATTTGATGTTAAAGAAGCGCTCGGCACCCATATCGGCACCGAATCCCGCCTCGGTAATCACATAGTCGGCGGTTCGCAGGCCAACCAGGTCGGCGATGATACTGCTATTCCCTGTGGCGATATTGCCGAACGGTCCGCAGTGGATGAGTGCCGGGGTGTTCTCCGTGGTTTGCAGCAGGTTCGGCCACACGGCATCGCGCAGGATCACCGCCATGGCGCCGGCGGCCCCAAGATCCTCGGCGGTAACGAATTCCCCGCGCCGGTTGCGACCGATTACAAGTCGCCCCAGCCGTGCGCGCAGGTCCTCCGCGCTGGTCGAGAGGGAAAGTGTGGTCATCACCTCGCTGGCGGCGGTGATATCAAACCCGCTCTGACGGGTGATGCCATCGGCCTTTTCGCCGAGCCCGACAACGATATTTCGGAGTGAGCGGTCGTTGACGTCCAGGACCCGTCGCCACTGGATTTCCGACGGATCAAGATCCAGCCGGTTGCCGTGGTAAAGGTGGTTATCGATCATCGCGGCAAGCAGGTTGTGGGCGGCGGTCACGGCGTGGAAATCGCCGGTCAGGTGCAGGTTCAGCGTCTCCATCGGGAGCACCTGGCTGTACCCGGCCCCGGCAGCGCCACCCTTGATGCCGAATGTCGGCCCCATGCTGGGTTGGCGCAGCGTTAGCACGCTGGTATGGCCAATGTGCTTCATACCCTGTGCCAGGCCGACAGCAGTTGTGGTTTTGCCTTCACCAAGGGGTGTAGGCGTGATCGCGGTTACCACAATGTACTTGGCCTGCGGCCTGTGCTGCATGACGTCGATGACAGCCGGGTCGATCTTGGCGACATTGCGGCCGTAGGGGAGCACGTACTGCTCATCAATACCAAGCTGGGCCGCGACGTCGGTCGGCGGCAGCATTGGCGCCGACTGGGCGATCTCGAGATCGGACGGGAACGAGACAACTGCCATGGTGTGCCTTTCGTGCATCAGTGCATCATAGACGGGCGTTAGTGGCATGCTACTGCGGAAACGCATGGTCAGCATAGCGGAGAGACCATCTGATTCCGGCTGGCGATGTCGGGGAAATTCCGCATTTGGCCTGCATCAATCGTGCAGGAACCTTCAGCTTCGCAGTATACTTACGATATGTAAGTATACGACCGTGAGCACACGATACTCACCCAGTTGAAAGTCGCCCTCTATGCCCGATTACAAACACGATCTTCGTTTTGGCATCAACCTCACACCGGTGGTTGATCCAGCCGCCATGCCGGTTGCATTGGCACAGCTTGCGGACCAGGTGGGGATGGATTACGTCACCTTCCAGGATCACCCGTACAACAACCAGTTTCACGATGCCTGGACATTGCTCACGTATGTGGCTGCGCAGACCGAGAACATCCGACTTGCCCACAACGTGCTGAACCTGCCGCTGCGTCCACCGGCCATGCTGGCGCGTTCGGCGGCGAGCCTCGATATCCTCAGTGGCGGACGCTTTGAACTTGCGCTGGGCGCTGGCGCGTTCTGGGACCCCATCGTTGCCATGGGGGGACCGCGTCGTACACCGGGTGAGGCGTTGCGGGCGCTTGGTGAGGCGATCGATATCATTCGGCAGGTGCTGGATACGTCACATCGAGGCGGTGTGCGCCATGAAGGCGAGTTCTACACCGTCAAGGGCATGACGCGCGGCCCGGAGACACCGGGCGATATCCCGATTTGGCTTGGGGCGTACAAGCCGAAAATGCTGAAGCTGCTGGGTGAGAAGGGCGATGCCTGGCTGCCCAGCATGGGCTACATCGAGATCGACCAGCTCGCCGAAGGGAATGCCCGCATTGATGACGCGGCCGTGAGCGCCGGTCGCAACCCGGAAGATATCCGGCGCAAACTCAACATCATGGGATCGTTCCTGCGGGCCGATCGTGGCTTCCTGAAGGGCACGCCGCAGGCATGGGCGGAACAGCTCGCTGAACTCACGCTGCGTGACGGCATCAGCACGTACCTCCTCGCCACCAACGATCCCGGCGACATCCAGGCGTTTGCGGAAGAAGTAGCGCCGGCAGTGCGGGAACTGGTGGCGAAGGAGCGGGGCGAAGAACCTCCCGCAAGTACCACTCGCGCGGCGACGCCGTCGTTTGCGTCGAGCGGGATGACCCGCAGCGCCAAGATTGACTACGATGCCGTTCCCGCAGGCATTACGAGCATCGCGCCGGACCAGCCAGGATACGACCGGGTTCGTTCCACCTATATGCAGGAGGGCACACCGGGCCTGGTGATGATGGCGTCATCCGCCGAGCAGGTGGCCGAGGCGCTCGGATACGCCCGGCAGCAGGACGTGCCGCTGAGCATTCGCTCTGGTGGCCACGGGACCAGTGGCCTGAGCACGAACGATGGCGGGATCATTCTTGATGTCAGCCGCATTAACGACGTCACTGTGCTGGATGAATCGACCCGACGCATCCGCGTTGGCACCGGGGCAACCTGGGGCATGGTGGCCGAGCAGATCGGTCCTCACGGATGGTCGATGACCAGTGGCGATTTCCCGGATGTCGGCGTGGGTGGCATCGTGACCGTGGGCGGTATCGGCCTGTTGGCCAGGAAGTATGGCCTGACGATCGACAATGTCGTTGCGGCAGACATTGTCACGGCCGATGGCACCCTCCACCGTACCAGCCAGTTCGAGAACCCGGACCTGTTCTGGGGCATTCGTGGTGCCGGAGCCAACCTGGGTGTGGTGACGCACGTGGAGCTCGAGGCGCTGCCGGTCAACGAGGTGGTCGTGGCGCAGTTTGTCTATGATGCCACCGACCTGGCGTCGTTTCTCGTGAACTGGGGCGAGTTTATGGATGCCGCACCTCGCGAGTTGCAGGCGTTCATGTACTACTCGCCGCGCCGCCGCGGCTCGGATGCGACCGCCCAGATTCTGGCGGTGTGGAGCGATGCCGACGCCGAACGGGCGATTGAGGTGCTGACACCGATCCTCACCCTGGCTCCTGTGCTGCAGCAGGGAGCGCAATTGGTGCCGTACTCGGCGTTGATGCAGCCGATGGATCAGGCGCATACCGGCCAGCAGCGCCTCAAGGCGCGGTCCGGGCTGCTCGATTCGCTCAACCGGGATACGGCCGACGCAATCGCGAAAGTCATCCAGGATGGGCGGGTGCCGTGGGCGAACTTCCGCTATGTCGGGGGAGCGGTTAACGATGTTCCCGCTGATGCGACAGCCTACGCGCATCGTTCGCAACAAGTGCTCTTTACGGCTATGGATCTCTATCCCGACCGGCGCAACATTGACCCGGCCTGGCAGCGATTCCTGCCGTTCGTGCACGGGAATTACCTCAACCTGGAAACGGATACCAGCGAACGAACCGTCCGCGAGATCTACCCGACGCCAACGTACGAGCGCATCCAGCGGTTGAAAACGCAATACGACCCGAACAACGTGTTCAACCGGAACTTCAACATCCCGCCGGTGAAGTAGCACCGTCCTGGACGCCGGGACGGCGTCGGATGGGCGGTGGGGGGAAAATGTGCTCTGCCACCAGGCCGTACGCGGGCGGCCACCCTCCGGGTGCCGCCCCTACGGCGACAGGCCGCTGACTCCTCTACGCCAACACCGGTCCATCGCGGTATCCTTTCCCAAACGATTCGATCCGTTGGTACCCCGGAATCCGCATGACCGCAGACACCTCGAAAACCAAAGACGTCGTACCGCTGCGCAGGCAGTATGACCAGATCAAGGCGCGCTACAGCGAGCACATCCTGCTCTTTCGGCTCGGCGATTTCTACGAAACGTTTGATACCGATGCGGTGATCGCCGCCGAGGTGCTGGATATCGTCCTCACCGCCCGGGATATGGGCAAGGGCAACCGCGTGCCGCTGGCGGGCATCCCGTACCACAGTGCCGATGGGTACATCGCCAAACTGGTGCAGGCAGGCCACAAGGTCGCGATTTGCGAGCAGATCAGCGAGCCGACGAAGGGCAGGGGACTGGTCGAGCGTGATGTGACCCGCGTGGTCACGCCCGGAACCATTACCGATCCGGCGATGCTCGATGCTCGCGCCAACAACTACATCACTGCGATCGTGATCGATGGCGCGCGCGCCGGACTCGCCTACGCTGATATCACAACCGGCGAATTCCAGGTAACCGAGTTCCAGGAGTCCTCCGCCGAGGAAGCCCTACTGGCGCTCGGGCGGGAACTGCTCCGCCTGCGAGCTGCCGAGATCGTGGTGGGTGCCGATTTCTCGGATGACCTCCCTTTGCCGCAGTCCAGCTGGATGCCGACCGAAGCAAGCGTCAGCAAGACCGACACCTGGCGATGGCAGGAGGACCGTGCCGCGCGAGCAATCCAGCGCCATTTCGAGGCGGAATCACTCGATGGCTTCGGCCTCACCGGCAAACCCTTTGCCATCCGTGCCGCCGGTGGCCTGCTGCAGTACCTTGAGGAAACGCAGCTTTCCGGATTGCAGCAGATCACCAGCATCCGTACCTATTCGCTCAACGGGTACATGACCCTGGATCCGCAAACGCGGAAGAACCTCGAACTCACCGAGAGCGCGCGTGGCGACAAAAAGCTCAGCCTGATTGCCGTGCTGGATGTCACCAAAACTCCCATGGGCGGCCGGCTGCTGCGCCGGCGGATGGCCCAGCCATTGCTGGATGTGGACGCGCTGAACGAGCGCCTGGATGTTGTGGAGTGGTTCACCAGCCACGCCGCCGAACGGGCGAGTATTCGTGCTGCGCTGCGCCAGGTCGGCGATATTGAGCGGCTCACGAACAGTATCGTCACGCGGTCCGTGTCGCCACGGGCGCTGGTCCAGTTGCGGTCTGCCCTCGCCGTTTTGCCGGATCTCGAACCGTTTCTTGCCGGTATTCCGGGATCGCCAAAACTGCCCGATCTCGGGCAGGTGACGAGTTTGCTCCAGCGGGCCCTGGTGGACGAACCGCCTGCGGTGCTGGGACGGGGACAGGTATTCCAGCCCGGATTCGCCAGCGAACTGGACGGCCACCGGGCGCGGGCACAGGAAGCGCGCGAGTGGATCGCCAGCCTGGAGCGAACCGAGCGCGAGCGGACCGGCCTAAAGACGCTGAAGGTCGGCTACAACAAGGTATTCGGGTACTACCTGGAAATCACCACCGCTGCATTGGCCAATGCCGACCGCGAACGCATGGCACAGGGGTTGGATGGATCGGCGCTACCAGCCGATTACATCGCCAAGCAGAGCCTCACCAATGCGACCCGCTATTTCACCCCGCAGCTAAAGGAATACGAAACGCTGGTTCTCACCGCAGAGGACACGCTGAACGACCTTGAGGCAGAAGAGTATCGCAAGCTGCTGACCGTGCTGGCGGGCCAGGCGAACAAGTTGATGCAGGCCGCCGAGGTTGTGGCCGGCATTGATGTGGCATCAGCGTTGGCCGAGGTGGCGGTGGATCGTAACTACACCCGGCCGGTACTTTCAGATGATGAACACCTGCGGATTGAGGACGGCCGTCACCCGGTGCTGGAGAGCACGCTGCCGCGCGGCGATTACATTGCCAACGATGCCTCGCTCGATACGGACGCTGAGCAGATCGTGATCCTCACCGGTCCGAACATGGCGGGCAAGAGCAGCTACCTGCGACAGGTGGCACTCATCACCCTCATGGCGCAGATCGGCAGCTTCGTCCCGGCTACGCGTGCCGAGATCGGAATCGTCGACCGCATCTTCACCCGCATCGGCGCACAGGATGATATCAGCACCGGCCAGAGCACGTTTATGGTGGAAATGCTGGAGATGGCGAACATCCTGCACCATGCCAGCCGCAAGAGCCTGGTGGTGCTGGATGAGATTGGGCGAGGTACCAGCACCTACGATGGCCTCGCCATCGCTCGAGCGATTGTGGAGTACCTGCACAATGCGCCGGGCCTGGGCAGCAAGACGTTGTTCGCGACACACTATCACGAACTGACTGAGCTCGCCGAGGTTCTGCCGCGTGTCCGCAACAGCCGAATGGATGTGCTGGAAGATGGCGACCGGGTGGTATTCCTGCGCAAGGTAGTGCCCGGCAATGCGGACAAGAGCTACGGCATCCATGTCGCCAAACTCGCAGGTATCCCGAAGGGGGTTACCCGCCGCGCCGAGGAAATCCTCGCCGAATTGGAGGAGGGTGCCGGTGGAAGCAGTGGTCGCCGGGCCGCGATGAAGGCTCCGGTGCCATCGACTGCGCCACAGATGCAGCTTACGTTCTTCGATGCACCCAATCCGGTTGTCGAGCGGCTGCAGGACCTTGATGTGGAGAGCCTGACTCCGCTTGATGCGATTCGGGTGTTGTTCGAACTCCGGCAGGAAGCCAAAGGATCGTCCTCATGAGCGATGCGGCACCCGCCCGGGGTAGGTGGCACCGCTGGTTCGTGACAATCGCGGAATCGCTCGCCGGGCTCACGTTCTGGCAACTGACGGGGCTGATCTGGCTGAGTAGCATCGGTATGTGCTTTTTCCTGCTCGGCATGCCAGTCGATACCATCCACGGCACGATGAATATCGTGGAAAACTGGGGGGCGATCGAGCGTGTAGCCCTCTGGCAGGAGTGGCTCGAACCGGTAATTCCGCGCTTCGAGTTGCCTGTCGGCGTCATTGCGTGGGGCTTCCGGATCAGCATGCTGGCCGGGTTTATCGCCCAGGTCGGCGCTTTTATCGTCGCCATGCGGCAGGAGCGCCCCAACCTGTGGTTGTGGATGCTTGGCCCGATTGGCGCCCACCTGATCCAGTACGTTTTTATGATCCCCAGCAACTCGGATGTCTTCTTCTACGAGGGCGTTGGCGATTTCGTTGTGCGCGGCATGAACCCGTACGTCCATTTCATGAGCGACCTGCCGAACAGCCCGCTCCTCCCGTTTATTTTTTGGGTGGATATCGGCACCGTGTACGGGCCGCAATGGGTGAACTACAACGCACTGGTGATGTCGGTATCCGGCAATGATCCTGTGATTGCCACGTTGTGGCAGAAGGCGCTGGCTGGGCTGTTCGCGATGGCGCTGGCCTTCGTGATCTACCACTTCGCCAAACGGCTTACCGGGGGAAACACCCGTATCGCGGTCGCGAGCGCGGTGGTGGTTGCCTGGCAGCCGAACATGATCCTGGAGAGTACGGGTCAGGTCCACAACGATCCACATACCGTGCTCATTGCCACACTCGGGTTGATGGTGGTTGTCTGGGGCGGTCTGGCTGCATTGCGGGCCGGCCTCATCCTGGTCGCGTTCAGCGTGATGGTGAAGTTCATCACCCTGCCGCTGTTCGGGGTGCTCGGGGTACTGCGGCTGGTTGACCGCAAGAAGCCGAACTGGGTGTGGAATATCTTCGGCAAGTGGGTGTTCGACGGTATCGCGATCCTCAGCGTTATCCTGCTCAGTTTCCTTCCCTATTGGGATGGACCGCATACGCTGGACGAGATGATCCGCGAGGCCAGCCGCCTCTACACGAACCCGGTCTGGCGGACACTGAACGGGATTGTGCGAGCGCTTTTTGGCAGCCGGATCAGCTGGTACTGGAGCGAGTTCAGCCGTGACCTGCTGCAGTTCGCGACGTCGGCGCTGTTCATTGGCATCGTGGTTTGGCTGGGCTGGAAGCTGTGGAAGGATAGCCACATCAGTGCCGATCCGGCGGAGGACGAGATGCTACCGGAAGGCATGCCCTGGTGGACCGGCCACCTGCTGTATGCATGGATGGGCATCTTCCTGGTTATCAGCTTCCTGCCGGTGAACAGTCACCCGTGGTACTGGGTGTGGCCGGTGCCTGCAGTCGCGCAGGTGATCGCCTGGGAGTTCCGTGGCGGCAGGCAGTGGAGCATCCGTGCCACACCGACCTGGGTGTGGGCGTACCTGTGGTTCACCGCCGTGATGACGCTGGCGTATCACACGCGCATTGCGAGATATTAGCCGCCGCGGTTCTGTAGCACCGTCCTAGGGTGCCAAGCACCCGTATGGGCGGTGTCTGGTGACCGCGCCCCGAGGGTGCGTAGATCAGTTACCGGCAAGAACCGTATCGTCTTTCCACCTTTGTGGGTTTTCTGCAATATACCGCCGGATAATCTCCAGTTCCCGCTCATCCCTGACGATTCGGTCATGGTACCCGGATTGCCACAACTTCCCTTTGAATGCGGGCCAATCGGCGTCGCGTACACCGTTGATGTAACGCTTCGTCGTCACGGTCTTCCACCAGTCCATCATTGTTGGAATCGACGCTGAGAAGTCGTGTTCGACAGAGCGGATCAGGTTTCCCAGCAACAGGTGTACATGGTTGGGCATAATGACAAATGCGTCCACGGTCACCTGTTGATATCGGCGTTCCAGATCCTCAATGGCAGTCACAAGCATCGTCCCGGCCGGCGAGTATTCCATTACCCGATTGTCTATGCGCCCGAAGAGCGAGGCACGGTTGCAAACGCAGATGGTCAGAAAGAAATATCCGGGGAGGCGGTAGTCGTAGCCTTCAAGACGGCCGCGCCGGGTGGTATGGTTTCGCGGTTTGCCAGAATGGGCCATACGCTGGTTCCCCTTCCGCTATCCAACACCGCCCATACGGTCGCTGCGGCGACCTAGGGCGGTGCTACGTAATTACGGCAACCGAACCTTGATCATTTCCACCGAACCGGCATCGTACACAGCCGAGTCCTCGGCCACCATGCCGACCGGCACCTGCGCGGGCTGGCGGTCGTCGATCACCAGCAGGCCGTCGCGTTCGAGCGCGGTGACCAGTTCCAGCAGCCAGGGATAATCACCCTCGGCGAATCCGGCCTTTACCGCCGGGCCGATCTCGGCCAGGCTCACACCCTCGCCTTCGTGTGCGCGCAGTTCGTCCAGAATCCTGCCACGGAAGTAGCGGTTCGTCCGCTCGAACGGAAGTGCCTTTCCCTTCGGACCGCGCACATTCGCGGCCAGCGCCGCCTGGATCTCGGGAAAAGCACTGCACTCTTCCTGCACCGGGCAGACCATGCAGAGCGGTTTCT
The DNA here is from genome assembly GCA_043427975.1 of Chloroflexia bacterium. GTDB lineage: Bacteria > Chloroflexota > Chloroflexia > Thermomicrobiales > UBA6265 > UBA6265. The sequence continues at coordinate 47,665 of JBHWTK010000066.1, read as the reverse complement.
TCGCCGTGCAGTGGATCGCGCCGAACTCCATGATCGCCTGGTTCCAGGTCCAGCCCTTCCCAGCCGGGATAACGTCCGCAGCGATCTCGAGAACGGCCTTATCCGAAACGGTCGGTTTGGGCACATCAACACCGACGAAGATGCGATGGAGTACACGGCGCATGTTGGTGTCAATAAACGGCACATCTTGCTCGAACGCGAAGCAGGCGATTGCCCCGGCCGTGTATGGCCCGATGCCGGGAAGCTCCAGCAAGCCCTCAACCGTACTCGGGAACTTGCCGCCTTGATCCACCACTGCCTGTGCCGCGCGTTGCAGGTTCACCGCCCGACGGTTGTACCCCAGTCCCTTCCAGGCACGGATCACATCCGCCACCGGGGCAGCAGCCAGGGCTTCGGCAGTTGGCCAGCGTTCCATCCAGGTGTGCCAATATGGCAGCACACGGTCGACCTGGGTTTGCTGCAGCATGATCTCACTGACCATGATCGCGTACGGATCACGCGTATGCCGCCACGGGAGGTCGCGACGATGCGCGTCGAACCAGGCGAGCAGCGCCGCCTGAAGGATGGGAAGCTTATTCTCCATGCGCCTGCTTCATCATCTGCAGCAGGTGATTGCTATCCCCGCGCTCTTGGAGACCCTTGAGCACGCCTTCCTGGTCCGCCCCAGTGCGGTTCTGGCTGAGCTTATACTTCGCTTTCAGGCGATCGATTGATATCTCGATTCCGACGATATGCTCCAACTGGTCGGCGAGATACTCCTGCGGGGCGTCGCCCATCTTCCATGGCTCGACGTTCGTGCGCTCATGAATCTGCGTCAACATCCCCACCGCCATGCGCTTCCACTTCGCCTCGTGATGGACCGTCATCCGGCCCCATGCGTGCACGGCCGAGTAGTTCCAGGTAGGAACAACCTGGTGCGTCTCCGCCTTGGTGGCATACCAGTTCGGCGTGATGTAGCCATCTGGGCCGTTTACTATCACCAGCGCGTCAGTGACGTCCGTCTTCCACATTTCGTTCGCGAGCGCGACGTGACCAATGAAGGTACCCCAGTCGTCGCTAGCCGGTTTGTGGATGAGCGGAAGCGGTGTGGGCCACATCTGGCCGTTAATCTGCACCACGACCGTGGCGAAGGGATACGCTGCAAGGAACCCCGCGACCTCATCACGGTCGGTCTGCTCGAAATGCGCGGGCATATACGTCATGCATTATCGCCCTGGGCGTTGATATCAATGGCAGTTTTAGCAGGGACAAGGTCAGCCGTATCAACAGTAACGGACCAATCGTACTTCGGCTCTACCCGTGAGCCATCCTGCAGGAAGCCCATATGTCCTTCCCAATCGGTGGCAGCCACCAGAATGGTTAACATTGAAGCTGACGACGGCACATTGGGCACTATACGAACCTCATGGCTGTATTCGTATTGTCCTCCCCCTCCGGATCCCGGCATGACCAAGTAGTCGGTTTCAACGTCGTCGCGTACACCGATAGCAGTATATGGATGACCTGGCCGGCCACGTTCGCGCCATTCGAGTTCCGGATGCCCCTCGCGCATCCTCACGGTTGTGTGCAGCGACATTCGGTCGCTGTAAACAGTGAGCGCTTCTACGCTGACCTCTGAAAAGGCAGTCTCAATCTTTGCTGCGATGGGAATCACGCCGACCAAAGTTGTTTCCAGGGAGTCCTGCAGTCGCGTGAAGTCCTCCGGGCCCAATGCGTGCATGATCAAGCCTCCTATTTTTTGCTTGGGCGTTTGATCTCGAGAATCGTTGGCCGGTTGCGAACGATCGCCACGAACTCATCCCAGAATGCGACCGGATCGGCCGGCGGTTCACCGACCTTGATGCGCAGGTAAGCACTCTGCTCGTTCTCGAACATAATGGTCGGCACGCCGAAGATGCCGTATTTGTCTACGGCTTCGGTGTGGTCACGCTCGAAGATCCCGAAAACCTCGTCGCTCTTCAGGTCCTCGCGGAATTGCTCGAGATCGAGCCCGACCTGGGTCGCAGTTTCCTCGAGGATTGCCTGCGTGCCGAGGTTGCGCTTGTTGACGTGTCGTTGATTAAACAGCGCCGCCATGAAGGCGAGGTACTTGTCCTCGCCCTGCTTGCCGGCGGCATGGACTCCCTGGAACGCGCGCATGGTGCTGCTGGTGCCATCGTTTGGGTGTTCCCAGACATTGATGGCATCCGGAGCCTTGTTCACCTGCTCGATGCTGAAATAGCGCCACTCGATGTGCAGGTCGTCGCCGAGTTCCCGCTGGAGGTCGAACAGCCAGCGCTGGGCGGTCCAGGCGTAGGGGCAAACGAAGTCGTACCAGACGGTGATGTTCATTGCGGCTTCCCTTTTGTAAGCGCTGGAATACGTAAAGGCATTGTGCCACAGGAACCGAAACCGGGCGACGTAGGCGCACACATCGACCGCCGTCCATAATGCGGAGCCATGTTATTGACCACGGCCGTTTCCAACTGCACCAAGAGCTCGGGGTTCAACCCCGGGACTACGGTGCGTCGTGGATTGGCAGGCGGTCCCAGGCGGCGTTGACCTCGCGTCGGAGGTCAGCGAGGGAACCGCTATTGCTGATCACAACGTCGGCGCGGGCAAGCTTGGGGCCCAACGGCGGTTGCGCCTCGACCCGGGCCCAGGCCTCGCTGTCGGAAAGCCGATTGCGTCGCATCAGGCGTTCAACCTGCGTGTCCGTCGGTGCCGTTACCAGCCAAACGGCGTCGCACACATCGGCGTGACCGCTTTCGATCAGCTTGACGGCGTCGAGGATCACGACCCCATCCTCGACGGCAAATGCGCGTCGATCGCTCTCCGCAATCACGGCAGGGTGGGTAAGGGCATCAAGTTTCGCCAGCGCGGAGGGATTGTAGAACACAATGCTGCCGAGCGCCTTGCGGTTCAGCGATCCATCACGGTTGAGGATGCTTGCACCAAACTCCGCCACGAGCTCCTTGAGCAGCGGTTTCCCCGGCTGCGTGAGTTCGTGGTAGACCTTATCGGCGTCCACATGATGGGCGCCTTTCTGGACCAGCATTTCCACCACGGTGCTCTTGCCGGTAGCAATATTGCCGGTGACACCGAGGATGAATCGCCCCATTACACGCTCTCCAGTTCCAGCGCGGCCTCGGTGAGCTGCTCCCACTCGGCGTAAACGCCGTCAAGGTCGGATTGCACCTTCTCGAATTCGGTGCCGAGCGTGCTGATCGCCTCAACATCCTGGTCGATGGTGGCAACCGTCATGGCGTCGTTGAGTTCGTTGAGCTTGCCTTCGAGTTGGGCAATGCTGCGCTCTACCCTTGCCAGCTTCTTTTGCACATCGGTATTCGTGCGGCGCTTCGGCTTCCCCTTGGCGGTGATCTCGATCGTTGGATCGTCGGTGGGCATGGTGACTTGGTCGCTCACAACGGGCGATGCAACCCGATCCGATTTGGCAGGTTCGGGTTTGGTGGATTTTGGCTGCGCCTCGGCAGCGGCTCGCCGGCCAAGCGCACGCTGGTAATCGGTGTAGTTACCGAGGCTGAAGTGCATGCCGCCATCTTCCACGATCCAGAGTTTTGTCGCGATCTTGTCCATAAAGAAGCGGTCATGGCTGACGAACAGGATGGTGCCATCGAACTCGATGAGCATTTGCTCCAGTGTTTCCCGCGCCTGGATATCCAGGTGGTTGGTGGGCTCATCCAGGATCAGGAAGTTCGCCTGTTCCAGCAGCAACACGGCCAGCGCAAGGCGGCTGCGCTCGCCACCACTGAGGTCGTTGATGTGCTTGTGAACATCGTCGCCACTAAAGAGGAAGCGTCCCAGGTAGGTACGGGCGTACTCCTCGCTCATTACCTGGGTATCCTGGATCAGGCTCAGGGGCGTGCCGGTACCCTTTCCCCGCAGCTGTTCATGGCTCTGGGCGTAATAACCGGGTTTCACGTTGGTACCGTAGGTGAACTCGCCCTTGAGCAGCGGAAGCTGCCCAACCAGGCTCTTGACCAGCGTCGTTTTCCCAGCGCCATTGGGCCCCAGCAGGCCGATGCGATCGCCGCGTTCGATGGTCAGTTCCGGCGTGCGCACATACACAGCCGGTCCATCGGGATCGCGATAGCCGATTTCGAGCTTGCTGCTGGTGAGCACCATCCTGCCACTACGCACGTTGGCGGGCAGCTTCAGACGCATTTCCTGGTAATCGAGGGGTCGCTCGATCCGCTCCAGGCGGTCCAGCTGCTTCTGCCGACCTCGGGCCTCCCTGTATCGCTGGCCATTGCCGTACTTGCGGATGAATTCTTCCTGCCGTGCAATGTACTCCTGCTGTTCCTCGTATTCCTTGATGCGCCTGGCCTTGCGTTCGGCGCGCATGGGCAGGTATTTGGCGTACGGTGCAGGGTAGTCCTCCAGCCGGCCGAAGCTGAGATCCAGCGTGCGAGTGGTGGTGCGATCGAGGAAATAACGGTCGTGGCTGACGATCAGGCAGGCACCGTTCCACTTGGCGAGGAACTCTTCCAGCCATTCCAGCATCTCGAGGTCAAGGTGGTTGGTAGGCTCATCCAGCAGCAGCAGGTCCGGGTCTGCCAGCAATGCCTTCGCGAGGGCCACGCGGGTTTTCTGGCCACCGCTGAGGCGTGCCACGGGATCGTCCCACATCTCCGGAGGGAAGCCGAGGCCCATCAGCACTTCGTCCACGCGGTGTTCGATATCGTACCCGGAGCCGGTTTCGAAGTGCAGGCTGAGCCTATCGTATTCCTCCATAAGCGCTTCGAGGTCGATATCCTCGTCGCCCATTTGCTGCTCGATCTCGCGCATGCGCTCCTGCATCTTGAGCACATCGGCAAACGCGAGCCGCGCTTCCTCGCGGAGGGTGTTATCGCTGGTGAACTTGGCTTCCTGCGGCAGGTAGGTGATGCGCAGGCCGGGCTGGGTACTAATCTCGCCACCATTGGCGTGTTCGATACCGGCGATGATGCGCAGCACCGTGCTTTTGCCGGCACCATTTACGCCGACAAGCGCCACATGCTCGCGCTCGCGCACGATAAAGCTGACATCCTTGAAGATGGTATCGGTGATATAGGTTTTGGTCAGGCCAGAAACGGTAAGCAGGGGGACAGCAGGTGCCATAACAGGTTACTCCGGGTGGGTGGAATCAGGGACGATACAGAACAGCGCGCCGGCGCAAGGGCGGCACGCACGGGTCCGTATGGATGTTGTCACTGCGTACGAATCACACCGGTTTCCTGATCGACAGCCACGTATTAGCTGAGGGTATTGTACCATCGGCCCCCGGCCACCATGCTGGCTCGCCGACGGACCGTTGGTCCGTTTTGTGACGGCCGCGTGTATCAGCCAGCAGATGGCTGGGCAGAAGCACGTCGTAGCCGCCGGCGGGCGTTGGCGCGCCCAAGGGTATCGATGGTTAGCAGCACCAGGGCCAGCCACACAAAGCCGAAACCGATCCAGCGGGCGAGCGGTACATCTTCGTCGAAGAGGAACACGGCAACCAGGAACTGGCCGACAGGAGCCATGAACTGCAGAAGGCCCATCATAAAGAGCGGCAGGCGCATTGCAGCAGCGGTGAACCAGCTGAGCGGCAGCATTGTGGCCACCCCCAGCATGATGAGCAGGAATGTGTGCATGCGACCTTCGCTGGCAAAGGTGAGGTCATTGGCATGCAGCTTCACGTATACCAGCGTGCCTACTGCAAACGGGAGCAGTAACAGGCTTTCAACTGTCATTGTCTCCAGCGCGCCGATATTGGCACCGATCCGCTTCTTGATATACCCGTAGGCCGTGAAGCTGATCGCCAGCGTCAGGGCGATCCAGGGAAGCCGGCCATAATCGATGCTGATCACCACCACCGCCAGCGTGCCGAGGGCTATGGCGCTCCACTGCAGCGGGTTCATCCGCTCGCCGAGGACAACCACCCCGACCAGCACCAGCATCAGGGGATTTATGAAATACCCCAGGCTGCTTTCCAACACGTTGCCGATGCTGACCGCGTAGATATAGACGCCCCAGTTCAGCGCGAGGATGTACGCCGCCACCGCCAGGATGATGATCTTGCGCGTATCCCGGGCCAGCTTCCACAGCCAGCGGAGTTCCCGTTTCCAGAGCCAGATCAGCGCGCAGAACACGCAACTCCACAAGATGCGCTGTGCCAGGATTTCCAGCGGCCCGGCCGGTTCAAGCGCGCGAAAGAAGATGGGCAGCACGCCCCAACTACCGTACGCCAGCAGGCCGTACAGAATGCCGCGCCGGTATTCTTCCTGTGGGGTTGGGGGAGTGGGCATTGCTCTATCCGCGTAAGGGCACGTGCAGGTGTGTCCCACCCGCTCGGAGCATTGTGTGGCGGTGGTGACAATATCGCAAGAAGCGCGATAATACCCCTTGTGATTTACATCGCTGTGAAAGGGATGCCCTGTGACATCTGTATGGCCGCACGGTACTGCACGCAATTCTGCCGGGGAGATAACCATCGAGGGTGTTTCGCTGGTGCAACTGGTGCAGGAATATGGCTCACCGCTGTATGTGTACAGCGAAACCACCTTGCGAACTGCCATGCGTGCCTGGAAACAGGCGATGGAGCAACGCCTGCCGGGTTCCCGGGTTGTCTATGCAGGCAAGGCTTACCTCTGCACCAGCATTGGCCGCATCCTGGCCGAGGAGGGGCTTGGGCTGGACTGCGTCAGCGATGGCGAACTGTTTGTCGGCCTTAACTCCGGCATTACGCCAGACAAACTCAGCCTGCACGGGAACAACAAGGGCCGTAACGAGCTGGAACTGGCTGTGGAGGCCGGCATCGGCAAGATCATCATCGATAACTTCGATGAAATCGAGCAGTTGGCCGAGATGGTGGAGGATCGTGAAACCCCGATCACCGTGCTGTTGCGGCTGAATCCGGGCGTCGATGTGCACACCCACCGGAAGATCAGCACCGGCATGGCCGACAGCAAGTTCGGTCTCCCGATTGCCGATGGCCAGGCCGAGAAGGCGGTGGCGCGTATCGTCACTGTTCCTGGCCTGCACCTGGCCGGCTACCACGCGCATGTTGGTAGCCAGTTGTTCGATGCGGACGCTCACACCGCCGCTATCGGCGATATGATGGCGTTCGCCGCGGAAATGAAACGCCGGCATGGGGTGGAACTGGAGATGTTCTCGCCCGGTGGCGGTTTCGGCATTGGCTACCTGGATGCCGACAAGTCTATCGATCCGGTTACCTGGGCCAACACCCTTGGGGATGCGATTGAGGCCGCGTGCCGGCAACACAATCTCGATGTGCCGATCGTGATCATCGAGCCCGGCAGGGCTATTGCAGGCCCGGCTGGCGTGGCGGTGTACAACGTTGGTTCACGCAAGGAGCTTCCTGGCATTCGCACGTATGTGAGTGTGGATGGTGGCATGGCGGATAATATTCGCCCGGCGTTGTATGATGCCTCCTACACTGCGGAGATCGCTAACAGGGATGCGGAGGGACCAATGGAAACGGTCACAGTCGCTGGCAAATACTGCGAAAGCGGGGATATCCTCATCGACCAGGTGAGCTTGCCGTCGCCGCGGTTTGGTGACCTGTTGGCGGTGCCCGCCGCCGGGGCCTACTGCCTGGCCATGGCCAGCAATTACAATATGTCCCTCAAACCCGCCGTGGTGATGGTTCACGATGGAACCGCCCGGCTCATGCGCCGTCGAGAATCGTTCGCCGATCTCATACGGCTCGATGCCTGATACCTCCGGGAGCAACCTGTGGCACGAAAAGGTCGGTCGAAAAACGAAGAAGTGACCGATGACACCCAGGCGTTGTCCTTACGTGACGATGACCTGCGTGTAGCCGATCTCGACGAAATTGTGGGCGATGACGAGTTCAGCGATATTGAGATCATCGACGACGAGGAAGAATCCCTGCCCGCCGATTACCGTAGTTCGCTGGCGGATAATGTCGATCTCGATACCGACCTTGTCGGTGTATCGCTCGACGATCCGGTGCGGATGTACCTGCGTGAAATCGGTCGCGTCGCGCTCATTTCTGCCCAACGTGAGATTGAACTCAGCATGGCCATGGACCTGGCCAGCTATATCGCAGAAGCCCGCCAGCGCCTGAGCGCGGACGGCACGCACGTAGCGACTGCCACCGAGATCGGTATGAGCATTTGGTACAGCTTCCGTGTGGGCTGGCCAATAGCGCTCGACCTCTGGAAGGCGATTGAACCGAACGCACCGGAATCGATTCCGCAGGTGCTGGATCGCGTGCTGCCGGTGACCACAGTAGACCCGAAAGCGTTCGCAAAGATTGCGGAAACATACGACCTCACGGTTGCGGACCTGGAAGAGCAGTTGCGATTGCGCCGGGTGGAATGGGCGCTCTTGCCGGAACCCATCCAGCGCGCCCTTGGCGTGGATACGCCCTGGCCGAGCGACGACACGGTGCTTGACCTGTGGCAGAAGCGTGAAGCGCGCCAGGCACGAACGTTTGAGCAACTGGAAATCGCCGGTGCCCAGGCCAAGGTGGCGCTCACCGAAGCGAACCTGCGCCTTGTGGTGAGCGTGGCGAAAAAGTATGTCAACCGTGGCATGAGCATGCTGGATCTCATCCAGGAAGGGAACCTGGGCCTGATCCGGGCCGTGGAGAAGTTCCAGCATCACAAGGGGTTCAAGTTCAGCACCTACGCTATGTGGTGGATTCGCCAGGCGATCAGCCGGGCGATTGCCGACCAGGCTCGTACCATCCGTATTCCAGTCCACATGATTGAAACCATCAACCGGATCCAGCGTACCAAGCGTGAACTGCAGCTGGAGAATGGCAAGGAACCGACAAACGAGAAAATCGGTAAGGTGCTGGATATGACGCCCGAGCGCGTCGCCGAAATTCTGAAACTCAACCAGGATCCGATTAGCCTGGAGATGCCGGTAGGGGAAGAGGACGACAGCTCCCTTGGCGACTTTATTGAAGATGAATCGGCCCTGGCACCACCCGATGAAGCCGGCCTGCACCTGCTGCGGGAACAGGTGGGCGATGTGCTGGAAACCCTGAGCCCGCGTGAGCGCGACGTGATTCTGATGCGCTACGGGCTGGGTGACGGCCGGAACCGGACGCTGGAAGACGTCGGCAAGCACGTGGGAGTCACGCGCGAGCGTATCCGCCAGATTGAGGCGAAGGCGTTACGCAAGTTACGACACCCGAGCCGCGCCCAGAAACTGCGCGACTTCCTCGACGAGACGTAGGTTCCTGTACGTATTCACCGCTATCATCGTACGCCCGGGGTTCAACCCCGGGCGTGAATTTTTGTGTGGCTGAGATCTGAAGGGGCTCCGAACACCAGGCGCCTCACGGGCCCTGGTGGGTGCCCAGCCGCTTGCTCACGCCTCGCCGCCAAACGCTCGACCCAACGCAACATTCCCCGTACCGCTATCATTACTTCCATATACGTATGTGACCTAAAGAGGACGTTATAATGGCATTAGTTGATACAGCACGCATATTCGTGAAATCCGGCAAAGGCGGAAACGGTTCCACCCACTTCCGGCGTGAGAAATACGCCCCCAAGGGCGGCCCGGACGGTGGCGATGGCGGCCGGGGGGGCGATGTCATCCTGCGCGTTAAGGACAATCTAAACAGCCTGCTGCCATTCCAGTACATCAGTCGTTACATTGCCAAGGATGGCCAGGGCGGCATGGGGCAGAAGAAGTTCGGGCGCAGCGGTGCGGACGTTTATGTCGATGTTCCCCCTGGAACCGTCGTATTCATGGACGAAACGAACGAGCAGATTGTCGACCTCACCGAACCGGGCGAGGAGTTTGTCATCGCCAAAGGTGGCAAGGGCGGCCTGGGCAACGTGCACTTCAAAAGCAGTACCCGTCGAGCGCCGCGCATTGCTGAACTTGGAGAGCCTGGCCAGGAATACTGGTTGCGGCTGGAGCTTAGGTTGATTGCGGATGTCGGCCTGGTTGGCCTCCCCAACGCTGGCAAGAGCACCCTGCTGGCCAGTAGCACCCGCGCCCGGCCGAAGATCGCTGATTACCCGTTTACCACCCTGCAGCCGAACCTCGGTGTGGTGGAAATCGGTGGCGCTGGTGGTGAAAGCTACGTATTGGCGGACATCCCTGGGCTGATCGAAGGTGCCGCCGAGGGCCATGGACTCGGCCACGAGTTCCTGCGCCATGTGCGACGGACGCGGATCCTGCTTCATGTGCTGGACGCCAGTGGCGGGCTGGAAGGCCGCGATCCGCTTGAGGACTTCCGCACGATCAACCGCGAACTCTTCGACTTCGACGAATCGATGCGCGAGAAGCCGATGATTGTGGCGTTCAACAAGGTCGACCTGATTGAGGCCCGCGAAAACCTGCCGCGCCTGCGTGAGGTGCTGGGTGCCGAAGGATTCGAGATGTACGAGATCTCGGCCGCCACCGGCGAAGGCGTGCGCGAGCTGCTGAATGTGGTAGGTGACCGCATGCGGGATATCCGCGAGCACGAGGCCGAGCAGAAGAAGCTGGAGGCCGAGAAGCCGAAACGCCGCGTCTACACCATCGGCGATGTGGACGAGCGCGCCTGGGAGATCGACAAGGTCGCCAGCGATCACTATGTGGTTCGGGGTGTCGGCATCGAGCGGTTCGCCGCCATGACGAACTTCGACCAGTGGGAGAGCGCCGAACGCTTCCAGCGCGTGCTCGACCGTGCCGGTATCCTCGATGAACTCGGCAAGGTCGGTGTGCAGGAAGGCGATACGGTGTCCATCGGCACGTTCGAGATGGTGTGGGGCGACGACCAGGAAGAGAATCCCTGGATTGAGCGCAACGACGAGCGCCTGCAGGAGATTATCGCGGACGAGGAAGAGGGCGTCCTCGTTTCCGATTGGGACGATGACGAGGATGAAGGAGCCGAACTCCTCGATGGCCTCGACGATGATGAAGATGACGACGAGGTTGTGGTGCATCGGTCCTACACCCTCGATGCCTTCGACGACGAAGACGAGGACGACGCGTAGTTAATGGCCCCGATACGTCGGTAGGCCCGTCCTCCGAAGGCCGCAGGCCTGAGGATCGGGCGGGCATTGCTCGCTCGACGGCCCGCGTGCCGACTCACGACCCGCCCGATGGCCGCTTCGCGTGCAGGACGAGTCTACGTCGTTAACACCAAGAATCCCCGGCGGGCAACGTCCATTACTGGACGGGCTCCGCACGGGGATTCACCTCGTTGCCCAGAGTGGCGGTTACAACTCCTGGTGGTAGGCCAGCAGGCGATCGCCATCAAGCCGGCGGAGCTTCTGCAACGCCTCGTTCTCGATCTGGCGGACGCGCTCGCGGCTGATCTGCAGCTGCTCGCCCACCTCGGCAAGGGTATGCTGGTGACCCTGGCCGAGTCCAAAGCGAAGCTGCAACACGAGGCGCTCACGCGCGCTCAGTGTGTCCAGCGCAGCGCCGACATCGCGCTTGAGCATGCTCTCGCTGGCTGCCTCGTACGGGGTTTCACTTACTTCGTCGGCAATCAGGTCACCGAGCGATGTGTCGTCCTCGTTGCCTATCGGCGTTTCAAGGCTGATCGTGCGCTGTGCAGCCTGCACAATCTGGTGGATTTTCTCCGGTGCCACTTCCATTGCCTCGGCAACCTCTTCCGGGGTTGGCTGGCGACCCATCTGCTGTGCGAGCTGGTTCAGGGTCTTGCGGTAGCGGCTAATGGAATCGCCCATGTGCACAGGGAGGCGAATGGTGCGGCTCTGGTCGGCGATCGCGCGAGTGATGGCCTGGCGAATCCACCAGGTCGCGTAGGTGCTGAAGCGGAAGCCCTTGCGCCAGTCGTACTTCTGTACCGCCCGCATGAGGCCAATGTTGCCTTCCTGGATAAGATCCAGCAGGGTGAGGCCACGGTTGACGTAGCGCTTGGCAATGCTCACGACGAGGCGCAGGTTGGCTCGAACGAATTGTTGGACAGCCTGCAGGTCGCCTTCTTCCACACGCTTGGCCAGGTCGATTTCCTGGGCGTGGGTAAGGAGGGCGGTTTCGGCGATTTCGCGAAGATAGAGACGAACCGGATCGTTGATGAAGTTTGGATCGAGTTTCTGAAGTACATCCAGATCGCGTTCCAGGTCAGCCTCGTTGTCACCCTGGGGCTCCATCTGCGTGGTGATTTCTTCTGGGACGTCTGGTCGTTCTTCACCGTCGCGCGTGAGCTGGTCGATTCTGGAGACATCATAGGTGGACATATGGGGGGAGGGATCCTTTCTTTGAGAAGAGCTGGCAGTTCTCATATCGCCCCCGCACACCGTTGTGCGGGCTGGTTGCGATCTCTATACGCCTGTACCCGGTACGCCTCACGCACGAGTCGAGCTTGGATCGTTCCGCCGGAACTGCGTTATACTCGCCCGTACATAAAGCACGCGGTTACGCGCGAATAGAGACGAACTCCTGAGGGGAGCGCGACGCGACTTTCTGGTCGAAGTCAACACAAACCCCGGCCTCGTGCAAGTCTGCCCGAGACACCTTAGCATACCCCAAATGCTATGGATTGTAAAGGCGGCGGTGCACAATGGCGCTAAAGGCAACGACAAAGCCCGGCGACTTCCGCCGGGCTTTGCTGGTTTCTGGTTGGATCCGGGCGATTAGTCGCCGCAGCCGCAGCCCTGGGCCGTTGCAGCAGCATCATCACCGGTATCGAAGCTGTGGCCACAGGCGCAGCCGGCAACAGCGTTCGGGTTCTTCACCGTGAAGCCGCCACCCATGAGGGAGTTGACGAAATCGATCTCGGCACCCTTGAGGTACATGGCGCTGAAGTTATCGACCAGCACCTTGACGCCCTGGGTCTCGATTACCTCGTCGCCCTCGTCGGAAGTCTCGTCGATTGTCATGCCATACTGAAGGCCGGAGCAGCCACCAGGGGCAACAAACACGCGCAGCGCGTGGTCCGGAGTACCCTGATCGGCGAGGAAGCCCTTAAGCTGGTCCACGGCCTCCGAGGTCATGGTGATCAGTGGGATAGTAGTAACCATTGGTTCTTGCCTCCGGCAAAGTACGGAAGAATCGGTGTTCGGGAAGCGACTCGATTGCGGGTCACTTCTATTACGTAAGCATAGCAAGCACGTCAAGTCTGTCAAGAAACCTCCGGGAGTTGCCCTTGCCCAAGCCCCGACCACCGCGATCCGCCAACCAGCCGGCCCAGAACACTGCGAGCCCTGAAGCGCCGCCTCCCGGCAGTCATCGGGCCAAGGTGGTGCGGGCGCACGGCCTTTGGTACGAGGTGAAACCGGTGCGCGACCACCGGGCCGGAGAGACCGTGATCGCCACCATGAAGGGGCTGCTCAAGAAGCAGCGTCGCCGCACCGATATCGTGGCGGTGGGCGACTGGGTGTGGATTACGGACCTGCCAGATAACGAGGCGGTGATTGAGACGGTTGAGCCACGAAAGAGCGCCCTCATTCGTACTGCACGCCACACCCGCGATACCGAACAGGTGATCCTTGCCAACCCCGACCAGGTGTTTTTCACCTTCGCGATCACCGATCCCGAGCCGCATACACGGATGCTCGACCGGTTCATCATCCTTGCCGAAATGCAGGATATTCCCGTTCATATTGTGGTGAACAAGGCCGAGCTGGCCACGCCGCAGCACGTCGAAGAAGTGTTTGGGGTCTATCGTCAGCTGTACCCCTTGCACGTGGTAAGCGCGCACACCGGGCAAGGCGTGGCAGCGCTTCGAGGAGCATTGCTGGGAAAGACGACGGCCATTGCCGGGCCATCGGGAGTAGGGAAGAGTAGCCTGCTCAATGCCATTGACCCGCTCCACCGCCGCGATACGGCAGAAATAAGCGATGCCACCGGCAAGGGGCGCCACACCACCATCGGCTCCCGCCTGTACGAGATCGATGACGATACCTGGGTGGCCGATACTCCCGGCATGCGCGCGCTGGCGATGCACGCAATCGATGCCGACAACCTCGATTCATACTTTGTCGAATTCCGGCCTTTCCTCGGCGAGTGCTACTACCAGGATTGCACGCATACGCACGAGCCGGGTTGTGCCGTGCAGGAGGCAGTCGAGCGTGGCGTCATCTCGCGCGAGCGGTATGAGAGTTACGTATCATTACGATCCGGCGATGAACTGGCCGAGGCGTAGGAGGACACCGTGAGCGTACAGCAGCACGATACCGGCCCAAACGGCGTGACAGTGGATGACCTTGTAGGGAAGATGCTTCCGTACATTGAGGATTTGCTCCGCCGCATTGATGGCGACGAGTTCACCACCAACGAATTTATTGAGCTGATGCTCCAGGTGCCGGATACAAAGGCCGCCTACGATGCTGCCGGACGTGCCTGGGGCGAGCGCCGCCGCGAGACGAAGATGGTGCTCCACGGCCAGGTGATACCGTCTGCCTTGCGGAAATCGAACCTGGTAGAGTGGGTGGGCTTCGCCTACGGGGAGTCGGATGAGTTCGCTGTTCCCGGCCTCTGGCGGCTTACGGGTCACCGTGACGCAGAGTAACTCGCAGAGATCGACGTTGATATCATGACCATTCCCGACAACCGCAGCCTGGAACAGGCAGCTCTGGAAGCAGAGCAGGAGCTTCGGCTGTTCAGCGATATCGTCGCGAAGGAGCTGGATGCCGAGACGGACCTGGTCATCGAGGTGAACGGCATTCCGGTTGGAACCGTGCTGTGCCTGGACTCGGCGCTCGCTGAGCTGGCCGCTGGCTGGGTATTCCTCCACCGGTTCTGCGAATCGCCGCACGATTTCAACCGCTCGACGGTGAACGACCTGCGCGCTTCGGTGATGATCCACGGGGGGCGGGATATCACCCACCATCTTGCCATGTTGACCGGCTCGGCCCAGGCGCGATGGCCGGTGCCGGAGCCCTGGCCGCGACACCAGCAGTGGACAGTGCCGGATGATGTGTTACTGGACATCCTGCGCGAGGCGTGGGGGATTTTCCGGAAAGACCGCATGGCTGAGGGCTCGATTCACGCAGCGCTTGCCAGTAGTACCGGGGTGGAAGTGGTGGCGTTCGATTTAACCGCAGAGAACGCCGTCGCCAAGGTGCTTGGCTGGTCGCTGCAAACCGCTACGATGCCGGCGCACGAAATCCTCATTGTGAACGGGCTTGTAACCCGGCGGATGGTGGACGCGGCGGTGCGGCTGGGTGTGCTCATTATTGCCACACCAAACGTCGCCACCAACGACGCTTGGCGAGCGGCCCGGCTGGCCGGAATCAGTATCGTCGGGTATATGCGCCATCGCCGCGCCGGGTTGTTCCACGATGCTGGCCTGGTAACCTCGCCCGGGAACGACGGCGATACCTGATGAAATGCTGAAAACGCGCTGGTAGCCGCCTTTTTGGGGTGTCAGGTATCCCCCCGATAGACTAAAGTTCATAAAGAATATCCTCGACGTGCTGGATCGACCGGGGCAGATTGGTGCCAGAGGCCGTTTCAGCATTGTTTCACTGTAGAGAGAGCTTCCCCGAATGAGTCAACAGGACCCGAAGAAACCGCAGTTTCCGCTCATGCGGCCTGACGACAAGAACCGGCCGCAGCGCCCGAAACGACCAGGCGACGAGGGGCGTGGACCCGCGCCGCAGCGCACTGGCCCGCGCATCCCATCGTGGCTGGTGGCCACTATCATCATCGGCCTTATCGGCTGGTATATCTGGAACTACTTCGGCCCACAGGAAGACCCAAGTGTCACCACGGTGCCCTATAGCGTGGTCACCACCCAGATCGACGCGAATAACGTGGAAGTCGCCGAACTGGCCGAGACCACGATCCGTGTGGAGCTGAAGGACCCAATCTACTGGGATACCGAGGCCGAGCGTGTTGTAGAGAATGCGCCCGCCGAGGGCAACAGCACGATCGTGCGCACGGAAGAGATCGATGCGACGTTGCCGCAGGGCGTGGAGAACAACGAACTCCTCAGCCGCATCGAGGCGACTGACGCGCAAATATCCGGCAAGACCACCCCAAGTTCGATCTGGCCGAACCTGCTGTTCAGCTTCCTGCCGTTCCTGCTCTTCCTGGGCCTGATTATCTTCATGAGCCGCCAGATGGGCCGGGGCAACCAGAACGTGTTCGGGTTTGGCCGCAGCAAGGCGCGCCAGAACGACGCCGAACGGCCGCAAGTCACCTTCGCAGACGTTGCCGGTGAAGATGAAGCCAAACAGGAACTCATGGAAGTCGTGGACTTCCTCCGCAACCCCGCCAAGTACCATGCGTTGGGCGCACGGTTGCCACGCGGTGTGCTGCTGGTAGGCCCTCCGGGTACCGGTAAAACGCTCACCGCCAAGGCGGTTGCCGGCGAGGCCGGTGTTCCGTTCTTCAGCGTCAGTGCCTCTGAATTTGTGGAGATGTTCGTGGGCGTTGGTGCCAGCCGCGTGCGCGACCTGTTCGAGAAGGCCAAGGCCGCCGCGCCGGCGAT
This sequence comes from Chloroflexia bacterium, assembly GCA_043427975.1. GTDB lineage: Bacteria > Chloroflexota > Chloroflexia > Thermomicrobiales > UBA6265 > UBA6265. The sequence goes on along the minus strand of JBHWTK010000066.1, from coordinate 31,296 downwards.
CATCTTCGTCGACGAAATGGACGCAGTTGGCCGCCAGCGATTCGCCGGCCTTGGTGGATCCAACGATGAACGCGAACAAACACTCAACCAGTTGCTGGTTGAAATGGACGGCTTCGAAACCAACCAGGAAGTGATTGTGATCGCGGCCACCAACCGGCCAGACGTGCTTGATCCGGCGCTGCTGCGCCCGGGTCGCTTCGACCGCCAGGTCACCGTCGGCCTCCCGGATCGCCGGGGTCGCGAGGCCATCCTGAAGATCCACGCTCGCGGCATGCCGTTAAGCCGGGACGTAAACCTGGAGCTCATCAGCCGGGGTACCACCGGGTTTGCCGGTGCCGACCTCGCCAACCTGGTCAACGAGGCCGCGCTGAACGCAGCCCGCCACAACCGCAAGGAGATCATTCCGCTCGACTTCGAGGAAGCGCTGGACAAGATCCTGCTCGGCGTTGCCCGCAAGGGTCTTGTCGATCCGAAGGAGCGCGAGGTGGTGGCCTACCACGAGGCTGGCCACGCCCTTGCCGCACACTTCACTCCGGGCTCCGATCCGCTCCGTAAGGTCAGCATTGTGCCGCGCGGTTCTGCCGGTGGTGTCACCATCCAGATGCCGGAGGAGGATCGCGGACTGTACAGCCGCACCTACCTGCTGGGGCGGCTGGTCGGCATGCTTGGTGGACGCGCCGCCGAGGTGGTGGCGTTCGGTGAAATCACAACCGGCGCCGAGAACGACCTCAAGCAGGCCACTGGCCTTGCCAAGCGGATGGTCGGCCTGTGGGGTATGAGCGAGGCTGTTGGCCCGATTTACCTCGGTACCGGCGAGGAGCACGTATTCCTGGGCCGCGAGATTACCCAGGACAAGAGCTACTCCGATTCCACGGCCCAGAAGATCGACGCTGCCGTGCGCGAGATCGTTGAGAATGCGCAGCGCCAGGCGATTCGGATCAACGAGGAATACCGGGACAAGCTCGATGCGCTGGTCGAGGCTCTCCTTGAGAAGGAGACCCTGGACGGCCCCGAAGTGACGGCAATCTTCGGCCCGCCGATTGGTCATGAGGACCACGAAGTCGGCATGGTGTCGCAGGTTGGGGAAGAAACCCGGGACTAGGTTGAAATCACAAGCAACGAACAGGGGCAGACTTTTGTCTGCCCCTGTTGCTTTCCCGCTAAAACCGCCGGTGATCGGGCGCTTCCGGGTGAAACTGGCTACACTTGGCGCAGTTCCCGCGCACGTGGAACAGCGCGAAAAGGTACTGCGGGCAACCAGAAGGAGCCGTTGCACTATGGTGAAATCGCCGGAAACTTCCCAGGCAGCCTCGATCGACCTGGAGTTGCCCGAACTTACCCCCGACCTCTACATCAACCGTGAGCTGAGCTGGCTCGATTTCAACCAGCGTGTGCTTGAGGAGATGGAAGAGGAGGCGACACCGCTGCTCGAGCGGGTGAAGTTTGCCGCGATTTTCTCCTCAAACCTGGACGAGTTCTACATGATCCGCGTCGCCGGCGTGAAGCGGAAGGTGGTGAACCACATCACCGATCCCGGCGCGGATGGGCGCACGCCGATAGAGGTGTACCGTGCGATCCACGAGCGTGCGCAGCAATTGCTGGCGCGCCAGGCAAAGGGTGTGCGGAAAGAACTCTTTCCTGCCCTCGCCAAGGCTGGCATCGAAATCGTCCACCATTCCGACCTGAAGGACACCCAGAAAGAAGCATTGCACCACGTGTTCGAGCGCGAGGTGTTTCCGGTGCTGACGCCGCAGGCGATTGATCGTGGCCGTCGCTTCCCCCATGTTTCCAACGACTCCCTCAACCTGATCGTTGTGCTTAAGAGCAAGGGTGAGAGCCGGTTCGCGCGGGTGAAGATTCCGGCGCTCCTGCCCCGGTTTGTGCCCGTACCGGCAACCACGCCGGAAGGAGAAAGCGGGACGGTGCTGGCAATGCAGCATGAACACCAGGGCACATTGCGCTTCACCCCGCTGGAAGAACTCATTTGCGCCCATATGGACCGGCTCTTTCCCGGTTCACGCGTGGTGGCAAGCTATCCCTTTCACTTGTTGCGCGATAGCGACGTGGAGCCCGATGAAGACGACGAGGACTCCGCAAACCTGCTGGAAGTGATGAAAGAGACCATCAGCCAGCGGCCATTTGGTTCCACCGTCCGGATTGATGTGGACGGAACCATGCCGACGGCGGTGCGCTCGTGGCTGGTAGACCAGGTTCACGCCCTGCCCCAGGACGTGTACGTTATTGACGGCCTACTCGGCCTTGAGGATTTGTTCCAGATCGCCGGGTTGAATCGGCCCGACCTCAAGGATGGCCCGGCGGAACCCTCTGCCAACTTCCCCTGGCGGGATGAGGCCTGGGTTGAAAGCGGCAAGGGCATTTTCGAGTTCATTCGCCAGAACGATGTGCTGTTGCACCTGCCGTACCAGTCCTTCGGTGGCGTTGTGGATTTCGTGGGACAAGCGAGTCGCGACGCCGATGTGGTCGCCATAAAACAAACGCTCTATCGCCTGGGCAAGAACTCCCCCCTTATCCCGGCCCTGATCCATGCGCGCGATGATGACACCCAGGTGGCCGTTTTGGTCGAGCTCAAGGCCCGGTTCGATGAGGAGAACAATATCGAGTGGGCGCAGACGCTCGAGAACCATGGCGTCCATGTGGCGTACGGACTCGCCGGGCTGAAAACGCATTCCAAACTGACGATGGTTGTGCGACGCGAAGAGGACGGCCTGCGCAGGTATTGTCATATCGGTACAGGCAACTACAACGCCGGAACAGCACGGACCTATGAGGACATTGGAATTTTCACATGCAGCGAGACGATCGCTGACGATGTCACCGATGTGTTCAATGTTCTGACTGGCTATGCCGATCAGCACCAGTACAACAAGCTCTGGGTTGCGCCGCATTCCATGCGAAGCAGCCTGCTGGCTGCCATCGCCCACGAGGTCAACTCTCATAGGAAGCACGGTAACGGGCACATTATCCTGAAGATGAACTCTCTTGTGGACAAGGACACAATCCGTGCCCTGTACGCTGCTTCCCAGGCAGGTGTGCAGGTGGATCTCATCGTGCGGGGCATCTGCTGCCTGCGGCCCGGCGTGAAAGGCGTGAGCGACACCATCCGGGTACGGAGCCTGGTAGGGCGCTACCTGGAGCACAGCCGCATCTTCTATTTCTGGAACAATGGCAAGGCGCGTGTCTGTATCGGCAGCGCGGACGCCATGGAACGGAACTTCGACCGGCGTGTGGAGGTGGTCGCCCCAATCGAGAACGAGACGCTGGTGCAACACATGCGCGAAAACGTGCTGGACAGGTACCTGCTCGATACCGTGAATGCTCGCGAAATGCAGCCGTCCGGCGAATGGGTGCCGGTCCAAACGCCCAAGGGCGAGAATGCGTTCGATGTGCAGGCGTGGTTCGCAAAGTACTACCGCAAACACATCGCGGTTGGTGCAAATCAGGGCGCAATCGCTGCGGCAAAAACCGATTGATGCCGGGCGAGCCAGCGGCGGTCATCGTGGGCGCTCAGGTGCATGCCGGTGGCGAGTATCCGACTGAACCCCGGCACGCCTTGCGCACCAAGTTGTTCCACACATTCGATCCCGCAATCCATGCGCATATCGATGAGGTCAACGAATCCACGTAGGTCGATCCTGTCTGTACCGTACGCGTCCAGCAGGATGCGACACCGTTGCGCCTGTTCCAGGGCGGAAAAGCCTGTTCGCTCGCCGTTTGGGTAGATGGGTGCGAACCGCCAGCAGGCCCACGCAAGGTCCCATTCGCGCGTGGCCACGCTCACCAGATCCCAATCGATAAACCCCTGGAAAGCACCGTCGAGCATGACGGTGTTCCACGGTGAGAGATCGTTGTGGCAGATGATTGATTTCCGTTCCGGTTCAATCGGCCAGGGCACGCACTCCGTACCAGGTGCAAGGGTGAAACCCTCGAGTGCATCGTGCAGTTCACGAATCCGCCGGCCAATAGTGATGAGCAATTCCGGACCCTCGTGGCCATTGAGGAACGGGGTGATGGTCTCGCCAGGCACGAACGAGAGCTCGACGAAGTGTCTATCCTCGGAAAGCACGTGCGGGCTCCACGGATACGCGGCCTGTTCAAGGTGATTGAGCACCTGGCGGGTGGCGTTCCACCAGGGGCTTTTCTGTTTCCTCACTCGGTTACCAACACGCACCACGTCGGCCATGTTCCCGTCACGAAAAACCTCTTCCCTCACACTTCGGCCCTCACTGGATGCTCAACAACAGCCCCCTCGGTCACCAGCCATTCGCGGGTCGCAAGCCGATCAATGGCGTACCGGTCGTGCAGCACCATTAAGATCGTGCCCCGGAACTGCAGGAGTGCCTGTTCGAACGACTCGCGCGCGTCGATATCGAGATGGTTGAGCGGCTCATCCAGCAGCAGGAGTGTGGTTTGCCGCAGGACGAGGAGGGCGAGCATCAGTCGCGATCGTTCACCGTAGCTGAGGTCGCCGACCAGCCTGTACACGGTATCCCCGCCGAAGAGGAAGCGATGAAGTTCGTTCCGCAGGTCGGTTTCGCTGAGGCTTACGATGGTCGAGGCCTGTTCCAGGACTGTGAGGCCGGGGTCCAGTGTTTCCTGCTCCTGGCTGAAATACCCGACTTTCACCCCCGGCCCGTGGCGGACGCTGCCCGTATCTGGCAGCAGGTCGCCGCCCAGCATCCGCATGAGTGTGGTTTTGCCGCTCCCGTTCTGGCCGGTAATCGCGATCCGGTCACCGTTGCGGACCGTCAGCGATACGTTGTGCAGGACGGAATGGTTGCCATAGGCGATACCAACACCGCTGGCCACGACAACGTCCCGGGCGCCGCCCTGGACCTCGCCGAAATCCACCGCCATTCCCCATGTGCGCTCGGGGCGGACGGCTGCATCCTCACTGGCGAGTTTCTTCTCGAGTTTTTTCTTTCGCACCACTGCCGGACGAGCGATTTTCGCCGCCTTCTTGCGGATTGCGAAATCGATGGTGTTGTTCTCGATGGAGCGGGCATTCGATTCAGCGGCACGGATGTCTCGCTTGATGCGCTCCACTTCCACCTGCTGCCGGTGCCAGGCAGCCTCGGCCTCGCGGCGCTCATGGGCCCGGGCAGCCGCGTAGCTGCTGTAGTTGCCGGCATACTCGCGGACACTTTGTGTCATCGGGTCGATCGCGAGGATCTGGTTCACGGTTTCGTCAAGAAACGCGCGGTCGTGACTGACGATAATGAACGCTCCCTGGTAGCTCACGAGGAACCGCTGTAGCCAGGCGAGCGCTGATTCATCAAGGTGGTTGGTGGGCTCGTCCAGGATCAGCAGGTTCGGCCGGGTCGCCAGCAATGCGGCGAGACCGGCGCGGGTTTTCTGTCCACCGCTCATCTGGTCCAGTGGACGATCGAGCGGAATATCGCCAAGCCCAAACTGGTCGAGCAACGCCTCAATCTCGCTCATCAGGGCGTAGCCACCCAGGGCCTCGAACGTATCGAGGGCGTGCTGGTAGCTCTCGGCCAGGGCATTGAGATCTGCGTCCGGGTCGGCGTAGTGTGCGCTGATAGCACCAAGCGCGTGGCTGGCCGTGAAGAGCCCTCTGGCAGGGATGTCCAGCACGTCGAGCAGTGTGCCGTCGGGCACATCGGCAAAGCCCTGGCGGAGGTAGCCGATACGTTCGCCCGGTGAAAGCGAGATGCTGCCGGTCGTTGGCGGTAGCGCACCGGTAAGCAGGCGCAGCAGGCTCGATTTGCCGGCACCATTCGGCCCAACCAGGCCGATGCGATCGTCAGGATTGATGGTGAAACTTACGTTGTCGAAAAGGAGGAGGTCGCCGAGGCGAAGTGAGACATTGGAAACAGTTAGCATGCACATTCTCGTGAGAACACCGCGGAGGACGCGGCTCTGGGGAATCACGATCATGAGCGGCGATACGCGCGGCTCATGTGCAGCTAATCAGTCAACGTCCTTGGCTCCAGGGCGGGATCGTATCGCTCGCACTGCGACAGATCGTTCGAAAAAAGGGAGTGGCGGCTGCCGAACCGGCACCACCGCCACCAACACTACGCTATCGAAAACGGTGAGTCAAGCACCGGCGTTAGCCGATTCCTTCCACAGAGGCTTCTTCCATGGCCTCGCTCTCGAGGGCGGTGAGGGCATAGTTATCGATTTCCTGCTGAATGGCATCGCGCAGGTTGATGAGATCGACCAGGTCGAGGCCTGCGATCACCGCATTGGTTTCCGGGTTGCCATCGTCCTCGCTCCCCGGCACCACGCGAAACTCCACCTCCACCATTTCGTCGCCATCGAACTCTTCCCCGGTGGGAAGTTCGTCCATATAAATGTTGTAGGTGTCCATTGCCGCCTCCACAGGTACCATCACCGACATGCTGCCTTCACCGGAACACACGTGTTACGTGCCAGTATCTCGTGTGCGGGCGCAGCAATATAAGGCATGGTACCAGATGCCTGCTGCTTTTCGTTTAGAATTGCGGGATGTTCATCGATTCTACGCACGCACAGGGCCCGACATATGAAGCAGCATCATGCCACCAGCCGACGATCGTTCCTCCTGGGAACAGCGACCCTGCCATTGGTGCTCACCGCGTGCAGTAGCGAGGACGCGCCGGAGCTTCCGATTGCAACGAACACGCCGGCCCCCACCCAGGCGCCGCCCACGCCGACACAGGAACCGCTGGCATCGCCAGTACCGGGGTACCAGGATCCCAACCGCTGGGAAGGCCGAACGCTTCGCGTTGCGACCGCCGGGGCAGCCGGGTTCCTTGAGGATCTGACCGCGTGCTTTTTCGATGCTTTCGCCGCTGATACCGGCGCGGTCGTGGAACACCTTTCCCTGGACCGGGAAGGCGTGGAAGGGGTGGAGAGCCAGGTAAATTCAGGCAACATCGAGTGGGACGTGGTGTTGATGCCAAGCAGCGAGGTGCTTCGGCTGAGCAATCTCGGCGTGTTGGCGGCTATCGATTACGATGTTGTTGTGGGCGACAATCTCTATCCGGAGATCATGATGCAGCACGGGGTCGGAGCAATGCTGTACTCCACCACCATGGTTTACTCCGTGAGTGTGGAAACGCCTCCGGAGACGTGGGCCGATTTCTGGGACCTCAGCCTGTTCGATGGTAAGCGGGCGCTCCGACGGTCTCCCGTCGGCACACTGGAGTTCGCCCTCCTGGCCGATGGTGTTTCGAAGGACGACCTCTATCCTCTGGATGTTGAGCGGGCATTTGCGGTGTTGGAGACCCTGAGGGGCGACCACACGCTCTTCTATGAGGATAGCAAGCAGCCGGTCGAGCTGGTACGTACCGGGCAGGTCGGCTTGGCCAGCGCCTGGACGGTTCGGACCACGCTTCCCGATGTGGCCTCCCTGGTGAAACCGCAGTGGAATGGCGGCATGATCAGTGCCGATGCCTGGGTGATACCGCGTGGGTCGGAGAACACCGATGTGGCGATGAGTTTTATTAACTACGCTACCCGGGCCGTGCCTACCGCGAACTTCAGCGGCCGCCAGCCGTTTGGGCCAGTGAATACGGATGCTTTGGAGTTGATGCGCGAGGATATCGTCGAATCGCTCCCGAACTCCCCGGAGCACCTGGAGGTGCAGTTCTTCGAGAACTGGAGCTACTGGCGAGACAAGCGAGAATCGCTGGTGGCGCGGTTCGAGGAGTGGCTGCTCAACCCGCCTGAGGCAACTCCTGAAGCCCTGAGGGAAACCAAACGGACAACCTAACCGCTATAGTTGCAACAGAACCTGGACAACGGTAATCACCGAAAGGATACCTATGCGCATTCGCCCTACTGTCCTGTCCGCACTGACAGCGTCGCTCCTTGCCTCGTCCCTTTTCTTTTCTGGTGCAGCCCAGGTACCAGAAGCCAACGACGTTGAAGCGCAGGCCGCTGCAATGACGCTGGCTTCCGACGACCTGCCCACCGGTTTCGTCCTTTCGGGGGAGACATTCCTGCCTTTGCCAGATGCAGGAATCGTTCCTGGAGGCACGGCGCACTACGTGAGCGAATACACCAACATCGATTCCGGCCAGGTGATCCGTAGTTACGTCTACCTGTTCGAAGATGAGTCTAAGGCCACGACCGCGATCGAAGTGCTTGAGGGCAACGAGCCCGAAACGCTCACTGATGCACCGGTAGAGATGGGTAGCGGCAACGCAGAGATTTCCACCGGCACCTACGAATCCGTCGACGGTCGTGTGATCGGCACGGCGGACGTCACATTTGTGCGCGGCAATGCCGTGGCCGGCGTGGCGGTTGACAACCCGGACGGTTCTACGCCGGATTCGAAATTGGCTACCGACCTTGCCAGCCGTGCTGACGAGCGTGTTCAGCAGGTGCAGGGCGGCGAATCGACGCTGGACCTGACCTTGCCAGGCCTCATGGTTCCCGTTACGGATAACGCCGTTGTGTTGCAGGCCGGGTATCTCTCTCCGGCGGAATCCGAAGCCATTTATGGCACCCAGGGATCCGCGCTGACCTCGCTCACCGGCACCTATGTGCAAACGGTTGCGTATGGCGAATCCGGCACCGCGCCGCGACTGACCATTGGCGTAAGTACATTCGCCACACCTGAAGAAGCTGCTGCCGTTGTTGAGCAGGCCGACCTGATCTTCCAGCCGCTCGCCGATCAGGAGAAGCTGGAGGCCAGCGTTGAAGGTGCTGATAGCGCCGTGGCGTACCGGTACACCAGCCGTGACGGAGCCGCTGCGGAGAAAGAGAGCTACCGGCTGATCTTCTCCACCGGCGATACGGTGACGGTCGTTGATGTCCAGGGCGCAGAGGACTCTGCTACCGCAGAGGCGGCTGCGAACGCGGTCGCGAGCCCACAACTGGTGTGCCAGACCGGCGGTGAATGTGTGAAGCCAACGGCGGCCGGAGTCATTCCGTAGCCAGGGCCTAATCCAGAACGGAAGAGAGGCCGGTCCTTCCCGGATCGGCCTCTCGTGTTTTCGCGGGTTACGGTTCGGCAGTCGGTGTTGACGGGGGCGTACCGTGGATGATCTCCCAGGTGCGGGTAGCCTGCATATCGCTAATCACGCTGTCCCTGTTGGCATCCTGTTGCTGGCCGCGGGTCGCCTCCGGTGCGCTACCTGTTGAACACCCCACCAGTAACAGTATCGCCATCAGGAGCGCCGGTATTCCGGCTGAGGCCGTTCGTTTCGTCACCCAAGATTCTCCACATCCCGCTGGCGGGACGGTGATCGATATGTGCCAAATGCTTCCTGGTACTCGTCCGCCACATCCATTGCTGACTTGTGCACGTAGATGCGCGTTGTTTGCGGGCTGGCGTGTCCGAGGATTGTTTGCACCGTGCTTTCGCGAACGCGGCGTCGCACGAGTTCAGTCGCCAACCCATGGCGGAAGCTGTGCGGCGTAACATCGCTTTCGATACCGATTTCGTTACAGAGTTCGGCCACAATGTGCTCCACCGTGCGGGGGCTGATCGGGTTGCCTGGCACCCCAAGCCGATCCCGGCCGCTAAACGCCGGGAAGGTGCCGGATCCCCTGGCAACATCGCCACGCGCCTGCCAGTACTGGGTGAGCACACGCGCGGTTTCAGCATCGAAATGCACGGTGCGGCTCTTGCCACCCTTGGCCCGGTAGATACTGGCGGTGCCGGCGTCGAGGTCGATATCCGCCCGTCGCAGGGCGCAAAGTTCGCTCACCCGCACGCCGGTACGGTACATGAACAGGATCATCGCCCGCACTTTCAAACGCCGCAGTTCTGCGAGCGGTTTCTCTTCCCGCGGGCCGGTGAGGACGTAGTTCACGATGGTGTCAAGATCGTTCATCTTCACATCGGGCGGGGGAGGTGTGAATCGGGGCATCATGGCCGCCAGCCGCACCCGGATGCGGTCCGTTGGCAGGTTGGGATGATGGTCGTACGCGCTCAGCCAGCTGCAGAACTTGCGTACGGCCGCGAGGTTGTTCTGCGCTGTGCGCATGGCGCTCACTTCCTGGGGCGTGCGAACATCCTGCGGGACGATGAGGGAGGCGAACTCGGTCACGTGGCGAACTTCAATCGTCGAGACCGGTGTGGTATCCGGGTCGATACCCTCATGGCGGGCGAGGTGGTCGATAAATTTGCGGACCCCCTGGCGGTAGGTTCGTTTGCTTCGGGGAGCGAGGCGCAGATCGCCAAAGAAGAGCTCTTCCGCGTCGTTGATTGTCATCACAGATGTGGCCACAGGTGACCTCCAGTCAGTCGAACAGCGTGTACGTACATTATTATACGCAAGGCGCGGGCATGCAACCTGTTCGCCGCGACTTACTGTCACACGGCCCGCTGGCCGGCTTCCGAGGCGAACGGAGTTGAGGGTGTGAGGACAGCGATGTGTGGACGGCAAATTCCCGATTCTTGCTTTCGCCGGTGTGGTGGTCTCTCCCTAAGGAAACAGCGGGGCAGGGGCGCGAGGCACCTTCCCTGGTGGGAACGCTGCGGCACCACGGGGATGGGTGGTTTTTGACACCTCATGCCGGGATCCAGACACTCCTCCACCAGGCAGCGCCGACCCGACTGAATCCGGTCTGCGGGCGATCGGCCGGGGAGTTCTCGCGTGATGACGGTATAATCCGTGAGATTGGAAGCCCGGTTAGGTTGGAAGGAATCTATGGATATCGTCGCGGAACTGCATGCTACGCTTGCGCAAACAGTGATGTACTTCTTTTTTGTTATTGGTGTATGGGGACTATTCGAGTACATACGGGGCGGCGAGCTGGGTGGCAGCATTGGTGGCGCATTCGTGATTGGCCAGGTGCTGGTGGTGGTGCAGGTGTTGCTCGGTATCGTGATCCTGGCCGGGGGATTCACCGTGCAGTCGGTCCACTTCCTGTACGGCATTTCGGCGATCATCTCGTTGCCGTTTGCCTGGAGCTATATGCGTGCACGTAATCCGCGCCAGGCGCTGGTGGTGTACAGCCTGGTGGCGCTGTTCATTTGCGGCCTCGCTATACGCGGCATCATTACCGGCGGCGCGTAAGGCTACAGCTCGAGCGCGAGCTGGCCACGCAGCGGAAGCGGCTGGAATGGTGTAAACGCCGACAATGGCTGCCCGACGGGCGATATCCACGGGTCGAATGGCTTTGTGCGATACAGCGCCCGCACATCGAGGCGCAGGTCCTCAGTCGCCAGGTGGCCGGTCACGGTCTGTTCCGCCAGCGGGTGCAGGTTGTTCTTCTCGCTCACGTGCGCCAGGCGGATCACCGGATTCCGGTTCTCCCTCGACAACGTGCTTAGCAGGGCCTTTCCGCAATCGCTGTTGGCAAGATGTCCGCGCGAGGATCGAACCCGATCCTGCAAGTACCGGGGGTACGGCCCGGTGCGCAGCATGTGCTCGTCGTAATTTGCCTCAATAATGATCAGGTCGCTTGCCTGCAAGTAGGGTATGAGCTCCTCACTGAACGATCCGAGGTCGGTGAGCAGGGTGGCGCGTGTGCCGTCCGGGAACTCCAGCATATAACCGGTAGGTTCGGCGGCATCGTGATTGACTCGCAGGGGCCACACGGTGATCGCGCCGAGTTTCTCCGGCTGGAACGCCTTCGCAATTACGGCGTTCGGGTGATTACGGGCACTTCCCAGCAGGGTGCCCCTGGTCGCGAATAGCGTAATGTCGTCGCGCAGCACGCGCGGCAGGGTCCGGATGTGGTCACTGTGCTCGTGGGTGATACAGATGGCCGAGATATCGGCAAGCGACATGCCGCGCTCGCGAAGTCCGTGCTGGATGGAGCGGATACCCACGCCGCAATCGATCAGCATCACCTGCGAGCCAGCGGTCACCACGAACGCGTTGCCGCTGCTCGAGCTTCCCAGGCTTTGCACGGAGATGCCATGGTCGGTTGTGAAGCGGGATTGTGCTGCCGGTGGCATGGGTGGGTGAATATCCTTGACGGGAACGGCGCAATACTGCGCTATCATTCCAGTGATCGTACCACGAACGGCCCCGGAGTTTTGACCCGGTGGCACGCAAGGAGACTTGCCTCGTATGAACCGTTTCCGCCGCCGCCCGGTCGATAACTCCCAACCGTCAGCAGCCCGCCCCAAACGCCGGTTTGCGCTCTCCGCGAGTACCAAGCGCAGCCTGGTTATCGTGCTGGTGCTGGCCGTCATTGTGTTGCTGGCGTTCGTAACTGCACCTTTCTGGATTAACTGGATCTGGTTTGGCAGTGTTGGCTACCGCGATGTACTGGTTCGCACCTACCTTGCCCAGGGGATTACCTTTTTCATTGGGGCGCTGGTTGCGGCGGTGTTGTTCCTCACCAACGTCAAACTGGCACTGCGCAACAGCCGAAAGTTCGATGTCGGTGAAGATGGCCGCGTTGGCCGGGCCGGCAACTCCATCATTAACTGGCTGGCGATCCTTGGGGCTGCATTACTCGCGTTTGTTGAGGGGCGCTATGTCAGCAGCCATTGGCAGGATGCGCTTCTGTTCGTCAACGGGCGCTCGTTCGGCGTGACCGACCCGACCTATAACCGTGATGTCGGCTTCTACGTTTTCCAGGTGCCCTTCTTCCGGGTGCTGGAAACCATGTTTGTCAGCGTGTTGCTCGCCACAGTCCTGGCAGTGGTCGTGGTGTACCTGGTTCGCATGGGGATCCGCTTCAAAACGTGGGGCGACGTGCCGATGGTGGCGTTGCGCCACGTATCCGCGCTGCTGAGCGCATTCTTGCTGGTCATGGCGCTGGGCTACCTGCTGAACAACTTCGAGCTCGTGTATAGCAGCAGGGGAGTCGTCACCGGGCCCGGCTTTACGGATTCCAACATTGTCCGACCGCTCAGTTGGGTGATGCTCGTCATGAGTGTCCTGGCTGCTATTGGCCTGCTTACGGGCTTTGTCCTGCGCAACATGAAGTGGCTGTTCGGCATTATCGGCATTTGGCTGGTGGCTAACTTTGTCCTTATGCCGGTGCTTCCGGCTGCAGTCCAGCGGTTCGTGGTTGAGCCGAGCGAGTTCCGACGCGAGCAGGGCTACATATCCCACAATATCGACATGACACGCTCGGGCTTCGGCCTCAATGAGGTAAGCACCATCGAACTGAGCGGGCAGGAAGAGCTAGTCCCGAGCCAACTGGATGCCGAGCCGGGCGGAGAGTTGGCGAATGTTCGAATCTGGGATTACCGGGTCGTGGGACCGGTGTTCCAGCAGGTACAGAGCTTTGTCCCGTTTTACGAGTTCGGCGATGTTGATGTCGATCGCTACAACATCAACGGCCAGCCGGTGCAGGTGATCGTTGGTGTGCGGGAAATTAATCTCGATGGCCTTGCCCCGGGAAGGCAGACCTGGACCAACAAGCACCTCGTCTATACCCATGGCTATGGCTATGTGATGAGCCCCGTGAGTGAGGTGGGTTCCGACGGTTGGCCGGTGATGATGGTGAGCGGCGTGCCCATGGTCGGCCCGGATGGCCTAGTGGTAGAAAACCCGGAGGTGTATTTCGGGGAGTCCGACCTGCAGTGGGTCATCCTGAATACTGATTCAGTCGAGATCGCCGGGCTGGACGACTCCGGCGATAACGACCGCGAGTTCCAGGGAGAGGCGTTTGGCTCGGTCGGTATCGGGAACCCGGTTACCCGCGCAATGGCCGCACTTACCCTTGGGGACCGCAACGTCTTCTTCACCGGAGAACTCAATAACGATTCGGACCTGGTGCTGCACCGGAATGTCACCGAACGCGCCGAGAAGATCGCGCCGTTCCTCACATACGACGATGACCCGTACATGGTGGTGGCCAACGGGCGCATGTATTGGGTGATCGATGCCTACACCGAAACCGACATGTACCCGCATGCCACCCGCTACGATGGCCGCAACTACATGCGCAACTCGGTGAAGGTTGTGGTTGATGCCTATAGCGGTGAAACCACGTTCTATCGCACCGGTGTCGAAGACCCTATCGCCGATGCGTGGGGCGAGATTTACCCCGATCTGTTCACCCCGATTGACGAGGTTCCCGCCGGGCTGGAAGCCCACTTCCGGTACCCCGAAATGCTGTTCAATGCCCAGACCGAGGTATGGGGCGATTACCACATGGATGATGCCCGCACCTGGTACGACGGCGACGACAAGTGGATTCGCGCCCGTGAAGCCAGCGATGCCGACAACCAGTTCATGGAGCCGTACTTCGTGCACCAAACGCTACCGACTGACGAGGCTGCCGATTTGTGGTTGACGATCCCGTTCACACCGGGCGGCAACCGTACCAATGAGAACATGACCGCCTGGTTTGCCGGGCGCGCCGATGAATCTGGCCAGACAGAGCTGCGGCTGTACCGGTATCCGCGGCAGGTAACGGTGTATGGGCCGCGTCAGGTTGAGGCGATGATCAACCAGAACCCGGATATCTCCAGCCAGATCACCCTCTGGAGCCAGGGTGGCAGCAAGGTGATTCGCGGCAATATGCTGGTCATCCCGGTTGGCGATGCGCTGCTCTACGTGCAGCCACTGTACCTGCAGGCGACCGATTCCAGTGCCAGCGCGCCCACCCTTGCGAGGGTGATTGTAGCGGCCAACGACCAGGTGGTGATGCGCCCAACCCTCGCGGAGGCGATCGCCGCGCTGGAAGACCCGGAAGCAGATCCGGTTGGAGAAGTGGTGGATGATCCGCAGGAGGCGGTCGATCAGGCGGGAAGCACCAATGCTACGCCGGTCGTCGGCGAGCAGCAGGCAACCCAGCCACAATCTTCGACTGCGGGAAATGGCGAGATTGTGGTGGACCGCAGCGGCCTGCCGCCGGACCTCGCCGCCCTCAGCGATGCCGAACTCTCCCAGGAAGCGATGGCGACGCTGGATCGCGCCAACAAGGCACTGGAAGATGGCGATCCCGTTACCTACCGGCTCGAGATGGACCGGCTCGCCCTGATCCTTGAAGCGCTCGCGGGCGGAAACCCGGAGGCATCCCCGGAAGCAACGCCGGCAAACTAGTCTGAAGACAAACGGCCCGGTCTCCAATGGACCGGGCCGTTTCTTCTGTGACTACCGGGTGCCGAAGAGTGAGCGGCCTATGCGTATGTGCGTGGCACCCTCGGCAATTGCGATCTCGAAATCATCGCTCATACCCATGCTCAGGGTCGGAAGCGCAGTCCCGTGCGCCTGTTCCATCTCGTCACGCAGCCGGCGCAATCCGCCGAACACCTGTCGCAATGTTGCCTCACCGGCACCCAGCGGGGCCATTGTCATCAGGCCGATCGGCTGGATTCCCGGAACGCGCAGTACCTCGCGGAGCACATCATCGACCGCGTCCGGCGCCATCCCTGCCTTCTGCTGCTCGCCGGAAACGTTAACCTGCAGCATCGCCCTTATAGATGTGTCGGTTCGCGCAAGTTCCTTCGCGAGCGTATGCACCAGTGATATGCGATCGACGGTCTGTATAACCTGGATATGCGGCACCAGCTGGCGCACCTTGTTTGTTTGCAGGTGGCCAATCATGTGCAGTTCCGCATCGACTGGAAGTGGTGTCTCGAATTTCTGCCGGATTTCCTGCACCCGGCTCTCGCCGAACACCCGGAATCCCAGGCGATAGGCCTCATCGACCAATGCGCGATCAAAGGTCTTGCTCACGGCGACGATCGTCACATCGGCAGGGTCACGACCTGCCTGTTGCGCGGCGCGATCCACACGCTCGCGGAGGCGAGTCGCGTTGTCCTCAAGGTGCGCTAGGTGGCTCACGATGCGGTTTCCGTCAGCATAATCACCCCGCCCTGGCGTCCGGTGGCTGCGCCCTGGCCCCGATGGGTAAACCAGTCGTCCGAGTTGCATTTGGTGCAGATGGCGCTCACTTCAATTTGGTCGGCCTGCACTCCTGCACGCTGGAGCAATAGTGTATTGGCCCGGGGAACATCGAAATGTTCCTTAACTGATGGGCGCGTGACGGCCAGTTCCCTGAGCGGCCCGAGATTGGAAGCGACATCCCGCCATGCAGCGGTCACTTCTGGCCCTACCTCGTTGCAGCACCCGCCGATCGCTGGCCCGAGGAAGGCAAGCAGGTCGGCCGGGTTCGTACCAAATTCGCGCTGCATCGCCCGCACCGTTTCCCCCGCGATATCCAGCACGGTGCTGCGCCAACCAGCGTGTACGGCGGCCACTGACCGCTGGACAGGGTCGTACATCAACAGGGGCAGGCAATCTGCCGCAAGGGTCATAATCGGGACGTTTACAGCGTTGGTAATCATGGCGTCGGCTGTGCCAGGCGTCGGGGTATCGCGCCGCCGGCCCATGCCGGCGTGTTCCTCGCGCACCACAAACACGTTGTTCTCGTGCACCTGGCCGGTGCGAACGAGCCGTTCGGGATCAAACCCAATAGCTGCCGCCCACTGTTTGCGCATCTCCCAGGCGTCTTCCGGATCGCGCGGCGCAGTATCGCCGACATTCCCGTTGGCCTTGCCCATACCGGGGACGCGGCGGGTGATCCCGTGCACCACTCCTGCTGTCGACAAAAGAAGCTCGCTCAGGAGAGGGGAGGGGGATGAACTGGTGGGGCTAATCGTCATGCTCGTCTCTGGATCCGGGTAGTGCTTCATCGATGATGATCTGGTCCACCACGCGCTGGACCGGGGCGTGATCATCCGTAAACACCACATCTACGTCTGTTATCTCGCGTATATTGCCAGTTCGCAAGGCGGTTTCGCCAACCGTGCGCACCGGACCCGGGGGCTGGGCAGCGACATTCTCTGCGAAAATGTCGATGCCACCCGGAGCATTCGTTCCGATCACCATGCTGTTCGCGTAGCGATCAGTATCCAGCACATACACATATGCGAATACCGACTTCATGGTACTGCTCATGGCATCGACCAGGCGGTAGTCAGTACGGGTCCGCCCCACATTCATCACTGCCACACCCTCCGGCGTAAGCGCGTTCGAGACCTCCGTAAAGAACTCTCGGGTGGTGAGCTGGAACGGGATATAGGGCTGTTCATAGGCATCGACGGCGATAAGGTCATACTCTGTTGTCGTGGTCCGCAACACATATCGCCCGTCGGCAATGATGACATTCAGGTTGGGCTCATTCATGTCGAAATAATCGCGTCCAACCTGCACGATCTCGCTATCGATTTCCACACCGTCTATTGGGACCGGCCCGTATCCGGCGGTGATCTGCTTGCTGCTGGTGCCGCCGCCAAGGCCGATGATGAGGGCGTTATCGACACGCGCCGGGGATGCTTGCGGGACAAAAAGTGGCCCGATCATGAAGTAATCCCACGGCCCGCCGGTGAGGAGTTCGTCGGGGTTGTAGATGGAATGGATGGCATGGCCGTCGTTGAGCCAGAGCAACGTATCCCCGCCGTCTTGCGTCACCTGAATGTAGTTGTCCGATGATTCGGTCTCGTAAATCACTGTGCCGCGCTGGGGCTCGCGGATCGGCCGCGTAGATACCCACAGGTTTGCGCCCACCATGAGGGTGGAGAGCAATACTGCAATCACGGCTGCCCGCCAGACCCGGTGGAGCAACAAGCCAATTGTGGCCGGGATGATGAGGAGCATGCTGAGCACCAGGAAGGTGCGGCTGGTGCCAATCCACGGTACCAGCACCAGCACGGGCAGGAAGCTCCCGGCTATCGATCCGATGGTCCCGAGCGCATAAATGGAACCCGCTGTGCCCCCGGCGTCATCGACATCGTGGATGGTCAATCTCACGGCAAAGGGAGAAACAAAGCCCAGCAACGTGATCGGGACGATCAGCAGTGCCAATACCCCGAGCAGGGCGCCGTAGAAGGCACCGACGTCGTAATCCCGAAAGGCGGAAAGGGAACTGGTGAGGATGGGGCGTGCCACGAACGGCAACAGGCCGGCGGCTATTCCGGCTACTGCGGTCACCAGGTAGAGCAACCACGTATGCGGATAACGATCTGCCATTTTGCCGCCGAGGTGGTATCCAATGGCAAGAAAGGTGAGGGTCAGGCCGATCACCGTGGCCCAGATGAATGTGCTCTCGCCGAAATAGGGCGCGATCAGGTTTGTGGCGCAGATCTCTGTGCCGATGCTCACCAGGCCGCCAAGAAAAACCATAAGGCGAATCCCTGCAATTTCCCCTGGGTGATGGTGGCTGGTAGTGCTCATGCCCCTGATTGTACGGAGCAGCGTGGCATTCGGCCAGACCGGGGGCAGTTCCGGTTTCCAGCCGGGTTTGTTATTGATAGAAACCCCAAAATGGTGTTCATTGAACATATGAAATATGCGGCGGGGATTCGCCGCATTGCCTTTGCGTGTCGCTGGAAGCATGTGCCTCCCAGCGAGCGAGTACATGAGGATTGACATGGGCAAGGTAGTTGTCATCGGCGGTGGCGTTATCGGGTTGTCGACTGCCTGGGAGCTTCGGCAGCGCGGCGAAGACGTGGTAGTACTGGATTCCCGGACTGCAGGTATGGCGGCCTCGGCGGTCAATGCTGGTTGGGTGTCGCCGGCCATGGCCGGGCCAGTTCCCGCGCCGGGTCTGGTTCAGACATCCATTAAATGGATGCTCAACCCTGAAAGCCCGCTCTATATCCGCCCGCGACTGAACAAGAACTTCCTCGCATGGCTCTATCGCTTCTGGCGAGCATGCAACCCGGCAGCGTACCAGGCCGGCCTCGAGGCGACGGCCGTGCTGGGCGGCGGCACGATGGAAATCATGGATCGATGGGTCGCAGACGGCGTTGAGTTTGAAATGCACGATTTCGGGTTGCTGTATGCCTACCGCGACAAGGCGGCAATGGAAGCCGACCTGGAAGCCTTCCAGGGTGTGACTCCATATGGCTACGCCCAGCCGGAACCCCTGTACGGCGATGATTTGCGTGCCTACGAGCCGTTACTGTCCGACGAGCTTATCGGCGGCTACCACGTGAAGGAAGAGCGCACCGTGCAGCCGCTCAGCCTGGTGAAGGGCCTGATCGCCGCGCTGGAAAAGGCCGGGGTAGAGATAAAAAATGGATCCCCGGTGGTGGCTATTGAAACCTCCGGCAAGCGCGTAACTGCTGTGCGAACACCCTCGGAGCGCATTGAGGCCGACCACGTCTTGATCGCCGCTGGCGCCTGGACGGGCGAAATTGGCAAGCTCGCCGGCGTGCGGCTGCCGATTGAGGCCGGCAAGGGCTATGGCCTCGATTTCAAGCCAGCCCCTGTGCGGCTTCAGCGCTCAATCTACCTTCACGATGACCGCATCGCGATTTCGCCGTTCAACGATGGATTGCGCCTCTCGGGCACCATGGAGCTCTCGGGCCTCAGCGATACCATCACCGAGCGCCGCACAGGCGCCATCGAAAAGGGTGGCAAGCGCTTCCTGAACGGGTTCCCGCAGGATGCGAAACCCACCCAGGTGTGGGCCGGTATGCGACCAATGGCGCCCGACGGGTTGCCGGTGCTTGGATACGCGGGCAACTACAGCAACCTCACGGTCGCCAGTGGCCACGCCATGCTCGGTGTAACGCTTGCTGCGGTCACGAGCGTGCAGATGGCCGAGCTGATCACAACCGGCACTACGCCGGAGGTGCTGAAGCCATTCTCGCCGGCACGCTTCAAGGGCTTGCTGTAACGCCAGGGGGCCGGAGGAGCAGCCAGACGGCCGCTCCTCCGGTTACGGGGCTATAATGGGTGTTTTGCGCACAACATAACTTATCCGCAAACGATTTGCGTCCTCAACGAAATCGGCATCACCCACCTGGGCGATGCCGATCCGCATTTTCGATGTGGAGATGATGTCTAGACGAGCACCGCCTGGCCATACGGGCGCACGGCCTTGGCCTCCTTGAGCGCGAGGGCCCACCATGCCAGCTGGCCCAGCAGCACACGCGCGGCACTGTTCACCGCATCTGCCTGGAGCGGTTCGCCGTTGGCGTCAAAGTTGTCGTTCATCAGGTAGAAGCTGACGACATCACGCATGGTCACAGCATGCAGTTCGGCGAATACCAGCCGCAGCGCCTCAGCGGCACGCAGGCCGGCCGAGAATCCGCCATACGTCACGAAGCCAACCGGCTTGGCCTGCCAGGCCGATTTCGGCATTGTGTCGATAAAGTTCTTGATCGGCGCCGAGTACGAATGGTTGTACTCGGGCGAAAGCACGATCACGGCATCGGCAGCTTCCATGCGGGCTGCAAGTTCTTCCACATCGGCGTTGCGAGTGAAATCGTTCGGGATGTCGTACTGTACCAGGTCGATGGCGCCGACCTCGAACTCGCCACTCTGGCGGGCCTGGTTGACGATCCAATTAAACGGGGTTTCCCCATACCGGCCTTCACGAACGCTTCCCAGCACGACTTCGAGCTTGAGTGGTGTGTTATCGATTGACATCCTGTTTCCCTTTGGCCATTGTTATTGAGTCATCACGGGCATGCCGCTATCAGCTACGAATAGTAACCTGCATACCAATCATATGCAAACGGGTCAGGTTGTCACCTACCGTACGGAAGAGAAATGCTTGCTTGCCAGTGTGGCGATCACGTGTAGGGCTGCAGCTTCTGCGCGATCGCGTGGCCTTCAATCGGCTTTCCGCCTGGCAGCTGCACGCGCTCCAGCAGCAAGCCGCCTTCGCCGGTTGCCACCACCACGGTAGTGCCTTGTACGGTGATCTGGCCGGGGGTTGTCTCCGGATCGGCGGTAACCGAGGAGCGATGCACCTGCATCCGCGTACTGTCTGCGAGCTCGGTGAACGCCCGGGGCCAACTCCACATTGCCCGTACCTGGCGTTCGATCACCGCTGCGGGCTGATTCCAGTCGATCCGGCCGTCTTCCTTGGTGAGTTGCCGGGTTTCGCTGGCACCCTCCGGCTGGGGAACTGGCGTGATCTCGCCGCGCAGCAGGGCCGGCAGGTGACGGTCGAGCAAGGCTGCCCCAGCGCCTGCGAGTTTCGGTGTGAGCGACTCGGTGGTGTCGTCCGGCTGGATCGGAACCTCAATGCTCGCCAGCATATCGCCAGTATCGAGGCCCCGGTCCATCTGCATGAGCGTGACACCGGTGACGTCATCTCCTGCCAGGATTGCTGCCGAGATGGGACTCGCGCCGCGATATTTCGGTAGTAGCGATGCGTGCAGGTTCACGCAGCCAAGCTTCGGAAGCTCCAGGATCCACTTGCCGAGGATCATGCCGAATGCGGCGACGACAATAAGGTCTGGCTGCGCAGCAATAATCCGCTGCTTCACATCCGCATGTCGCAAGCTGTCCGTCTGCAGCACCGGAATACCCGCCGCCTGGGCAGCGTCCTTTACCGGGGGTGGCGCCAGTTTCTTGCCCCGGCCGGCTGGGCGGTCGGGCTGTGTCACAGCCAGCACCAGCTCAACGTCATCCCGGTTCGCCAGGGCCTGTAACGACGGAACCGCGAACTCCGGTGTTCCCATAAAGACCAGGCGGGGTTTGGGCATGTCAGGTTTCCTTCTACGTCGGCGGGGTTCCTGCGGTACACTGCCCACAGGTATTCATGCCCTTATTGTGCGCGATTCGCCTGCGCGGAGTCATTCATGTCGTTCCTTCTTGCCCACTTGCCGGTGTCGATTGCCGGGGCACTCTCACCCGCGACATCCTCGATGATCCCGCGCATAGCTGGCCCAGGCCCGGAACTGGCAGACAGCCGCTGGAGTGCAGGCCTTACCCAGCATTCCTGGTGGGCAGTGCTGGTTTGGGTGGCCTTGCTGGTTGCGCTGCAAGCCGTTACCTGGCCCCTTGTACGCCGCATGTTCTCACGCCTGCCAGACCGCGGGTGGGCCTTTGCCCGCCCTGTCAGCATCATGCTTGGCGGCCTTATCGTCTGGTATCCGTCCTCGTTTGGCATTATCCCGTTCACGCCGGTGTGGTCCATCGTGGCAATGGTATTGCTGGCCGCCGTGTGCTGGCTCGTAGTGCGACGGGTGGCCGTATCGCCCGGGGAACGACACTGGCGCAACAATCCCCTCGCGGTGACCGGTGAGTGGGTGTTCTGGCTTGTGTTCCTCTTTTTCCTGCTGCTGCGTTCCATTAACCCCGATTCCTGGCACATGTTCTGGGGTGGCGAGAAGCCAATGGAGTTCGCGCACCTGAACGCAATCCTGCGGAGCGAGAGCTTTCCGCCGGTTGACCCCTGGTATGCCGGCGGCGTGCTGAACTACTACTACTTCGGCACATTCCTGGTGGCAAACCTGATCCAGATAACCGGCATACCGGCCGAGATCGCGTTCAACCTGGCAACTCCACTCTTCCCGGCGATGTTGGCGGCAGCGGCTTTCAGCCTGTGTGCCACGTTCGGCAAGAGGCTCACCGCATCAGATTTCGGTGCTGCCCTCTCTGGCCTCGGGGGCGTTTTCTTTATCCAGTTTGCCGGCAACTTCATTGTGGCATCGCGCTTGTGGGATCGTGCAATCAACAAGGTTTCCTCTGCGAATCCATTCGTCTATTGGGTATGGGAGCCGACGCGTGCGATCCCCGATCCAGCACTCCAGATCAACATCACCGAGTTCCCCTACTTCGGTGCCCTGTACGCGGATTTGCACCCGCACATCATGGCGATGCCCTACACGCTGGTGGTGATCGGCCTGGCATGGCAGATAGCGGCCAGTTGGCGCACCGTGCCGCTCATGTTTGTGCGGAAGCGGCTGAGCCCCGCCCACCAATTGGAGTTCCTGGTGCCATTCGCGATGATTGGCATCGTCATTGGCGTCATTTGGATGACCAATGCCTGGGACATGCCGCTGTCGCTTGTCATCGCGACGCTCGGCTTGACCATGATGACCATCCGCGTTCCATCACTGTTGGAACGGCTTGCCATCATCATCGGCGGCACGGCGGTGATCGGGCTCGTGGCTGTCATTACCGCGTTCCCTTTCAACCGGCGGTTTGAAACACTTTTCGGCGAGCTTGGTACCACAACCGACACCACTCCCCTCCTCGCGCTGGAATCGCACATCGGGGTGCAGATTGTCATTTGCACCCTCGGCGCGATTGTATTGCTGGGCTACGTGCGACGGCAGGCGGTGCAGAATGCGGCACTGCTCTACACGCTTGGCGGATCTGTGGTTGTTGGACTCCTGCTCCAGTGGATGACCAGCGCCTCGGATAGCACGCTTCAACGGCTCGCGGAAGCAATGGTTGTGCTGGGGCTGGTCGGCATCTGGACCAACATCGCCTGGCAATCCGCGGATGAGCCGAACGATTTCAGTGTTCCGGTGAGCTGGCTGCAATCATTCGCTGTCGCCGCAATGACCGCATCCGCGATTCTGGTGATTTTCAACCGCGATTCCCTGGCGCTGCTGCTTGGTATCGGGCTAAGCGCGGCCATCGTCTGGGTTGGACTCGAGCGCCAATCGGCCCGCTTTATCGCTGCGCTTATCGCGGGCGCCACGTTGCTTGGAGCGGCGCTGGAACTGGTGTACCTGGTTGACGACCTCGACGGCAGCCGCTGGTATCGCATGAATACCATCTTCAAGTTCTACAACCAGATCTGGAACCTCCTTGGCATCTCGTGTGGTGTTATCGTTGGCATCGCTATATGGCGGTTGCTCGTGTGGGAAGAACCCGCAGATCGCCTCTCTCCGCGGCCCGCTGCCTCTCGCACGGATAACCGGGCTGTGAAGCTCACGGCTGCCATATCGCTGCCCCTCATGGCGTTGCTCGGCACGTACATGTTGGTCGCCACCCCGATACGCCTTGACCAGCGGTTCGGCGATGGCGGCGATGTCACGCTTAATGCCTACAGCTGGATGGAGTATGGCGAGGTCCCGATGCTCAATGCGCCGCCGTTGCGGTTCGCCGACGACCTCGAAGCGATCAACTGGATGAACGAGCACGTCCCAGGCACGCCAACGATTGCTGAGGCGGCATTCGGCACGTACCGCTGCAACGGATCGCGGTATTCAATCAATACCGGGCTTCCGGCAGTCATCGGTTGGGTGCGGCACGAACGCCAGCAACGGCTTGCCCCGGACCTCGACGCGCGCGAGGCGGCCGTGCGCGATTTCTACACCAATGCCGACACCGACGTCGCGGCCAAGCAGGCGTTCCTGGAGACCTACGATGTCGACTACGTGGTAGTCGGGCAGATGGAGCGGCAATACCCGTCGATTTCCGGCAACGATTGCATCAGCCAGGGTAATCCCGAGGCCATTTCGATGATCGAATCCATGGAAGGCGACACGCTGGAGGTGGTGTTCCAGAACGAAACCACCACCATTTACCGCGTCATCCGGGACTAGCGCAGGTGGATAGGGTATAATCTCCACCGCTGACCGCAGCTTTGCGGGCAGTTTCGGGGTGTGGCGCAGCCTGGCAGCGCGCGGCGTTTGGGACGCTGAGGTCGGAGGTTCGAATCCTCTCACCCCGACCAACTATCAGAATAGAGCCGTGATCAGTGAATGATCGCGGCTCTTTGCTTTGGACTGCTATTCTGAGGTTATATCTCTCCACCTGACAGAAACTGGAGGACGGTGTGTTTGAACCCGACGAGTCCCTTCAGGCGTTTACCCGGTACAAAGATCGCGACGCGTTTCCCAGCGGCAGGAAGATCTTCGTCTGGTTGGTGATTGTGCTTGCCCTCATTGCGCTTGCGATCTACCTGCTGTAGCCCCAAACAAGTAGTTCAGTCGGGAAGCTCGACGGTAATCGTGACCCGCGAATCGGTGAAACGATCAATGTCGGCGCGGATGGTTACTTCCCACGTGCCTCCCGCTGGTAACCGTACGATCCCGGTGTACTCCTGGGCGATATGATCGTGGCCGAGATTCACCGAGATCGGTCCCAGGCCAAGTTCGGGCTGTGTCCAGGCCATTTCCATGCCGTCAGTCAACACCACGTGCATGCCCTCCGTGTCCTCCAGCGACACATGAATCCCATATTCCCGGTTCCCCAGGGACATCACCACAACAGTCACATTGTGGTTGTCATCCAACGCGTCCTCGCCCTCGTAAACGATGTTCGCTGAGGATTCCTGCGGGGCCACGGGAGTGTTCGGGTCCTGCGAGACAAGCCGCGCAGTGACGCCCCCCACTGCCAGGAGCAGCACCAGTTCTACGACCACCAGTTGCCGCAATCGGGCCAGTGCCCCGGTAGTGCCCGTGGAAAGCCGCGGCACGAGCGACCAGCGGTTGACCGCTGCCAATACCAGCACGAGCGCTACCAGACCGACCTTGATGAGGAGCGTGATCCCATAGCCGGTATTCAGCAATGCATCACGTGACCTCACGACAATGATCGCCATCGCTAGCCCGGTGCCCGCTACAAGGAGTGCGGTGAACGCGGCAAGCGTTGAGAACCGCGCTACGCCGCGGGCCGAATCTTCTGTGGACGAGAATGCCTCGCCGCTCCAGCGACCACTGAGGCCCAGGGCCAGCACGAGAATGCCCCCGAGCCACACCGCTCCCGCAAGCAGGTGAACGACATCAGATACCAACATCAGCCACAATGGCTCCCGCGAGCGGGTGTGGCCACTCAGGATCTGCGTGAACAGCGCCGCCGTTAGCAGGCTGGTGGACATGACCCAGCTCGGCGATGGGCGAAGGCGTGTACCTGCCATGCCGGCAAGGAGCAACGCGAGGCACAGGATGCCCGCCCAAAGCGTCGATGAATCGAGGCTCCTGACTGCATTTGCCAGGGTGCCAGTCAGCGACCCGCGCTGCTCCAATGCCAGTAAAGGCAGCTCCGTGGATGCACCGATCAGGGATATGGCCGCCAGGATGAGCGTAAGGTTGCGTACGAAACGCCAGTCGGCTGCGGCGAGCAGGCGGCCTACAATCAGCCCGCCGGCTGCCGTAAGCAGGCCGATGTATTTCATTGCGGTTGCGACTGTCCTGGCAACACCTACCCAGTCGGGAAGCTGATCAACTGGTACACCACCATTGGTGGCACCATCTCCGACAGTAAAGCTGAGGGTGCCGGCGATCGGGTGGCCATCGGACGAGATCACGCGCCATTGCACGGTCCAGGTCCCGTCTGGCAGCCCGGCGTCCAGCGGAATGGTGATGGTTGCGCCATTAGGCTGAGGCTCCAGGGCGATTGGTGTGTCATCGCCGGGATAGAGCGTGGTGCCGCCATCGACGATCCCAACCGGTTCTGAGAACGTCAACACAATCTCGGTCGGGGCCTGGTCGAAGTGCGTCCCGGCGGGCGGGTCGGTCGCAACCAGCTCCGCATGGGCGGAAGCGACCTGGCTACCGCATAGCCACCCCAGCACCACAAGGAAAAGGCCCGCCATAAGGCGAGCCCTCCCCCATTGGTGACGACTAGTGCCCGTTGTCATCTACCGGCTCGGTGATTGTGATCGATGGCGCGGGCGATTCGAGGTCGTCGGCATCCTCACCATCTTGCGGAATCTCGATCCAGGCGTTCTCGCCGTCTTCGCATCCCTGGAGTACCGGGAAATAGATCGTTTCACCGACGGCATCTTCCGGCAGGGTCAGACGCAGCGAGACAGTGGCGTAAATGCCATCCTCTATGGGTTCATGCGCTGTGAAGGTGACAGTGGCCGTGCGTTCGGAGATTTCCTCGCCGTGGCCACCCTCTACTGGTGTTGCGAGATTCTCTTTCTCAATCTCGATATCCCATCCCGGGGCGAACACCGGGTTCACGCTCACGAACTGCTCGGGAACCTGAATCGCAATGCTGGTGGTCGGTGAATCACCGCATCCGTGGCTGAACCCGAATGACAGGATGGATGTGCTACCAGCGGCATAGGTGGTGGCGTTTACGCCAACATGTGCCGAAGCCGGAACGATAGAGGCGGCCAGCAGGCCAGCGCTCATCACGACAGAGATACCGATCCGCCGGAAACCTGCGGGCAAACCCATTTCGACACTCCCTCATTCGCACGTTACGTGGCGCCACTAACTCGTTGCAGGGTTATTGGGCAGCGAGCAATGCAGGCGAGGTGACATCGCGGCGTTGCAACGGGTCACTGTGCTGGATTGTGCATTCCTGCCCTACTCTGCCCAGTGTGCGTCAGGTTGGCGGGATAAACCATTCCCTACCGGGGTATGCACGTAGGGAGAAAAACAGGAAACCCTGGCCTGCTGGCCAGGGTTTCGAGCATCCGGAAGGATTAGCGGCTGTAGTACTCCACCACGAGGTGCTCGGCGCAAATCACCGGAATCTCCTCGCGGGACGGGACCGACTCGTAACGAGCGCTGAGCTTGTTCACGTCGAAGGTCATGTACTTGGCCACTTCACCACGCGGCAGGATCTCGGAGGCGAACAGCGGGCTCTTGCGGCTGCGCTCGCGCACGCTGATCACATCTCCCGGCTTCAGGCGCATGCTGGGGATGGTGGCCTTCTTGCCGTTCACCATGAAGTGACCATGGGTCACCATCTGGCGGGCGGCGTAAATGGTGGGCGCGAAACCGGCGCGAAGCACCAGCGCGTCCATGCGGCTTTCCAGCACCTGCATCAGGTTGTCACCGGTGGAACCGGGCATGCGGGCCGCGGTTTTGTAGGCGCGAACCAGCTGCTTCTCGCTGATGTTGTACTGGAAACGAAGTCGCTGCTTCTCCAGCAGCTGCACGCCGTACTCCGATGGGCGACGACGGCGACCGCGAGCGGCACCGTGCTGGCCCGGAGGCGTCGGGCGCTTGCGCATGCCGGCAGCCGCCTTCGGGGTAAGGGCAACGCCGAGGGCGCGGCTCTTCTTAACCTTGGGTCCTGTAAAATTCACTGAACATTACTCCTTATGCGCATGGTCAGGGTGGAGCCATCTCCACGCTCTGGTGTCATGATCCCGGCACACCGGATTCTCATCCGGCCATCGATACTGGCGCTTCTACAGTGAGCGATGCTTCGGCTGGGGCATGGCAAACGGCGCAATGCACATTGCGCTCGGCCACAAAGTATAGATGGAGTGGGGCTTATGGTGCCAGCCGGGAATGTACCCAATCACCGTGTTCGTCCTGCGAGTACACGATGCGGTCATGCAGGCGGTTCTCGCGGCCCTGCCAGAACTCTATGCGGGTTGGCACAATGCGGTAGCCGCCCCAGTCCTCAGGCCGGGGAATTTCATCCGTGTGCTCGAACTGCTTTTCAAACTGCTCAAACCGGGCGCGGAGTTCCGCTGCACCCGCAATCGGCTGGCTCTGGTTGCTTGCCCACGCACCAAGCTGGCTACCACGTGGACGAATGCGGAAGTAGGCATCCGATTCGGCGGCCGAGACCTTGCCTGCCACGCCAGTAAAGCGAACCTGACGCTGCAACGATGGCCAGTAGAACAACGCACACACATTGGGGTTGCCGGCGATATCGCGCGCCTTGGCGCTGCTGTAATTGGTGTAGAACACCAGGCCCGCGTCATCGAAATCCTTCATCAACACGGTCCGGCTCTGCGGAATCCCCTCGGCAGTCACGGTGCTGAGCACCATGGCGTTTGCTTCCATTGTGCTTGAGCCCGCTACTTCGTCCCACCAGAGACGGAACTGGGCAAAGGGATCCGTTAGCGCCTCGGCATCGCCAAGTGTGGCAAGATCGTAGGAGATTCGCATGTCGGCGATTGACTTGGAGTTCATGGCGGATTTCGATACCCTGTGCGTAAACGATTCCTCCCTGGAATTGTACGCGAAACCCGGAGGTTTACGGATGCATCGCCTGCTTGTTCCTGCGCTGGTTGCCCTGCTGTTGATGATTGGTCCGGGCGCGAGCGCCCAGGCGACGTGTACCCTTACGCCACTCACGCTCCCACTGTTCGATGGCACTCCTGTCGCGGAGCTTGCAACACCCCAGGCGTCACCCGCTTCAGCCACGCTCAGCGAAGAAGAAGCCACCGCGCTGCTGGAGATGTACGTCGCGTGCACCAACACCGGCGACCCAACCCTGGTGTGGGCCATATTCACGCCGCGCTGGTTTAGCACCCAGTTCGCCGATTCCGAAGAGCACTACCTGCCAGCGTTCGAATATGAAATCGCCACGGGAAACACTCCTGTGGTAAATCCCCTTGCGCTCGAATCTGTTGATGACGTGGAACGTTTGCCAGACGGGCGGTACGGCGTTACTGCCACCTTTACCAGCGGCGAGATGCGCTGGACCGACCAGCTGATCCTGGCGAACATCGAGGGCCAGTGGCTGATCGATGACGTCGTGCTGGTCTCTCCGCCGAACTAGCCTGCCCTTTCCCGTTGGAGGCGGTTGCCCCGGGTGGGTTTTCCCTTATAACTCTCGAGGATGAGGTTCTTGAGCGTGAGCACGAATTCGTCATCCTCGCGACTGCCGCTAAGGTAGATCGGGTAGTTGGGCGCGCGCTGGCTCCCGACCAGCAGGGCACCCCTTCGCGAGCGACGCACGCCCGCGAACTCGGTCCATCGCCGGAACGGCCCCCGGCCGGTGCGTATGCCGGCGCTCGTGAGCTTGTAGCTTGTTGGCACGCACAGCGCAGCGGCATAGGCAATGACAAGTATCGCCAGGCTCCACCACGTTGCTTCCACGAATACGGCCAGAACCACGAAGATGCCAAGGCCGATCACAAATGGCAGGGCATACGCCTTCATGCGGGCAAGCAGCGGAATCGGCACGGAAAGAAGTGGTTCGCCTTCGGTCGTCGCCGGAGAGAACCCCATCGTCAGCAACCATGCGAAGAGGGGAAGTAGCGGCAACCACGTAACCACAACGGTCGGCATTACGACGTCCTCGATACGAACCGCCGGCAGCGTTCGGCGGTAACGCCTATATGCTATCGGTTGCCCTTGCCCGGGGCGAATGCAGCCGGGCTTGGAACCGGCTGCGCATATGGCGTGCCTGGCGGTGCATCGGCTATGGCATCCTCCGGGATCTCGATGCGAACGATCCCCAGCTCGTTCTGCAGGTATATCACCGTATCGTTATCCGCGAACCCCATCCACGGCAGGAACCCTTGCCCGCGATAGAGGGGGTGGACGGTCTCAAAATCGCCCCAGATCTGCACATCCAGTTGCCAGTCTCCGGCGAGGTAGCTCGCGCCGTCTGCCCGGGTAAAGCAACCCACGAAACGCTTCTCCTCCGACGGCCTGTTGCACATGCCGGCCGTCTTCTCCCAGTACGGCGTCGACCAGTCGCCAGGTTGGTCCGGAACGGATTCCGCCGACGGAAGCTGCGTGACAGCCATGGTCGCCGGTTCGACCGTGAATGCGGCCATCTCACCGGTGCCGGCCAGTGGGCCACGCAGAAGGATCAACGACCCGTCACTGTTATTGGAGGTGAACTCGATTGATGCCAGGGGCACCTGCACGCGCACGTGGGTACCCAGGTGTTCGAGTTCGTTCCCATGGGCGTTCGGCCAGGCAATGAACTGCGCCCGGTAGAGCCACGGGCTGGTCCCCTCTCCGTCGCCGTTATCCAGTGGCACCACAATCAGCAGTGCTCCGTCGTCGGCATCGGTAAGGTGCTCGGCATCCTTGCCGGGAACGAGGCCCGTTTGCAGCGCCAGGTCGAGGCGCAGGTCGTCATTCACCGTCAGAGGCACACCGATGAGCAGTGCCAAGGCAACGATCACGCCAAGGGCGATAATCAGCCTGCGCTGCAGCGCTTTGTGATGATGCATTGCGAATTGTGCTCTATCTACTCTTCGTCGTCGTTCATCGATTCGAGCTCGTATTCGCCACTGGCAACAACCGAGAGGTCGCTGAGCGCGTCGAACAGCCCGAAGGTGAGGTCCTCGAAATCGATCTTGCCGTGGACGTATTCCACAAACGCTTCGGTGAGTTCGGCACCCACTTCGCGCGCGATCTGCTCCTGCTCGTCAGCAAGTTCTTCGGGGGAAAGATCGCGAGTCGCGACCTCGTGGTCATGGTCGTGATCATGGTCGTGGTCGTGATGGGTCATGGGTTATCTCCCTTGAGAACATCGGTCGAATGCCACCCTGCATTCAGCATAGATTGTAGAGCGTGGCGTCAACGAGCATCGTGAACAACACGTATCTTTTTCGGCGAATGCGCGTCTTCTCTTGTATCCTTTCCAGAGATTGGCGAGGAGCCGACAGACCGATTGTGCCACCCGTGGAGCAGTAGCCTTGACCGATCTCGCCATGCCAGCATCCCGCCGCGATGCCCCTGCCTGGTCCTCCCGCATTTCAAACGCTATCACGCTGGAAACGCTCCTTTGGGGAGTGTTGATTGTGCTGGCGACCTGGACCCGCTTCTGGGATCTCGGCTATCGCGCCCAGCACCACGATGAATCGCTCCATTCCTACTACAGTTGGCTGTTTGCCACCGGGGACCGGTTGTATCAGCACCATCCGCTAATGCACGGGCCGTTCCTCTTTCATGCCAATGCGCTGGTCTACAAACTGTTCGGCGCCGACGACACAACCAGCCGACTCATCCCCGCGCTGTTTGGTGTGGCAATTGTATGGATGCCCTGGCTGCTGCGATCTCCCCGCCTGCTGGGCCGATGGGGCGCCCTG
>JBHWTK010000065.1:0-4586 GCA_043427975.1 Chloroflexia bacterium | reverse complement strand
CCCTTGGTGATCGCCTGGTCAGCGATCATCGGGATCAGCCTGGCTTCGATCACCTCCATCGGTCGGAGGCGAGTTGGCGTTACTGCCAGATCTGCCATAGCGGTTCCTTTCCTAGAAAGCCGTTCTCGCCGTTAATGGCGTCGGCTGTTGGGGATCCGGATTGCCCGGTGGTGGGTTCCCACCATTCCCCCGTGGCGGTCGTTCGGGTTCACGTTCCTTGGCCTGTTCGCGTGCCTTCTTCAGCCAGTCGAGCTTCGTGGCGAACGTCGCATCGTCAGCCGGCTGGAATGCGAGGTAGTCCTTCGGCAGCTCTTTGATCGACGCCTCGTATTCGGACGTCATGTGCGTTTTCATCAGCTCGTATTCGTCCTTGAACGATTTAAGCTCTGAAAGCGCATCATCGCGCTCCTTGGTCAGCGATTGTTTCGCTTCCTCATACTTGCCCTCGGATTCCTGCTTCTCCCGCGCTCGATCCGCGTCGGCTTTGGCCTTGTCCTGGGCGGCCTGCGCCTCGAGATCGGTCCTGGCCTTATCAGCCGCTTCGCGCTTGGCAGCAGCAACCAGAGCGTTCACCTTGGCCTGCTGCTTGTCGTCGAACTTCACCTCATCATCTTTGGGTGGATCAGCTGGCGGATCCGTCGGCGGCGTGGCCGGCGGAATACCACCACCACCCGGAGGGTCAGTGGGCGAGAAGAACGGATAGGCACCAGAGAGAAGCAATTTGCGCGTAAGCATGAACGTGACCCCTTACCTCGGGTGAGGGCCCGAGTACCCGTGCAACCCGGACATACGCCGCCGGTGAGCGAGACCTCCGTATGTGGCCCGGAGTGTGCCCGCGATCGATACCGCCATGAAAAACAAAAAAGCGTTCCGACCCCGCCGGGGGTTCGGAACGCTAGGTTCGCTACGCTGGTGCGCTCATGGCACGTATCTTCGACTAATCACATGATAGCACGGCAGTGAGTCGGCAAGTTAACCATTTTCTCCCGCAGTTACAGTCTGAACTTTTTTGCACTTTCGGCAACGAAACCGTATCCGGGCACCAGCGTCGGCTTCACAGTGGACCCGGTGACAGTATTTGCATTTCACGAATACCAGCCATGCCAACACACCCACCTCCTAAAATCCGTACATCGTGGCGATTGCATCTACCAGGTCGAGTCCTTCAGGGAACCACGGGAGCAATGTGCATTCGCAATATGGATGCGGGATTGTCGGCACCTCATCCACCGGATAAACGCCTGGCCCCAGATCATGAAGATTCTGCGATGCATAGATATCGCAAATGTCATAGAGCGGGTGGGTATTCGACAAAGCCCACTCAATCCCTCCACCAATCTCTCGGGGCAACATCCGTACGCTCTCAACGGTTGCCTCGTGGTGCATGTGCTTCACTTCGGTGCGGGCAAGACGACGCGCCCCGTGGGCAGCATTCCCGCCTCGTGCTCCCCCTTTGCGACGCAGGACCTTCCCATCGGCGGTGTAGCGTTCACCCAGCAGTTCCGGGTTCAGGTAGCGCTCGAGGTTCTTCGCGATGGTGAGCGGGCCATCGCCTCGCTGCATACCTTCGCGCAGTTCGCGAGTGATCCACCCACGATACCCGCGGCCGTTGCGCCACACGCGATCACTCAATCGATAGCCGCGCTTGGTCGTCCACTTCTCCCTGGGCACCCATCGTCTGTTGGGATCCAGGTAACCAGACCGCAACACACGCATCTTGTCCGAATGTGGGCCGGTCAACGCCCGGTACAGCTCGGCTGTTCGATCCTTCGGTCCCCATCCGCCGTTCCGCATCGACGTCTCGATCTGGGTCCACAGCCGCCCGCTGGGATCACGACGGCGAGCATCACGCTCGAGCTGTTGGAAGAAGCTTCGAATGGGACCCTCGGTGGCCGCGTCGGTGTTGCTCAGGATTGTTCGGAGCATCGTGCTGCGCTGGGCCGCCTCCGGCGAGAGTCCATACGTGAGGTTCAGGATTTGATCCACTTCCTGCATGATCGTCGCGATTTCGGCACTGGTCAGCTGGCGGTCGACACGGCCTCCGACGATGCGCAGTACCTCATCCATGAGGTCCGTGTTCACGCGATCCACGTCGCTAATGGCATGGCGGACATAGTCCCACGCGGTGGCCATTAGGCAGCCTTGTTTTCAGGCGCCGTCGCGCGCTCCAGCCATTGGCTGGGAAGTGGTAGCAACCGCCCCCAGTCATACGCGATTGCATCGATCCCGTACTCCATGTGGCTGGTCATTGCATCGAAAGTCGTGGCGTAGAGGAGCCCACCGATTAGGCTCTCAAGGGTGTCTAAGGGGCTGCGGATCTCGGCGAAGTGACAGTGCAGGAGCTCGTGGACACAGATGTGACGAAAATGATCTTCTTCCCAAGTCTTCCAATCTTCCCGCAGATGAATGGTCGCGACCTTGCGCTGTCCCTCGAACGCACATAGCCCCGCAACCTCGTCGGAGTGGTCCTCCTCCTGAGGCGTTGTTCGGCCATGGTATAGATACCAGTCACGCAAACCCATCTGGTCCGCCAGGTATCGCAGGTAGGGTCCGATGTATTCGCGGTCGCCATCGAAGATCAGTTCACTCACGGCTTGTCCTTTGGTCGTATCACGATTGGCCGTCCGTTCGGGGTTGGCATCGGGCCAGCGTCGCCCTTCGGCTGAACCCCTCGGCCCTGGCTCCCGAGAGTGGCCAACGCCAGGAGAGGCAGAATGATGACCGCGGTGGCGACAATGGCCAACCATTCCCACCAGATCACGCCTGCTCCTCGCCCACCATCTCCATCTGCCTTTCCACGACGTTGAGCGTCGTGATCTCGCTGGCCTTCGCCTGCGCCCAGATACTCGCGAATGCCATCACAACCTCAGAGGAAGATGTACCGGTTGCCTGAATCAGGTCGATTACCTCCTCCACTGAATCCACGTATTCCTGTTCCGGTGTCTTGTTCTCAACCGACATCTCGCGTCTCCTCCGGCCTATACCGTGCGGGAATAGGCAGAATCTTCCGGGAATTGATCATCGTTTTTCGCCGGGGCCGCGTCAGCTTGCACATCCCAGGCAGCGCGCTTCTCACGTTCAATCCGCTGGGCTTCTGTGGACGTTAGTCCCACCTCCTCGCGTGCCCAGTTGGTCTCCAGCTGTTCGGTCTGGCGAGCAATATCGAGGCGGTCATCGGGCGTCAGCGGGATCAGCGGTCTCGCCGGAATCACGAAGTTCAGGGCACCGGCCTTGAACGAGTCGAGGTTGAACGGTCGGAACACCTCATCACGCGGATCTGGTGATTCGTAATGGTTGCTCTGCAGCCGATACCCCATGATTGCTATCTGCATCTGGTGGATCTTGCGGGTGTTGTCATCTTCTCCGGAGCGGGTGTGGTTGAGCGTGGCACTGATATCACCCAGCAACATCGCCGCGGCCCGGCCGCTGATGGTGGTCATGTCGCGAAGCTTCTCGTAGGCGGTCGCCTCCGGATTTTCGTTGAGGATGCCCTCCCGCATGAACTCCAGGAGTTCCATCGTTTTGCCGATATCGAACGGCACCTGCTCGGCACCACCGTTCTCCCCGATGTCGATGAAATCAGCACTCTGGGGGCTGGGCGATGCCGTGATCTCACGACCGTTCTGCAGGATGCGACGCCCCTTGAGCATGATCGGCATCGCGAATGGCTTCCGCTGGTAGTCGATCGCCTGGCTCAACAGGGAGTTCAGTTCTGCCAACGGCTGCATGGTGTCCTCGTAGACGCCGATCCCGTACGGCTCACTGGCTTTCCCAACCTGGTGTACGTCCCACACCGCTGGGACGAACCCATAAGGATTCACAACCACTTCGCCTTCGCCGTATGCGTCGAACGGCTGGTCATTCTTGAAATAGCTGAACGACTCCTTGGTTACTTCTTTGCCAAACTTGTAGGAATCGCCGGTATCGGGATCGGTAGTCCAGTACTCGAGCGCATAGGCTTTGACGTTGCGGGCAGCATCCACCACGACCCACTTCACGAACTCCGGCTCGATGGTCTGCGCCCAGGCGGTATGGCGCTGCAGGTCGTCGTCTATTTCCGTGAGACACTCGCCGAAGATAGCCGCGTAGAGTGGTCGCACCGATTTCACCTGTTGCCAGTTCGTGCGGCGCCACACCTCCCCGAGCGCCAGGCGCAATTGCTGCTCGCTCTCTTTGCTCATCCCTGCCATCTCGATTGGCACCGCTGATGCCATTCCGTTCTCGGACGGGCGGCCGTCCTCGGTGAGGAATCCCTGATAAACGTTGTCGCGATAGAAGTTCGCCGCGACCTTGGCATGCTTCCAGAGGAGGCGGGTCTCCCGGTAGATGCGATGCCCCGGTTTGAGCCCCATGCCCTTGGCCTTGGTATCCAGAGCAATGAAGATGTCGCCGTTGTAGAGTCGCCACGCGTTGCGATACCACTCGTAGCGACGCTCTCGATTGGTTTCCATCGCCTTAACGACAGAGCTCTTGTTCCACTCCTGCACACCAGCAGCGATTGCACTTTTCATCTTGCTCCATAGCTCCATCAATAGACCCCCATGTTCTGGAGGAACTGGCCCACCACGTCATCCATTCCGTCGTCA
>JBHWTK010000064.1:0-3045 GCA_043427975.1 Chloroflexia bacterium | reverse complement strand
CCCTTGGTGATCGCCTGGTCAGCGATCATCGGGATCAGCCTGGCTTCGATCACCTCCATCGGTCGGAGGCGAGTTGGCGTTACTGCCAGATCTGCCATAGCGGTTCCTTTCCTAGAAAGCCGTTCTCGCCGTTAATGGCGTTGGCTGTTGGGGGTCGGGATTACCCGGCGGTGGATTCCCACCATTCCCCCGCGGTGGTCGTTCGGGTTCACGTTCCTTGGCCTGCTCGCGCGCTTTCTTCAGCCAATCGAGCTTCGTAGCGAACGTCGCATCGTCAGCCGGCTGGAATGCGAGGTAGTCCTTCGGCAGCTCTTTGATCGCCGCCTCGTACTCGGACGTCATGTGCGTTTTCATCAGCTCATATTCGTCCTTGAACGATTTAAGATCTGAAAGCGCATCATCGCGTTCCTTGGTCAGCGACTTTTTCGCCTCTTCGTACTCGCCCTCGGCTTCTTGCTTCTCCCGCGCTCGATCCGCGTCGAGTTTGGCCCGGTCTTCGGCGATTTTCGCTTCAAGATCAGTCCTGGCCTTATCAGCCGCTTCGCGCTTGGCAGCAGCGATCAGCGCATTCACCTTGGCCTGCTGCTTGTCGTCGAACTTGACTTCTTCGTCCTTGGGAGGATCAGCAGGAGTATTCGTTGACGACGTAGCAGGAGAATTACCGCCGCCACCACCTTCACGTTCAGGCGAGAAGAAGGGATAGGCACCAGAAAGAAGCAACCCGCGAGTGAGCATGAACGTGACTCCTTGCCTCGGATGAGGGCCGAGTACCCGTGCAACCCGGACATACGCTGCCGGTGAGCGAGACCTCCGCATGTGGCCCGGAGTACGCCCGCGATCGATACGGCCCTTAACGCAAAATGCCCCAGTCACAAGGACGAGGGCGTGAGCCGAGGGCCAGTGTCTGGGGCGAGGGCGCACAAAGTGCGGCGAGGCCGGTATCTGCTTATGTCCCAATCATATCATGCTGCCCGCCGATCCTCACCACTATCCGGATACCGATCTCCGATCGCTTTGACTGCCATCATTAGCGCCCTTCGCAGCGCCCGCCAGAACCGTGCATCCCTTGCTTCTTTTTCCCGACAGCACTGACACATCGGCGGCCTCCTAAAATCCGTACATCGTGGCGATTGCATCTACCAGGTCGAGTCCTTCAGGGAACCACGGGAGCAATGTGCATTCGCAATATGGATGCGGGATCGTCGGCACCTCATCCACCGGATAAACGCCTGGCCCCAGATCATGGAGATTCTGCGATGCATAGATATCGCAAATGTCATAGAGCGGGTGGGTATTCGACAAAGCCCACTCGATCCCGCCACCAATCTCCCGGGGCAACATCCGTACGCTCTCAACGGTTGCCTCGTGGTGCATGTGCTTCACTTCGGTGCGGGCAAGACGGCGCGCCCCGTGAGCAGCATTCCCGCCTCGGGCTCCCCCTTTGCGACGCAGGACCTTCCCGTCGGCGGTGTAGCGTTCACCCAGGAGTTCCGGGTTCAGGTAGCGCTCGAGGTTCTTCGCGATGGTGAGCGGGCCATCTCCTCGCTGCATACCTTCGCGCAGTTCGCGAGTGATATGGCCTCGATACCCGCGGCCGTTGCGCCACACCCGATCGCTCAATCGATAGCCACGCTTGGTCGTCCACTTCTCCCTGGGTACCCATCGCCTGTTCGGGTCCAGGTAACCAGATCGAAGTACTCGCATCTTGTCCGAATGCGGGCCGGTCAACGCCCGGTACAGCTCGGCCGTGCGATCCTTCGGTCCCCACCCGCCGTTCCGCATCGACGTTTCAATCTGTGTCCACAAGCGTCCACTGGGGTCGCGACGGCGGGCATCACGTTCCAGTTGCTCGAAGAAGCTCCGTAGTGGCCCTTCGGTTGCGGCGTCGGTGTTACGGAGAATGGTGCGAAGCATCGTGCTACGCTGGGCGGCCTCCGGCGAGAGTCCATAGGTGAGGTTGAGGATTTGATCCACCTCATGCATGATCGTTGCGATTTCGGCACTGGTCAGCTGGCGGTCGACACGGCCTCCAACGATGCGCAGTACCTCATCCATGAGGTCCGTGTTCACGCGATCCACATCGCCAATGGCATGGCGGACATAGTCCCACGCGGTGGCCATTAGGCAGCCTTGTCTTCAGGCGCCGTCGCTCGGTCCAGCCATTGGCTGGGCAGTGGCAGCAGCCGTCCCCAGTCATACGCGATGGCATCGATCCCGTATTCCATGTGGCTAGTCATGGCATCGAAGGTCGTGGCGTACAGCAAGCCACCGATCAGACCCTCAAGGGTATCCAGTGGGCTCCGGATCTCGGCAAAGTGGCAATGCAGCAGCTCATGGACACAGATATGGCGAAAGTGCTCTTCATCCCAGGTCTTCCAATCATCCCGCAGATGAATGGTCGCGACCTTCCGCTGTCCCTGGAACGCGCCCAGCCCAGCAACGTCGTCGGAGTGATCCTCCTCCTGGGGAGTAGTTCGGCCATGGTACAGATACCAGTCCCGTAACCCCATTTGGTCCGCCAGGTACCGGAGGTAGGGACCGATATAGTCACGGTCGCCGTCGAAGATTAGCTCGCTCATCCCCGCTCCTCGCTCGCCATCTCCATCTGACTCTTGACCACGTTGAGCGTCGTGATCTCGCTGGCTTTGGCCTGCGCCCAGATGCTCGCGAACGTCATCACGACTTCGGAAGACGTGGTGCCGGTTGCCTGGATGCGATCTATCACTTCCTCCACAGAATCCACATATTCCTGTTCTGGTGTCTTGGTCTCGTCCGACATCTCACTACTCCTGTGCTACACGGTACGGGAATAGGCCGAATCTTCCGGGAAGTCGTTATCGTCCGGCTCCCGAGCTGGGGTCGCGTCCGCCTCAACGTCCCAGGCAGCACGTTTCTCTCGCTCGATTCGATGGGCCTCCACGGACGTGAGCCCTACCTCCTCGCGTGCCCAGTTGGTCTCCAGCTGTTCGGTCTGGCGGGCAATATCGAGGCGGTCATCGGGCGTCAGCGGCATCAGCGGTCTCGCCGGAATCACGAAGTTCAGGG
>JBHWTK010000063.1:0-10020 GCA_043427975.1 Chloroflexia bacterium | reverse complement strand
CCGGTCGTGGCATTGACCCGGAACGTCACCTCTGCCTTTACGGTGACCACCGTGCCTGGCACCAATCCGGAGAACGTGAGCGCGGCATTTGTGACGGGATAATCTCCCGTTGTGGTCGCGGTGACGGTTTGATTGGCGCTGTTGGAAATGGGCACTGCGCCCCTAACCCCAGTCGCAACAAAGAGCCCCTTCTTGCCTCCGAGGGTGAAGACCCATCCGCTGGTACCAGCTAGGACGTTCGCGAGCGTGCTGGGGAACCACGATTCCGGAGACGTGGGATCCACAGGCGCGAACCGCACCCACACACCGCCTGACTCGCTGCGTGTCACGACGGCCTGCCGGGGCACCCAGGCAGCTAACATTTCGTTGATGCGCTGCCACATCCCCTTGGAGGCGTTCTCGATTCGGTAGGCCATCACACCACCCCCTTGCTGGAGCGGTTGCGTCTGGCCACGATCTCGGTCAGGGGATCACCAGGCCGCATCCCGGGCCGGAGGTACTCGATCGACCATTTGCCGATCGCGTCAGGAAGTTCGCTATCGACGATTTCGATAACGTCATGAACCAGCAGCTCCGGGTCCGGGACCACCTGCAGGCGGATCATCTCCTGTTCTGACGAACGATCACGCGCCACGTTGGCCGCAGCCTGCAATGCTGCCAGGTCCACCGCGTCGGGCATCATGATCGGATCAGCGCTGGAGAGCGGCATGTTATGGATCGACCACGGGTCGTTGGGATCGGTGTTGTAGGCGTTCGCCAGCATCGTCTTGGTGGCGTCCTGCATGTCTTCCTTGATGGCCATGAAGTGGTTGTGGCGGTTGGTGGCACTGCGCTCGGTCTGGATGTCGCCCACGAACCGGATATCCTCACGGCTGTATTGGCGTTTCGGCACCGCGGTGGAGAGGTCGCGGTAGGGTGACGTCGTCAATCCACCGTCCTGTTGCGTGTACAGTGCGTGATTCCCAATCGGGGCCAGCCGATCGGCATTGATCGCATCGTAGGCAAACGACTTGCCGGCGACCGTCTGGATCCGGGACGTTGCAACCACGCTGGAAAGAGGCAGATTGATACGACCGTCCGGCAAGGGTGCCCGGCTACATCCGCGCAGTTGAATATCGTCCCAGGCCTGACGCACCGAACCGCTGTTGCCCCCAACGTCCGTGATGGCGTACACGAACAGGCGGATCTTCACCGCCCCGTTGGGGATGGCACCGAAGGCAAACACGCGGGTGATGGCGGATGCGGTTCGAAGCTTGCGCGGGGTAAACAGCGTTGCGCCCGAGATGGTATTGCCGTTTACGTTGAGGTACGCCGCGGCCATGTAGCCATAGAACTGGCCACTCTGCGCCTGCTGGGCAAGACCACTGATGTAGAGGTGTGAGAACCCGCGCGGCACCGGGATGTCCTGGTACGCCGCCGCGAAGGCGCCCGCCGGTTGGCTAGCCCCGAAGACCGGCCCCCACGACTTCCCCCCTTCTGGAATCGGGTAGTTGGCGCTCACCCACTGCCAGGTATGGGTAACCCCCGTAGCACCGCCGCCTGTCGTCAGAGTCCAGCCGGTACCCTCCTGCTCGAACCCACCGTTCTGCACCGCGTTGGGGCCGATGCGCCCGGCGGTTCCCAGCTTGATCAGGGCGCGGATATCCTCCATCACGACGCCGGTCCGTGGGGTTGCGAACGTCTCGGAGAGTCGCGCCTTCGCCAGCAGGTCCACGATATCGCCGCCACTCGCTTGTTGAACCACCTTGTATCGACCGTCATACCCGATAGATCCATCCATTGATGCCGATGGAGTGGAGATGCAGAAGTGGCCCATCTGCTGCCGGCGAATATCGCCGGTCTCCGGGATGATGACCTGGTAGGGCGCGATCCACATCCCATCTTCGAGGGTTCGGAGGTAGGTGGTGATATCGAGGCGCGACTTGGAGCCCGATCGATCGATATCCCAATCGGGCTGCACGGTATCCACCGCCTCCAGTGGAATCCGGGACTCATTGTTCTGATCGGTAATGTAGACCTCATTATCGAGCTCGTGGATCCCGGACAGAAAAGCGGGAATGCTCATGCGGCACCTGCGCTTTCATCCTGCACACCCAGTACGTAATGGCGCTCCGCAAACTCGAGACTTACCGCCTGGCTTCGCCCCATACCGGGGCTGTCCTCAATGCTCAACAGCCGGGCATACAGGCGTCCACGGCGACCACCCCGGCCCTCGCGCCAGCACATGATGTGGGGTCGTCCATCCGGGGATGTGTCGCTGAACTGGTAGTCGAACATGCGGTCCAGCACGTCCATCTGGTCCAGGGCGCTCATATCGGTCCGGGGAAGGAACGCGTAATCGCCGCTCATCTCGACGCGCCGAGCCTTGCCGCTGAAATCAATAGCTGCCCGGAGGTGCATCGGGGTAATGCCCTGATCCTCGGAGCTCCGGCGCCGGGATGGTGCATAGCGATCCCCTTCTGGCCCGTACTGAAGCCATACATAGTTGTTCAGCGGATCGAAAGGCATGTGGAGCAACGTGCCATACCAGCTGCACATGAGCTCGATGAATACCGGCTCGCTGCTGATCACATCGACCCCCGCTTGCACGGTTTGGCGTACACCCCACCGGTACCACCGGTTGCTGGTGACATCGAAATCAACCAGCGTGGTATCGGCGCTATTGGAAACGCTAGCGAAGTTCTCGATCAGGGTGCCGGGAATTTCATTGCCGGCCGGGCCATCGATTTCGACACGACTCCAGTCATAGGACAGGAACTCACCCTCGGTGTAATCGCTCTGGCTATGCTGGATTGCCGCGTAATGGGTCCCTTGCACGCCCGGCAGGCTCATGGCCTCGCCGGTGCCGATCAAGGGCGAGGGAGGGATGTATTGCAAGGTCAGGCTAACGGGAGTACTGCTGCCAACGATGCCGCTGGCAGCCACCATGACCGTAAGCAGGAATGTCTCACCGTTGTTCCACCGCTCACCTGGCAGCCAGCCACCGCCTGCTCCGCCAACGTTCTGCGCCAGGATCGTGTGCTGTTTGGTAGTTCCACCAGTGCCGGTCGCCGCATAGACATTCTCACCGCTCTCGCGGGACAGGACGACGGTCCAGGATTCCTGTGCCGGCGCGTCCCACGTGATCGTGGGCGACATGGTCGTGACGGTGGGGCCAGCCGGACTCGTAATGGTCACAGACGGCACGGGTTGATAGTTCAGGGTCCAGAGCGGCGACCATGCGCTGTACTCGTAGCCGTCATGCGTGCGGGCACGCCACTTGTAAACGCCGTAGCCTGGCACGATCGCCTGAAGTCCCGCCTGGCTCAAGGTGAATACATTCGGGTTCGTACTGACGGCGTTCCATGGGGCCGCAACGGTTGCAATCAGGGTTGTACCGTCTTCCTGGTACAGCTCGATGGTGCCGGTCAGGGAGCTCGATACCTGATCGGGGTCGGTGCCGTAGAACGATAATCCTGGCAGGGTACTGCGGGCATCAGCGTTCGGCCCGTAGAGCGTCGGGGTATTGGGGATGGCGTTGGTGATGATGATGCTGCCAATAGACCACGAGCTCCAGCCCTCGGCCGACGTTGCCAACGCCCGGACGCGAATCTGGAACTCGGTGTTGTCCGGCAGGGTGCCGAACCCGGTCGCGGCCCAGCTGGTGGTCAGCACGCCATTGGGGGCAATCCCGCCAACCGGCTCAAAGACCGGCGAGGAATCGATCAACTGTCCCTGCTCGGAGAACAGGCCGACTTGCCACATCTTGGCGTTCACCCCGCCGGTGTTGCGATACACCGCCGAGATGGTGCCAGGATTTGCCCGGTTGGTGATCCGGCCGGCCGGCGAACTCGGTTTGGCCACCGAGGCACCCGAGACCGCCTTGACCAGCACACTCGCGTAATCGGACCAGGCGCCGGATCGATCGCGATGGCGCTCGTACCAGCGGTATTGCACATCCCAGGCGGGGAGCGTGAAGGTTGTGCTGGACCGCAGGTTGCTCCGCTCCGTCGTGGTGGTGGTCACAATCCCCGGGTTGTACACGATCGCGTTATCGCTCACGCGGCGCACGATGACCTGTTTGGCGTCGAACCGTTCCCACTGCTGCCCGTCCGGCAAGGTGGGGTAATCCGGATCCGTGAACGCAGCACTGACCGTGATGCTCTGGGAGCCGACCTTGTCGCCGGCACCCGTGAAGGCAGAGGGCAGGTTCGGACGGCTATTGGTGTGCTGAACGGTAAAGCTCTGATACGCCGACCAGGCACCCCACTCCCCGGCGCGATCGCGATGACGAACCCGGAAACTGTTTGATTTGTAGAACCCCAGTGCCGGACCCGCGTAACGTCGGGTGGTCCGGCCGCTGGTGCGCTCTGCGGTGGTGGTTACATAGGTGGAATCCCACACCACCGTGGTGCCTTCCCGGACCTGGATCTGGGTCTCGATCGCGTAGTCCCATTCGACGCCGTTGTTCAGGACTTCGTTGGCGTCGTTGAAGTCCGCCTCAATCGTAGGAGTGCGGGTCGCGATCGTGCCCGATGGAACCATGTTCGTCGGCGCCGTGGGGGCGACATTGGCTTCACCCAGCATCGAGACTGCCAGATGACCAGCGTTGACGGTATCGGCGTACCCGTTCTCCGGTATGCCATTGGTTGCACCTCGGTCATAGAACCAGGTGTTGTGGGCACCAGGGATATTGGCCGCCTGCGTCATGCCCACCACCAGGTTGTTGTCCCGGCTGGTGGCCCCGTAGGCATACCCGTCGTTGCGATCACCGACGAAGGGCACTTCGAGATTGAGGGTGCGGGTCTCGCCTTCGTTTGATCCACTGAACGCCGAGGTGGTGGTGAACTCGGCCGTTCGACCGAGCACCACATTCGGGACC
Organism: Chloroflexia bacterium; assembly: GCA_043427975.1. GTDB lineage: Bacteria > Chloroflexota > Chloroflexia > Thermomicrobiales > UBA6265 > UBA6265. The sequence goes on along the minus strand of JBHWTK010000063.1, from coordinate 5,159 downwards.
CGAGAACTACCGCCGCCCGATCCGGGACCAGTCTTCGTGTTCCATGCGGCGAGACGACCACGCTTGGTACCGCCCGTGCTGCCGACGCGGGCGACGAGCGCATACCAGATGACATTGTCGCCGGTGACAGCGTCGATATCGGCCACATATACCCGCTGGGTGCCGGCAACGATGTGGGCCAGGTCAGGCGTTCCACCGGAGGAATACCAGCCATTGCGAATCACACTACCTGCCATCAGGCACCTCCATATTGGGCAGACGCATCAGGGTCCGACATATGCCTGGCAACCGCGCGGGCAAGGTCGGCACTCTGGGTAAGCCGAAGCAGATCCGACTCTGTCAGGGCGATGTTGTTGGTAACGTGGGTACTGCGATCGATGTACTGGCTCCCACCACCACCGTAGCCGCCGTACATGGTGGAAAGAACTGTCGGCGACGGCACACCAGCGCCGACAAGTGCCGCGCTGGCACGGGCTACGTCGGGGATGCTGCTGCGGATACCGATTTCAAAGCCCTCACCTATGAAGGCGCCATACCCTCGAAACAAGCGCGATGGGCTGCTGATCATCGCCTTCGCGGTCACCGCGGCTGCGGCGGCAGCAACCATGGCGGCAGCTGCGCCCTGAATCACACCCAGGTACGCCAACATGCCATTGGCGAACCCTTGAGAGACGTTGGCACCAGCACTGTAGGCAGCATTCGCAGCTGCACCGCCGGCGCTGCTGATCGCCGTCACAAATCCCATTGCCGTCCATGCGACACGTGCCATCCCGCCGGCGAGGGCTCCGACCATGTTGCTCATCGTGGCGTTGCCTTGCGTGGTGGCACCGGATGCCATGAGAGCCATCTGGAGAGCAGCGGCGGCCTGCATCCCCCTGAAGTGGCTTCCGCTGGTGGCCGCCATGCTGCTGAACTGGCTGGTGGCATTCTGGTTGGCACTGCTCGCCTGGCTGGTTACCGCGGCCTGCAGGCTGGCCATCCGGGACGAAACGCCAGACTGGAGCCCCGCCACAGCACCACCCACGCTGGCCGCGAGGCTCCCGAATGCTCCGGAGGCATTTACGTTGGCGATAGAGGATTGTGCCGTGACGCCACCTTGCAGGGCAGTGAAGTTCGTGATTGCCGCCAGAGATGCTTCTGCCGATCGACTGAGCACCGCTGCCGCGATACCGGCAAAGGTGCTGCCAATCACCGTCCCAACGCCAGATACAACAGGAGGGAGGCTCTGAGCCATGCCACCGAATTGCGTGTCGGCCACGGTCCGGGCTCCCGTTGCACCCGTCGTGGTGTCAGCCACGATGATCGCCCACGCTGCCTTGTTTGCCGCCACCAGGGCATTCAGTTGGTCAATGAGGCCGCCGCCCTTGGTGTCCAGACCGAATCCAGCGCCGCCCTTGGGCCCGAATCCGCCGCTCATGAACCCTTGCTGTGGCTCTCCCACGTCGTTCGGGTATTGCTCGTGAGGCTCAATGAGACCGTCACCATTCGGATCATTTTTGGTCCGATTGAGACGATCAAGGGCATCTGACACCGCGTTTATTGCTTCGGCAACGAGCCCGAGGCCCAACACATCGAAGACGTCTTCCCACGAAATGCTCTCCCAGTCACCTGTGAGAAGATCCTTGACGATGCCGAGATAAGTGCCAATTTCCTGAATCGGACCTACAAAAGTCGCAAATTTGCTTGCCACGTCGCCCACGATACGGCCCGCAATCGTGATCTGATCGTTGTAAACAATTAGCACGGCGTTCAGCGCTTCAAAGGCCCGGGTGATCCCCAACTCACCCAGCTGAAGCAACCCGATCAAGCCAGCGAACTTGGTGCGAACGTTATCGACCCGCCGTTCGAGTTCCGTCATTTCCTCGCGAGCCTTTGAGGTATCAGCGGTAATGGTGATCTCGCGCGAGTTGATGATCTGCCCTGTGGTGGAATCCACGGTGGCGATAAACTGCTGACCGTTGCCCAGCTCTATGATCACCTTCTTGGTGCCGAGCAGCGGATTCTCGAGAAGGGTCCGGATAACCGTCCCTGCTGGCTTATCGTCGGCGTCCACCACGATCGTCTTGGTCGTGCCATCAGCCATCAGCTGGTCACGCGTGCGGTAGAACTTCTCCGGGTTTGCTGTGATCGGAATCTCGGCGGGGTCAGCGATCTCGCCGGTGGCATTGTTGACGGTGGTCCAGAACGGACCATCCTTGCCCTCGATCAGGATCCAGGTTTCACCACCCTTACCCGTATAGGACTGGATGACCCTGCCGAAGTAGCCGTCACCATTCTTTTCCCGGATCTCCCATGCTTTCGTGCCATCGGGCAGCCAGGTTTCCTTGATGTAATACGCATCACCATCGAATGTGGTGGTGACGTTGACGTTCTTATTGACATCACCGCCCCCGAATGCGAGCTGGAAGATCTCATAGAACTCCTTGATCTTGTCGATCGCCTTGCTGATGGCACCGCCCGTGAACGCATCGATGGTGCGTCCCAGCGTGTTGATCAGCTCCCGGAACGCTTCCGAGTGGGTGTAGAGGTAAATGAAGCCAGCTGCTAACGCGGCGACTCCGACGACCGCAAGCCCGACCGGGTTCATGAAGAGCCCCATGGACTTCGTCAGCAAGCCAACGCTTCCCTTGTCGCCGCCAAGCGTGTCCATCGCCTTCTTGAACTCTGCTATGCGTGGCAGCAGGAGCAGGAATGCGCCAGCACCCACGCCAGCCGCACCGGCCAGACCCGTCAGGGCACCGATCACGGTTTTCATCGGTCCCGGGAGGGCCAGCACCCCCTGGAGTAGCTTGTTGACCCCGTCAACTACGAATCGCATCGCCGGCGCGAGTCCCGACGTGAATGTGATCGCCACCGTCTCGACCGTGCCCTTGAGCTGCTCGACGGACCCCTTGAGGTTATCCATCCGGGCGGCGGCCTGCTCGGACACCGTGCCGGTCGCCTTCATGCGCTTGGATGCGTCCTGGAAGGCATCGCCGTTGTTCTCTACCGCCTCGGTCTGCGCATCCATGATGGCCATGAATGACGCAGCACCCTGCTCGCCGGCGATCATGGTGGCGATCTGGAGCTTCTGGGCGGCGTCCATGTCGCCCCATGAACCCGCCAGGTCGTGAGTGATCGCTTCCAGTCCCCGGAAGTTGCCTTGTGCGTCGTGGGTCGCGATACCAAGCTCCGCGAGCCCGAGGGCCGCCTCGCCGGCAGGATCCGCCAGCCCCATGAGGATGTTGCGGAGTGCCGTGCCGGCAACCTCGCCCTTGATACCAGCGTCGCCTAGGAGGACCAACGCCTGGCTGAGGTCTTCCATGTCGAGACCCAGGGACGCGGCAACCGGGCCGACACTCTTGAGCGCGAGCGCCCAGTCGTTGACATCGAGCGATGATGCGTTGGCGCTTTGGGCAATAATGTTGGCTGCTTCCTCGGCCGACACACCGAAGACGTTCATGGCGGTTGCGGCTGTCTCAGCTGCAAGCGGAACGTCCACACCGGTGGCCGCGGACAGGTTGAGAACCGCTTCTGTACCACCGTTCAGCACTGATTCGAGTGAGGCACCAGCCTTGAGCATGATCTCCATGCCCGCAGCTGCTTCCGATGCACTGAACGTGGTATCGGCACCAAGCCGTAGCGCCTCTTCCCGCAGTGCGGCGAGCTGATCTTTGGAGGCTCCGGCGACGGACCCAACCGCGCTGATTTGCGCGTCGAAGTCCATTGCGGTCTTGGTTGCCAGCCCCCAGGTGCCGAGGAACGCGGCCCCGACCCCCAGGATCCCGGTCCCGATCGTATTGAGCGCCTGCTCGTTATCGGAGGCCCAGGCCAGAATCCCCTTACCCTGAGAACGTGACTGGGTATCGACATTCTTCAGCGCACGGGAGAACTGACCGAGGGATCCGAGTGCCTGGGACGCATCGAGCCGGATAGAGCCACTCGCTGATCCGAGGCTGTCGCCACCAAAGCTATCCATCGCGGGGCTCGCGGTTGAGTTGTGGGGCACGGGAAAGGCGCATGGAAGCAACCCCTGTCGGGTGTTGCCTTCATGCGCCTACTGCACTGCGAAGGTCTTATCGAATCTGGTTATCAGTATAGCAAATGGACGTCCATCACAATAGTGCCGCGGGCAAGTGGGCCAAGGAGTCATCAGCGATATCGGGGTCTTGGGATACGTTCGGGTCTTGATCCCCTGTGGGCTCGAACAGGAGCTCTGCCAGTGTGTAGCGGAGCTTTTGCACCGGGACCTGGCCCTTGGTCGGCGGCTTCGGCGGATCAACCCATACCGTATCGGTTTCCTTGCTACGGTTTTCGATCACGCGGGCAAGGGTCATCACGGAGCGGTCGAAATCATATCTCGTCGGGCCGCTGTACCCCGCCTGCCGCATCTCCAGTAGGTCGCTCGGTCGTAGCGAGTATCGCTGGCTCATCTGATCGAGGTCCCATATTTGCTGCCGGTTTTCCAGGAAACGGGGTCAATCGCTGGGCCTCCTGTTGCTGGGCGCCGAATATCATCGCCATATAGGCGAGCATGTCGTCGGCATCGACCTCATCGACCCCAACCTCGGTGTCCTCATCTTTGACGGTATCGACCACCTTCGGCTCAATCCACCCCAGCTTCGCGAGCCGGATACTGGTATCCCGCATCGCCACCAGTTTCTCTTCGCCGGTCAGGTCACCGAAGACATCATCGATATCGGTATCGTCGTTCGTGGGCGTGGCTCTAAGCTTCGTGCTGACGTCGATCACCTTGTAGACGATCTGCTGGAGATTATCCGGCAACTGTCCGACCACGGCATAGTCGGACAGCGACAGCTTCCGCACCCTGATGGAAGCGCCGCTCGGGGCGGTCCACAAATGACCTTCCTTGCGGCGCTTCCGGTACTGACTTGCGAGGCTTGCAGACTTCTGATCAGTGGCCATGGTAAAGAGTCCTCCTGCGCTACTGGTGCGCTATGGTGCCGCCCCTTAGGCGAGGGCGGTGTAAGCGTTGAAAATCTCGTACAGGTAGATGTCGCCAGCGTCGTCCGGCTGGGCTCGCATCGAGAAGCTCAGCTCCGCGAAGCTGTCAAGCGCCATACCGAAGTCCGGGCCACCGCGCCAACTGCACTTGGGATACGTCACGCGCCCCATGCCGCCATCGGCGTCCTTGGCTCGTGCCTGGCCCTTGATCTGAG
>JBHWTK010000062.1:0-84665 GCA_043427975.1 Chloroflexia bacterium | reverse complement strand
GGTTCAGGAAGCATCCCGGCCCGATCCGTTATCGGGCGGCAGCGCTCATCGTATCGCAGGATGGGGTTTCACGGTACGGGCCCACGGTGAATCGGGCGGGTAGGTCCGGTATCAGGAAGCACCGTGCTCCTGCGCCCACCGTTCGTGCAGCAGGCGCACGTCGGCCGCAAGTGCCGGGTCTGGCCCGGCCACCGGGATATTCGGCGCAACGGCATTGATCGGCAGCGGCGCGATAGCCGACGCGCTACCCAGGCCCATCTCCCTGCGCCAGGCGCGCAGCTGGTCGCCACTGCTGGCGTACACGATCCGGCCAAGGCCCACCAGCGCGTGGGCGGTGCTGCACATGCTGCAGTGTTCGCCAGAGGTGTAGACGGTACAGGTGGCGCGGTCTGCCGGGGAGAGGTGTTCGGCGGCCCAGCGGGCGATCTCGAACTCCGGATGGCGCGTGGCATCGCCGCCGCTGGTGCGATTGCGATCCTCAAACAGCACATCGCCCGTTACGCTCACCAGCACCGAGCCAAAGGGCTGGTCACCGGCTTCCAGCGCTTCGGCGGCAAGTTCCACACACCGGCGCAGGTGTACGCGATCCTGGTCTGTCACGGTATACATGGCGGTTCCCTTTTCGTTACGTGGGAATCTCCCCGGTTTCAACCGGCAATACGGGTGCCACCGCGGGCCGCGAAAAGCGACGCACGGCCCAGACTACCACGCCGATGATGAAGCTCACGCCAAACCCGGCCAGCACAATCCACCAGAACCAGTCTGTGGCGGCATCGCCGAGCCAGGCGTAGGCGAGGCTTTGGGGAATGTAGCCGATAAACGACACCAGCAGGTAGCGTTTCGCGGGCATGCGGGTAAGCCCCAGCAGGTAGCTGGCGAAATCGCTCGGCATGCCGGGAATGGCGCGAATGAGGAAGAGCGCCTTGTCGCCCCAGCGATCGAGCCAGCGCTCGATCACGCCATCGTCATCCACCCGGCCGGCAAAGCGCTCGGCCACGGAGCGGCCAAACACCCGCGAGATCGAGAAGGCCACGGTGGCACCGGCCATCTGGCCGATAAGGTTCAACAGCGCCCCGCCGGCAATGCCATACACCACGCCGTTGGCCAGGTGGACGACCGAGGCCGGGATAGGCGCAAAGATGCCCTGCAGCACCATGAGCATCACCGAGGCGGCCGGACCCCACGCACCGTAGCCGCTGAGGTACTCGCGGATGCGAAGCTGGTCGCCGCTGGAAACCACCTCCCACCCTTCGCGGACCGAGGCACGAAGCTCGGCGCTCAGGCCCAGGGCCGCACCCACGATACCGAGCACCACAACGAGCACCAGCCACGGCAGGTGGCTCAGGGCCGCCTGGCGGAGGGTGATCCACACGGATACAGGTTGTGGCTGCTCGCCGCGTGGCGATGCGGGTTCAGGACTGTGCATGTATCTCATCATCGCCCACGGGCAGGCGGGACGTGTTACGAAGCTGTTACATCCCCGCAAACTGGTCATTCAGGCCGGCGTCCGGTGACGCTCACTGGCCCTACTTGACATAGTACGACCCCGGACGTAATGTCGTTCCATAATCGTGCCAAGGCTGCACGGAAAGGGGCATCGATATGTCCAGTGGATCCCTCTCTTCCTCTTCCATTCAGGCCAACAACGAGACGTTGTTCCGCCGCATCATTGACGAGGCATTCACCCGCCAGGAGTTCAATGTGCTGGACGAGGTGATCTCGCCGCACGTGATCGAGCACCAGCCGGGCATGGGGGACGGTCCCGACGGTGTGCGCGGGGCGGTAACGTACCTCCACTCGGTCTTCCCGGATTTCACCCTGACCGTTGAGGATGTCGTGGTGGATGGCGACAAGGTGTGGGCGCGGTGTCGTGCCCGTGGCACCCAGCAGGGTCCGCATATGGGCCACCCGCCTACTGGCATGAAGATCGATGTGACCGTGTTCGATGTCTGCCGGTTTGAGAACGGCAAGATGGTGGAACACTGGGGCGTGCCAGACCGGTTCATGATCATGGCCCAGTTGGGGATGCTACCGAACGGCGGCTGACAGCCATCCGGTTATGGATAAGCCTCCGTCACGGCCCGGGCCACGTGGCCATCGATACCATGTGTGGTGGTGGCCATAAAGAGGCTGTTGAGCAACGCTTCCTCTACCGCATCCATCGTCGCCAGGAAGAGCGGGCTCAGCACGCTATCCGGCAGGCGATTGCCGCGGCCTGTGCTGATCGCAATGGCGTAATCGCCGCTGCCGTTGCTGTAACTTGCCCCGGTGCGCGCCATGGCAAACACCGCCCGTTTGGCAATGCGCTCCAACTGGCGTGCATCCACCGGTGCGTCGGTTGCCACCACAATCATGCAACTGCCATCGTCGCTTTCCGGCTCCTCCGGCGCGGGAATACGCCTGCCCTGCACTGTCAGCGTGCCGCCGTAGTTACTCTGCACAATCGCGCCAATGGTGAAGGGGCCTGCGAGCTCCGGGTCGTCATCATCGCCGGCGTGTACCACGCGCGAACTGGTGCCGATACCGCCCTTGAACCCGAGTGTGCGCGTGCCGGTGCCGGCACCAACGCACCCCTCCCCTACCGGGCCGGCCGATGCCGATTCCAGGGCGGCAACGACATGCTCTTCGGTAACGGCGCGGGAGCGAATATCGCTCAGCCAGCCGTCGTTGGTTTCACCCACCACCGGGTTGATTGATCGCGTTTCCTCGTGGCCGGGTTGCCGCATCACCCAGCCAACCAGGGCATCGGCGACACGAAACGCACTAAGCGTACTTGTGAGCAGGATCGGCGTCTCGATCTCGCCCAGTTCCTGCAGTTGGGTCGCACCGATCAGCTTGCCGTATCCATTGCCTGCAAAGAGCCCGGCCGGAATGGGCAGCGTGTCTGGAACAATTGCCGTCACGCCGGTGTGCAGCCGACCTTCTTCCAGCACTGTCGTGTGGCCAACGCGGATTCCTTGCACATCGGTAATGGCGTTGTGCTGGCCGGTGGCGAGGTCACCGATAACGATATTGAGGTCTCGGATTCGGGGCATGGCAGGTCTATCCAGCGTCAGGGTGCAATCACGTCCAATTAGTATGGCTGGCATTGTACCGAATGCCCCTCTTGTTCCCACCGGAACACGCCTTCCCGCCTGGGGCCTCGTTCGTGCGAAACTAGCCACAGTACTGTCTTGACCGAAAGGATCCCCCGTTGTCCCAGCGCCTGTTCCCGAATGCCCCCGCCCTGCCCGGCCCCCGATATCCTCACACCGACCGACAGGCAAGGTTCATGGCATTGGCGGACGAGGTGGCGTTGGTGGCACACGAGCACGCCGACCGGCACGATGCCGCCGCCAGTTTCCCGGAAGAGGCGTTTGCGGCCATGCGCGAGAACGGCCTGCTTGGGCTGACTGTGCCCGAGGAGTTCGGCGGCATGGGCGCATCGCCGCTGGAAACGATGCTCGCTATCGAATGCCTCGCCCAGGGCGATGGCTCTGTCGGGCTTATCGCCACCATGCACTTCAGCCATGTCGCCGGGGTAGGCATCAATACCGACTGGCCAGCCGACCTGAAAGCCCATTTCCTCTCCGAAGTGGTGAACAATGGCGCGCTCTACAATACCGCCGCCAGCGAACCCGCCCTGGGCAGCCCCAGTCGTGGCGGCGCCTATGCCACCACCGCCGTGAAGCAGGACGATGGCTGGCATATCACCGGCCGCAAGAGCTGGAGCACCGGCTCGCCCGGCCTGCGATGGGCCGGCGTGGGTTGTAGCGTGGAGGACGAGCCGGGAACAATGGTGCGGGCCAACTTCCTCGTGCCGATGGATACCCCCGGCATCACCATCGAGGAAACGTGGGACAACCTCGCCATGCGCGCCAGTGGCAGTCACGATCTTGTGCTGGATGATGTGGTGGTGCCGCTGGGCTACCGGTTGCCTGCGACCGGCAAGCCCGATGGCAGCCCGTGGAGCACCCTCACCAGCGCGCTCTACCTTGGCATCGGCATCGCAGCGCGCAATTGGGCGATCGAGTTTGCGCAAAACCGACGTCCTACCGCGCTGGGCGGCAAGGCCATTGCCGAGCTGGAAGGCGTGCAAGCGAAAGTGGCGCAAATGGAAATGCTACTGCTGGCGGCGCGGTCGTCGCTGTACGGCACGGTAGAGGAATGGGAGCAGAACCCGGAACTGCGTGATGCGTTGCGCTCGCAACTGGCGGCGGCAAAGGTGATTGCTACCAACAACGCCATTGAGGTGACCGACCTGGCGATGCGGATCGTCGGCAGCGTAGGGATGCAGAAGGCGCACCCGCTGGAGCGCTATTTCCGCGATGCCCGCGCCGGGTTGGGCAACCCGCCGATCGATGATGTGGCGATGGGATTGATCGCCCGTTCGACGCTGGGGCTGTAGAAGCGACTCTGCAATTCACAATCCGGCGTAGGGGCGGATCTTTCGCCCGCAGGCGAATGTATCCGCCCGTGTGATGGCAAAAAACCCGTGTGGCCATCACACCGGCCGAGGGCGGATACCGGTCTGCGGACCGAATCCGCCCCTACAGATTACGGGCATCGGTTCCCGCCGTACCATGATGCCCTTCGTCATTCCGAATATCGTAATTACGACGCAGCAAGGGCTTCGCCGCCTTCAGAATCACCCGGCGAAGCCGCATAATAGAGCGCTTCGCGCAGGGATTCTTCACCTCCGTTGAGTCGCAAATCAGAATGGCGATTCCCTTACCGGATACCACCACGGGCGGATACCGGTCTGCGGACCGGATCCGCCCCTACGCCGATTCGTGAACTCGCCGTACCATGATGCAAACGTTGGCTAAGCGCATTGTGGAGAACCACCCATGGCATACCCGGAGATCTTTGGCGGCGTGGTGCCGCCGATTTGCACCCCGTTCACGCCCGATGGCGATATCGACACCGCCTCGCTGGAGAAGCTGCTGCGCTACCAGATCGATGGCGGGGTGACCGGCATTTTCGCGCTGGGCACAACCTCGGAAACCGGTGCCCTTACCGACAGGCAGCGTACGCAGGTGCTGGAGACCACCATCGGCACGGTGGCGGGACAGGTGCCGGTGCTCGCCGGGGCGCTGGCCAGTAGCACCGGCGCGGTGATCGAATACGCGCAGCAGGCAGAGGAACTCGGTGCCGATGCCGTGGTGGCCCTCGGCCCCTACTACCACAAGTTCAGCCACGCGGAGATCGCCGCCCACTTCCGCGCCATCCACAAGGCGATCACGATCCCGATCGTGGCTTACAACATCCCGCAAATGGTGCAAACCGTGCTCCACAGGGACGTGGTGGTCGAACTTGCCGGTGACGGCATCATCGCCGGGGTGAAGGACAGCAGTGGCGATGAGGCCAGTTTCCGCTCCATTGTCGCCAACACAAAGCAGTATCCGCATTTCAGCGTCTTCACCGGTGCCGAAGTGACCGTGGATTACGCCATGTTCACCGGCGCGGCCGGCGTGGTGCCAGGGCTTGGCAACGTCGATCCCGCCGGGTATCGCCGCCTGTATGACGCCGCCATGGCCAACGACTGGGACGCCGCCCGCAGCGAGCAGGCGCGGCTCACCGACCTGTTCACCATCCTCTCCCAGGCCACACCGGGACGGGTGGGCATCACCAGCGGCGTGATCGGTGGCTACAAGACCGCCCTACGCGAGATGGGCGTGATCGCCAGCAACGCCATGGCGACACCCTTCACCCCGCTGAACGACGAGGAAGCCGGCCGCATCCGCGCCATTCTGGAGCGCGTCGGGCTGGTGTAACGGATTAGTTCATTACCTCGAAACGTAGACCCGGGCCCTGTGCCCGGGTTTTACGTGAGCACCAGGCCCGCCATCGCGACATAGGCGGACACATAGGTCCGCCACTACGAGCCTGATTCCACCCACATTGCGACGCGGGATACTGGCCTACATTGCCTGATCACCCGCTGCTGCCAGCAGGCGCTCGCCGTGACGGCGGGCGATATCGCGCAATTCCGGCGGCGAGATGATCACCATGTCGTATGGAAGCGCGAACACACGGGCGGCGAAATACTCGAGGCTGCTGGAGCTCGCCCGGAGCCGGGTGCGGTTATCGGGCAACTCCTCGAGGATGGCGAAATGACGGGGCATGAACTCCTCGATCTCGCACAGGGGCGCGTGCACCACGATCTCCACCTTCCATTCCTGCCAGCTCAGCGCCAGGCTCTCCTGGATTGCGCGGATCACATCGAGGTTATCAGGCATCTCGAACGGCGTCGGCAGGACGTCCACGCGGCGGATACGGTCGATGCGGAACGTGCGCGTGTCGTTGCGCAAATGGCAGAAACCATGCAGGTACCAGCGGCCGTTCACATTGCCGATGCCGTAGGGATCGACCTCGCGGGCGCTCTCATCGCCGGTGGGACGCCCGTACCGGAACCAGACGCGCTGACGGGCAAGCCGCGCCTGCGCCAGCGCCGCCAGAATGCCGGGCTGGGGGAATCCCGGTGCCTGCCAGTCGTACGGTGCCGTGAATTCGACTTCAGAGCGCATGGTGGCGATACGGTCGGTCAGGTCGCGTGGCAGGACGCGCTCGATTTTCGCCAGTGCGCGCTCTACCGGGTCCGGCAGTGCGGTGGCGTTCATCACCTGTGTACTTAGCAATGCCATAGCCAGCCCGAGCGCTTCATCGGCGCTGAACATGAGTGGTGGCAGCCGGAACCCGGGTGCCAGGGCGTAGCCACCGGCACGCCCTGGAGTCGGTTCCACCGGAATGCCCATATCCTGCAGGGTGACGATATAGCGGCGGATGGTGCGGGAGCTCACATCGAGTCGCTCGGCAAGCTCCGGCCCGGAGATTCCCGGGCGGTCCTGCAGAATCTCCAGCATGGCGAGGATACGACTGGCCGGTCGGGATGTATCGATCATGCGGGTCTCCGGAATGAGGAACGTTTTCGTCCGCATTGTAGCGTACGATCCATAGAAATCGAACGAATTTTCAGGGAGGGAACCATGGCAACACGAGGCGACGCCAGCAAGAGTGCACTGCTGGTGATTGATGTACAGAACGGCGTGGTGAGCAATAGCTGGAAGCGGGACGAGGTGGTGCGAAATGTCGCCAAAATGGTGGACCATGCCCGCGCCAGCCACGTGCCGGTGATCTGGATCCAGCACGAGGCCGAAGACCTGCCGCGCGATTCCGAGGAGTGGCAGCTGGTGCCGGAACTCGTTCCCGCCGAGGGCGAACGTTGCGTGTACAAGGAGTACAGCGATTCGTTCGCTGCCACCAATCTCTCGGAGATGCTGGATGAACTGGGTATCGGACACCTGGTGATCTCCGGAGCGCAGACCAACGCCTGCGTCCGTGCCACCACCTACCGGGCGGCCGGTGAGGGGTTCGATGTCACGCTGGTCGGTGACGCCCACACCACCGAATCGATCGACTGGGATGGCGTACAGGTCGAGGCAGAATCGATGATCAACGACCTTAACCTGACGATGCAGTTCCTGGAGTGGCCGGGCCAAACGGTCACCACCCTGGATACCGCCACCGTACTCGAACTGTAGGAGGAAACGATGCCAGAGGTTAACTGGAAAGCCAGCCTGGTCGACCAGATGGCGTTCGCCTGGGAGTACATGTTCGTGGCCCGCATGGAGGGGCTCACCGACGACGAATACCTGTGGGCCCCGGTGGCAGATGTCTGGACGGTGCACCCGGGCGATGGCGATGCCGCACCCACCATCGACCCGCAACGGCATGTTGAGCCTGCGCCGTTCACGACCATCGCCTGGCGCATGCACCACATGGCCGATTTCTTCACCAAACGGCGTGTGAATCACTTCGGCGATCCTGCAGCAGAGGACATGGACGCGCCGGTGTCGCTTTCCGCGGCGGAAGGTATGGCGAACCTGGCGCGGGCCTACGAACGTTGGAAAGCTGAACTCGATGCCATGCCGGACGACCGGTTGAGTGCACCCTGCGGTCCGGCCGAGGGGCCGTTTGCAGAGAGCCCGTTCGCCGATCTGGTGCTGCATATCAACCGCGAGTTCATCCACCACGCCGCCGAATGCGCGCTGGTACGCGACCTGTACCGGCAGAAGGACTCATTGCGGTCGTGACTGGAACCCTCGTACGTAGGCTCGGGTTTTATACCCGAGCACGATCCCGAAGTGATCGCATGGTCGAACGCGGATGATTGTAGCGGCGGACCTATGTGTCCGCCCCCATGGTCGGCCATAAAGGCCGCCACTACCGGCCTGTGCGATTCACCTGTGCTACTGAGGTGATGAACCCGAGGTTCTGCCCGGCATCGGCATACAACAGGGATATGTCATCCGCCGCAAACGGGTAGCCGGTATCGCGCGCGATTTCCTCCCATTGCAGCCACAGCTTCCAGCCATCGGGCACCATCCCGGCGTGAAGCATGCGCAGCGACTTTTCCTGCTGCCACAAATCCTCCCACCACGCCGGGCTGTGCATGCTCCAGAACTCCTGCTGCCAGAACGGGATGACGTGGGTGGGAAGTCCGTTCCCGAACTCCTCGACCAGGCCGGGGCTGATCATGCCGATCAGGCCGCCATCGCGCACGTAATGGGCAATGCGGCCAACAAACCCCTCGCCAAGGCCGAAGAGATGCCATGCATCAACGCAGATCACGGCATCGAAAAACCCGCCAGCAAAGGGCAGCGTGTGCGCTTCCGCCTGGATCGGGTAGACGAGATGCTCCAGTCCGAGCCCCTGCACGCGTTGCCAGTTCTCGTCCGGGCTGATCCACAAATCGGCCGCCCACACCTGCACTTGCAATTCCTTGGCGAGGAAGAGCGAACTCATCCCCCGGCCGCAGCCGAGATCCAGCACGCGCGTGCCTGGTTCCAGCGGCATGTGCTGTATCAATTCCTCGGTGAGCCAAAGCGGATTGGTGCCGAGCATGTTCTCCAGTTGCCACTCCGGATCCCACGTCGCGGCGCGGGGGTAGCGCTCCAGGCGGACGCGGTCCAGGTCGGCGGCGGTTGGTATCAGCACATCTTCGGGCTCAGGCATCGGTAAACTCCCGTGGAGGTCGCGACTACGATACCGCCAAGTATCGCACCGGCAGCGCACCGGCCGGTGGCATCGGGACAAACGCCTCGGTTTCCTTTACTCTCTCAGAGGTCGGCAGCAACGCTGGCCTTTCCTTTCAAACACGGGATTCCTGATGTCGTCTGCCGCCGGAAACGTCTCCTACAAATCACTCTTCGAAGAACCGGGCCGGTTGTGGTTTGTGACAGCCACGGCGATTGGGCGTGCCCCGAGCGCGATGAAAGCGCTCAGTTGCATCCTGCTGGTGCAGCAGATCACCGGCAGCTATGGCATGGCGGGGCTGGTGGGTGCCACACAAACACTGGTAGCGGCGTTGCTGGCCCCGGTGCTGGCGCGCCTGATCGACATCCGTGGCGAGCGCGGCGTCCTCTTGTGGTCGATGATGGCGCACGTTATCGGCGTGATTGCCCTGATCTCCGCGGCGTACAGCGACCTGCCGGAAGCCTCCATGCTCCTCGGCGCAGCGATCATCGGTGGCAGTTCGGTGCAGTTCGGCTCGCTCAGCCGCGCCCGCTGGGTGCGTGAACTGGGGCGCGGCCGTGCCCTGGAAAAGGCGTACTCGCTGGAATCGATGATCGACGAGATGGGGTTTGTCATCGGCCCGATGCTGGTGGTGCCGCTCTGTTTGCAGGTGCACCCAACGGCCGGCATCCTGGCGTCCATGACGTTTACGGCCATCGGCACGTTCATGCTCCTCCGGCAGCCGACATCGCGGGACTCCGCGCGGATGTCGTCCCCCATCACCAGCGCGTCCCATCGCGAAGGTGGTTCGGTGGTGCGCATCCCGGCGGTGCAACTCATCATCGCCTCGCTGCTGTTCATGGGCCTGTTGTTCGGCGCGGCGGAGATCGTGATCGTGGCATTCACCGAGCATCACGGTTCGCCGAACTCCGCCAGTTACGTGGCAGCGATTTTCGCGATCGGTTCGTTACTGGGGGCGGTCCTGTACGGCGCGCGCCTCTGGCCCGGCAGCACGCCAGTGAAGATCATGGTGACGTACTGGTGGATCGGGCTGGGCACCATCCCGATGCTGCTGGCCCCGAACATCCCTGCAATGGCGGTTGCGGTGTTCATTACCGGTCTGGCGATCTCGCCGGGCATGATCGTGAGCAACCTGTTTGTGGAGCAAATCGCGCCCTCCAACAAGCTCACCGAGGCGTTTGCGTGGCTGGGATCGGCCATGGCGACCGGTGCAGCCATCGGATCGATCATCGCCGGGTACCTTGTCGATGAAATCGGCATTCGCGGTGCGCAATGGAGTGTGGTTGCCGGGGGTGTTGCCTGTGGGCTGATTGTGACCTTCGGCTGGAAGTTGCTGCGCGCCCCGGAAACCGAACCGATTCCCGCCTAATTGCGCACGCACACGGCTGTGCGATACTGCGAGGAACAGGCCGGCTCGATTCGGAACCGGCTATACCGGCGTGGATACAGGGTAAAGGGTACGGGTATGGCGTTTAGTGAGACATTGGAATACGCATTCTTCGAGGGCAAGATTGTGCCCTTCAGGGAAGCGACCATCAGCATCGGAACCCACGCCATGCAGTACGGCACCGGCGCATTTGCCGGTATTCGCGGCTACCGCTCAGCCGATGGCAAGGCGATCAACATCGTGCGGCTCGAGGATCACACCGCCCGCCTGCTGCGCAGCGCCAAACTCCTGCGCATGGACCTGCCGTTCAATCCGCAAACCATGGCCGAAACCATTATCGAACTCACCCGCAAGAACGCGCCGGATACCGATGTGTATTACCGCCCGATGGTGTACAAGGCCAGCGTGGAGCTTACCCCGCGCCTGCAGAACCTGAAGGACGAGTTCGCCTGCTACATGTTGCCGATGGGCGATTACCTCGACACCTCGCGCGGCATGAACATGATCGTTACCAGCTGGACCCGCACCGAGGATAATATGATCCCCAGCCGGGGCAAAATCACCGGCAGCTACATCAACGCCAGCTTTGCCAAGGACCAGGCGATGAGCTACGGCGCCGATGACGCCATCATGCTGAACTCGCGCGGGAAGGTGGGTGAAGGCAGCGCCGCAAACCTGTTCATGGTGCGCGATGGCGTGCTGATTACCGCCCCCATCACCGGCGATGTGCTGGAAGGCATCACCCGCCGCAGCGTGATTGCACTGGCCGACGAGCTGGGCTACGCGGTGGAGCAGCGCGAAATCGATCGCTCCGAACTCTACCTGGCCGAGGAAGTGTTCTTCTGCGGCACCGGCGTGCAGGTTGCCTGGGTCGCGACCATCGATGGCCGCACCATCGGCACCGGCGAGCGTGGGCCGATTGCGAAGCAGTTGTACGACACGCTGTTCGGCATCTTCCGCGGCGAATCCGATTCCCACCCCGAATGGGTCACCCGCGTCGAGATCGGGTAACGTTCCAAAGGCAGGTTCCTGAATCACACCCCGGGCATTGCCACACAATGCCCGGGGTTTCGCGTTGGCGTGAGCGGGGTTCGTCATTTCCCCAAGTGGAAGTTGACTCTCCAGCAATGTCTGGTATCTTGTAATTATACCCCCTGGGGGTATAAGAGAGGAGAACAGCGACAGCTATGAGCCAGAACCCGCACGATCATAATCATCATCACGACCACCATTCGACTCCCCAGGGGCCGGAACAGGCAGCAGGGGAGCTTGTAGAACTCCGCCGCGATCCTGCCGACTTGACGCCTGGCGATCATGCCCATCATCACGATGCACACGCTGGCCACCACGGATCGCATGCCGGGCATGACCATGCCGCCCACGCGATGGGCGACCACGCGGCGCATGCCGGCCATGGCCATGGCGACCATGGCGGCCACGCAGGGCACGAAGCAGTGTTCCGCCAGAAGTTCTGGATATCGCTGATCCTCTCCATCCCGATCGTGCTCTATAGCCACATGATCCAGGAGTGGTTCAACTTCTCCATGCCCACGTTCACCGGCAGCGACTGGATCTCGCCGGTGCTCGGTACCATCCTGTTCTTCTACGGTGGGTGGGTCTTCCTCGAGGGTGGATGGGAAGAACTGAAACAGCGTAAGCCGGGCATGATGCTGCTCATCAGCCTCGCAATCACGGTTGCCTTCATCGCCAGTGCCGCCACAACGTTCGGGTGGCTGGACATGGATTACTGGTGGGAACTGGCACTGCTGATAACCATCATGCTGCTTGGCCACTGGCTGGAGATGCGGGCACTGGGCGAAACCCGGAGCGCCCTCGACGCCCTGGCGGCGCTGGTCCCCGATGAGGCGGAACGCATTGTCAATGGCCAGTCGGAGATGGTTCCGGCGAGCGAGCTCCGCACCGGCGACCTTGTGCTGGTACGGCCCGGAAGCAGTGTTCCCGCCGATGGCGTGATCGAACAGGGTCGGGCCGAGTTCGATGAATCCATGATTACTGGCGAATCCCGGCCTGTCGGACGCGGCGAGGGCGACCATATCGTCGCCGGTACTGTCGTTGCCGGCTCGTCGGTTCGTTTCCGCGTGGGCGCCACCGGCGACCAAACAACACTCGCCGGCATCCAGCGGATGGTTGCCGAAGCGCAAACGTCCAAATCGCGGGCGCAGGCGCTGGCCGATCGCTTCGCGGCCCTGCTCTTCTATATCGCGACCGGCGCGGGCCTGGTGACATTCCTTACCTGGTGGCTCATCGTCGGAGACCTGAACGCCGCCATTACCCATACCGTCACCGTCCTGGTGATTTCGTGCCCCCATGCGCTGGGGTTGGCGATTCCCCTAGTGATTGCCATCACGACCGAGGTGGCGGCGAAAAACGGCGTGCTGATTAAGGATCGGCTCGCCCTGGAGCGGATGCGCACCATCACAACGGTGCTCTTCGACAAAACCGGCACGCTCACGCGCGGCGAGCACGTGCTGCACGACCTCGCAGCGGCGAACACAAGTGAGGACGACATGCTCGTCCTCGCCGCATCGGTCGAGCGCGATAGCGAGCATCCGCTGGCGCGGGCGATCGTGAATGCGGCGCTGGAACGGGGCCTGAATCTCGCACCGGTGTCGGAGTTCGAAGCGATCCCGGGTCGGGGCGTGACCGGCAAAGTGAATGGCGCCCGAATTGCTGTAGGCGGCCCGACCATGCTGGAAGAGCAGGGACTCGAGCTTCCAGACATCATCCGTGCGGCCGCTGACCGGTGGAGCGCACGCGGCGCGGCGGCGCTGTACGTGGTGCGTGAGGGAGAGGTTATCGGTGGACTCTCGCTGGAGGACCAGGTGCGGGAAGAATCGGCCGAAGCCGTGCGCGACCTGCAGGAGCGTGATGTGCGGGTGGTGATGATCACCGGCGATGCGCGACCAGTCGCCGAAGCCGTGGGCAAGGAATTGGGCATTGATGAGGTGTTCGCCCAGGTGCTTCCGGAGAAGAAGCAATCGGTAGTGAAAGAACTTCAGTCCCGTGGTGAGCGAGTGGCCATGGTGGGTGATGGGGTTAACGATGCCCCTGCGCTTGCCCAGGCCGATGTCGGGCTGGCGATTGGTGCCGGTACCGATGTGGCGATCCAGTCGGCCGGCGTGGTGTTGGCGTCAAGCGATCCGCGTACCGTTGCCGGCGTGCGCAAGCTCTCGGCGGCGTCGTTCAGCAAGATGATCCAGAACCTGGTCTGGGCCGTGGGGTACAACGTGTTGGCCATCCCGCTGGCCGCCGGTGCGCTCGCGAATTGGGGGTTCACCCTGGCACCCGCTGCGGCAGCGGTGCTGATGAGCCTGTCGACGATCATCGTCGCCCTCAATGCGCAGTTGTTGCGGCGGGTTGACATCCGTTCGGTGGAATAAGCGCCACCCGGTGTTTCGCTGTGCGCCCGGGGGATGAACCCCGGGCGTACGATGCCTGGGGAAAACCGCGCGAAGGTGCGGGTTCCTATGGCGAATTAGTGCATGGACATCTCACGCCAACATGCCCGCCCGATGCCTTCGGCAGGACGGGCCTACATTTTGTGCCCATGGACCCACTCCGGGCGCAGGGCGGGCGTACATGCGCACCCGGGAACCAACCCCTTGTCGGCATCGCCGGAGGATTCTGCCGAAGGCGGCCAAGCCCTTTCTCTGCTCGGAGTGAAGAACTACACCGTGGTCCAGGCACCGATGGCGCGGAACTTCTGGTACCGCTTGTCCAGCATTTCGGCGATCTTCTTTTCGTCCTCAGGATCGAAACCGGCCAGCAACTGGCTCAGGTGATGCTCGATCCGCTCACCAACGGTCTGGATCGTATCGCGCGGGGCCTCGTGGGCCGGAATCGGCTCGGGAATGAGTTCCTCGATCATGCCGAAGCGCTGCAGGTCAGCCGCGGTCACGCGCATGGTGGCGGCGGCATCGGCGGCCTTGCCGGCATCCTTCCACAAAATGGCTGCGCAGGCTTCCGGGCTGGCCACGGCATACACCGCGTTCTCCAGCATCAACAAACGATCGCCCAGGCTGATGCTAAGCGCGCCACCGGAACCACCCTCGCCGATCACGGTGCACACGATCGGCACCTTCGTGCCCACCATCTGCAGCAGGCACTCTGCGATCGCGGTCGCCTGGCCACGTTCTTCCGAACTGATGCCGGGATCGGCGCCAGAGGTATCGACAAATGTGAGGATCGGCATACCGAACTTCTCGGCGTGCTGCATCAGCCGCTTCGCCTTGCGGAACCCTTCCGGGCGCGGCATGCCAAAGTTGCGCTCCAGGTTTTCCCTGGTATTGGTGCCGCCCTGGTGACCGATCCACACCACCGGACGACCACGGAAGGTACCGATACCGCCAATCATGGCGCGGTCGTCGCCGAAACCGCGATCGCCACGGAGTTCAACCACGCGCTCGAGCAGTTCATGGACGTAATCGAGCGTGCCGGGGCGATTGGGATCGCGCGCAAGGCGGACGCGATCCATGGCGGCGACGGCTGTGGCGGGCTCGCGGTCCGATGTGGTCCTGGTTTCGTCGCTCATGCAGGCTCTCCGGTGGCAACTGGCGCGTCGGCGGATTCAAGATGGTCGTCACCCAACAGGCCCTTGGGATACCCGGTACGGGCCGTGGCGGGGCGACCCACGTAGTGGTCGGCCAATATCGTGAGGGTGTGGCGGATATTGCCGCGCTCGATGATCTGGTCGATCATGCCGTGCTCAAGCAGGAACTCGGCGGTCTGGAATCCCTCGGGCAGTTTCTGGCGGGTGACCTGCTCGATCACGCGCTGGCCCGCAAAGCCGATTAGCGCGCCCGGCTCGGCCAGCATCACATCGGCCACGGTGGCGAAGCTGGCAGGCACGCCTCCATAACAGGGATCCACCAACAGGCTCACATGCGGCAGGCGGTTTTCGCCCAGGCGATGGAATGCAGCGATGGTTTTCGCCATTTGCATGAGCGAGAAGAGCCCCTCATGCATGCGGGCACCACCCGATGCGTTCACGGTGAGCACGGGCACACGGAGTTCCACCGCACGCTCCACCGCGCGGGCAAGCTTCTCGCCCCACACGCTCCCCATACTGGCACCAAGGAAGCCGAACTCGGCGACGACCAGTACCATACGGCGGCCGTTAATCTCGCCGATGCCGGTTACCAGGCTTTCGGTCTCGCCGGTTTTCGCCTGGGTTTTTACGAGCTTGTCAGAATAGGCTCCCTGGCCATCCACAAACTCCAGCGGATCGGTGGGGCGGATATCGGTGTCCCACTCCTCAAACGTATCCGCATCCACCAGCAAGTCGATGCGCTCGCGGGCGGAGAGGCGGAAGTGGTAGTTGCACTTCGGGCACACCCGGGAGTTGCGTTCAAGCTCGCGGGTGTACAGGAGCTCGCCGCATTTGGAACACTTGGTCCACAAATCCTCGGGCACGGAACTATCGCGTTCGGCCCCACGCTGGTCGCCTTTGGCGAGCGGACGGAACTTGCCTTGTCGTTGGAAAAATGATCGCATACGCGCAATGCCTCATCGCCGCGAGTGCAGGTTATCGCGGGCGGGGTCGATGCCACAGCGCACTATTAAGCGCCGATTTACGGTAATAGCATACACGCTACCCGTTATACGGGCGTGGGTCCGTCTCCCCGGTCGCCGGCCGTATCGCCAGAGCGGTCACCCGTACGGTAATCATCCAGCACCCGAATGGCCTCGTTGCGGGCCGAATCCTGGGCGCGCTCCATGGCCGCCACATCGGCCTCCACCTCGGCGGTGGGGCGACGGAGCAGCACGCCGCCGAGGCGGCGAACGATCTGGTCCACCACCGTACTCTTCTCGTCCTCAATCTCACCGATAAGCGCGGTGTTCCCTACCTGCATATCGGCGGAGAGGGTTTTGAACAGGTTCTGGTCGCCGAGGATTTCGCGGGCATCACGGATACCGCCGATGAGCGCACCGGCGCCCCACCCGAGCAGGATGCCAATTGGGCCGCCAAGGATACCCACCAGCGAGCCGATGATACCGCCCGTGATACTGCCACCATAGTTGCGAATGGCGGCGTCCTTAATAACGAAGTTGCCTTCCAGGTTCCGATGCATCACCGTGAGGCCGTTGATCTTCAACTCGCCGTCCACAGACGCCCGCTTGATTTCCGAGAACGCCTGGTAGGTTTTGCTTTCGTCGTCGAACGTCGCAACGATGATCTGCGAATCAGCCATGGGTGCCCTCATTACTATCGCGATTGATATCCGAGAATCTGCCTGTATTCTTGCATATCTCACCGATCCTGGGACGTGGTGTGTTAAGGTAGGTTATGAATTGTGAGTGCCTGCAGGCACAGAGCACCAGAGAATGCACATGAGCGCAATTATCAAACCCGACACCACGCCAGACTCCGGGGAAACCACCGGTTCCTGTCACCATAGCGATTCCTATGCCGCGGACAAGACACGGCTGCTCAGCCGCCTGGCCCGGGTGGAAGGGCAAATCCGTGGCGTGGCCCGAATGATTGAGGACGATCGCTACTGCGTGGATATCCTCACCCAGATTTCGGCAATCAATTCATCCATGCAGAACATCGGACTGCTGCTCTTGCAGGACCACATCCGCGGCTGCGTGGTGAGCGCCGAAGGCGATGAGCTGGAGGAGCGGCTGGACGAGCTCAACAAGGCCATCGCCCGCTTCACCCGCAGCGTCGGGTAGCCATATGCCGTTTTCGGCATAAGGTTGTCGGTAAAACCCTGTCAGGTACAAACATGGGAAAAAGCTGAAAACCGCCCAGGCGCTCGTTGCTTCGCCTGGGCGGTTTTCCGTTCACAGGAAGTAAACGCTGTTGGAATGGGCGGCTCGAGTAGGGGCTCGTTACGCCCGGGTCATCGCACAGGCGATGACACTACATCGGCCAGCCAAAGGGATGGCTATTGCGATCGTACTGGGCCATATCACGGCGTGCTTCATCGGCGGTAGGATAGCCGGCGCCAGTGCGGAGGACGTTTCCGTAGTAGCGCTGGAAGCGACCACCACGACGACCGGTAGTGCGGCCGATAAGCTTGCGGAAGAGGTTCATCGTGTACTCCTTGACCTTGTCAACTTCGTCGGTGACGGACAGGCAACGTCGTTGTTCCACCTGTCTGCTTCCAGTGTACGGGCGGTTGACCTCGATGTCAACCTATTATCGCGATAATGTGATGAAACACTTGTTAACCGGGCACAAGTGCCCTTCTTGCGCGAGATTCGGTACGGAGCCATGCCCACCGTGCACACAGCCCGCATGCTGGGCGATACTGGCAACAGCATTTTGGCGCGCGTGCGCCACTGGTAAACGCGGGAACCTGGCATGAGCACTTCTCCAAACCGCAAACGGGCCCTCGCGCTCAGCAATATCCTGTTTGCCCTCATGCTGGTTGCAGCCGGCGTGGTGGCGTACCTCTATTTTGTTGAGGATGCGTTCTTCCAGGAAGGTCCACGGCCACCTGCCTGTGAGGAAGGCCGCAACGAGTTCATCTGCGTCATCTACGCCTTGCGGGAGCAGGACCTGGATCGGGTGGAGCCCGGCCGGTACACCGCCTCGGCAAACCAGCTCACGCAGCCCGGCCAGGTGATTGAGATCAACGAACTGAATGCGTTCCTCTTTATCTATCCGGAGGGCAGCGCCGAAGAAGCCCGTGCCGCCCGCGAGGCAGACGCTGCAGACCTCGACCCGGAAACACTCGAGATCACGGCTCGTATTTCCGACCGGCCCCTGAACGAGGGTCAGGAAATCCATATTTACCAGCACGGGAGCTATATCCTTGTTGTGGTAGGCGGCAGCGATGAGGAACTCGCGAAAATCGAAGCCGCCATGCAGTCACTCCCGTAACGCAGAAAGTCCCGCATGTCCCAGCCGACCCCGAATGACACTCTCGACGAACGCACGCTTGCCGATACCGACGAATCACAGGAAGAGCGCGGGCGCATTGGCTATGGCCGCAACGAGCGCGCCTCCAGCTGGATGCTTGGGGCCGTGCTGATCCTGGTTGTGCTGCTGCTGGGCGTGTACCAGTGGACCCGTGGTGGCGACGAGGATGCTCCTGACAACGGTACCGGCGGCTCTACGTCGGTCGATGTCCCGGCCGTGGGCAACCCGGCGCCCGATTTCACCCTGACCACGTTCAGTGGCGAGGAGATCACACTCAGCGAGCAGCGTGGCAAGGTGGTGATCGTGAACTTCTGGGGCAGCTGGTGCGAACCGTGCAAACGGGAGATGCCGGCATTCCAGGCCTATTGGGAATCCGCCCCGGATGACGTGATGATGATCGGCGTTGGCGGCAAGCAGGATCCGGAAGATCGATCGCGCGAGTTCGCGGAGAGCTTTGGCATCACCTACCCCATTGGCCGTGATTCCGGCGGCGATATGGTGGCCACCGGCAGCATCGCAAAGGATTACACCGTTACGTTCTACCCGATGACCTATGTGATCAGCCCCGACGGCGTGGTGAGTTCGCTGGTGATCGGCGAGATGAACGAAGCTGACCTGGAGAACTACGTGCAGAAAGCACGCGACGATGCCGGCAATGGCTCGTCGACTCCACAGGCTTTCGACAGGCGACGCACCACCTAGCCGGCAGCATGGTTCCTTTCCGGGTTCCGTGAACGGAACGATTCCGGTAGAGCCGGGCCCTGTGCCTGAATTGATGGTTGCAACGAAGGCGACCGGGGCCAGCCTCGATTTGGGATGCACAACTCGGTGCTCCATAGCGGGTGTTTGGGACGGTGGAGCCCCGTAGCGGCGCACCTGCGTGTGCGCCTCGTCACGGCCCATGCGGAAAACCGCCATTGATTCGTTTCGACACGGTAGCGTGACCCCTTGTGGGTCACCATGTGACCGGGGCCTCAGGGCGGACACACAGGTCCGCCTCTACGCGGTTGTAGGCGTCACCCCGCACCGGCTCATGGGAGACTCTTTACAACGATGTCCATTGATGTCGTAGCGTGACCCCTTGTGGGTCACCATGTGGCCGGGGCCTCAGGGCGGACACACAGGTCCGCTTCTACTACAGGCGAGAACCAAAGATAGACCCGCACCTCGACGTCGGGGTGCGGGTCTTCTTGCACGCAGCACTATCCTGCACTCACGTACGGCAGGCTCGGCTCCACATGACCGACACTATGCAATGTCCTTGCGGATCTCCAGCAACTCCCTGATTTCGGCACTCTGGGCGTCGATCACGTCCTGGCAGAGTCGCTTCAACTCTTCGTGCTCGGCCAGTTGCAGGCCCACCCAGCTCTGGTGCACGGCCATCATGTGGTGCGGTACCACAAGGTCGATGAAGCCCAAATCCTTGTCCTGAGACTTTTCGAACTCCGCCACGAGGGCTTCGCCATCCATCATGGCCATGTCCATATCCGCCATGTTCATGTCCATGCCCATGGCTTCCATCTGATGCATCATGTCCATATCCATGTCCATGCCCATCATGCCGGAACCCATATGGTCATCCATACACGCGGCCATGGCCCCGGTATCGCCCATGGTGACCATCATCATTTCTTCGGTCATTTCCTCAGGCTCGGCACTGCCGTACCAGTCGAGGCGGAAGTCCTTGAGTTCCTCAATTTCGGCTGGCTGGGCATCGAGGATCGACTCCGCGATCGTCACCAGGCGCTCATCTTCCAGCACACCATGCGCCGCCGAGGCGAGGTCGATCACGCTCTCGTGGTGCGGAATCATCGTATCGATATAGGCCTGGTCGAACGGGATATCGGATTCGTACGGCACCACCTGGGGCGTGCCATTCACCATCTGGCAGCCCGGCGTCGCCTCGGGCGTGGAGCCGTGGTGCATACCGTGATCCTGCGCCCTGGCGGCGAGAGGGAGAACAGCGCCGGTTCCAAGCAGAGCGACGAGATGTCGTCGATTAAGGGTGGTCATTATCTTGTCCTTTCAGGAATTAATGGGCGAGTGACGATTGATTGACTCGCCGCGAAGCGTCCTCCGAGGTCGGCCACAAGGGCCGACACTACCGATTCTTGTTGCACGTGCGATCGTCAATCCCGGCCGGGATGGATCTCGACCATGAGACCATCCCCTGCCTTCTGCACATGCCAGGCAACGCCATCGCCAGTCACCGAAACGTCACCGTCCCGCACGATCAGCACCGTGTCCTCGTCGATCGCCCACCCGGACTCCACCTGCCCGGCGTCCATGGCGTGGAGCAACCGGGTCGGCGTGCCGAACTGCGCCGCGTGGGGATCCACCGAGAACGGCACCAGGCCCAGGCCAGACCGGACATCGAGCTGTTCGACCCCCTCACTGACATCCTCTGAGCAAATCTCGACCAACCGGCCCGCCAACGGCATCTTCCAACCACCGATGATGCCCCGATCCGCCGCAATCATCGCCCCGGCCGAGTTCCCGGCATACGGGATCCCGCGTTCCACAAGCTCCCGCATCCACGCAGATGCCGACGGGACAATCGCGTCGTAGTAGGTGGGGGTATGGCCGCCAGCGACAAAAATGCCAGTGGCGACCTCGACATCGCTACGCTGCAGCGGCCGTTCGGGCGATACGAAGACCGGGTACACGTCCGTGGTACCCGCTGCATTGAACGCGAATTGCACCATGCCAAAGCGGTCGTCCCGCTCCGGGTTGTCGAGCAGAACACAGGCGATATGCGTTCGTCCGCGCCCGGAGGCGGCCTGCACGAATGGACCATAGCTACGCGGGTATGCGTCCGCCGTCCATCCACCACCTATCAGGAAGATGTTTGTGTTTGCCATTGGCCACCTCGCGCGCATGGAACAGTGTGGATCAGGCGATCGTACGGGCAACTACGTTGCACTGGCTACACCGATAATCGTTAGTACCGGTTGATCAGTTCGCCACGCACCGTCCTGAGCGTTTTGATCTGCGGCTCAGCGGCCTCGTGCATGCGCTGGCAGAAGTCCTTCAACTCGTCATGCTCGGCTACTTGCAGGCCGACCATGTGCTGGTGATGCTCCATTTCCATGGCAAGAACCATCATGCTCACAAACGCGAAGAGATGGTCGTCATTGTCCTTCCATGTTTTTTCGACCCACTCAAGGTCCATGAAGTTCATGTGGGATTCGTCGGAGCAGCTTTCCACGCCGCCCATGGAGAGCATCATCATCTCCTTGGTCGGCTCGTCCGGTTCGGCGGAACCGAACCACTCCTCGCGGTACGACTTTAGTTCCTCGATATCCGCCGGGTGGCTCTGGAGGATCGCATCGGCGATCTCGATGAGGCGCTCATCCTCAAGGTCGTCCTTGTTGAGTTCAACAAGCTTGAGGGCGCTCTGGTGATAGGGAATGGTGGTATCGATATACGCCTTGTCGAACGGGATGTCGGAATCGATATCGATGATTTCCGGCGTGCCCATAACAGCGCCGCAGGAGTACAGCGGCCTGCCGGCCAGGCCAATACGATTCGTGGCGGCATGGGTGGAAACGGTACCGAAAGCAGCAGCGCCAGCGAGCGCCAGCAGGGATCGACGTGAATACGTGTTCATGGGTATCTACTTTCTGAATGTGAAACGAATCGACCGCAGAGCGAGACGACGGATCAATTCAGGAAGACCTGCAACCATGCCCTGCGGGCGGATGCGTCGGGATAGACATACCCTGATTCCGGCATGCGGGATACCCCGGTATCGAGGTACTGCGCCAGGCCGGCCGGAACGAGGTTCGCAATGGATTGATCGACCGGTGGCCCGGAATGCGGATGCACCATGCCTTCGGTGCTGCCACACTGTTCCACTTCGATCACGTGATGATGTGCCGATTCCGCCGCCGCGTGCTGCGGCAGCATGGCCATCATTACATCGTGCCCAAGCACAAACGCGATCACAATGGCCGCCAGGCGCACCATCGTCATCGCGTTTCCTGTTCGGAATACCGGCAAGGGCATACGATTCTCCATCGCTATTGCCCCAGTTTATCAGGTAGACAACGGGTTATCTGTCGGGATTTCCCTGCGCAACGTAATTGAGCCAGCCGGCAAGTTCACCGGGATTGGCGGCGAGGTACGATGGCAACACCAGGGCACGGTCACGCATAACCAGTTTGTTGCCCTTGTGCATCACCTTCGCTGCAGCATGCTGGCTATCCATGTACGCGTTCCATGCCGGTTCCGTGAGGGTGAGCGATACCACTGGCCCCGAGTTCACCGCCGAATACACCTCGACGCCGGTAATATCGCTCCACGGGTGTGTTTTGCCATCCATCATGGTGATGCCCTGCGCGTCTACTTCAATCGATTTGCCAGCATAGGACATGCGCACAAACACAATACAGGCCAGGATGAGCAGGGCGAACCCGGCGATGGCAAGGGTGAGGCCTCGTTGGCCGATATCTCCACTGGCGTAGCGGGAATAGATGAAGGCCGCAACCAGGGCAACAGCCAGCCCAACCCGCCAGAAGAGGCCGCCAAAGCTGGACGCGATGGTTACCTTCCCATGCTGCTCCAGGTCCGACTGCCAGGATTGTTGATTGGGTGTCATCTGCACTGCCAAGCGCTTGCTCCTTCTCCAATAGGGTGATTAATCCACGCAAGTTCCTGATCGCAGGAAGATGCCCGATACCACCACGTAGCGATATCGGGCACGATTTCCGGCGCTGTCAGCGGGGGTTACGATTTTCGTTTACGGGACGGTTTGGGTTTCGGCATGGGGAAGCCGGCTTCGGGCAGGGCGTCTTCGGCAACAAGACCCATCTTTGTTACCGCTTCGCCGATATCGGCGTACCGGGAGATGCTGGCGATCTTGTCATTGGCAAAACCAAACGCCAGGGCCCATACCGCCCGGTCTGTGGTGGTACCGGTGTGGGCAGAGGTCCACACCACATCCACCTCCACGACGGTCAGGTCGTCTGTGCCGAACCAGCGCAGCGGGGTCATGGTGGTGCGGGCACGGTCGATCCATTCCATCAGCAAGTGAAGGCCATCTTCCTTGCGGTTGTTATAACGCACCTCGGGATCCAGGATATCTATCAATTGATCGCGCTCACGGGCATTGAAATGATCGAGGAAGCGTTGCGCGAGTTGTCGGGGTTCGGTCATGGAGCAGAATGGTCCTTTTCGTTCGTCGCTGGTGTGCCGGCGCGCTCGTTAGTGTACCGTGCCGATGGAACCCTCCCCACCGGCCGGGCGTTGAAGCAGCAGAAGCACGATACCCACCACAGGAGAACGTATGCTTTCACGACGCACCCTCATGGCACTTACTGCAATCGCACCAATCGCGCCATTGCCGCGGCTCGATATTCCTGATAATCATATTGAGCCGCTGGATGTTGGCAGAACCAGCATCCTCGCTATTTCGCCCGATGCTTCGCTGCTGGTGGGTATTGAGTCTGGCGACCACCTTGTTTTCCTCGATGCAGCAACGCTTGAGGTACGTGCAGAAAGCGACCCGCTGGACGAGTTGCGGCTTGTCGATCGCCTTTCAGTTCGCTGGAGCCCGGATAGCGCCCGCGTGGCATTCTCGCTTGATGCATGGAGAATGGGGCGCGATTCCGATATCTTCATTGCTGATGTCGCTACCGCAACCATCACCAATGCCACACCCGAGGGCGATGAGGAAGAAGCACCCTCGCTGCTGGACGCTGGAGACGTGCAGATCGATATGTATCCATGCTGGCTGGACGATACCACCCTGATGTTCGCACGGAACTACGTAGATTCCGATGGCGACCGGGTCGTCGGGTTCCATACCCTGGACGTTCAGACCGGAACAACCAGCCCCAGGGAACTTCAGGGCGCTGGCTCGTACGAATACGTAGCGAGCCCGATATTCTCCCGCACCGATGGCAGCTTCGTCACGGGTGTGATGGGCAGCGGCAACGCCAGCGACATTATCACCGTCAGTGCTGATGGCGAGTCGACTCCCGTGCCGATGGATGGAGTTAGCGACCCGATACTGATCGATGCCAGCGACACGCACCTGCTCCTCTGGGATGCGGCTGCGGCCACCGTGGTTATGGTGCCGGTAGACGATCCTGCATCAGCGATACCGGTAGCCGACCTCTTCGAAACAACGGACCAGCCGGTGGTAGCAGGGTTCCCCTGCTTCGGGCCGTATGCAGTTTCGCTGGCGGCAGTGGTGAAATATGGGGAGAAAATGCGGCTGTTCCTCTGGACCAACGGCGCGCTGCGCGATTGCGGATACCTCACCGGCGTAGCCGCCGATATCCAGGTCCAGTGGGCGGGAGACAGGATCCTGATGGCCCAGCGGAGTGACGCCTGGCTGTTCACGCTGGAAGACTAGCCAGGTACGGTTGCGCGGGCGCAAACAACGGGCCGGGAAGCATGCTTCCCGGCCCGTTGCGTGTATCCGTGATGGATTAATACATCTCGAGGTAGCGATCGCGCTCCCACTGGGTGACGTGAATACGGAAGGCATCCCACTCGGCGGTTTGGCCCTCAATCAGGCGCTCGCTGGTGTGTTCGCCAAGGGCGGCGCGGAGCACCTCATCGTTACGGAACTCCTCGATCGCCTCGCCGAGCGTGCTGGGCAGCATAGGGATGTTGCGACGGCGCAGGTCCTCATCGGTGAAGTGGTAGAGGTTCTCCTCCACCGGATCCTCCAGCGGCAGCTCGTTGGCAATACCATCCATACCGGCGGCCAGCATGGCGGTGAAGGCCAGGTACGGGTTGCAGGCCGGATCCGGGCAGCGCAGCTCCACGCGGGTCGCGTTCACGTTCCCCTGCCGAATGGCCGGGACGCGAATGAGGGCGGAGCGGTTGGTCCGCGCCCAGGCAACATACACCGGCGCCTCGTAGCCCGGCACCAGGCGGCGGTAGCTGTTGACCAGCGGGGCAATCACGGCGCTCAGGGCACGTGCATGCTTCAACTGGCCCGCAATGAAATGTTTGGCAACCTTGCTGAGGCCGTATGGATCGTTCTCATCCACAAAGGCGTTCTTGCCCTGCGCGGAATCGATGAAACCGAAGCTCTGGTGCACATGCATACCGGAGCCATTGATGCCCTCCATTGGCTTGGGCATAAAGGTGGCATGCAAGCCGTGCTTCTGGGCAATGGCCTTCAGGATGTACTTGAAGGTAACGGCGCGGTCGGCGGTCGGAATGGCCGGGCCGTATTCGAAATCGATTTCGTGCTGGCCAATTGCGACCTCGTGGTGGCTGGCCTCCACATCGATGCCCATCTCCATCAGCGCGCGCACCATATCCTTGCGCACGACATTGGCGAGGTCGGTGCTGAGGTCGAAGTAACTGCCCCGGTCGTGCGGCAATGGAGCAATGCTGCCATTGCTGCTGCGCTCGAAGAGGAAGAATTCCAGTTCCGGGCCGGCGTTAAAGGTGTAGCCGAGCTCGGCCAGCTTCTCGATCTGGTTCAGTAGCAGCCCACGCGGATCGCCCGGGAAGGGCTGGTTGTTGGGATTGTGCACCCAGCAGATAACGCGGGCGGTGGGGAACTCACCCCGTTCCCACGGGATCACCGCAAAGGTGGAGAGATCCGGCACGAGGAACATGTCGGATTCGGCAATGCGGGTGAACCCGGCAATCGACGACCCGTCGATCCACTGCCCGCGCTCAACCACATCGGGGAACACGTTGGCCGGGATCGTCACGCTCTTCACCATGCCCATGACATCGGTGAACTGGAGGTTAATGAACTCGACGCCCTCCTCCTTGATCTGGGCGTAGATCTCCTCTGGCGAGGGTTCCTGGCCCAGGAGGCGCATCCGGGTGGCGTAAACCTCGGGAATCGCATCTTCAAACATCGCTGTGGGAACCATTGCTGCTCCTGCTCCTCTGTACTGCCGGGCTACCAACTCCAGCCGGACATAACCGGTTACAGGTGCAAGTTTGTGATGCAGGGCCCGCTGTTCCAATGTGCATGCTGGTGAGATTCCCGCCGAATCTTTGTGCAATTTGCACAGCCAGGCGTTCATGCCGGTTCATGGAGACACATACCATCCGGCAGGCTGGGTGAAAACGGCAGTGGCCCCCGGCGATTGCCGGGGGCCACATGCGAGATGTGCTACGGGAGGGAGCCTAGACGGCTTCCATGATTCCCTGGAACATCATCATGGCCGGAATGTTATCGGCGTAGAAGCTCTGCTTCAGCAGCGGATCGTCATCCGCCGGCCATTCCTTCACACGTACGCCTTCAAGGGCGCAGTTGTTACCGAAGCGCTCCCAGAGCGGAATCGCCGGCAGCAGTTCGTTGTAGACCTGCGCCATGATCGCGACCTTGGACTTCTGCTCGTCGAGGCTCATGCCCTCGGCGGACTCCACCACCATCTGCTCCAGGTCCACATCGCCCGCAACCTCGCTGGTTGTCTGCAGCGGGAACTGGGTACCGGTACCGCCGTTGTTCACCGCCAACGTGTTGTGGGTGAAGAACGCGGTGGTGTAGGAGAAGTGCGGATGCGGGTTAGTGGAGTTACCCCAACCGCGGATCGCGAAGTCGAAGTTGCCCTGGTCGACATCGATCGGCTGCTGCGTGAATGTAATCGCGCGCGGGTCGATCAGGAAGCCGAAGTCGGTAAGCTGCTCGGCCAGGTCCTGGCCGGCGGCGCTCCAGTCGGCAAACTCAGCGGGGAAGCTCAGCTCATAGGCGGCTTCGGAGCCGTCCGGCTTCAGCCAGAGATCGCCGTCCTTGGTCCAGCCAAGCTCCTCGAGCATGCTGGCGGCCTTCTCAACATCGAATTCGTAGGAGTTGAGCGAGGACATTTCCTCTTCGCTCAGCCACTGCGGTACGAGGGCATCGGCGAAGCCAGCCATGTACTGGGCCGGAACACCGGAATCGCCAAGGGCGATGGTGCCGTTCTGGCCGCGGTTGATGGCATGGGCAAGCGCCTGGCGCGCCTTGGGATCCTGGAACTCGGTGAGCTTGCCGTAGTTGAACAGCAGGCCCGGGCCCGAGTATGTGGGCGGACGAAGCACGCGGATGCCAGAATCGATCATCTGGTTCTCGGTGGCTACCGAGAAGCCATGGGTGGCGTAATCGATTTCCTTGCTGAGCACCACAGCCGTGATGGTATCGGTTTCACCATTGAAGTTGATGATTCGATCGAACGGCACCTGGTCGGCCCAGTAGCTGTTGTCGTTCTTGGCCAGGGTCATCTGGGCATTGGTGATGCTGTCAACATCAATGCTGAACGGGCCGCTATTGGCCGGGAGGCTTTCCGGGCGGAAGTTGTTGAACTGATCCAGCAGCTGCTTGCCTTCGGGATCGTCGATGGTCTTGCCGGCGCCAAATACATCGCGCGCCTGCTGCGCCCACTCACCGAAGGTGGAGCTCGGCATCGGAACCATGTTGCGGATCACGTAGCGCTCAACCACGGTGGACGGAACGCTCATGTGCACGCTGAAGGTGTGGTCATCCACCACCTGGGCATCATCAACATACTGCCACACGGTGTTGCTCATGATGCGGTAGCACCACATGGTGTCAACGCAGTCCTGCGCGGTGATCGGGCTGCCGTCGCTCCAGGTGAGGCCCTGGCGCAGGTGAACCACCAGCGTATCGGCATCCTGCGGAGCGCTGGCCAGCGGGGCAATGCCCTGGCCATCAGCCACCGGCGATGCGGTCATGCTGGCCTCGGCCGAAGCTGCCGGGGTGCCGCTGCCGCCACCGCTCACAAACTCCCAGCTTTCCGCCACGAGGGGCAGCCAGGTGTTTGATTCCCAGAAGAACATGCCCAGCGGCACGTTGATGATTTCACCGTAGATGGTGGCCGGAGGGGGAAGGATTGCGTTGGTCACGAAGTAGTTGAAGTGACCGCCCGCACCGGGATCGGTGTACGGATAGGCGCCGTGGAACTCTTTCCCACCATCCTGCGCCATTACAACCTTGCCAAGCCCACCCGGCAGTACACCGCCGGTAAGCATGGCAGCTGCAAAACCGGCACCTGCGGTACCGATAAAGCGGCGACGATTCATCGAAGCAGCCATGATCCTCATCCTTTCATCAGATACCAGGACATCTGGCACCCAAACGAATGCGTTCCATGCACCAAGGACATAGCATATGCGGCGTGCACACGATACCCACCCATACGGGCGAATCTGTGATCTGCTCAGAAATTCCTGAACGCGCTCGGCATAACGCTATCGACCTCGTGCGGAAACAACATGATAATCATGCAACCATTGCCATGGTTTTGCAAGAACACTGCGTTTCGTACACAGTATCATTTGCGCATTAGCTCATTTGCCAACTGATCGGTCACCTGGATGTCGCGTGGGTTGCCACCGCGTTCCGCAATTGCCTGGACAACGTGGCAGGCGACCTCGCGATCTTCCTGCACCCGTACCAGCGGGGGCACAACCACATCGCACACGCCCTGCACCCAGTACGGACACCGGGGGTGGAACACACAGCCGTCCGGCAGTTCGGTGAGCCTGGGGATATCCAGGCTGCGGAGCTGCAGTTTCTCCTTGGACCGGGTGAGATCGGGGTCGGCCTCCGGAATTGCGGCTGCCAGCGCGCGGGTATACGGATGGAGGCTGCGGCCAATTACGCCCGGCGTCCGGCCGTGCTCCACTACCTTGCCCACGTACATCACGGCAATGTTGCCTTCCCATCCGAAGTACTTCACCACCGCGAGGTCGTGCGTGATGAACAGGAAGGTGACATTCAGTTCCCGGCTGAGCTTAAGCATGGTGTTCAACAGGCTCACGCGGATACTGACATCCACCATGCTCACGCTTTCATCAGCAATTATGACGCGCGGATTGAGGGTCATGGCCCGCGCAATGGAGATGCGCTGGCGTTGCCCACCCGAGAGCTGGTGCGGGTATTTGTCGATAAAGTTCTCTACCGGGCGGCAATCCACCAGTTCCAGCAGTTCACCGGCGCGTTTGGTGGCCTCCGCGCGGTTCTTGCAGATCTTGTGCTTGAGCAGCGGAGCCCGCAGCATATCGCCCACGGTATGAATCGGGTTCAGCGATGCGTACGGATCCTGGTGGATAATCTGCACCGCGCGGCGATACTCGCTGAACTCGTTCTTGGACATTGCGTGAATGTCCTTGCCCTCAAAGTACACCGTACCCCGGGTGGGCTTCAGCAGTCCGGCGGCCATACGGGCCACGGTAGTTTTGCCGGACCCACTCTCCCCCACCAGGCAGAGGATATCGCCCTGGTAGAGATCGAAATTCACGTTATCAACGGCGGTAATCCCACCCCCGCGCGAATCGAAATCCTTGCGGAGGTTGTGGAGCCGCATAATCGGCTCACCGCGGTCGATGTGGGCATCCGTTTCTGGTGCTACAGCGTTATTTCGCAACAACGGTTGCCTCCATTTCTTCCCAAATCTCCTGATCCAGCGTCACCTTCTCGTGGTGGTGGCAGGCAACCCAGTGGGTTCCGCCAACTTCTTCAAGCGGCGGGTTGACGGTAGTGCATATCTCGGTGTGGTACGGGCAGCGCGGGTGGAACGGGCAGCCGGTGGGAATGCTCAGCAGGTTCGGCGTGGCACCCGGAATGGCAACCAGCGGCGTGAACTCCTCGCCCACAATCGGCGGCACGGCGTTCAGCAATCCCACAGTGTAGGGATGCTCAGGTTCGTAGAACACATCACGCACCGGGCCGTATTCCACAATTTCGCCCGCGTACATGGTCGCCACGCGGTCAGCCAGCTCAGCGGCCAGGCTGAGGTCGTGACTGATAAAGATCATGGTGAAATCGAGCTGCTCGCGCAGGCTCTTGATCACATCGATAATCGCCCGCTGGGTGATGATATCGAGCGCGGTGGTCGGCTCGTCCAGGATCAGCAGGTCGGGATCAAGCAGCAGGCTGAGGGCGATGCTGACGCGCTGTCGCATACCGCCGGAGAGTTCGTGCGGGTAGGAATCGAACACGCGCTGCGGATCGAGCTGCACCTTCCTGAACAGGTCGAGCGTCTTTTCCCGTACGGCCTTGCGATCGTTCCAGCCGTGGGCCTTTGCCGTTTCGTAGAACGTCTGGCTCACGCGCATCACCGGGTTCAGCACGTTCTGCGCCGCCTGGAAGGTCATGGCGCACTTGTTCCAGCGGAATTCGCGGAACTCCTTGTCGGTCATTTTGAACAGGTCGTAGGAGCGGCCATCGGGCTCGGTGAAAATCGCCTCACCGCCAGATACGCGGGCTGCCCGCACCAGCATGCGCAGCAGCGCGAACCCGAGCGTGGATTTGCCCGAGCCGGATTCGCCAATCAGCGCCACCGCCTCGCCACGCCGGATATCCATGCTGGAGTTCCGCACGGCGGTCATCCAGCCAAACGGCGTTTTGTATTGCACCGACACATTCCGGACGGAAAGAATGACGGGTGCTTCGGATTCGGCGGTACCGCGTGTGCGGTTGCGCTCCGCCTGGAGGGCAGCAGTTGTTTGGTCGGCCATGCCTTATACCTCCCGCAAGCGAGGATTGAACACATCTTCCAACGCCCGGGCCACCAGCGTAAGCGACCACATAAGCAACACAATCATGACAATGGGCGCGAGCAAGTACATCATCAGCTCTGGCGAGGTCGCGGCTCCCTGCCGGTAGGCCTGGTCCACCATAAGGCCCCAGTTATCGCCACTCAGCGATACGAGGCCGAGGAAGTACAACACCACCTGCCCATAGATGGCCCCGGTCATGCCAAACACGAAGTTGATCAGGATATAGCTGGCCATATTTGGCAGCACTTCGCGGAAGAGGATGCGCGGCAAACCGAGGTCCAGCATCCTGGCGGCCTCCACAAACTCGCGCTCCTTCAGGCTGAGCACCTGCGCGCGTACGGCACGCAGCAGGGTTGGCCAGCCGGTGGCCGCGAGGATCACCACCAGCAAGATGGGGCTGTTGAGCTTCACAAACGCTGCCAGCACACCCAGCAGGATGATGGTGGGGACAGTGAGCACAACCTCGGTAAGCATCAGCACCACGGATTCGAACTTGCCGCCGATCATGGCCGCCAGTGCGCCGAAGGTAATGGCAATGAGCGTGCTGATAAATGCTGCCGCCGCGCTGACGATGATCAGCCGGCTCCCGCCGTTGACGATTTGGTACCAGATATCCCGCCCGCGATGATCACAGCCCAACCAGGCATCACGGCTTGGCTGGCAAAACCTCTCATCAAGGCGTGTCGGGTTGCCATCCGGCAGGAAGAACGGCCCGATAAAGCTCAGGATCAGGATCGCCACGAGCACCACAATGCCAAAGGTGCCCAGCTTGTTCCGGCTCACAAACCGCCGCCACGGTTTGGCGGGAATGATCCGCTCCTCGTCGTTTGCAGTTGCGCGTGGTTCCACCGTTGCAGTCGTCATCTCCCGGCCCCCCTAGGATCGGATTCGCGGATCAAGCCGGCTGTAGAGAAGGTCAGCGACAAACAGTGCCATCACCACCGAGATCGTGACCACCAGGAAAATGCCCTGCAGCACCGGATAATCGCGATCCTGGATGCTGAGCAGCAACCGTTGACCAATGCCCTGGTACTGGAAGATAGGCTCGACCAGCAGCGATCCACCAACTACGAAGCCGATGGAAATGGTGAGCTGGGTGAACAGCGGCAGGATAGCGTTCCGGCCCACATAGAACAGGAGAATGCGCCATTCCGGCACACCGCGGGCGCGGGCGGCCGTGACGTAATCCTCCTCCAGGGTGGAAATGGTGGAACTCTTCATCAGCAGCATCCAGCCGCCAATACTGGTGACGGTATATACCGAGATCGGCAGGATGGCGTGATAGATGGCGTCCTTAAAGAACGCCCAACTGAACTCCACCGGCTGGCCGCTGGATAACGACCCTCGCATTTCGACATACGGAATCCAGCCAAGCTGCACAGCGAAGACGGTAATCAGCAAGAGTGCGAACAGGTAATTGGGGAAGCTGTTCAAAATAGAGCCGAGCGTGCTGGCCACACCATCGAACAAGGACCCGCGCTTGTACGCCATGATCATGCCGATAAAGCTGCCCAGGGTGAATGCCAGGATCAATGCCGTACCCACGGAGAAAATCGTCCACCAGATGCGGCTGAGGATAATGCTGGAAACGGTGGTCCCCGGCAGCACCATCGAGGTTCCCAGGTTGCCCTGCAGCAGGTTCTTCAGGTAATCGAAGTACTGCAGCATGATCGGGCGATCGACATCAATCGCAAACAACGAGCGTGCCTGGTTCGAGGCATCGTCGTAGGAATACCCGAATTGGGTCATCTGGCGATTGATGTAGACCTCAATCGGATTTCCGGGCAACAGGCGCACCAGGAAGAAGATAAAGGTCGTTACCACAAAGATGGTAAGCAGCGCCCGGAGGAATCGACGGAACACAAAACTCCCGAGGATTGTCCGCCACCGGCTCTTGCGAAGCTCTTCTTCCTCCCCCGCCTCGTACACCAGTTCAGCCGTCGGCTGGAGTTCCATAGCGGCATACCCCTCTCTACATCAGATCGTGCTTGTGCTGGTCTGATCTGTGGCCCCATCCCCGGGTGCCGACATTTCTCGCGCCCAGGAGCGCCCCAAAGTCCTGTGGGGGAAATCATAAAGCAAAGTGCGCGATGAATACACTTCTGCCAGACCCGTTCACCAGCATCGTGGGCTCCGCGGCGCAACCAGTGGCCCGTATCCCTCGATATTGCGGCCAATTCAGCCGTATCATTGGTGTATACAGAAGGCGGCATACCGCCACGTTGCTCACGGGAGGATCGTATGGCTACATCACCCACCTACAATCGCATCGTTGTCCCGCTCGATGGCTCGGAAGCCAGTCGCGCAGCGCTGAGTTACGCAACCCGTATCCCCGCCCGTGAACTGGTCCTGCTGCATGTCATGGTCGATCGCGAGGTGATCGTGCCGGACTGGATCCTGCGCCGCGACAGTGCCCGCACCGAGTCGACACTCTCCGAGCAGATGGAGCAAATGGCTGCCGAGCTGCGCACACCGGAGCGCGAGGTAACCGTGGAGGTGCGGATCGGCGATGTGGCCGAGGAGATTATCCGCGCCGGGGAGGAAGCCGACCTGATCGTGATGATGACGCACGGCCGGGGCGCGGCTGGCCGCATCATATTCGGCAGCATGGCCGATCGCGTGGTGCGGCACGGCACCACCCCCACCCTCCTGGTGCGCGTGGGCGAACTCACCCGTAACCCGAAAACACCAACGCGGATCGTCTGCGCGCTGGATGGCAGCGCCATTGCGGAGCAAGGCCTGGCGGCGTCGGTACGGCTGGCATCGGCGCTACAACTGCCACTGGTGCTGGTGCGTAGCGTAGGGTTGCAGGATGTAAAGGCTGCCCTTCGTGAGATGCGCGAGCGTAATCCTGGCCTGCCCGATCCCAAGGCCATGGACCCGGATCTGTATGACAAAACGCTGGCCCAGGTGCGCGATGAGGCAATCGCCTACCTTGAAGCGAAACAGGCCGAGGCCAGGGAACAGTACGAGAATATATCGATTGAACTGGTGGAAGGATCGGTGCCATTCACGCTGATGTGGGCGGTAAGCGATGACGATATCCTCGTAATCACCAGCCGCGGCCAGGGTGGCTACAAGCGCTGGGCACTGGGAAGCGTGGCCGAGAAACTGATCCGCGAAGCGCCCTGCCCGGTATTCCTGGAGCGCAGCCCCGAAGACGCACCGGAATACACCAAATAGCAACACCCATGCGGCCCGGATCACATGATCCGGGCCGCTGTCTATCTGTCAGGCTGGTGCCGGTACGGGTGCGTCATCATCCGGTTGGCCGCGAACCCGCATCCAGTGCAGGGCCACTGCCCCGGCAAAGAACGCGAGGCCGATGACGTCCTGCACGGGGCCGGTGTAGAAGAGGAAGCCGGCCGCCACGATCATCAGGGCGCGCTCCACAGCGTTCGCCGGTCGTCGAATCCACCCGCCCACGCCGGCTACCAGCGCCACAATCGCGAAACAGGCGGTGAGCGTGCTGAGGATGATATCCGGCCAGGTGCCCTGCATGAGCAGGTTAATGCCGTTATCCACATCCAGCGTGAACATGAACGGCACCACGAACGCGGGCAGCGTGTATTTCCAGGTAATCATCATGGTTTTGAACGGGTTACCACCGGTAATGGCACTGGCCGCGAACGGTGCCAGCGCGGTTGGCGGGCTCACCTCGCTCAGGACCGCGTAATAGAAGATGAACATGTGGACTGCGACAAGGGGCACATCCATGGCCACGAGCGCCGGGGCGATGATTGCCGCAGCGATGATATAACTGGCCGTCACCGGCACCGCCAGCCCGAGGATCCACACGGCCAGCGCCGAATAGAGGATGCTGAGGATGAGCGTATCGTTGGCGAGATCCACGATAAGGTCGCTCATTTTCAGGCCCAGGCCGGTGAGCGTCATCACGCCCACAATCAGGCCGGCGGTGGCGCAGGTGCTGGCAACGCTCAGCGTGCCCACCGAGCCGGCACGCAATGCCTCCCAGGTACGCCGGGGAGTCATTGCGGTTTCGCGCCGCAGGAAACTGAGCAGGAAGGCGATTGCAGTGGAGTACACCACGGCCCGGAACGGGGTATAGCCATAGGCCATGAGCGCGACAATGGTGACCAGGCTGGTGAAGTGGTACCAGTAGCGCTTGGCCAGTGTTTTCGCCGGCAGGGTCTCGATCACCACCGCTTTTGTGCGCATCTTGCGGGAATCGAGCTCGATCATCAGGAAGATGCAGAGGTAGTAGAGGATGGTGGGGATAGTGGCGAGTTTCAGCACCTCAAGGTAGGAGATCTGGAGATACTCCGCGATGATGAACGCCGCCGCTCCCAGGGTCGGCGGTGAAAGAATGGCCCCAATACCACCGGCGGAAAGAACGGCACCGGCGGAATTGCGCTCGTAGCCTGCCTTGCGCAGCATCGGCCAGGCCACTGACCCCAGCGTGACGGTGGTCGCCACACCCGATCCGGAAACCGTGCCGAGCAGGAACCCGGCAATGGTGGCGGTACGGCCTGCCCCACTCGCCTTGCGGCCCGTGGCGGCGAACGAGAAATCGAGGAAGAACTTGCCCGCACCCGAGAATTCCAGCACCGCCCCGTAAATGGTGAAGAGCACGATATACGTCGCGGCTACATCCAGCGCAGTGCCGTAAATGCCCTTCACATCGATATACATGTGGCCAACAATGCGTTCCAGCGAATAGCCCTTGTGGCCCCAATCGCCGGGGAGCAGATAGCCCCAATGGGCATACGCCAGCAACAGCGTGGCGAATGCCGGCAGGATCCAGCCAACAGTACGTCGGGTGGCTTCCAGCACCATCACAATAAGCAACACGCCCATCAGCACATCGGTATCGTTGGGACGCACCGAACGCCGCAGGAACTGGTCGAACCCATCCACAAACGGATAAAGCGAGGCCACCACAGAGATACCCGCGAACACGATCGATGTCAGGACATCGATGATCGTGGGATTCCGCGCAGCGGAGCGACGCCACGGGTACATCATGAACGTGAGCGCCAGGGCGGCACCAAGGAACGCAACCCGGTAGCTCTGTGTGGGAATGATCACCTGCGTTTTTGCAAGGGCAAACACCGAGATGATGACGGCGAATGTCCCTACCACCCAGAACAACACACCGCCAAAGGTACGGGTAGGCAGTTCGGATTCGTATTCCTCGATTAATGCCTGGGTATCAACCGTTTCTTCAGAGAAATCCGGCTCAAACTCCGCGACCGCATCCTGCTGGTTCCGGACTGGCTTCTCTTTCAACTCCGACGACTCGGACATCGTGAACTGATCCTTTCCGGAACAGGGAATTAATCGGCCTCGTCGCACGATTGCGGGTACACCGCAATGCGCACCTGTGTGCTCCCAGGCAGGAGCCCGGCGAGATGCACCGTTGCACCGTTCACCGAAAGATGGTGGTTGCCGCGCTGGTTGACCCGTACCAGCAGCGCAGGTTGCTGGAGGGGGCCGCCGGGAACCACATAGCCGTCATCTGCGCGGTAGCTGGTGCCATCCGTGGCGTAATACTCGGCGGCTGCCGCGTTTTCGGTGACAATACGCACTCGCTGCAGGTCGTTCCCCGGGGTAGCCCGCCACTGCTCGCGCACGTAACCGCCGAACATGGAATGGGTGAACTGCAGTTGCACGGTATCGTGCCGGGAAATCCCGGTGCACCATACCAGCGCTCCCGTATCGGTCCGCACCTGCAACGATTGCGCGGGCGTAGCCAGCAGCACGGGAACCATGAGGAGCAGGATGGCGCCCAGTAACACGGCGATTCGCATCATCATTGGCACCGGGCCGAAACCGGGAGAGGCTGTACCCCTCCCGGCTGGCGCACGGGATTA
Organism: Chloroflexia bacterium; assembly: GCA_043427975.1. Classification (GTDB taxonomy): domain Bacteria; phylum Chloroflexota; class Chloroflexia; order Thermomicrobiales; family UBA6265; genus UBA6265. The sequence goes on along the minus strand of JBHWTK010000062.1, from coordinate 48,049 downwards.
TCCTTCTGGTGTGGCTTCCGGCGTTCCTGAACCACCCACCTCGCAGGTGCCTTCGGCAATCCCCTGCTCCGAGAGGTACCGCAGCGCGCCCGGGTGGTACGGCAGGGCAGCCGAGCACTGCGCCGACCCGAGCGTGAGTTCGGCGGCAGATGGCGCGGCAGCGACCAGCTGGTCCTGGTTATCGAAAATCGCCTTGACGATATCGTAGGCCATCTGCTCGTCCATATCGGCCGGGGCAACCAGCACATTCGGCACGACAACGACCGGCACATCCTCGGCCTGGCTCTCGCCATAGGTTCCGGCCGGGATATTGGCCACGGCGTAGAACTCGCCGTAGGACTCCTTCAGCTGGTCCAGGTACTGGTCCGTAGCCAGGAAGCTCACGCTCAGGTTCGGTGTGGCGGTGAGGTCGATAACCGCAGCGGTGGGCAGGCCACCACTCCAGAAGAAAGCGTCGATCAGGCCGTCCTTCATGGCGCCGGCGGATTCGGCGGCCCCGAGCTGCTCGCGGGAGATATCCTCATCGGGGTTCAGGCCAGCGGCTTCCAGCACGCGCAGGGCGATCACCTCGGTACCGGAGCCCGGCGAACCCACGGATACCTTCTTGTCCTTCAAGTCTTCCACCGTGGAGATACCGGCATCGGCGTTCACCACAATGTGGGTGTAGTTGTTGTACAGCGTCACCAGGGTGGCGGCCTCGATGGGCGCCTCGAAGGGATCGTTGCCCTGGCCGGCATCGTAGGCGGTGTCCGACAGCACGAAGGCGAGGTCGGCATCGCCGGATTCGATCAGGTACATGTTATCGACCGAGGCCGATGTTTCCTCGGCGGTCCACTCGGTATCCGGGAGGGTATTGCTGAGCACACTGGCCAGCGCGCCGCCGTAGGGATAGTACACACCGCCGGTACCGCCGGTGGCGATGGTCTTCCGATCCTGCGCGGCCACTGCCGGTGCCTTAAGCACCGCAGCGCCAAGAGCGCCGGCTGCAAACAACTGTGCTACCTGTCGTCGAGTCGTAGGCATGGGATCACCTCTCCGTGAGAACGACCGGCACCGGAAATCGGCGCCACAGACCCTGAAAACGATGATTGGTTCCGTTGGGACGGTCGACAAAAACGTCGCCTGCCCAGCCAGAAACCGCTTGTGTTGAACGAGTACAGGATACACGAAATCTGCCGGTCGGTAGGTGAAGGCACACCGTATCAGCGTGCGTAGGGAAATGTGTCGACGGCTGGCGGGAGACCGACGCCCTTGCGGACCCGATGAACGACAAGACTCCCTACGCACTCCCTGACGTGCCAAACTCCTCGATTAACGCCTGTTCCAACGCGGCCAAATCGTCCTGTGTCACATACCCCTGCATGGAGACGCGCACAAAGGTGCGGTCGCCATGGGCGGTGACAGGGATCTCGATGCCGCGATCCTCGAGGCGTTCCTTGAGGCCGGTATGGTCGCCAGCTGGCAAGGTGATCACGGCCAGCTGGGCATACCAGGAGTCGTCCGGGTAGATCGATTTCGTACCGAGCATGGCATGCATGCGATCGACGAATGCCCGGAGTTCCGTGTGGCAGCGTTCACGCACGGCGTCCCATTCGAACTCGCGCTGCCAGTCGATGGCAGCCGGAACAGTGAGGAACGGGCTGACATCGCGTGTACCCTGCTGCTGGTTGCGCGTCACGAAGGTGTTACCTGGGTGCCACCCCCAGCTGATGATGCCGCTCTCCACCCAGTGTTGCTGGTCCGGATGGACATACAGGAAGGCCGATCCCTTGGGTGAACAGAGCCACTTGTGGCAGTTGCCGGCGTAGATATCCGCTCCCAGCGTGGCGAGATTGAGCGGCAACTGCCCGGGCACGTGGGCGCCATCGACAATGCTGAGGATGCCGGCCGCTTTCGCGCGGGCGCAGATTTCCTCTGCCGGCAAGGTGAGCGCGGTGGCACTGGTGATGTGGCTGATGAAGATGGCCTTCGTATTCTCGTTGACGCCCTGCCAGAACTGTTCGACCACGTTCTCGCGCGAGGTCACGGGGAGGCTGATTTCCTGGCGGACATAACGCGCCCCGGCCTTACCGCAGAGGTAGTCCCACGTGTAGTCCAGCGCGCCATATTCGAGGTTGGTGCCGAGGATCTCGTCGCCCGGCCGTAAATCCAGCGAGCGGGCGATGATGTTGATGGCCGCCGTGGTATTGGTGACAAAGGTGAGGTCGTCGGCACCACAGCCGACATACGTCGCCAGTTCCGCACGGGCATGGTCCAGCAGCCCCTCCTGCCGGCGGCCAATGAACTCCACCGGCTGGCGTTCCATTTCCGCCTGCCAGCGCTGCCATTCGGCGAAAACCGGCTTCGGGCAGGCGCCGAACGATCCGTGATTGAGGAAGACCACATCGGGGTCGAGGTTGAAGTGCTGTTTGAGTTCGGCAGCGGAAAGCGGCATTATGGGGTAATCCTTTGCGAATTCGGCATGAGACTGCCTGCGCAGCGTATCGCGCAGCTTTCTGGTTAGCAACCCGGTGGTATACTCCACCAATCTGGGGGAACACATTATTTTGTTGCAGGTCCATGTGGCCGGTAATCCGGGTGCCCCGGAGGGAGATTCAGTGTGAGTCAGCAGGATATTCCAGGTGTTTCCACAGAGCAATGGAGCCGGCCAGCGCAGCCTGCAAATGATCGCAAGTTGCATAGCATTCGTAGCGGTATTTACCTTATCGCGTGGTTCATCGTATTTGACGTCCTCTATTCGCTCACGCGATCCGTTATCAGCATCCTGGACACCGATTTCAACCTGGACGATTCAGCACGCTTTTTCATCGGCGTTGGCGTAGCGGCTCTTCTCGCGTTCGTTATTGTCTCGGCGGCCAGAGGGGCAGATGACTAGATCCGGTACCTCGGTGCTTGCGACAGGTTCACCACCAAATTCGATGCATTTATAGAAGGAACGCTGGCCACAACGGCCGGCGTTTCCTGCTGGTGATCGATAGAGCGATTCAACAGTACGCCCTGACGCAGGCCGCTCCACACTCGCCAGGGAGACATTGCCCTTTTTCCGCAGCGCGGCTATGGTGCCCATAACGACCCTCCGCTTCAGCCAGGAACCGCCATGCCCGCCATTGTGGACCGCCTTGATGCCCTTCGCGCCGATACCCCCGGTGTTACCTGGGTGACACACTTCAACCATGCGGGATCGTCGTTGCCGCCCTTGCCGGTGCAGCAGGCGGTGATCGACCACCTCACGCTGGAAGCAACCATCGGCGGGTACGAAGCCGCAGCCGAAGCGAATGACCGCATTGAGGCCGTGTACGGGTCGATCGCGACAATGCTGAACGCCTCGCCAAACGAGATCGCGCATGTGGAGAACGCCACCCGCGGTTGGGATATGGCGGTGTACGCCATCCCGTTCCGTCAGGGAGACCGTGTGCTGACCACCACCTGGGAGTACGCCAGCAATTTGGTGGCGATCCTGCATATCCAGAAGCGATTCGGCCTCACCATCGAGGTGGTGCCAAACGATGCCAGCGGCCAAATCGACCTTGACGCGCTGGAAGGGGCGCTGCAACGTCCCACTGCTGCCGTGTTCATTACCCATATGCCAACCAATGGCGGCTTGGTGCAACCGGCGGAAGCAATCGGCAAGCTGATTCGGCAGCATGCGCCCGACGCCTGGTACGTGCTGGACGCCTGCCAAACCGCCGGACAAATGCCACTGGATGTTGAGGCAATTAGCTGCGATGTGCTATCCGCTACCAGCCGGAAGTACCTGCGCGGGCCACGAGGCGCCGGTTTTGTGTACGTACGGGAATCGCGCATACCCTCTACCGATCCTCCCCTGCTCGATCTCCACGCCGCCCATCTCACCTCGGCGACGGAATATGAGATCCGCCCGGACGCGCGCCGGTTCGAGAACTGGGAGAGTTACGTCGCTGGTCGGCTGGGGCTGGGTGCGGCGGTCGATTACGCCCTGGAGGTCGGGCTGGCAGCTATCTGGGAGCGTGTGCAACAGCAGGCGGACCTGCTTCGAACCCGGTTGCTCGGTATCGATGGCGTGCGCATCCACGATGCCGGACAGATACGGGGCGGGATCGTGACGTTCTCGCGAGAGGGAATTGCATCGGAAGACCTGCGGGCGGCGCTTTCGGCGGAGAATATCAACACCTCGCTCTCCAATATCTACAGCACGTACCTCGACCCGGCGGTGGAAGACCTCGGCACCTACATCCGCGCCTCGGTGCATTACATCACCACAGACGAGGAGATCGACCGGTTGGTTGATGTCGTCGCCAACACCGCGTAGCGGCCGACCTGCGTGTCGGCCATGTTCTACCGGCGAGGCGGACACGCAGGTCCGCCACTACGGAACGTAAGGCACGTTAGGGAAGTCGCCCACAAGGGGCGACGCTACGGAGAGTCGTAATGATGCCCCTCTTTCCTCTCGATCCGCTAGAACTGACCGCTGAACTGGTCCAGATCAACTCCGTGAACCCGTCGCTTATCCCCGGCGCGGCCGGTGAGGCTGCGATTGCCGATTACTGCATGGGCTGGTTCGCGCACCACGGGTTCGAGGTGCACCGGCTGGAGTCCAGGCCGGGCCGCCCCTCGGTGGTCGGCGTGCTGAAGGGCAACGGGGGCGGAAGATCGCTGATGCTGAACGGCCATTACGATACCGTCACCCTTGCCGGGTACGATGGTGATCCGTTGAACCCGCGCATCGAGGATGGACGCCTCTACGGGCGCGGTGCGTTTGATATGAAAAGCGGCATGGCGGCGATGATGGTCGCCGCCGCCCATGCAGCGGACCGCGAACTTGCCGGGGATGTGATCGTCTGCTGCGTCGCGGATGAGGAACACGCCAGCATGGGCACCTCCGAGGTGCTGGAGCAATTCACGGCGGATGCGGGAATTGTTACCGAGCCGATGAGCATGGAACCCACCCTGTGGCACAAGGGTTTCATCTGGATGGACATCATCATCCATGGCCGTGCCTACCACGGCTCGCGACCGGAATTCGGCATCGATGCCATCGCCAGGGCGGGACACTTCCTCGTGGCGCTGGACGAGCTCGCGACGGAGATGAACGTGCGTGAGGGCCATCCGCGCCTGGGGCCGGGATCGATCCACGCCTCCCTCATCACCGGCGGAGAGGAAGCCAGCAGCTACCCCGCCGAGTGCCGCATCACCGTCGAGCGACGCACAATTCCCGGCGAAACGCCCGATATGGTGATGGGCGAGCTGACGAAAATCCTCGATCGCCTTGTCGATACGGTGCCGGATTTCTCGTACCGCATCGAACTCGGGCTGGTGCGCCAGCCGTTTGAGACAAGCGAGGATAGCGACATTGCCCGCTGTGTGCTCAAGCATGCCGAAGCCGTGCTGGGCAGGGCGCCAAACCTGCGCGCGGAACCCTTCTGGACCGACGCCTCGCTGCTGGACCAGGCTGGAATCCCCTGCCTGCTCTTCGGCGCCGATGGTGCCGGTGCCCACTCGGAGGAAGAATGGGTGGATATCCATTCCGTGGAACAGCTTACCGATGTGCTGGAAGGCGTGATTGGCGAGTGGTGTGGCGGATAACGCCCGGCCGCGCGCGCTGGCTGTGTTGCTGAGCGGTATCGCCGCAGTTGCGCTCGTGCTCCTCGCTGTCGCGATCACCTCTAGAGTGAATATGTGGGATATCCGCTCCGGCTGGCCGGTGGCGCTGTGGCGTGTGACCATGTTCGGCTCGTTCCTCACGCTCGGGCTGGCCGTGATCACGCCGCTGGTGCGCAGGCGCTGGTTCGGCACGGTCGTGGCCGTTCTCATCGCCGCGCTTGGCGCGTTGGCGTTCGTGCTGGCCATTGGCACTGCATCAGCGTCGGTTGCCGGGCTAGTGTTGACCCTGCCAATTGTTATCCTGCTTCTGGGATTGGCCGCTGCTGTTGGCTCGGTCTTCCACACGCACATTCGTCGGTATGGACAAGAGGTGGAACCTCGACAAGGGTAACTGCCCGGACTAGCCCGTCAGCCTCGATTGTCGATTTCCCCCTGGCCCCTTCACCCGACTAACCACCCAAATAACGGCGTTTACCAGCGCCATGATGTACCACCCCGCTACCATGTAATGAGGGACCCACAGGCCGATACTGGCGAGGATGACTGCCCAAATCACCGCCCGGCCATCGAGTCGCTCACGGCACATCCACATGGCGATGATCAGGAAAATCGGGGGAGCAAACCCCGCCAGACCAATCCCAAATGTGCCAAGAATCGCGATGTGGAGTGAGACACCCAGGATCGAAAAGGCCAGCAAGGTCCATGTGGCAGTGAGATGCGGTGACAGCACCATCAACGCGGTAGTCGCCAATGCGGTCGACACCATAATCGATCTGTACGCCGGGTGCGCATCCGCACCGGGTCCGACCAGGCTTAACCCGGCCATCCACACAGCGGCAATGAGGATAAGAGCATTTCCGGTCAGGGCTGATTTCATCGGCGGCACCTTTAGTCTCAATTCCGTTGTCGGCTCCCCTTCACAATAGCAGAACCCCCTACTTGCACGCACTTAGTAGGTGCCATACGCTGACTGTTGACTTGGGGCGACCAGAGGCTGGTCGTTGCTGCATCGTGCACCGGCCCACACGGGCAGGAAGAGGATGTTCATGAGCACACAACCATCGGCCGGGAAACGCCCGGCAACCGCAGAAGAACTGGCCAGCCGGCCGGTTCGTTTCGCAATTGTCGGCACTGGCGGCATGGGCGGGAACCACGCCCGCAACCTCGCCGGCTCACCACACGCCGAGGTGACCTGGCTGGTGGATCTCGATACCGACCGCGCCAACAAGCTTGCGGCCGATATCGGTGGCCGGGTGACCGCCGATATGGAAGAGGCATTCTCCAGCGACGATGTGGATGTTGCCCTCATTGCACTGCCCACCGGCCTGCATCGCATGGGTGTGGAAGCCGCCGCGAAGCACGGGCTGCACGTGTTCTGCGAGAAGCCCATTGCCCGCACCAATGAAGACGCCATGGCCATGACCAAGGCCTGCCAGGATGCCGGCGTGACCATGATGGTCGGCCACGTGGTGCGGTTCTTCAGCGAGTACATGCGGGTGAAGGAGCAGCTGGAAGCCGGGACGCTGGGCGATATCGCCATGGTGCGTGGCAGCCGCCTCAACCCGCCGGTGATGGAGCGCTCGCCGTGGTTCGCCGATGTGGAGAAGAGCGGCGGCGTGGTGCTGGACCTGATGATCCATGAGATCGACACCTTCCGCTGGTTCTTCGGCGATGTCGAGCGCCTCTTCGCCCATGGCCTCAGCTTCACCGAGTGGCACACCAAGCGTGACCATGCCATTGCCACCATCAAATTCCGCAGCGGCGTTATCGCGCACTGCGAGGCCAGCTGGGCGCACAGCGCCTTCCGCACCTCGCTGGAAGTTGCGGGCAGCAAGGGGCTGATCCGCCACAGCAGCTTCGATAGCGCCACGCTCACCTTCGAGCCGAGCACCGGTATCGATTACGAGGGCATTGGCCAGCAGAGCAAGCAATTCACCCGCATGCGCCCCACCAACGAGCCACCCCACCTGCGCGAACTGCTGGTGTTTATCGACTGCCTGCGCACCGGCAAGCCCGTGCCGGTAGACGGCGACGAAGCAACCCGAACCCTGATTGTCGCCAACGCCGTGCTCGATTCGATGCGCGAGGGCAAGCCGGTGTATTTCAATGAAGATGGCTCGGTCAAGCAGGCCTAAACCACCGGAAAGGATGTCCAGATGACAGCAACAAAAACCGTGAAGGTGGCCATGCTCAGCTTTGCCCACCAACACGCCTATGGATACGCAGGTGTCCTCACGGCCCTGCCGGATGTCGAAATCACTGTGATTGCCGATGAAGATGCCGAACGCGGCCAGAAGGCCGCCGGGATGTTCAACACCCAATGGGTGGCCAGCATCGACGAAGCACTCGCGATGGATGTCGACTGCGTGGTGATCTGCAGCGAGAACGTCAACCACAAGCCGATGACCCTCGCCGCCGCAAAAGCCGGCAAGCATGTGTTGTGCGAGAAACCGCTTGCCACCACCGTGGACGATGCGCTGGCGATGATCGCGGCCTGCGAGGAGGCCGGGGTGCAGTTGATGACCGCCTTCCCGGTGCGCTTCAACAGCAGCATTGTGGCGCTGAAGAACGCCGTACATAGCGAGATGTTTGGCGAAACCCTCACCATCGCGGCCCGGAACCCGGGTATCTGCCCGCACGGCTGGTTTGTGGATCCCGCCCTTTCGGGTGGCGGTGCCATCATCGACCACACCGTGCATGTGGTGGACGTGCTCCGGTTCATCTACGGGGCCGAGGTTACCGAGGTCTATGCCGAGAGCGATAACCGCATGTACGGCTACAAGGGCGACGATACCGGCGTGCTGATGTTCCGCCTGAGCAACGGCGTACCGGTGAGCCTGGATACCAGCTGGAGCCGGCCGGCCAACTGGCCGATCTGGGGCGGCGTAACGCTGGATGTGATCGGCGAAAACGGCGTGCTGTTCGCAGATGCCTACAACGATAACTACGAGATGGCCGAAATCGACGGGCCGAGCTTCACCTGGCGATCGAACGAGGTGACAGGCGATCCGGAGATGGTGAGCGCGTTTATCGAAGCCGTGCGTAACGGCACCGATGTGCCGGTAACGGGCGTCGATGGCCTGCGCGCGCTGGAAGTCGCCCTTGCGGCGATGAAGAGCGCAGAATCGCACCAGCTGGAGCCTGTGACGCAGGCGTAGTTCTTCACTTATTGGGATATGTCGGGGCGGGTTGGTTTGTTCCAATCCGCCCCTTTTCGGTGCCGATGTACCGATTCCGGACTTATCGGTAGACCTTCACCTTACCCAGCAGGGTAATGGTGCGGGTCAGGAGGCGGAATTCTCCGCCGGTATCTTCCGCCACAGGACCCGCCCGATGCCCGACCTTCGGTCGGTCAGGACGGGTCTACCCTCGCGGCGTACCGTTCACGTTCGCCCCTCCAGATGGTATATTCGCGCATGTCCGAGTCAATGGATCGGATATATGTCACCGGATGGAGAAATCGACGATGCGCTCACAGTCACGAATTTCCCGGCGAACCCTGGCGGCATCGACCCTTATGGCCGTACCCGCCGCGCGATCCGTTTCCGCGTTGGCCCAGTCCACACCGGCAGCTACGCCTTCCGGTGGTACCCGCACCATTACCGATGTGATCGGCGAGGTGGAGGTGCCGGCAAATCCCCAGCGCGTGGTTGTGCTGGATGGCCCACAACTGGATGCCTGCCTTGCCGTAGGCGTGAAGCCGGTGGGCGCGGTGACGGGATTTGAGGGCGCGGCCTTCCCCGCCTACCTCGGCGATATGACCGAGGGCATCGAAAACGTTGGCACCATCTCCGAGCCGAACCTCGAGAAAATCATCGCGCTGGAGCCTGACCTGATCCTTGGTTCCAACCTGCGCAACGAGGAGATCCATCACCTCCTGGTCGAGATCGCCCCCACGGTGTTCAGTGAGGCCGTCAGCGACGACTGGCGGGGCAACTTCGAACTCTTCACCAACGCCCTCAACAAACAGGACGAGGCGAAGGAGATTTCGGGGGCGTTCGATGCGCGCCTTGAGGAGTTCCGTGCCGCTACCGATGGCGAACGCGGCGAATGGGTGATTTCGATTGTACGCTTCCTCGCCGATCACGTGCGCCTCTACAACACCACATCGTTTATCGGCACCATCCTGACGGCGGCTGACCTCACCCTGCCGGAGTCCCAGCAGGGTCCCGATCCGGAGACCGGCAGTATCTTCACCCAGATCTCGCTGGAGCAGATCCACCTCGCCGATGGAACCCATATCTTCACCTGCGCCTATGGCGACCCGAAGGACACGCAGGCAGCCGAGTTCGCGAGCTCCACGCTGTGGCAGTCGCTCCAGGCGGTGCAGGATGACCGCGTGTACTGGGTGGATGACGATTTCTGGATGGTAGCCATTGGCTACCTTGCTGCCAACCGGGTGGTGGACGACCTGTTCACCTACCTGGTGGATGGTGAACCGGGCACTGGCATTCCGGTGTAGGGATACCTGATGCGCAGGGGCGGATCCACCGGCCGCAGCCGGGAGTATCCGCCCGGTAAATGGTGTGGGCTACCTCGCCATCACGCTGACAATGGGCGGACACGCAGGTCCGCCGCTACGCATTCCTGTGACGTACACCTGGAATGAATCCCCACCTTGCCGTTGGGTCCTTCATAACCCGCACTACTCGACTGCGGTCGAGGTGCGGGTCTACCTTTTCACCACAACAACCGTAGGGGCGGATCCGACCGCAGTCGGTATCCGCCCTCCGTGTAGCGAGGCAGGCCTCATACCATTATTCCGGTCGGGGCGTACACGTAGGTCCGCCGCTACAGATGCCCAGACGCGTAGTGGCGGACCCATGTGTCCGCCCTTGGTATGTGAGATCCAGGTTTCCCGTTCAGGATGGGCGGGTACTCGCTCCGGCGAGACCCGCCCCTACGTTCTTGGTGACCCGTGGGCCGGGCTACGATTCCCTCGGCAGGGCGCGCCATTCATCGGCGAGCAGGTCGAAGGTGACCATGTTGCCAAACCCGCCTTCATACGGGTACATCCAGCAACAGCGGCCAGCTTCCCGGTAGCCCTGCTTGCGCAGGGCCGCAGCGCTGCGGGTATTGGGGAAATACACGAAGCTGAGCACCATGTGGAAGCCCAGCACATTGAACGTGTACTCCAGCAATAACTGCTTCGCCTCAAAGCCGTAGCCCTGGCCGCGGTACTCCACCGAGTGGAAGACCGAACCGGTCTCCGCCGTGCGATGGACGTAATCCATGTCCAGCAAACCGACCGAGCCGATTACCTCGTGGGTGTCCTTCAGGCAGACAGCGAACCAGAGCTTGTCCGGAAAGTCTTCACCGGCCGTGCTGGCCAGGAACGATTCCCAACTCGCCTGCGACATGAGATGACGACCGATATCAAAGAAGGTTTCCTCTTCCTTGCGGCCGCTCTCGACGGTGATGCGGGCGTCCTTCTTGTCCTCCGGGCGCAGGTAGACGCGTTTGCCGAAGATAAGCGCCTGCTTCGGCGGGTCGCCTTCCGGTGCCTGGGCGGGTGCTATCGGACGCGCCACGCCGGTGCCGGAACGCGGCAACGCTGCCTGCATCGGGTCGCCGATACGCTCCAGCCACTCCGGGCTGAAACGGCAGAAGTTGATACGATCAACCCGCTGGCCGTTGATTTCGAACATTTCACGCCAACGCGCTGTCTCCACAAACCCGTTGGCCTCGATGCTGCAAACTGCCGTTTCCAGGTTGGCCGGCAGGGTAAGGCTCACCACTGGCACGTAGCTCTCCACAATCTGCCAGTCGGCTACCAGGTGAACCGCCTCGGCCAGCCAGTACTGGCCGATTTCGCCGTAGAGCGGATCCACGTGCGGCAACAGGTACTTGCCGATATTTTCGTGGTGAATCTCAACCGAACCGACGATCTCGTCATCGTCCTTGCGCACAATGGCGAGGTAGGAGCGGTTGTTCTTGCCTTCCTTCGGCATCTCCTCCTTGATCCACTTCTCTACCAGCTCGGGAGATTTCGGGAACACGCTGCGTCGCCAGCGGGTGGCGGTCTTCTCATCGCCAGGGGCGAAGGTGCGCAGGTACACGTTCTCGCCCACCAGGAAGGTCTGGAGGCGCGATCCGGTACCCCGTGTGTTCTCGGCAGCGGTTTCCAGGACGGGTTCCCGTTCCATGGTTGTTACGTCGCTCATACCATTCATCCTTAATCGCCAGTCTCACCGGCGAGGTCGCCCGCATCCTCTACGCTGGCGCGCGGCATGGCGCGCCACTCGTCGGCGAGCAGTTCGTAGGTGCCAAAGTTGTCGTAGCCACCAACGCCCTGCACCAGCCAGGGTTCGATACCGACATCGCGGTACCCCTGCTTGCGCAATGCCGCGGCACTGCGAGTGTTGGTGTACATCACCCAGCTTTGCAGGGTGTGCAGGCCCAGCGTGTTGAACGCGTAATCGAACAACAGGTGCTTGGCCTCGGTGCCGTAGCCCTTGCTGCGGTAGCCCACGTGGTGGAACTCGCTCTCGCTTTCGGCGCGCCGGTGCTGGTAATCGATCCCGTCGATTCCCACCGCGCCAATGAACTCATCGTTCTCGCGCAGGCATACGGCGAACCGCACCCAGGTCAGCGGCTCCTTCTTGTAGATCTCCTCGAACCAGTTTTCGATTGATGTCTGCGACATCACCGACCGGCCCGAGCTCCAGAACGGCTCGGTTTCGCGGCGTGCCCACTCCACCAGCTGGGCAGCATCCGCCTTTCGCAGCGGCCGCAGGTACACCCGCGGGCCAACGCGAATGGCATCCGGCGGCAGGTCGCCCTCCACCGTAACCGGGGCGATCACCGGGCGCGGCTCGCCGGTACCGGTGCGCGGCTTCTCCATGGCGTATGGATCACCGAGCGTTTTCACCCAGTCCTTGTTCAGGTAGGTGAGGAAATTCCAGTCGGTATACCCCTCTGCAGTGCGATGCGCCTCGTGGAAGGTGCTGGTGATGCGGGCACCCATGGCCTGCAGCTTTTCCAGCACGATCGGCTGGGTGGATGGCACTTCCTCCACATGCGCGAGCATGCGGTGCTGCTCATCCACCACCCAGCGCAGCACCAGCGTGTAGGCCTCGGCCAGCCAGTGCTGGCCATCCTCACCGAAGATCGGGTCGATTTTGCCGGTGAGCCACACATTGTGCCGCCAGGTGGCGCGCTCGATGGAGCCAACCGGCCGGTCATCGCTCTTGCGGACGATGACCAGCCACAGGTGTTCCTCGTTCTTGAGGTCGTCCTCGATCCAGGATTTCGTTGCCGATACCGAGCGCGGGATCATTCCCTGGCGCCAGCTGGCACCGTACTCGGCATCGTCTTCCTCCACCGTGCGGAGGTACACCAGATCGCCGACCAGGAAGCTCTGTTGCAGGTGCCCGGTTCCGGGCTCGGGTTTGGTTTTGGTTGCTTCAGTCATGACAGTACCTTACGGATTACAGGTTGCGAATCATGCCAGGCTCGAGCAGCGCGCTCGATGGATGCGCCGTTGGTGCGGGTCGTTTCTCCATGCAGCCGTGAATATGGGTTCCCAGCGCAATGAAGGTGCTTCCCAGCAACTGGCGCAGGCCGGCAACGGTATAGACGTAACGGGCAGCACGGGCAGAGGTGCGAATCTGCTGCTGGCGCTGCGTAATTTCGGAATCAGAGATATAACGGGTGCTCATGGTTTGTTTCCTCGGGAATGGCGCATGGCTTGTGACGGTTGGTCGGAAAGCAGCGCACGTTCGAAATAATCATTGGGTTCACGTTTGGCATCAGGAATCCCTGTTGTGATATCGACAAATTTCGTGCACCGGGGCCCGGTTACCGGGACCCTGCACCACCGTAAAGCGCATGGATATACATCATCGCCACTCTCCTTCCATCCCGTACCGGATATACATAACGTTCCGGCATCGGGCACACCACCATCAACGCCCAGGGCAAGCGCAGCGTTCCCAAAACACAGGGCAGCGAAAGGCTCGCCTTTTAGAGGTCGAAAAAACTATTGAGATTCTCGAAAATCAGGTTCGGGGTTGGTTGCCGCAGATGGACAAGCTACCCGGGTATCTGGCGCTAGGCCGGCTGGCCGACGCCAGCAAGCAGCAGGGTCATAATCATCATCCTGTACTCCTTTCTGGCATGATGCCACGTGGTGGCGATCATAAGACGGATCCCGCGTTTGGGGATCGCGCGCGTCATCAGATACCGCGAGCGGTGCGGCAGGAGCGGTGCGTTCCCGTTCTCTGAACGTGCTCCGGATGCATTCTACACAATCGTTTCCGGAATTTCCTGCTTTTTCAAATTTTTGTCAGGAATTGCTTTACGACGGGTCTGTAAGTCTTGGGAGAGCGGCAGGTCGCACCGCCGTGGAGCCCGTGGTGGCACGACGAACGCCACGCCATCAGGCCCACCCGATTCGCCCCCTCGCTGCGCTCAGGGGCCGAAGGACGGGCCTACACAACACCGTTCTGGCACCAGGTCTTCCTGTTGTAGTCCGGTGAGGACGGGTCTGCACCGAGCGTCAACATCTCAGGTGCGGGTCCCGTGGTGGCACAACGAACGCCACCCCATCAGGCCCGCCCGATTCGTCCCTTCGCTGCGCTCAGGGAACGAAGGACGGGCCTACACAACGCATCCGGTTCCGGGCCTACAGGTGCCGGGGAATCGGCATCCACACAACGCGGCGGGTATCCTGCGGCACCATGCCGGAATGATGCGTATCCAGCCAATGCTGGTAAATGATCCGGGTTACCGGGGCGGCGTAGCTGACGCCCTCGCCGACGTTCTCCACCATCACCACGCTGGCGATCTCTGCGGGTTCACCATCGCCGGGGAACGGCGCGTAGGCCGCAAACCAGCTGTGGGGACGGCCATCCTCGTTGGCGCGATCGTTCTGGGCGGTGCCGGTTTTGCCGCTGATGCTCCACGGGAAATCGCCAAACACGCGCGTGCTGCCATAACCGTACGGATCACTGGTCTGGCTGCGGAGGGCTGCCTGGATCCAGGTAATCTGCTGGGGCGTGAGCGGCAGTTTGCTACGTACCTCTTTCTTGCCCACCTGCACCGGGTCCTCGCCCTCGACCTGCGTCTTATCCACCACATAGGGCACCAGCACTTCGCCGCCGTTGGCGATGGCGGCGTAAGCAACCGTCATTTGCAGCGGTGTGGCCAGCATAAATCCCTGGCCAATCGCCAGCTGCACGTTATCACCGGTAGCCCAGCCATCGCCCTGCTCCTCCTGCTTCCAGGTGGGATCAGGAATAACGCCGCTGGTGGCACTGGGGAAATACGGGATGTTTACCGGCTGCCCAAGGCCGAACGCGCGGGACATATTCGGCAGCGCATACGGATCGATCAAATCCATATCGGCACCGATGCGATAGAACACGGTGTTGCAGCTGTTAACCAGCGCCTGGTGCAATGTAAGCGTGCCCTGCGCGGTCACATTGTTCTCCACCACCCAGTCGTTCCAGGTTTGGCCGGCAATGGTGAAACTGGCGGGACAATCGACCAGTGTCTGGTCGGTGTAGCCCAGGGTATCCATGGCGCCTGCGGTGGTGATGACTTTCATAATTGAGCCGACCGGCAGTGGCTGGCTCACGGCGCGGTTCAACCACGAGAGCATCACCGGGTCGTTGAGGCTGGCCTCATCTTCCGGGCTGAAGTTTTGGGTGATATAGCCATTGGGATCGAAATTCGGGTGGCTCACCATGGCAAGGATGGCGCCGGTTTCCGGATCCATCACCACCACCGCCCCACGCTGGCCGACCTTGATCTTCTGGCCGTTCGGCCCATCGATCTCCGTCTCGGCGGTGGACAAGGCCTTGCCCACCTGCACCTGGAACTCGGCATCTACGGTCAGGATCACATCGGCAGGTGGGCGCCCCTCCGACGTCGCGATATCGGCCCGTCGGGCGCGGGTGGTACATTCCACGGCGGAAAGCGTGCCGCCGGGCTTGCCGGTCAGGATATCGTTGGCACCGTATTCCACGCCGGTGCGGCCCACCAGCTGCCCTTCGACGATGCTTTCATCGGCGTCCATATCCTCGCCGGTGGCGAGGGTGACATAGCCCACCAGGTGCACAGCAGAATTGGAGTACGGATAGAAGCGTTGGGTGGCACTGCGCACGGTGACCCCGTTCATGCCATTGAAGGCATTAAGCAGGTTGATCTCCTCGGCGGCGGGCATATCCTTCAGCACCACTTCCCATGATGCATTCGGCGATGCCCCGACCCGCCGCTCGATATCCGCTACATCCATCTCCAGCACACGGGCAAGTTCCGGGTAGATGACGCCAGGATCGGTAACATTGGCGGGAATCACGCTCACGCGGGTGACCGGGCGATCCTCCGCGAACACGCGTCCCTGGCTATCGAGGATTTTGCCGCGCGTGAAACTCTCGCCAGTCCAGGCAACGCACCCGTTGCTCCCCAGCTCGGTGAGGATGAGCGAGGGGCTCCACACCACACGCCAGCCACCGCTTTCCTGGATCATGGCAAGTTCCATTTCCTGCTGGATCTCGCCGACCAGGCCACTCTCGTAGGTCACCACGATATTCACCCGGCCATCGGCGGTGACATCGCCATCCTGGCGCACAGCGATTTTATTGATGCCGGCTACCCTGGCCACGCCCTCGTATTTCTCCACAAAGGCGCTTTCCGTCATGTTGTCGCGAGTGGCGGCCGATGTGAGCGGGTACATGGCCGCGTAATCCTCGTTCATCCACAACGTATTCCATTCGGTCACCAACTCGGTCGGGTATTCCAGCGAAACCGGGGTGGGCGACGGGATGGGTGTGACAGTTGGATCGAGGTTTTGTTCCGGCGTGGGCGTGACGAGCGCGAGGTTCCCGTTCTCTTCCGGCCCGGTGCTGATCGGCAGGCCGTTCTGCAACAGGATCACGGTAGCCGCGGCGATGGCGAACACCAGCACGGAGGCGAAGATCCATGGCCATTTCGGGGGTTTTTGCGGCGCGGCGTACGGGGACTTGCTGAAGTTATAGGCCATGGTGTGATGATTCCTGCTGCGACGGCGGCACTAGCGCAAGGATACCCATTGTCCGTACAGGGTAGCAAACCTACCCGCGCCGGGCCTCGCGGCCAAACACATCGATCACCGTCTCACCGATGGTGCCAGCGATGAGCGCACCGGGATCCGTTGCCAGCAGGTGCTCCACCGCTGCCGCATCAGCGGGTGCGAGGTTCAGCGCATGGAGGTGGAAATCGCGAATCCGTCCATCGGGGTCCACCTCGAATGTGGCTGGCTCCAGCCCCGGCGCGCGGGTGAAGGTGTAGTCGGCCCGCTGCAAGCGCAGCCGCGCCGTCTGGATAGCGGGCAGGCCGATATCGGCCAGCAGCCAGCGCCGGCCCAACGCGTGCGCCGCATCACCGGTGGTGCCGCTGCCACAGAAGAAGTCGGCCACCATGCCATCGGGCGGGCAGAAGGCGGCAATCAACCGCTGCAGCAATTGCACCGGCTTTTGGGTGGCATAGCCCAGGCCCTCGTGGGCATTGCCCCGGATGATAGAGATATCGGTAACGACATCGTCCTGCACCTTGGCTTCGGTATCGAAATCGAACAGCACATCGTCATCGTGCAGAGGCCGGCCAAGTTCCCGTTGGCGTGCAGCGATCCGCCGCTGCAGGAGCTTGTCCTTTCGGTGCTTGACACTGCCGTAGAGAACGCGGTTGCCGGTAAGGTCACGTGCGAACCGGGCGCGATACTCGCTGGGGAGCGGGTAAATCGACTGGAAATACCATTGTGTCGAGGCGCCGTAGAGGAGCAACGTATCGTGGTTCTGTGGAAACCGCCGGCTGGAATTGCTCATTTTCCCGTAGCGCCAGATCACTTCATTGATAAACAGATCTGGCCCGAAGATCGCATCAAGCGCGATTTTCACATAGTGGCTGCTGTGCGTGTCCAGGTGCACGCACAGGGTGCCGGTGGGCTTGAGGAGCCCCTTCATCGTAATTAGCCGGGGAACGAGGTATTCGAGGTAGCTGCTGAGGCCATCGGGCCAGGTATCGGTGTAGGCCTCGCGCACGATAGTGTGCCCCGGCAGGGCGATTCGCTGCTGGTAGGTCGCGTTACTGGCGAACGGCGGGTCGATATAGATGAAATCGAGGCTGGCGGGCGGGATCATCGCCATGGCGGCGTGGTTATCCATGTGCAGCAGGTGGTTGCCCTGCAGGTCCAGCAGGGTACCAGTGGCGGCTGTTTGCGGTTTGCTCCCCAGCACCAGGGAGACCAATGTAGCCAGCGGATCCGTCACACCACCTCCTGAAAGCGGCTACCATAAACGCCAATAGTCAGATTTTCGCATGTGAGGCCCAGAGATGTCCTACGACGATCGCCCGAAGCCGCCAACAGTTAATGTTGATGTACGTATTTTGTTGCCCATGCTCGGGATACTGCTGGCGCCCTTTATCGGATTCCTGCTCAACCCCAACCTGGGTTTGGGCATCCTGGTGATCTGCCTCAGCGCCATGGCGTGGATGACCTGGGATCTGGCAAAGCAGGCGCCCGAGCCACAGGCGCGCACGCTACGCTTCGGGGCGATCCTGAATGGTGTGATGGCAGTGCTGGCGGTGGCGCTGTTGCTGGTGCGTTTGTAGGCCTCGTGTACATTCCGCGATTTTCGATGATAATCTCTCATGCGTTAACAATTTGTTAACCCTTGCCGAGGCGAAAATCGATGGAATCGTTCTGGAATGAAATAGAGATGTACCGGGATGGCGGCCTGCCGATCCTGGCGGCTGCCGCACGCCTGGGGCTGGCCGCGTTCCTCGGCATCCTGCTGGGTATCGAGCGCGCCCGCCGCGAGCAAAGCGCCGGCATGCGCACCTACGCCGTGGTAAGCATGGCCAGTGCGCTGATCATGATTGTTTCCATCTATGGTGTGCCCATTTACGAGGGTGGCCGCCAGGATCCGGGCCGGATCGCCGCGCAAGTGGTAAGTGGTATCGGCTTCCTGGGTGCGGGCATCATTTTCATGCGGCGAAATGTGGTTCATGGCCTCACCACTGCCGCCATGCTGTGGGCCGCCTCCGGCGTAGGGCTGGCGGTAGGTGGCGGCATGATGGTGACCGGATCGATGGCCACCGGGCTGCTGCTGCTGATCTCGGGCGGCCTGCATCCGGTGAAAAAGCGACTCTTCCACCAGGATTCCAGCGACCACCGGCTGGTCCTCGCCCTGTCCAACCCCAGTACCGTTGTCCCGGAAATCCGCAAGCTGGCGTTGAAGAGCCCGGGGTTTGAGCTCACCTCGCTGGACCTGGACACTAACGGCGACAAGAAGCACAGCAAGCTGGATATCCGCATGCGGGTGCACGATCCGGACGATGCCATCACTATTGTTCAGGAAATGGAGCAACTGGAGGGCGTGGAACGCATCAGCTGGCACGCCGGTGGGCTGGATACCTAGCCGCGCGTGAGGGTCATCTCAATGCCCGGGTTGCCCCGGCCATAGTAGGCAGCGTGGTACCCGCTGCGTTTAAACCCAAGCTGCCGGTACATGGCCTGGGCTGCGGCATTGTGCTCCTGCACCATTAACACCGCCGATGCCTGTGGATACTGGTTCAGCACCGCCTGCATGAGCTGCGTGCCGATACCGCGCTTGCGGTACTCCGGATGCACCGCAATATTCATGATTCGGATACGCCCGCGGTTCAGGTCGGCAATGATCACGCCGGTCACCACTGCCCCATCGTACGTGGCGAGGAAGGTAACGCCGGGCATCAACCAGAAAACGGCCAGCATCCACCATTTGTAGGCGAGGTCGCGCCGGAACGACGCCCGCTGGATGGCGGCAATGGCGCGGAGATCGCGCCATTGTGCCCGTGTTGGTTGTGCGGCAACGGCGAACTGCGCCATGCTGGCTTCCTGGTACGTGTGTCGATTGGGCGATTACGCCATTTCAATGATATGCCAGCCGCGATCCGGGAATCCGGATTTCTCCGCCACCCGTGCGGAGGCAGCATTATGCGTGCCGTGCAGGTACATGGGAATTGCCCCACGCTCCCAGATAGCACGTGCCGACTGGGCTACCAGTGCCTGTGCAAGTCCCTTGCCGCGATGGGCGGGATCGGTTCCCACCGAAATCTCCATGCCGTGTTCGTTGTGCTGCTTCAGGCCCACCCCGGCGGCATAGCTGCCATCGTCAGCCCAGTGCACCAGCACACCACCGTTAAATGGGCGTAGCCAGGCCGGCAGGCGGGAATCGGCGGGGCTTACCCACTCTCCGATCTCGGGCAGGTCAACAAATTCACTGAGATAGCGGAACACCCCCCGGCCAAAGTGCATTTCCGGGTGGCCGAAGAGTGCCGGGATGGTGATGTGCGCATCGGACGTTCCCAGCTCGTCCTCCACCGTCATCGGGTCCAATGTGGAGGCAGTAGGGAAAATCGTCGGCGAGTACGTGATAACCGTCCCGTGCGGACTCTCAATGCCAAGGAAGGGCACGATCTTGCCATCCCAGCGCGGCAACTCCCGCAGATGGCAGGCGCGCAACTCCAGCGGTGCGGCGGGTGGCCAGGTATCCAGGCGACTGGTGAGGAAGGTCGCCAGGCGCGCTTCGATTTCCTCCGCTGATGGCTGGCTCACGCTACGCTCCTCCCTGTGCCGATCGTGCGGCTACACGCCCCCAGATGCGCAGCAAATCGCGCGAGGTGCCTCCGGCATCGGGAACCGGCCGGAAATCGACCGTGGCATCGCGGCTTTCCGGGCTGGTAACGCGGAACCGGCCTGCTTCCAGCGGCTCGAGGTCGAACAGGCGCGGCTGGTCCTGCTCCTCGCCGGTATCCTCATCGATATCCGTCACGGTCAGGCGCAAGCCGGTATCGGTACGGGTAACCACAAACCGGGAATCGTGGCGGGTGTAGGTGCCGGTGTAGGCATCCAGCTCGAGCGGACTGAGGGTGGTAGCCTGCGGCCGGGGTTTGGAGATATGCAATTCGTGCTCCAGCACCCAGTCTTCCAGCGACTGGTACGCGTAGATGGACATGTTGCTGTTGCCGAGGCAGGCGTGGGCGAAATTGTGCTTCGGCACGAGGATAAGGTTGGCACGATGCCCGCCCCAGGCACCACCGTGGCCAATACTCGTACCGCCCGGTCGCTGGAAGATGCTCCAGCCGATGCCGTAGTGCCGATCGTAGGTATCTGCCTCGACCTGCGGTTGCTGCATCTGCTGCGCGCTTTCCCGACTGATAATGCGCGTGCCGTTCACTTCACCCAGGTTCAGGTGCATCTGCGCGAAGGTGAGCAAATCGCCGATGGATTGCATCACCCCGCCCGCCGGGTTGGCATGCCGGGGCAGGTGGCGCGCCGTGCTGAGGCTGACACCATTCACCCGATCCACAACGTGGCCCGCGGCGATCGCGCGGTTGATCGCATCATCGGCAAGCAGGATCGTGTCTTTCAGGCCCATTGGGGCGATGATGCGATCGGTCATCACCTTTTCGAACGAATCCCCGGTGAGTTTCTGGATGATGTGCCCTGCCAGGTAGAACCCGGCGTTGTTGTAGCTGTAAAAGCTGCCCGGCCGGAACCACTGGATGAGGGAATGGAACTCATCGATAGCGCGCTGGTAGGAATCGTCGCCACGCCCGTATTCGGTGAAGCGGTCGCCATCGAAGCCGGACGTGTGGCTGAGCAGCATCCGCATGGTGATGGCATCGCGGACATCATCGTGGCTGAGTTTGAAATCGGGAATGTACTGCACTACCGGCGTATCGAGATCAAGCAGTCCCTCTTCGACCAGCTTCATCACCAGGGTGGCGGTATAGATTTTGGAGATCGAGCCGATCAGGAAGAGGCTGTTCTCGCGCATCGGGTAGCCGGCCTCGGCGTTGGCGAAGCCGGTGACACTGATGGTGCGCTCGCCGGCCCGAACCATGCCCGCAGCCAGCCCAACCGCGTTCCAGCGGGCGTTTTCGCCCTGGACGGCGGCGGCAAGGTTTGCGTAGGGCGGTCGCTCGTGCGGCCAGTTGATCAGCGACGGGTTGATATCGGTCATGAGGTACGGGCTCCTTTGGCGGGCGATTGATGTCACCCTATTTCACCCGACAATACCCGTTCCCGCAAACGTTAGCCGATCGGGCTCAGGCTGGTGTGGGTATCGTACACATCCACACCCTCCTTGCGCTTGAACAGCGAGATCACCCGGTAGGTGACCGGCGTGGCCAGTACCTCAATACCGATCTTGATGATCCAGTTGGTGTACACCATTTCCCACACCACTTGGTTGGGGAACACACCGGCAAAGGCGATCAGCACGAACACCACGGTATCCAGCCCCTGGCCGGCCAGGGTCGAGCCGATGGTGCGCAGCCACAGGTACTTGCCCTGCGTGCGCACCTTGAGGCGACTCATCACCGCTGCATTCACGAACGAGCCAACAAGGTACGCCACCATGCTGGCGGCGAGGATGCGCGGCGTGTTGGCAAACACCATCTGGAATCCGCTATCGAATGCCGGATCGTTATGCGTGGGGAATTGCATGGATAGCTGGTAGACACCCACCGCAAAGAGGTTGCAGATAAACCCAAGCCAGATCACGCGGCGGGCAATGCGAAAGCCGTACACCTCGGTGAGCACATCGCCCACGATATAGGCAATCGGGAAGGTCAGCGTGCCGGCATCTGCGGCGAACGGGCCGAGGTCGAGCACGCTGACAGCCACGGTGTTGGCGGTGATCAGCGCGGCGACATAGAGCGCCACGATGGCGCTAAACCAGGTGGAGCCGGTGCTTCGGAAGATATCGGGTTGGGGTGTGGTCATGAACAGTTCTCGGTGAGTCGGCGTTGGCCCGGAACTGGGCAAGGCCCATTGTAGGCGGGCGGCTACCGGGATAGCCACCTAAATGTAGTCCTGCACTTCACGTAGCGGCCCAAGGTGGCCGAACCCCGAGCAAGGCGAAGGGGAGCAGCTAAGCGTGCCACTGGTGCGGGCGTGGTGGCATAGCGGTTGTCATGCCATCCGGTCTCCCACCCCGGGCACAAGGCCCGGGGCTACGTGGAAACGATAGTGCAGGTTCCGATCGGCGCGTCGGTGGCATGCGTTGCCAACGAAAAGCCCGCACCCCCTTTAAGAGGTGCGGGCCTGCATTCTAGAATGCTTTCGCTACTGGCAGACCCAGTGGTTGCGCATGCCGTTCTGCCACATCCAGCCGGCGGCGTTCGCGTTCACCACAGGATCGAAGATATCCTGGCCCGCGAACGGGGTGAAGGCAAACGTGCTCGGCATGAACTGGAACAGGCCGCTGGCACCGCTGTACGGGTTGACTGCGTTCGGGTCCAGCACGCTTTCGCACTGGGCGACGCGCAGCATATCGGCGCGCGGCTGGCCGTACTTGTCGGCGGCGGCGTAGATGATCTGGATAATCTCGTCACGCGTGTAGGCGCTGCCGCTCGGCGGGGTCGGCAGGCTCGGCGCGCTGGCCTGCAGGTACTCGCTGGATGCCCAGCCCTTGGTGCCGTGGAACGTCAGCGGGTACCAGCCGTTTACCGCATCGCCCATCACGCTCACGGTGGCACCAGCCGGCATCACCACAAGCACGCTGTTGCTGGTGGACGGGCCGTTGCGCAGGTTGAGGCCGGTGGAGACATACATGGTGCCAACCACGGTATCACCAATCGGTGCCGCGCCAGGGGCCGGGGCCGGTTGGCTCGGTGCAGGCGTCGGGGCCGGTTGGCTCGGGGCAGGCGCAGGCGCCGCGGTCGAACCGCTGGTGAGCCAGTCGCCATGGCTCCAGCCCTTGTTGCCGGCGTGGCGGATCGGGTACCACGGGCCGCTGGCGCTGCCCATCAGTTCCACGGTAACGCCGCGCGGGATGGTGGTGATAATGCCGTTGCTGGTGCTGGGGCCGCTGCGCATGTTCAGCGAATCGGTGGTCACCATGGTGCCGATCACGGTATCGCCCACACCCGGGTTGGATGGAGCCGGCTGCGACGGTGCCGGTGCCGGGGCGCTGCCGCCGGTGCGAAGGTAATCGCCATGGGCCCAGCCGCTGGTGCCGTTGTAGACAACCGAGAGGAATCCGCCCGACGACTGACCGCTCAGGCTCACCTGGGCGCCATCCGGCATCACCGTAATCACGGAGTTACCCGTGCTCGGGCCACTGCGCAGGTTGAGCGCTCCATCAATGACGTACGCGGTGCCGGTAGGACCAGGTGCAGGAGCCGACGGGGCAGAGCCACCGACGGAAATCCAGTCGCCATGTGCCCAGCCGGAGTTGCCGCCATGGGTCACCGGCAGGAAGCCGTTCTGGCCACCGCCGGTCACCGTGATGGACGCGCCGGGCGGCATCACGCTGATAATGCCAGCGTCGGTATTCGGCTCGGCGCGCAGGTTCAGGTAATCGGTCGTGACAGCGGCGGATTGCGCGCTGGCGTGTTGCGGTTGGGCCAAAACAAGGCCACCAAATACCATGCCAAACATCACCACCAGGGTGAGGGCACGATAAAACGGCGACCACATTGAACGTGGTGCCGGCGATGCGGAAACAGACACGGTACGGAACTCCTCGTGAGCACTTACCCTCCCCTCCGAAGGTGCAAGCGCGTACCTGACCTCACACAAAGATGAAAAAAGCGGGGTGTGTGAGGTACCAATAAGACGTTCTGCGAGCATGACTCCAGCCAAGAAATCGCTCACTTCGTCATCGGTATGTGTCACATTACAACAGTCACAAACACCGGCGCAACTAGTTGCACGACCGCATGAGGGGATTTCCCGCATCGCTACGGCTGTTGCGGCGGATTTTGGCGTACGTACGGTCATATCGTATGCGACAGGTGCTGTCGATATGCCCATTATCCCATCCAGGATTCACCCTTCCACGCCATTTCCCAGAAGGCGAGTTCGTACCGGCTGGATATAATGAACGCTTCCTCCACCCGCTTCATTGCCTCGGATGGAAGCCCTTCGCACACCGCATCCGTCGCGTCGCGGCACCACGCGCCCAGCTGCTGGAACTCCTCGCTGGCGTACATCTCAATCCAGCGGCGAAAGCGCTCATCGTCCGGATAGCCACGGGCCGCGAGACGCTCACCTACTTCGCCGTAACCCCATATGCAGGGCAGTAAGGCGCCCATCAACTCTGAAAAGTCACCGACGGTCGCGGTACGGAGAAGGAAATCGGTATAGCCCTGGCATGTAGGTGCCTTGATTTCGGATTCCAGCTGGCTCGCGGAAATACCGAACTCGCCCATATAGCTGCGATGCAGGTCCATTTCCGTATGAAGAATCTCGTGGCCGAGCCGCGCCATGGTTGTCATCAGTTCAAGTGTCGGCGCCTTAAGCATCGCTGCCCCGAATAGCCGGGCATAATCAACGAGATAGAGGTAGTCCTGCCGCAACCAGAAACGGAAACGATCGAGTTCAAGCGAACCATCGCCGATACCGGTAACAAACGGATGCCGATGCTGCGCCTCCCAGATGTCACTGGCAACAGCGCGAAGATGACGGGATGTGGACATGATTTACCTCACGATTCAGCAATATACCGGCGCCATGGAAGGGCAAGGCGCTCTACCAGCGACACGAGCAGGAAGAGCGACACACCCATGAGCGCGAGGATGACAATGCAGGCGAAGACACGCGGTGTCTCGAACTGCGGTGCCGAGCGGTCCATCAGGTAACCGAGGCCTGCCCGGGCACCGACGAACTCGCCGAACACCGCGCCTATCACCGAAAACGCCACCGAGATGCGCGCGCCGCCGAAGATGTGCGGCAACGCCGAAGGCACCCGTGCCAGGCGGAAGATTTGCCACCGACTCGCTCCCATGGAGCGCAGCAGCCGCATCAGTTCGCGGTCGGTGCTCTTGAGGCCGTCCACGGTGTTTACTGCCAGCGGGAAATAGGCGACCAGCGCGGTGATGAGCACCTTCGGCAACAGCCCGTAACCAAACCAGATAAGGAACAGCGGGGCCAGCACCACCATCGGGATGGTTTGGCTGGCGATCAGGAGTGGGTACAGCGCGCGTTCGATGATGCGGGAGCTATCGATGGCGATCCCGGTGAGCAGCCCGGCCAGCAGCGCGATCCCGAACCCGATCACCACTTCCTGCAGCGTCACCCAGGTGTGGTGGGCCAGCAGTTCATAATCGGACCTGAACGACTCGGCAATATCGCTCGGGGCGGGCAGCATCCATCGCGGCGTATCGGCGAGGTGCACCCAGAGTTCCCAGATGCCGGTAAGCACCAGCAGCACCAGCGCAGGACCCAGCACGCGGGCAAGTCGATCGCTCATGCGACACCGCCTTCCAGCAAGCCAAGGGCATCCATCAGGACAGCACGGTGGGCCAGGAACGCCGGGCTCGTAATCATGGGGCGTGTGCGGGGCCGGGGCAGCGAGATTTCCTCCTCATGGATGATGGTTCCCGGCCGGGCCGAGAGCACGATCACGCGATCGGCAAGGAACACCGCCTCGTCGACATCGTGCGTCACCATCAGCACACCCTGTCCTTCGTGCTCCCACAGGCGCACCAGCCATTGCTGCAGCGTGGCGCGATTGAGTGCATCCAGCGCGCCGAACGGCTCATCGAGCATCAGCAGGTCGCGATCCGCCAGCACGGTACGCAGGAAGGCAACCCGCTGGCGCATGCCGCCACTGAGCTGCGAGGGGTAGCGATCCTCAAATCCCGCCAGGCCGAACTCCTCAAAGCGCTCGGCGGCCCGTTTGCGTGCCTCGTTCAGCGGTACCCCGTGGACTTCCAGCGCGAGGGCGGCGTTCTCCAGGGCGGTGCGCCAGGGCATCAGCAAATCGCGCTGGCGCATGTAGCTGGTGGCACCGGGACGTTGCGCTGGCGCGAGTTGGCGGCCATCGATCGCAACCATGCCGTGCGTTTCGGCGAACAGCCCTGAGATGATATCCAGCAACGTGCTTTTACCGCTGCCGGATGGGCCGATAAGGCACACGAACTCGCCCTTGTTCACGTGCAGGTTCACGTGTTGCAGGGCCAGCAGTTCGCGGCCATCTTCCATATAGGTGGCCCCGAGATCGGTGATGTGAAGGATGGGTGTCATCGCATTTCCTACGCCGGCATGACCCGGATCAGGTTGGCGGTCGGCGATCGCTCGCCCTCTCAGCCCGCAGGCTCCCGCAGCGGAATATTGCCAGCGCAAGAATGAGGAAGTGAACTGTCCACCTCACCGTGCATCATGGCGGGGCAGCCCAGGGATGGGGCGGCCATTACTGTCCATGGTACCGCGCCGGCACGGTGCGGACGATCTGGTTGACATTGAGCGTTATACTTCGGGCCGGTATTTCAGCGGTGCGGAGATCAGACGAGGGAGGACTTATGGCACAACACCATATGTTCAGCGGCGACTACGCCGTACGGGCCAGGGGCCTGAAAAAGAGGTACGGGGAAACCGAAGCGCTGAAGGGCGTGGATATCACCGTACGAACCGGCACGGTGCTGGGCATGCTGGGGCCGAACGGAGCCGGCAAAACAACCGCCGTGCGGATCCTGACCACGCTCCTGAAGCCGGATGCCGGCGAGGTGGAAGTGGCCAGCGTTGATGTGCTGCGCCACCCGGACAAGGCACGCAGCGTGATCGGCCTTTCCGGCCAGTACGCCGCCGTAGACGAGATACTTACCGGTCGCGAGAACCTGCAGATGTTCGGGCAGCTCTACCGGCTGCCGAGGAACGTAGCCGCCCAGCGTGCCGACGAACTGCTAACCCAATTTGGCCTCGCCGATGCAGGCGACCGCATGCTGAAGACGTACTCCGGCGGTATGCGCCGCCGGCTCGACCTTGCCGCCAGCCTGATTGTGGCACCGCCGGTGCTGGTGCTGGACGAACCGACCACGGGGCTGGATCCGCGCAGCCGCAACGATATGTGGCACGTGATCCGGAACCTGGTGGCCGATGGCACCACGGTGTTGCTCACCACCCAGTACCTGGAGGAGGCCGACCAGTTGGCCGACGAGATCGTGGTGATCGACCACGGCCTGGTGATCGCCCAGGGCACCGCCAATGAACTCAAAACCCAACTTGGCGGCGAGCGGCTGGATATCTCGGTGAGTGACGATACCGACCTTGCCGCAGCCGAAGCCTCGCTTATGCGCCTCGGTGAGAAGTGGGGCGTTGGAGGGTCGGATGTCCGGGTCGAGCCGGAAACGCGCCGGCTTACCATCGCCTATCCGGCGGGAGCCGCCGGGTTGGCACAGGCGGTTCGTGGCCTGGATGAAGAGGGCTTGCAGCTCACCGATTTCAGCCTGCGACGCCCCACGCTCGATGATGTGTTCCTGCAGCTAACCGGCCACGCGGCCGAGAATGGATTCCAGGAGAATGGCAGCTATGAGTAGCCTCACTGTTTCACCCCCGATTGAAGCGCCTGCCGTGCAGGGGAAACTCAGCACGACACTCGATCTCACTCCGCAGCCGAAATCACCTGTCGCGCAGGCACTGGGTGATTCCATGGTGCTGGCATGGCGCAGCTTGCTGCGGGTTCCGCGTCAACTGGACTGGCTCATCGGCGTTACGGTGATGCCGCTCATGTTCCTGCTAATGTTCCGCTACATCTTCGCGGGCACGGTGCAAATGACCCTGCCGCAAGGCGTGAGCGCCGTGAACTACCTGGTGGTGGGTATCCTGCTGCAGGGCATCGTGTTCGGGGGCATGAATACCAGCCTCGGGTTGGCAACCGACGCGAAGGAAGGGCTGATGGATCGCTTCCGCAGCCTGCCGATGCAGCATATCTCGGTGGTGCTGGGGCGGATCCTGGCGGATATGGCAATCGCTATTTTCACCACCACCACAACCATCATCGTCGGGTTTGCGGTGGGCTTCCGCCCGACTGCCGGCCCGGGCGAGTGGCTGGCTGCAATTGGCATCATGCTGCTCACCGCGTTCACCTTCTGCTGGATCGGCGCGGCCATTGGCCTGGCGCTAAGAACGGTAGAGGCGGTCAACAGCATCGGCTTTAGCCTGATCATGCCGCTGACGTTCATCAGCTCGGCGTTCATCAGTACCGATTTCCTGCCGGGGCCGCTCCGCGGATTTGCCGCCAACCAGCCGTTCTCCCTGAGCGTGAACGCTACCCGCGGCCTGCTGAACGGCTACCCGGATGTTGGCAACACCGTCTGGCTCACCGTGGTGTGGTGGATCGGCGCGCTGGTGGTGCTGATGCCGCTCACCTACTGGCTGTTCCAGAAGCGCAGTGATAGCTAAACCCGTTCACTATCTCCCCTCCCCTATGTACGGAACCGGGCCTCGCATGTGCGAGGCCCGGTTCCATTTTGCGGACAACGGTGACAAAAGTTTCGTACAGCCAAAGCTTTTCAGAGATTGCGTCGCGTGATCTTCATGAAATCATGATATCTCATTGTCAGCAGCAGAGTTAGATTTGTCCGATATGGTCGACGTATCTAGCATGTTAACAGGCTGGAGCAATTGTTGAATACGGGGATTGAAGACTTTCTTGAGTGACTGGAGATAAGTAACATTCCATGCCACGACCTTTTCGACATCAAGGTCCTCATCCTCGATATCGCCTGGCAAGTAGATCGCGACTCGACAGCTCCTTCTATTGTCGAGCCTCTCCCAAGTGAGCGTAACTCCAAGTTCCCCCTCGATTTCCGTCCTTTTTGCCTCAAGACTATCAAAGATGGTTTTATTGATTGCTTTATCACCGCGGTCGATAACCAGCTCGGCTCGAATTCGGGATCCTGAAGCGAATGCAGTGCCATAAGTGATGCCGGATATTCCCGAGGAAAAGGAATACCAATTTTGAGGCATGCTGGCCCTGGCTTTGGTGAAACCAATTTCACGCAGCTTGTCGATTAGTATCTGAAAGAACTGCTGATACTTCTGGTTGCGGGAACCTAGACTTGTGCTCTTTTTGGGAACAGATTTCTGCCAACTGTTTGGGGATGAGACTATCTTAAGGTTGCAGGCAGGGCGGGAATCATCGATCCGCCATGCTTCCACAACAATCCCGAAGAATTCCGTGGACGAATCTGTGCGCTGATTCATCCAATCAAGCGCTTGGCGATGCTCATCTCGGAAGCTGGATGCTATCCAAACCGCAACATCCGCGTCATATCCAGCGGCATAGGTCATTAGCTTGCCGAGGTGATCATGATCTGTCACCGAAAGCTGATTCTCGATGATGACGGTTCGGTCCCCTCCTAAATCATGGGCAAGCAAATCCAAAGAAAAATTGCCGACGGCAGCCTCTTGTGAGCGAAGTTCCAAATCCATACCCAAAGCGTCCGAAAGTAGCTCTATGTTGACGGCGAGCCATGGAGTAAAGTCATATGCTTCCTTGATCCAGACGTCCCTCAAATCCACGGACTTGATGACGCCTATCGGGCTTTCAGTAGTCCCCAATTTAGCTTTCATGGCCTATTTATCCTTCGCATTCTGCCTATCCCTCAGTGCTAATTCTCTCACAGCCATTGACAGGCAATGTGAACTGAATCTTTGTCCCGAAACTCGCGGAGTCTAGTTGCTACACCATCTCTTCCACGGCCTAGCAACACGGCTTGCCTATCATTTCACCGTGATCGTACCTTCCATGCCGGAGAGCACATGCGGGTTACAAATGTACTTGTAATCTCCAGGCGTGGTGAAGGTGTGTTTGAACGTGTCGCCCGGACGCATCATTTCTGATCCCCACGGCTCGGCATCGTGGGGCAACTCGATCAATTCGGGACGGGTCTTCTTGAACGGGTTCTGCTCAGGGTCACAGGTGGCAGTGTGCGCCATATCGGAAACGTTCACCCACTCGACCGTGGTGCCGACGGAAATCTCGATATGCGCAGGCTCGAACTGCGCCTTTTGCGTCATCTCGACCCTCACCGTTTCCCCGGATTGTGGCGTCGCGCCTGGCGTGGCCCCGGGCGATGCTGCCGGCGTGGCTGTTCCCTGGAGCGCGGTAGCGGTGGACTGGCTAGCGGCTCGTACAAGCATGGCCGCCGTTGCGGCCCCAAGGGTCATTCCTGACCGGAGCAGGGTACGTCGATTCACGGTGAGATCGCTCTTCATGGGGAACCCTTTCTGCACAACGCCGAATGGAATTGTCATCTGGTCGCAGAATAGGGATCAGGTTCCCAAACATCAATAGCCGCACAGACAACGGCATGCAATCAGCAAACATCCGGCACAGCCCTCGACGGCATGTACCGGATGTTCCTCATAGTCCTGAACAAGATGGTCCGATGTTTCACCATCGGACCCCGTTACACCCGGGCTATTTCTTCATGAGTTGTTCCATTTGCGGGAACGTATCAGGAGAAGGAGGACCAAGGACCGGACGGTCGCCATAGGGCTTGGCAACAGCGATGCTGAATTCACCCTCGCCATCATATGTTTGCCCTTCGGTGAACCGGCCCTTCAGCGGCACAGCGTCCTCACCGATGCGGGTATCGACGTAGAGGTGCTGAACCTCCTGGACCTGCTCGTTATGCGGGAAGCTGTTGGGAATCGGCAACACGTTGGCCAGGCCACCGAGCTCCTCGATCACCGCCAGCCACTGTTGCTGGTGCATGTCGTCCCGGGCAATGAGGAAGCTCAGCATATCCTTCATCCCCGGATCGTCGGTCATGTGATGCAATCGCACCGCAAGCACCCGACCGGTCGATTCGGCCGTCACGTTGGAGTACATATCCGCCGCGAGATTACCGCTTGCATAGATATGGGACATATCGAACGGAATACCATCGGAATTCACCGGCATGGCGTTGAGACCGGCGGAGAGGTAGTTCTGGAAATTCATGCCGCCCATTATGGCGCCAACCGCGGGATCCTGCTTCACGGCATTCTCCTGCAGGGATGTTGGTGCTCCCTCAAGGTTCAGCGCTACCGCCGTGGCCAGCATCTCGATATGGGCGATTTCCTCGGTCGCGGTGGAGAGGAGCATATCCCGGTATTTCGGATCGCGGGCGGCCCACCCCTGGAAGAAGTACTGCATGCTCACGCGGATTTCGCCCTCGACACCGCCAATCGCCTGCTGAAGCGCCCGGGCAAAGCGAGGATCCGGCTTTTCGACACGAACGGGGTACTGCAGTTTGCCATCTGTGTAATACATACCTGGAATCTCCTGGGTTCCGACATGTGGTGTGAAGACGTTGAAAGGCGGATCGGAACTAACCAGCTTCCAAAGTGCCCCGTTTTGGGGTTGGAGCCCCACTACGCACATTGGGTGCCGCGCTGCCAAACGATCACGTCAGCATGGCTTTAGGTGGACCGAACCACTATTACTGTCACCGCCTTACCCACCGGTAACTACTGAAGTTCGGGCACGCAAAACGCCCCCGCAGTGCACGGCACTGCGGGGGCGTTGGGATGTCGATGCCTATAGTGGAAGCTTGGCTTTCAAGTCGTTGAGGCTGTTGAACGTGTCCGCCGGAACCTTTTCGACGGCATTAATCAACAGGGATGACGAGCCATTGTTACGCAGGGTTTCCAGTACCTCGGCCTTGGTGATCGGAAAGCTGAGGTCCTTGAGATCGTCGAGTCCGAGATCGCCAATCTGGGCCTTGATGTCGCTGGAATCGACATTCCCATCGCCACCGGTCAGATCGTTGAGCATTCCCTTGATCCGGTCCATGGTTTCCCCCTTTTCAACGCACATTTCTGATGTGCCGTGTGTGGCCGAATTATAGCAAAGCACCGTTGGGACCTCGGACCGGGGATCGTCCATCACCCGCGTCATGGTTGGCTTGGCCAGAATCACGCCTCGCGCAGGGCGATATCGCTGCGCTTCCACGCGCCCTGGAAGCTGATCTTGTCCGCGGCAGCGTAGGCGTTATCGCGGGCGACAGCGATGTTCTCGCCCAGCCCCACCACGCAGAGCACTCGCCCGCCATCGGTCACAATCTCATCACCTGCCTGCCTGGTACCGGCGTGGAACACAAGGGCATCGCCCACCTGGTCCAGCCCGGAAATTGGGTGTCCCGTGCGCGGCGGTGCGGGATACCCCTCACTCGCCAGCACCACACCAACGGCAGCGCCAATGGACGTTGGGCGTTGATGTCGCCAAAGCGTACCGGTTGCAACCGCATGCAACAACACACCCAGATCGGCATTCAGCGTGGGCAGCACCACCTGTGTTTCGGGGTCACCAAAGCGGCAGTTGAACTCGATCACCCTGGGGCCGTCATGGCAGATCATCAGTCCGGCGAACAGAATGCCCTTCAGCGGCGTGCCCCGGTAGGCCATTTCGGCGATGGTAGGTCGAAGAATTTCGGCCTCGATCTTCGCCAGCAGGGCATCATCCACGAGCCGCGTGGGCGTGTAATTGCCCATGCCACCGGTGTTGGGGCCGAGGTCGTTATCGTAGGCGCGCTTGTAATCGCAGGAAGGCTGGAGCGGCCAAATCGTTTTGCCATCGGTGAGGCACAGGATGGAGACCTCCGGGCCGGTCAGCCGTTCCTCCACCACAATGGTGCGGCCCGCCTCACCCATACGGCCCTCCACCAGCAAACTATCCAGCGCGGCGATGGCGTCATCGACCGTATCTGCCACCACCACGCCCTTGCCGGCGGCCAGGCCATCGGCCTTGATCACCACCCCGCCAGGGGTCATAAGCTCGTGGATCGCATCAACTCCCTGCTCCCGATCGGACACAGTGATGCTGCGGGCGGTGGGGACATTGGCATCGGCCATCACCTTTTTGGCGAAGCTCTTGCTGGCCTCAAGCTGTGCCGCGGCACTCACCGGCCCAGCCACGGGGATACCGGCAGCCTCCAGCGCATCGGTAAGGCCGGCTGCCAGGGGTTCCTCGGGCCCAACGACGACGAAATCAATCGCCAGCCGGCGGGCGGTATCGACAACCCCGGGGATATCCATGGGCTGCACCGGCACCAGTTCCGCGTGCGCGGCAATGCCAGGGTTGCCCGGTGCGCAATACAACGCATCCACGACAGCGCTTTGCGCCAGCTTCCAGCACACAGCATGCTCTCGGCCACCCTTGCCAACCACCAGAACGCGATACCCCATGGTGCCCCCGCTTTCACCTGGCTTGTGCGTGCCAGATTTTCACCCGCTGTTGCCCGTATACTGCCTTGTGGTACCAGATGTATGCGCGGATTGAACGATCCACACCGCCCATGGCCTACCAGGTTCTACGAATTGAAAGGATACAAAATGTCGTTTGAGCTTTCCCCGGCTGATACACGTGTTTTCCTGTTTCACAGCAGGAACGCGGCTGCCGATGCCAATGGCGCCATGGATGCCGTCAATACCTGGCTCGGCAAGGACCGCTCTGGCTCGCCCTACAGCAACCTGAAGGTGCGCGATATCACCGTAACTCCCGATGGCTCGGGCGGCGTTTTCACCATGGTGGTGTGCACCCTCGGCAAATTGAGCGCAGGCACGGTGAATACCGGCCGCGAACGCATGATCGAAGAATAAACCTGGTCCTGACACGTAAAACGGTGAACGGCCCGATCGCGTTAGTGCAATCGGGCCGTTCTGTTTGTCCCTGGCGCCGGTGCTAGTTACGCACCGTATCCGGGGTGAGGTTCTCGGCAGTCGTCTCCGGCTCGCCGAAGAAGAATGCTTCCATCTCCTTTCGCAGCATTTTGCGTGTTTCCGGCTCGGCCGGGTTGAGGCCGTAGTGGTTGATGATGGTCGTAAGGTGCGGCTTCCAGAGGTCGTAGGCCTCGGCGGAAACATGTTCGTAAATCCGCTGGCCCAGTTCGCCCGGGAATGGCGCTTCCTCCAGGCCAGGCAATTCCTTCTTCAACTTAACGCAATGGACCGTGCGGCTCATGAATACTCCGTTGTGCTTTATGCCTCGCGCTTCTGCGCGGCGATTGCCTCGAGTGTACCAAAACCCGCCAGGCAGCCCGTACCCGCCGCTACGGCATGGTGATACTGTCCTCGATCTCGTTACGGAACCGGCGCTCGGAGGTGAAGCGCGAGTACTCGACATCATGGGTCAGGATCAGCACCGCGCCGGTATCGCCGATGGGCCGGCAGCTGATGAAGTACATCATTTGCACGCCTCCCTCGGTGTACACGAAGTTCCCGAACGCCTCGTCTCCATACTCACCGCGGAACGGGCCGCCTGTGCTGTTCTCCAGCAGGGTCAGGTCCTTGCCGCTGTTGGCGGCAGCGTAATCGACACAGGCACTCAAATCGCCGACCTGGGCATCGGTGGCCCACAGGGTCACCTCGCTGGCACCGTTGTTCAGCACCAGCCGCTCCTCACCGCCATCCACCGTTTCCGAAACAATCTGCCACTCCAGCGGCACATAGACGGTGTAGCCGTAGAGCGGGCTGGTGTACTGCGTTCCATCAAAGCTGGTGTCAATTTCGGCGCGGGCATCGGGGGCAACGGTGGCCGTTTCGGTGGCGGTTTGGGCAACCTCGGTCGGTTGTGCTTCCGCAGTCGGATCCCCCTGCGCGGTTGTCTGGCCAAACTGAAGCGTATCGAGAATGGCGAATGTCAGGTCAAGGTTATCGTTATAGTTCTCTGGTGCTGAGGAAAGCAGCACAATCAGCACGGCATCCTGGCCCGGAATGGTTTCGCAGCTGATGTAATCCACCAGCGGTTGCGACTGGCCGTTCTCGTTCTGGTAGGTCAGGCTGTACACGCCCCAGGCCGCATTGGCGCTCTCGCCGCGCAGCGGCTGGCCATCGGCGTCCGTCACGGGTTCCCAATCGGAAATATTCTCTACTTCCGTTGCATAAAAGGCCGCTTCGCCATCGAGGCAGGCAACCGGATCAGCCCCATACCCGTTCCACGCCCAGATAGTGAGCGTGCTGGTGGCCGATGTCAGGGTGAGACCATCGCTGCCTTCATCCTGGTATTCATCTTCCAGGGTCCAGGTATCGCCGTCGTACTCCACCGAGTAGCCGTACACCGGCCCGGTATAGACCTCTGTATTACCGGCGGTTCGGGTTGTTCGCGTGGTTCGGGTAGTACCGGTTGTGGTTTGCGCCTCAGGTGTCGGCGTTTCCGCGCTGCGGGTGGTGCGGGTGACACCGGTATCGGAATCGCCCTCGTCTCCGGTCAGGTCGGTAGCCTCGTCGGAATCCGCCAGGGGCTGGGTGGCCAGCACCGGGCTACCGTTTACCTGCACCGCTTCGGGTGCCGCTGCCAGTGTGTCGTCGAACGAGGTGGCGACTGCCGTGAGCGAGACCACGATCGTGACGGCGCCATCATCAATCGTGTAGGCTTCGGCGATCGTGCGGAACCCGTCGGATTCGGTCACCATCTGCGGGATCTCGGCCTCGAGATCGCTGGACACAATTTCATCGCCTTCCAGCGGTTCCAGCACAACGGAGGGATCGGCGACCCCGGCATAGCCGGTCACCATCAGGAAGGCCGAATCGCTATGCCAGAGCGTGATCAAATCGACCACGCCAGGCTCCAGAAGCGCAAAGGTCTCGTCGTACGTCCATTCCTCCGACCAGGTGACCAGGTATCCAAAGGAAGACGTGTAACTGTTCCCGGCTACCTGGGCGGCGCTTGCCGGCCGAAAAGGCACCAGGGCCAGCACAAACAGGGCGACGACCACAAGCCGAAACCAGATAGCAGAATGAGTACGTGGCATAGTGAGCCCTCCGGGCATATTTCGCGGATGGTACATCTATTGTGAGGAACGACAGGCCATTATCGCAAGTTCCCTGCGCATGCTGTTTCCCGAAGCCCATGGCATGCCGATTGCCCTGATTCGTGGCAGTGGCACTGCCTTGCTGCCTGTTCGCCAAACCTCTTGCCCGCAGTGACCAGTGATATCCCCGTGATGAGCGATCGTCACTTGAGCGTACAGAGTTCGACGAAACCGGCGATAATACCGTTCTGGTGCACGAAATTTTCGTACAGTGTTGCAGAAGGTGCACCGGAACCCATAGTCCCCGGCAGCAAGGAGCATGAGGATGCGCAATGTCTTTCGCCCGCGCGCGGACAAATCCCGGAACCCGGATACCATCATCCTGACCGAGCGGCACCAGCAGTTGCTGGAGCAGGAACAGGCGATCCTGGCGAAGCTGCGCGATATCCTTGCCAGCTTCCCCGCCACGGAAGAGGATCTTGGTTCGCTGGATTTCGCGGCCTCCCAACTGGGCGAACTGTTCATGCTGGTGATTGTGGGCGAGTTTAATGCCGGCAAATCGGCGTTTATCAATGCGCTGGTTGGCGAAACGGTGATGCCCGAGGGCGTGACCCCGACAACATCCGTGATCAACCTGCTCCGTTACGGCGATACCGTTACTGAACGCATGTTGCCCGATGGCGTTATTGGCCGCACCTTCCCCGCCGATTTCCTGCGCGAAATCACGGTGGTGGATACGCCCGGCACCAATGCCATCATCCGCGAGCACGAGGCCCTGACCCAGAGCTTTGTGCCCCGTTCGGATCTCGTGCTGTTTGTCACCTCTGCCGATCGCCCGTTCACCGAAAGTGAACGCGAGTTCATGAGCGAGATCCGCGAGTGGGGCAAGAAGATCGTCATCATCCTGAACAAGATCGACCTGCTGCGGAGCGAGGAAAGCAAGCAGCAGGTGGTGAGCTTCGTCACCGACAAGGTGCAGGAGTTCCTCGGGTTTACGCCGGAAGTCTTCCCGGTGAGCGCCCTGCTGGCGCAACAATCCAAGGATATCGACGACCGCAATCCCGAGGAGGGAGCGCGCCTGTGGCAGGCCAGCCAGTTCGGGCCGCTGGAAACCTATGTGGTGGAAACGCTGGACGAGGAAAGCCGCATTCGCCTGAAGCTGCTCAACCCGCTGGGAGTTGCTGACCACCTTACCGAGCGCTACAGCAAGGCCACGCATGACCGGCTGGCGGTGATTGCCGACGACCTGAAAACCATCGATAACATCGAGCGCCAGCTTGCCCTCTATAAAGAGGACATGCGCAAGCAGTTCGAGTACCACCTGACCCGGGTGGAGAACATCATCCATCGCATGAACGAGCGTGGCGATGAGTTCTTCGAGGAAACGATTCGTATCGGCCGCGTGTTCGACCTGATGAACTCCGACCGGATCAAGAACGAGTTCCATCGCAAGGTTATTGGCGATACCGAACGGGCCATTGATGAAACGATCGACGAATTGATCGACTGGATGGTGGAACAGGATTTGCGCGTGTGGGAGGCGGTGAACGATTACGTGGATCGCCGCCGTGTGAGCCAGTACGCCGATGAGCTCATTGGCGACGTCGGCACCCAGTTCAAGTACGACCGGCGCACATTGCTGGAGAGTGTCAGCAAACGCGCGCAGGAAGAAGTGGACCGGTACGATGCCGCCCGCCATGCCCACGATCTCAGCCTGGGGGTGCGCAATGCCGTCGCAACGGTTGCCGTGGCAGAAGCCGGCGCGGTAGGACTGGGTGCACTGGTGGTAGCCGCTGCCAGCACGGCGGCGGTAGATATTACCGGTATCCTGGCTGCAAGCGTGCTGGCCGGAGTTGGATTATTTGTCCTGCCGGTTAAGCGCCGCAACGCGCGCAGGGATTTCCACGAACGAACGTCCGACCTTGAAGCTCGCCTGATGGAGGTGATGCGTGAACAGTTCGAGAACGAGCTGAGCCGCAGCGTCGCGCGTATTGCCGATGCCATTTCGCCCTACACAAGGTTTGTGCGGAGTTCGCAGGATAAATACACTGCGCTGGAAACAGAACTCACCACAGTACGAGACGACCTGCGCAGCATCCGCCACGCAATTGGCGAATAGGGCATAGCCAGCACAATCCCGCTGACCAGCCAGCGCCCCAATTCACCCTGTAATGGAGGGGCTTTCTCGGTATTGAACTAAACCATCCGCATGGGGCTTGACATTCCGGGAACACCTCTGTATAGTTACTTACGAAAGGTAACGAACCGCAACGGGTGGGGAGTGCCGAACGTTTCGACAATTATCCGTACAAGGAGAAGAAGTACCATGGTTAATCTCAAGATCGATTCCGCTCACAGCACAATCAGTTTTGTGGTGAAGCACATGATGTTCTCCAAGGTGCGCGGCAGCTTTGGCGCGTTCGAGGGAACCATCAACTTCGATGAGACCAACCTGGCCAACAGCAGCGCCCAGGCCACCATCGAGGCGTCCAGCATCGATACCAACGAAGCCAATCGCGACAATCACCTGCGCTCCAACGACTTCTTTGGTGCCGAGCAGAACCCGACCATCACCTTTGTCACCACCAGCGTGCAGCCGGATGGCGATGATTACCTGGTGCACGGCGACCTCACCATGAACGGCGTGACCCGCCCGATCGTGCTGGAGACCGAGTTCAATGGCAAGGGCAACAGCCCGATGGGTGCCGAAGTGTACAGCTTCAGCGCTGAGGGCAAGGTGAAGCGCAGCGACTTCAACATGAACTGGAACGCTGCTCTCGAAACCGGTGGATTCCTCGTCTCCGACGATGTGAAGATCGAGATCGAGATCGAAGCCAACCCGGCCGCGTAATCTCCCCAACTCTCTCTTTTGAGAGAAGCCCCCGACAACGGCGTCGGGGGCTTTTCCTGTTTTCCGGCTGCATCACCGGCATCACTGCTCCTGGCCGGTACACTTGTGGCATCAGGCACAGGCATCGCAACCCCGGCATCTTCGCCGGTTTGTGGATGCTGGCCATTATCCTGCTCTTCCCCGGCCTGGTGGGCGAGGTGCCGATGACGGTGCTGGCGGCGCTCATGATTGTGTCCGGCTTCGGTGCCATCGATTTCCGCGAGGCGCTTTCCATCTGGAACACAGCCGGTGCTGCCCGCTGGGCGATCATCATTACGTTCGTCGCCACGCTAGCGCTCTCCGTTCCGGTAGCGGTGGCCACGGGCGTGGTCTTTACGATCTCCTGTTCCTGGCATCCTCGGCCAGCGATATTACGGTGCGCCGGCTGGAACTGCGGGAAGGTCACCGCATTGCCGAACTGGATCCCCCCCAAAACGCTGGAAAGCGACACCGTAACCGTGCTGAACATTTACGGCAGCCTTTTCTTCGCCGGTGCGCGCACGTTGGGCGATGCGCTGCCTGATCCCGGCGATGCAACCCGGCCGGTTGTCGTGCTGCGCATGCGCGGCCGTACCCAAATCGGGGCAACTCTCATTGATGTGCTGGATGAATACGCCGATGACCTCGCCGAACGCGGCGGCAGGCTCTATATCGCCGGTGTAGATGAAGACATCGCGGATGCCCTGCGCCGCGCCCACAAGCTGGATATCGGCGGAAGCGTTCACCTCTATCCGGACGACGAGGTTGTGCTGGAATCGACGGGGGCCGCTGTGCGCGCTGCCAGGGAATGGCTTGGTCGCGGCAAAGAGAAGCCTCACCCCGCCATGATTCCCTGACACAGGCCCGGATTGCGGTTACACGAAAGGCGGACCAATGTGGAATGAGATACAGGATGTGATTGGCACGCTGTTTGGTGATGTCGATACCGACCTCAACGCCCTGCAGATGGCGCTGCGGGCTGTTATCACGTTTGTGGTGACTGTGGCTGTGATCCGGCTGGGCAACAAGCGGCTCTTCGGCAAGGGAACCGCATTCGACAATGTGGTGGCGATCATGATCGGCTCGGTGATGAGCAGGGCTATCACGGCATCTGGTTCCGGCACCATGCTTGCCACCTGGGCTGCGGGCCTGGCCCTCATCGGGATGCACTGGCTGCTGGCAACGTTGTCGTACCCCACCCGTGGTTCGGGCCAGCGGTGAAAGGGCATGAGGTTCAACTGGTGCGGGATGGCACCATCCTGGAGGACGGCATGCGGGAAACAGGCACAACCCGGCGCGACCTGGCGAGAGCCATGCGATCCAACGGCGATGTACCAAACGTGGACGAGATTCGCACCGCCTACATGGAGCGGGATGGCAGCATCAGTATCGTGTCCGGTTCCTCCGGGCCGAAAGTGGTCGAGGTCGAGGTGGAGGACGGCGTGCAGACCATGCGAATCGCGCTGGAGTAACCAGCTGCAATCCCCTCCAGGAACCTCCAAGAAAGCCCTCGACAACGGCGTCGAGGGCTTTCTCGCTAATCAGGCACGTTCAGGACTTTTACCATCAGGAGGCAGGGGTTAGCCGGGTCCCACAAGTCGGGGAAGACCATCTGGTTGTGGAACCCCATGGCTTCATAGAACGCACGCGTGATGGCGTATTCCGGGCTGGGGTGTGAACTGGCGAGGGTCTTCACGCTGAGAAGACGCACGCCTTCACGGGTGAGTTCCTGCTCCAGGTGATTGATCAATAATCGCCCGATCCCCCGGCGGTGATGGACTGCCGCCACCGCCATCCAGCTGATCTCGGCACTGTCAGGAAAGTGCCGTGTGTGAGTGAGGTACCCGGCAATGTCACCATGCTCCACTGCCACCAGCCCGGCATGGGTTTGCAGGTAACCATCGGCTTCAGCCAACCCTTCCTCCAGGCCAAACCACTCGGGAAGCGAGCGATTAATCGCTGTGCAATATGGGATATCGTTGGGGAGAAGATCACGAATACTGATATGCATGGCACAACCTCGGAGATATATCCGCCAATACGTCATTAATCGGGTGGTGTGCCCTATGCAATCATGCGGCAATAGTAGGCGTGGAGGAGGAGATCGGCAATGGATACGGTACGCAAGGAACTGCTGATGTTGCTGGATAACGGCCGGGCATATGAAACCCAGGAAGCGATCCTGGCCGGGTTCCCGGCCAGGGCGATCAATGTGTTCCCGCCCAATGTGCCGTACACGCCCTGGCACCTGCTGGAACATATACGCTTCTGCCAGCAGGAAATCCTTGAACAAATCGAGGCTGATGAGATGCCCGATTACACCTTCCCGGACGATTTTTGGCC
Organism: Chloroflexia bacterium; assembly: GCA_043427975.1. GTDB lineage: Bacteria > Chloroflexota > Chloroflexia > Thermomicrobiales > UBA6265 > UBA6265. The sequence goes on along the minus strand of JBHWTK010000062.1, from coordinate 6,762 downwards.
CCCGCGCGATGCCAAGGCCACGCCAGAGATGTGGGACGAATCGGTGATGCTCTACTTCTCCGACCGCGACCGCCTGATGGACCTCGCGCAGGAAGGCGACCTGCACGCGCCCTGCCGCAACAACCCAGATACCACGCTGCTCCATGCGCTTTTCAACGTGGCCGCGCACAATCACTACCATTTTGGCGAGTTCGCGATACTACGCAGCGTCATGCTGACGTGGCCAGAGGACCGGTCCAACTAGCCGCACTCCTGTAGGATGGATGCAAACCACCTTTCACGAAGGGAGCACGCCATATTCACCCGATTCATTACGACCCTGCTCGCCTGCCTGCTTGTACTGCCTACCAGTACGGCTGCCCAGAGCGGTGATGCCAGCTGGCTTGAATCACTTGACGGCCTAGACCTCGCCATCGGCCGGAGCTGGATGGCGCCACTGGAATTTGAGACCGAATCCGTTACCACCGATTTCAACGAGGAAGGCACGCCGGTATCGCAGGTCGTCACCCGCACCACGCCGGAATCGACGCCGGAACGATCCGGTGAGATGCACACCCTGACGCTCAGCGCGCTGATCTACCAGTTTGATTCCCCGGCACACGCCGCCGACGGCATGGAGCAGATGCACGCCGCGCAGGTGGATCAATGGGACCGCGACCCACGGAGCCCGCAAATGGATGATTTCGATACCGGTGATTTGGGTGATGCCGCTATTGGCCTGCAGGGCATCTATACATCGGAGGGGATGCCGGGCGAAGAAACCGAACTCGCGATCGTGATGCTGTTTGTCCAGGATGACACCATGGTCTACCAGGTGTTCGGCCAGTTCATTCCCGGCAACCATACCGATATCACCACCGGTGTGGTGCGGGATATGTTGGCCGCCGATGTCGGTACCGATGATCCCATGTACGACATGAATGGTGGCTCCACCGGCGGCGTGTGGGAGAAGCTGAACGCGGTGAACCTGGTTATGCCGCCCGGTTCCGACGTGTTCGACCTCGAGATTTACCCCGTATCCGAGGATGCCGTGCAGGGCGATTCGGTAGTGGTGCCACAGATCGACCTCGACAATCTCGGCGATGTACCGGGCCTGGTTGGCAGTTGGTATATCGCTTATGCTCCCGTGCTCACCGGCACACCTGCAGCCACGCCGGTTGTTGGTCCCACCGGCGCGTTTTCGATCGAGTTGTGGGTGATGGAGTTCGAGGATCCGACCCACGCCTCGGCGGCGATGTTCTCGTTGAACGCTGCCCTGACCGAGCCACTGGGTATTGTGAGCGCCGGAAGCGGCAGCATCACGAGCGATGACGCTGACAGTTTCACCATGGTGAGCACCGGCTTCGTGCGGGACACCTCGCTCCCCGAAGGCGATGCTGCCGTGGCGGTGAGCGCCCAGGGCACCACCGTCTATGCCGCCCGCGTGTACACCCGTGATCTTGCGCCGACGCCGCTGGCCGAAGAGCTGGTCGGCCATCTGCAGGGCACGCCACCCGACAGCAGCGAGGCGGCGGATACCGAACTGGTGCCAAGCGACGACCGCTGGGATTATTTCCCGCAGGCTGGCGACGACCTGCTCCATGGCCTGGTGCCGGTAGTGGTGCGCCACGATACCCCATCTGGCCCGCCGGCAACACCGGCCGGCTAATTCAGGAAGAATTCATCCTTTTCCGTATACGTGTGCGGAGCAAAACCACTAGAATGCGAAAGCCTTGCAGGCGCGCATTGTGCCTGAATGATGCAACCGGGAACCAAACTGCAACCGGGGGCGTTCAAGGTGATGTGAACACGGCACGCAACGTGCTTACTCACATGAACGAGGGCACCGAAGGGGTGCCCTGAGTATGTCAGGGAGAAAACTGTATGGTACGGAAGCTCACAGCGTTGTTCGCGCTTGTACTCGCACTCGGTATGGCAATCATGCCTGCCGCCGCCCAGGACGTATCTATGGACGATGCGTCTGAGTTCGGCCTCGAAAACGGCTATATGCGTATCTATATGGCCGATCCAGCCTCTGCCAGCACCGCTACTGTCGATCTGCTTGGTGTCATGGTGGCCGGCTTCCAGTTCGACAGCGCCGACAGCGCCGAGACCGCCTTTGAAGATTTCTCCTGCGGTTTCGCTGGTGGCTTCATGGGTGCTGAGGATGCCCAGGATTGCGACGGCCTCGTGGAAGAAGGTTTCACCGTAACTGATGTTGACGGCATGGGCGACCAGGCCATCGAGACACCGGCGAAGCTGATATCGCTGGCCCGACCCCGGTAACCCTGCTCTCCATCCAGAGCGACAACTACCTGTTCATGGTGATCACCCTTGGCTCCGATGAGCCGGGCTCCAGCGATGCCATGGGCCAGTTCCTTGCTGATGCCGAAGTGGTTGACACCGAGGTTGAGTTCAGCGAAGACGGCACCAGCACCGGCGGCTTCTACGACATGCTGCCGCAGGAAGGTGATCCGGAAATCGAAGGCCTCATGCCGATGAGCGACATGAACTTCTTCGGTGACGAAAGCGGCACCCCGGCCAGCTAACCCGAACCGGCACGTCGAATGTCACAAGTCGAAAGCCTGTCATGATCCCAATCTGGCGGGCTTTCGCATGAAACGGAACGATCATGAAGAAGCTGCTCCTCACACTTACCATGTTGCTTACGCTGGGTTTCTCGCTTCAGGGCGTGGCCGCGCAAACTCCCGCCGGCGTGGACGCCCCCGTGGGCGAAGCCATGCAGGCTGAAGGCCTGGTATCGGCCTATGACCGCACCTACTCGGTCGATTTTGAGGCGATGATGGCTTCGCCGTCGGCAGACATAACGGAGATGGATACCGCCGCGTTCATGCGCGTGGTGAGCATTACCGGCATGACCTTCGACTCCGAGGACAATGCGAAGGCATACCTCGACGAGATGAAGAGCCAGATCGACGAAGCCCAGGAAGCCGGCGAAATGCCGGAAGGCACCGAGGTTAACGACCTGGAAGGTATCGACAAGGACGGTTTCTCCGCCACCCTGGTGATGGAAGACCTCGGTGTGTACAGCACCATCCTGGTATTTGTGGATGGCGACCAGGTGTTCATGATTGTGGCCCTGGATACCGACACTGAGTCCGCTGCAAAACTGGCGACCGATGTTGCCACGTACGTGGTGGATAACGATGTTGAGAACGAAGAGGTTACCTTCAACGCGGATGGTACCTCCACCGGCGGCGTGTATGATCGCATGCCGGAGGCCGGTTCCGACATGATGGGTGATCTCACCAGCGTGACCGACACCGCTATCCAGGAAGCCGGCGAGTAGGTTCGCCCTCATATCACGGTTTTCTGGCAGCAGCCGCCCCTTTTCCAGGGGCGGCTGCCCTGTTTTTCATCCTGAACGGCCTTCCCCGTATACTGCCAATGTGCGATCCGGCACAGCCATCCCCGGAAAGGTTCCCGTGGTGAAACGATACGTCCTGCTTACATGCCTGCTCATGCTGCTTACCCCCGCGCTCGCCGCTGCCCAAACACCGGTGGCGATTGAGGGCCTGAAGGTAATCGCCGAACGCCAATACGCCGTGCAGACCGAGGGCGCTATCGATACCAGCGGCGAGGGCGTTTTCCTGGCCAGCGCTCGCGTCTACCTCTTTGAGGATGCCGAAAGCGCTGATTCGACCTGGGAAACGCTGGTCGCCAATGAATCGGTCGAGAAAGACCTGCCCGATGATGACTCGGTTGTCTACAAGAAGGACGAACTGGATGATGTCGGCGACCGGGCCATGATTTTGCATATCGAGGCAACCATGGACAACGGCGAGCAAGGCACGTTCCGCACCGTGATCGCCCAGCGTGACGCCATGATCGTAACCGCTACCGTTATCGCGGGATCCCCGGAAAGCGCGGAGCGGGCCGACGAGATTGTCAGCGCCATGATCAAACGCGACCCTTCGGACAAGGAATCCACATACGACGGCCTTGGCAACTCCACCGGCGGCGTGTGGGATGTGTTCCTGCCAGCCGATGCCGACGAACTGGATGGGCTGATGCCCTATGCCGACAAGGAAACCCGACCCGCCGGGTAGGGAACGGGTACAATACGAAAAGTAAGCAGGCTCGCGCCTGGTGGCCAGTGTGTGCCCACCGCGCGGCGAAGGAAAGGTTTCGGGAAACTCCATGACAAATGGCTCGCAGGTGACCACCGAGCAGGTTCAGCAGGCGCTCGGGTTGGTGAAAGAGCCCGCCACCGGCCGTAACCTGGCCGATCTGAAGCTGGTAACCGATATCGCGGTGGATGGCGGCACGGTTCGCATTCATCTCGATTCGCTGACACCCATCATCTCCCACAAGCAGAAACTGGAGCGCGATATCCGGGCCGCGCTGGATACCATTGGTGGTATCGAGCACGCGGTCATCGATATGCGTACCAAGGTACGCCCCAGTGGCAGCGGCCGTAGCGATGCGCAGCCGATTCCGGGTGTGCGCAACGTCATCGCGGTGGCATCTGGCAAGGGTGGCGTGGGCAAGAGCACCGTTGCCGTAAACCTGGCCGTCAGCCTCGCCAAGGCGGGCGCCAAGGTCGGGTTGCTGGATGCCGATGTGTACGGCCCCAGCATGCCGCTGATGATGGGCGTGAATGACCGCCCGCTGATGCGCGATAACAAGATTGTGCCGCTGCAGGCCCACGGCGTGAAGGTGATGAGCATCGGGTTCATTTTGGACCCGAACAAGGCGCTCATCTGGCGCGGCCCGCTGGTGGCGCAGCTGATTAACCAGTTCCTCAACGATGTACTGTGGGAAGACCTCGATTACCTCGTGCTGGATCTGCCGCCGGGAACCGGTGATGTGCAACTCACTCTCGTGCAGAAAATCCCCATCTCGGGAGCCATCATTGTCACCACGCCGCAGGAAGTGGCGCTGGCCGATGCGGTGAAGGGCCTGAAGATGTTCCAGGAAGTAAAAACGCCGATCCTGGGCATTGTCGAGAACATGAGCTGGTTCCAGCCCCCGGGCCACGAGGAGCGCTATCACATCTTCGGTGAAGGTGGTGGCAGCAAAACCGCCGAGGAAAACGGCGTGGAGCTGCTGGCGCAGATCCCGATTGAAATGGCCCTGCGCGAGGGTGGCGATACCGGCCTGCCGATGAGCCTGGGCGAACCAAACTCGCTGACCGCGCGGGAGTTCATGGGCCTTGCCGAGCGCGTGGCGGTGCAGCTGGCCAACCAGGCACTGGCCAAGCCGCGCAAGCCCACCATTATGCTCAAGACGGTCTAGTTCATCACTGCAAACCTGCAAGACATCGCCCCTCCCGGGGCGATGTCTTGCTTTTCCCGGTTTCCGCAGGCAGGCCACCAGGCCGGGGATTTCCCGATGACTTTGGCTGCCACGGCCAGTACCCTTGAGGTACAGGATCGAGGAAAAGTACTTACCCGAAAGGAGACGCAGTGAGCGATAACACGACACTCCAGCGACCGGAAGTTCTCGATACGCTTTCCGATACACAAATGAAGGAACTCGAGTTCCAGGCTGAGGAGTATGACAAGGAAGAGTTCTTCCGCGTCGCCGCTACCTATGGCTGGGACGACGGGACGGTCGAAGACGTCTGGAAATGGTCCGAGGTGCAGAACCTCTACCCGCTGGAGCCAGCGGACCAGTAACAACACGGCAAAGACCCGGGCGAACATGCCCGGGTCTTTGCACAGATGGGACCAGCGAATGCTATCTTGCATATAGACTTGCACCTCGACCCATAGGCCGGGTGGCGCAGCAGTCCATACCTGGTTTCACGTCTCGAGCACCGGATTAGCGGATTGCGCTCCGGAGATGACCCTGCGGATTCCCGCAGGGCCGGGTAGACGTCCGGCCCCCGGTTTATGGCGGGCTCTTCCCCAGCGGAATGGCATCGAATTTGCTTGACCGTCTGTGTATCCGGGGCTTGCTCCGGTAGAAAACGGGAGACAGCAATGAGTGATAACACCCCAACCCGACCAGCCGTGATGGATACCCTCACGGAAACGCAACTCAGTGAACTCGAATTTCAGGCCGGCGAATACGACAGGGAGCAGTTCCTGGAGTATGGCGCCAACTATGGCTGGGACGAGCAAACCACCGAAGAGGTATGGCGGTGGTTCGAGGTGCAGAACCTCTACCCCCTGGATTCGTCAGACTCACAGTAGCCGTTGAACGACCAGAAACAGGAGCCCGGGCTGCATGGCCCGGGCTCCTGTTTGCCGTGGGTTAGCAGCTCGAATTAGAGGAACTGTCACCCTACCCCTTGCGGATGCGAGGGTCCATGTAATCGCGCACGGCGTCGCCAAACATGTTGATGCTCAGCACGATGATAGCGAGGGCGAGGCCGGGGTAGAGCACCGTCCACGGCGCGATTTCCATGCTGCTGCGGTTCTCGTTCAGCATGGATCCGAGGCTGGGAGTCGGCGGGATTGCCCCCAACCCCAGGTAGCTCAGTGCAGCCTCCATGGTAATGGCACCGCTCATGCTTAGGGCCAACTGTACCAGGATCGGCGCAGCCACGTTCGGCAGCACATGTTGCCGCAAAATGAGCCAGGTCCCGGCCCCACTTGCCTCGGCCGCATGCACATACTCAATGTTCTTCACCGTGAGCGTCGATCCGCGCACGATGCGGGCGAAAATCGGTGTCTGTACCAGCGCAATCGCCAGCACAATGCTGGGGAAGCCGGCACCAATGATAGAAACGATCAGGATCGCCAGCACAATGCTCGGGAACGCGAACAGCACATCCATCACCCGCATGGTGAGGTATTCCTGCCAGCTGCCGAG
>JBHWTK010000061.1:0-59812 GCA_043427975.1 Chloroflexia bacterium | reverse complement strand
CGCGTATCCTCAGGTCACGTTCGAAGCACATCACAAGGACACGCATCACCATGGCAACACAGGAGGCTGCAGTCGTGCAGCCTACGCAAACAACACCGGCCGTTTCGCTCCTTCCGGAGGCCGCCGCACTCTCCGTGATCCTCATTTGGGGATCAACGTTCACGCTTACCAAATCGCTCTATAGCGATATGCATCCGCTGGCGTTCGGTGCGGCCCGGTTTCTCGCCATCGTGGTTATTGCGTTCCTCGTGCTCTGGATCAGCGCGAAACGGTCGGGCCGGCCAGACTGGTTGCGTATCAGGCGCGCCGATGTTCCGCTGTTCGTCGTCACCGGCGTGTTTGGGTACACCTTCTACCAGCTCGGGTTCCTGCTGGGACTGGAGCACACGTCGCCGTTTGCGGGAGCACTGATGATCGCGTCCAGCACGCCGCTGGTGAGCCTGCTCATCGTGTCGCTGCTGGGCGAAAAGCAGCCGGTGGCTGTGTGGATGGGTGCGGTGCTTGCCGTTGCCGGGGTGACGATCTTCCTCATCTCCGGCGGCGAAGGCATGAGCTGGGTTGGCAACCTTATCGCCTTTGGCGGCGGGGTGTCGTTTGCGATCTACCAGGTGTTCAATCGCCGGCTTGTTCGTGAGTACCACTCGGCTACCTATTCGGCCTGGTCGACGTTATTCGGCGCGATTCCCCTTATGCTCCTTGGTCTTCCTGCCAGCATTGATCAATCGTGGGGTAGTGTGAGCGGGGGAAGTTGGCTGGCATTCCTCTATATGTGCGTGTTCCCGGTGTACCTCGCCTATATCGCCTGGGGGTGGGCGATTCGCCACCGTGGTGTGGCCATTACCGGGTTCTCGCTGATGGTGCCGGTGCTGGCGGGGCTGATGAGCTGGATGTTCTACGGCGAGGAGTTCGGCCCGCGCAAACTCCTTGGTGGCGCGCTGGCCGTAGCCGGGCTGGTGTGGATGCAGTGGGCCAACCATCGGCGCGCCGCCTGACGTGCACGGAAACACGCGTACGAGTATGGAACCATCCCGCAATCACACTGGTATGATTCCCGTATGAAGATTGCCCTGGTAACCCCTTACGCGATGCATAGACCGGGCGGAGTTGCGGAGCATGTTGCGCACCTGCGCGACGAGTTCCGCAGCCTCGGCCATACCGTGAAAGTCATGGCACCGCGCGGGCCCAGGGGCGGTCTGGAAGTAGGCGAGGATTACTACGGCATCGGCCGCAGTATCACCATTCCGGGCAACGGCAGCAAAATGCGCCTCACCTTCGATGTCACCCTCTATGCCGATGTCAAACGAATCATGCGCACCGAGCGGTTCGATGTGGTGCACTGCCACGAGCCGCTCATGCCCGTGCTGCCCTACATGGTGCTGCTGAATTCCAGCGCGGTGAACGTGGCCACCTTTCACGCCTATGCCGAACAGCAACCGTGGTACGGGGCATTCCGCCCGTATATGAGCTTTGTGCTTGGCCGGCTGGATGGCCGGATCGCTGTGTCCGAACCCGCACGCGAATTGGTGAGCAAGTACTTCGAGGGGGATTACCGCATCATCCCGAACGGGATCGATGTGGGCGCGTACGGCCCGCACGTGCAGCCCTTCCCATGGGCCAACGATGGCATCAGGCGCATCCTGTTTGTGGGCCGGTTCGAGGAGAGCCGAAAGGGCTTTAAGTACCTCCTGCGCGCCTTCCCGTATGTGAAGCAGCAGTTCCCCAACGCCCGGCTGATTGTGGTGGGGGGCGGGCGCCCCGAGAAATACGAGGGGCTCATCGAGCGACTGGGTATCACCGACATCGAGTTCAAGGGCTTTGTGAGTGCCGAGGACAAGGCCCGGTACTACGCCAGCTGCGATGTAATGGCAGTACCGAGTACCGGCGGCGAGAGTTTTGGCTACACCGTGGTGGAGCCCATGGCCGCCGGCAAGCCGGTGGTGGCAAGCTCGATTGCCGGGTATCGAAGTGTCATGACCCATGGCGAGAACGGCATCCTGGTGGAACCGCGCGATCCAATGGCGCTGGCCCTGGGGCTGGTGCGCGTGCTTGCCGATACCGGGTTGCAGCAGCGCCTCGGGGCCCAGGGGCGGATTGATGCCCAGCAGTACGCGTGGGACCGGGTGGCCGCAAGCGTGCTGGACGAATACGGGCGAGCCGCCGAACGGGCGCGAACGGCGCGATGGCGAACGGATTTTCGGTAAACTGGCAGCGGTCGGCACACGCGTGCCTGGGAAGGAGAATCCGGAATGCTATCTGAGGCCGTTGGCACCTGGGTACGCAGCAAGATGTTGGTGGTTGGCCAGGCGTTTGCCAATGTTGGCATTACGCCGAACATGGCTACCCTCATCGGGCTGGTGCTGAATGTCATCGTGGCCGTCATCCTCGGATTCGGGCATCCCATTATCGCCGGTGTGCTCCTGCTGCTGGCCAGCGCATTTGATATGGTGGATGGCTCCATCGCCCGGGCCACCAATACCATCAGCAAATTCGGCGGGTTTTTCGATTCCACCATCGATCGCTATTCCGAAATCGTCGTTTATGTTGGCTTGCTGGTGTGGCTGAACTCCGAGGGCGAAAACAACCTCGGGTCGGTGCTCATCCTGGTGGCCTGCACCGGTGCGCTGATGGTGAGCTACGCCCGTGCCCGCGCGGAGGCATACGGCTACAAGGCCTCGGTGGGGATTCTTGCCCGGCCTGAGCGCGTTATCCTGCTGGCGATCTGCCTCATTATCAAGCAGCCGATGTGGGCGCTGTGGGTTCTGGCGGTGCTTACGCACGTGACCGCCATATGGCGGATTTGGCATGTGCATGGCGAGGCCGCGGCCGAGGGCGAAATCCACAGCCAGAAACAACAGTCATAATGCCGCCCGCCCGGCTCGAACAGAACAGGCCCGTATGACCGATTCCTTCCCCGAACCGTTTGACGGCGACGACGCCGATGGGCTCATCACGCCGCAGGATATCCGCTCCACATCCCGTTCGTGCCTGGTGATACTGCTCATTGGCGCGGCTATTGTGCTGCTGCTGTGCGTGTTCTTCGTGGTGCAGACGTGGATCCGGTAGCAGGGCCGCCCTGGACACCAGAATCGCCCTCCACCATCGTGCAGGGCGATAACCTGCAGGTTACCCGCACGCTGCCGGACGCCAGCTTCCGCCTTATTTACCTCGATCCCCCGTTCAATACCGGCAAGGCACAAACCCGCCAGAGCATTGTCGCCATCCGCTCGCCCGAGGGAACACGGATTGGCTTTGGTGGTCACAGTTACCAGACCGTGCGCGGCAGCGTGCTGGGGTATAACGATGCCTTTGTCGATTACTGGGCGTTCCTGGAGCCGCGGCTGGAGGAGGCGTGGCGACTGCTGGCCGCTGACGGCACGTTATACCTGCACCTGGATTACCGCGAAGTGCACTACGCCAAGGTGTTGCTGGATGCGCTGTTCGGGCGGGAGTGTTTCCTGAACGAGATTATCTGGGCGTACGACTTTGGTGCCCGCACGAAGAAGAAATGGCCGAGCAAGCACGACACGATCCTGGTGTACGTGAAGGATCCGGCGAATTACGTCTTCAACGCCGATGATGTCGATCGCGAGCCCTACATGGCACCCGGTTTGGTGACGCCAGAGAAGGCCGAGCGAGGCAAGTTGCCGACCGACGTGTGGTGGCACACCATTGTTTCGCCGACTGGCAAGGAGAAAACGGGCTACGCCACGCAGAAACCGCTGGGCGTACTGCGTCGCATTGTGCAGGCGAGCAGCAATCCAGGTGATTGGGTGCTCGATTTCTTTGCCGGAAGTGGGACCACCGGTGCCGCCGCCGGTGAGCTGGGACGCCGATTCCTGCTGGTCGATGAGAACCCGGAAGCAGTTGCGATTATGCGATCGCGGTTGCCGGATGCGCGGTTTGTGACCATGGACGATACCGGATCGCCATCCGGAAACCGGTAGACCCGTCCGCCGGCCGGATGCCCGCCCGATCGGACATGGGGCGGGTTTGAGGCGATCCGTTCGGGATCGAGCCCGGGCATAAAGCCCGGGCCTACGTTTTATGGTGCCTTGCTAACGTCGTTGTCGACCCGTCCTCGCCGAAGACGATGGGGCGGGTTTGAGGCGATCCGTTCGGGATCAAGCCCGGGCATAAAGCCCGGGCCTACGTCTTATCGTGTCTGGCCCTCGTCATTGTAGACCCGTCCTCGCCGAAGGCGATGGGGCGGGTCCATCGGCAGGAATGGCGGCCGGGTGCCCGCCGGATTCTCCCCGTCGCTGCGCTTGGGGAAGAAGGACGGGCCTACAAATCAAGGCAAACGACAAACCCGGACCTTACTAGAGGTCCGGGTTTCATGGTTTTCGTCGTAATCACCTGCCAACCGGTAAACGGTTTATCCCGTGATCGGCGGGTTAACGGTGGTATCGCGCCGGGTGACGCCGCTGGTTCCCGATTCGTCGCCTTGGTGCACCGGCTGCTTCACGATCCACGCCGGGCGGAACCAGTAACGCAGGAAGGGCGGCATCCACTTGTTGTCGTTCAGGGTGAAATCCACCAGGTAGGCTGGCACACCGTGCGTTCCTTCCGGGTCAATTTCGACGATGGTGCCCACGGCGCCGTCGCACTTTGCTTCCGGACTGGTGGTGTACATCATATGGATGCCTTCCACGCCACGGGCATTCTTCCCCCGGGGCATGACCACCTTTACGACATCGCCGATCTGAAAATTCGTCATTGCTCACTCCCTGCCGCACGTAGCGCCGTATGCGGCTAATTATACCGGAGCCTCTCCCCAACCGGCGCTCTTTGCCACCGTGGCGGCCTGTTTCCGGCTAGCCCCCATGTCCGCATACCGGGTAATGAGAAATATTTATACCTATATTGAAAAAATCAATATAGGTATTGACATTGTCAAAGGGGTGCCGTAGTCTGAGTCTATCGAAGCGGTACGACCCCCACCGGTTCGACGGATGCACGGGATGTCGCCTCATTCAGCCGGGGCGATATCCCTCCAAGGAGTACGGAACCATGACAGCACCGCAGTACCCGGTTCGAGCCGATTGCCCTACCTGTGGCGATCCCATGCATGTGACCCGGCTGGAATGCGATACCTGCAACACCGCAGTCGAGGGCCATTTTTTTCTGCACAGCATCAGCCGCCTGCCGGCCGATTCGCTCGGGTTCCTGGAATCGTTTATCCGCAACAAGGGCGTGATCAAGGATATCGAGGTTGACCTTGGTATCAGCTATCCCACCGTCAAGGCCCGCCTGGACGATGTGGTGAAGCAGCTCGGGTTCGCCGAACAGCGCGGCCGGCTGCGACCCAGCCAGGAGCGGGAGGAACGTCGGATGATCCTGGAACGCCTCAGCGCGGGCACGATCTCCGCAGAAACCGCGGCCCAATTGCTGGCCACACTTAATGAAGGGAGTATCCAATGACGGACCGTTCCCGCCCGCGACCCGGAATAGGGGACGAGCAGTTCATGATCCTGCAGATGGTGCAGGATGGAACCATCTCGCCGGACGAAGGTGGTCGCCTGATGGAGGCCATGGCCCGCGCATCCCGCGTGGTCGCGCCGCCAGCCCCGCCTGCGCCACCGAAGGCAGCCAATGTCCACATCCTGATCACCAACAAGAGGGGCGAGGCCGATGTAGACCTCACCCTGCCGGTTGGCGTAGTGGATATGGGACTGAAGCTGGCCAGCAAGTTCGCGCCGGGCAAGATTCCGGACCTGCCCGAAATTCGTAACAGCATCCGCTCCGGGTTTACCGGCAAGCTGCTGGATATCCACAACGGAACCGATCGCATCGAAATCACGATTGAGTAACGAAAGGACCTGCCCATGACATTCCGCAACGACGACGAATTCACCCGCAACCTCAACGATCGAATCAAGGAGCTTGAAGACATGACCAACGAAATCGAAAGCCAACGCAACGAACTGGAAGATGACGCTACCCGCGCCGACAACGAAACCACCCGCCTCGAAAACGAAGCCACACGGCTTGAGAATGAGGCCACCCGGCTCGAGAACGAGGCCACCCGGCGTGAGAATGAGGCCATCCAGGCCGGGAACGAGCCAGTGAACCAGGCTGCCGCGCCGCGCCAGGAAGGCGAAACCATTTTCTTCACGGCAAAGGTGAACGCCGACAAGCCGCTGAAGCTCAATATCACCAACAACAACGGCGATATTGATGTCACCGGCACTGATTCCGATAGCGTCGAGATCGAGGCCACCCGCCAGAGCGGCGAGGAGGTTGATCACGCCCACTGGTTCTTCCAGCAGCTGGATAACGAGATCACGCTGCGCCCGAACTGGCAGGTGAGCAGCCATGTGGGCGAACTGGCCAACAAGCTGAAGAACCAGCTCAAGGAAGGGTTCAACACCCGCGAGTGGAGCAGCAAGGATTTCAAGCTGGGCCTGGACGTGAACTACGACCTCGTGGTGCGCCTGCCGAAGAACCTGGCCGAGGGATCTCGTGTGAGCCTGAAGAACGCCAATGGCGACGGTACCCTCACCGGCGTGGCGGCCGACGTCGATTTCAAGACCGCCAATGGTGACCTTGATGTAAACGACCTTGCCGGCAACCTGGCCATCAACAGCGCCAACGGCGATCTCACCGCCACCGATGTGGCCGGCAAGGTGAGCGCCTCCACCGCCAATGGTGATATCGACCTGAACGACATCGCCGGCCCCGTTGAGGCCAACACCGCCAATGGCGATGTGACCGTAAGTGGCAGCAATGGACCGGTTTCCGTGCGCACGGCCAGCGGCGATATCTCCCTCACCAACTCCACCTGGAATGGTGGCCGGCTGGCGACCGTCGCTGGCGACATCACGGTGGATGCCGCGCTGGTGAACGCCACGACCTATGCGTTCGATTCCGTGAGCGGCGATATCAGTGTGAATATCCGCGTACCAGGTGGTGCAACATTCACCGCCAAGAGCCTGACAGGCGAAGTGGATGCCCGTGGCTTCGAGAAAAAGGCCAAGCGCCAGTATGTGTTCGGCTCAGGGAACGGCCCGCGGTTGAACGCGAAAACCGTCAGCGCCGATATCACCATTACGGCGACATCGGACGAGACCCTCACGCTGATCGAGGAGGAGCCTGCCCCGGCAACCACGGAAGCTACCACGGATTCCGGCGAGCGCGAGTTTGGCGGCGATATCAACATCAACCTCGATTTCGAGGCAGAGCGCGAGCAGCTGAAGCGCATGTTCAAGGATCTCGGCAGCAAGCTCAACTCGTTCATGGGCGAGAACCGGCCAACCCCGCCGGAGGCACCGGAAGCACCGGAAGCGCCTGAGGCACCGGAAACACCGGTAGCGCCGGAGGTTCCCGAGGACGTCAAGGCAGCCACGGCGGATCGACGCACGAAGCTGCTGGAAGCCGTGAAGAACGGCGAAATGACCGTTGATGAGGCACTGGCCGAGCTGGAGCGAGACGTCTAGTCCGCATACCGGTGGGCCCGGGCCAGTGCCTGGGCCCACCGCACGGGGAGCGGCGACATCTTGCGGCCAGTGCCTGCATCGCCAGATCATACACCTTGGTTGCAGCAATTCACAAGGGGGCGGATTGCTATCAACTACACACCGGAAACCATGTGTATTGAGAGGAATACCGCAGTGAACACCCGAATCATTACCGACGCCGAAATTACGGCGAAGCAACAGGCCATTGGCACGGAGTTCCGCCGCTGCCAAACCACGTTCTCCATCTCCGGGTTTCGCCGCCTGGTTGGCAACACGATCATCGCCCTGGGCGAACGCGTGTACGGTCGCCTGGAGGAATGTCGTGAAACCGCCACTGCTGCCCGCGCGGCCGCACCTGCCCGGGGCATGTAGATGAATACCGCCGCTGTATCCCGATCGGTCGGCGCCTGGACCACTCCAGCGCGCCGGCCGCTCACCGTATTGCTTTCCACCAATTTCATCTCGCTCATCAGCAACCAACTCACCGGGCTGGCAGTGCCGTGGTTTGTGCTGGTCCTTACCGGTAGTGCCGCCAAAATGGGCATCACGGCTGCAGCCACCATGCTGCCAAGCATCGTGATGATGTTTGTGGGCGGGGCCATTGCCGATCGCATGAGCCCACGCCGGTTGAGCGCGTATTCCGATGTGCTCAGTGGCGTCACGGTGGCACTGGTGCCGATTCTGTACGCCATGGATATCCTCAGTTTCTGGTTACTTATCGTCCTGATGGTGGCCGGAGCGCTGTTCGATACCCCCGGGTACAGTGCCCGTGCCAAACTGCTGCCCCAGCTGGCCGAACGGGGCGGTGTGCCGATCGAGCGCGTCACATCGGTACAGGGCGTGTTCCAGGCGGTCTCGATGATTTTCGGGGCGGTGCTGGCCGGTGTGTTGATCGGTATCGTGGGTGCCACGAACGTGTTGTACATCAATGCTGCCGCGTTCGCGATCTCCGCCATCACCATGCTGACACTTATTCCCGATATACGCGTGGAACGGGAAGAACTGCCATCGGTGGTGGAAGATATCAAGGTTGGCGTGCGGTATGTGGTGAATCATTCGCTGATTCGGCCGTTGGTGATCAGCGCCCTGGTGATTAACGGATTGTTCGCCCCGCTCATGGCGGTATTGCTGCCTTACCTGGCGAAAACCGAGTGGGATAGCTCTACCCGGCTGGGCCTGATGTTTAGCGGGTACGGGGTCGGCGCGCTGGTGGGTAGTGTTGCTGCCGGCACGCTGAGCGAGCGGATCTCCCGCAGCAATGTATTCCGCATCACCCTCGTCCTGCTGTCGCTACCGGTGTTCCTGCTGGTGCCCACGCCGTCGTTGGCAGTTGCCTGGCTGGCTGTGGTGCTGGTGGGGATGGGTTCCGGGCTGGTGAACCCGATGATTTCCGCCCTGATGTACCGCATTACCGCGCCGGAGATCCTGGGCCGGGTGCAAGGCGTAATCGGCGCCGGGGCCATGGTGGCATCGCCGCTGGGTGTGATCGCCATCACGCCGGTGCTGGAGAACTATGGACTCCCCGCCTCGTTCCTGATCATCGCCGTAGGATCATCGTTGCTCGGCATCTGGGCATGGTTTATCTCGCCCCTTATGCGGGAAGTGGATGCGGTATCCGCCACCATTGATGTGGTTGAAGACGACCTCGCCGCCTGACAATTGTGATACAGGCCCGCCGGGAACCCGTTCCCGGCGGGCCTGGCGTGTTTTTCCAGGATCATCTCATGGCCAGGTTCGGCCAGTTCAGTCGATGTCAGCGTAACGAGCTGGTAACAGTGTGAGTCATGAGGTGCACGCCCGGATGCCGACTATACCAGGGAGGGTTGAACCGTAGTCTCCGGAGTTGCAGTTTCTTTTGCGGTGAATCGAACTCGCTCCGGTTGTCAGCGTCAACGTGGCCATCGATGTCTTTGACCGGTCACTGGCTGCGATCTGTCGATAGAAGGCCTCGTGCCAGGATAGTGGGATAGCAGATTCGAATGCAGCGAGTTGGTGATGCAAAAGCACCTGCAGGAAGCGGTGGAGTGCTGAGGCGGAAGCAGCGGTGCTCCTGGTGCTACAGATCCATCTTCAGACAGCAAAGCCAAGCGCCAAATGCTACTGCGCGCTGTCGACATCATCCTGACCGAGCCAATCTTTGGGCGTATCCTCACCTCGCTAAAACCTCGCAACCTACTTATAAACTTGCTCTGTAGCATCCCGAGTCGCTCAGCCAAAACGGTTCGGCGCTATGCCACCCAGGTGCCGGTGGATAAACGCAATCCCACTGCATCCGGTTGGGCAATCCAAATCGGCACCGTGTGCATTCTGCTATCTGCCGGACCGTAAAGCCGCCAGTACACTGTCGTTGAGGCGTTACCTCGATATGTCGTCCTGTGGGGCAGCGGCCAGACGATACATACTGAGCCCGCCGTCCTTGACGAGTTGATAGTGCGAGTTCTGGCCCCGGTAGAGCCGATTCGGGCACATGGCGGATTGCAGTTCATGGCGACGTCCAGGCAAGCATGTCAGCAGCGCTGGATTGCTTCTATAAGCTGCCCCTCGCTCTCCGAAGCACGCAGGTGCGGGTGAGACAGAGTAGTACCACTAATCGGAGGGAGTTAGTGGAGTAGGACCACTGTGTTGGGACTTCCTCTTCTCGAAGCAGTGTTGCGGGCACATGCGATTTCTCAAAATCCACGAGATTGCCACCTGACGGTTAGATCTTGAGCTTCCGTTCACGTCCTACCAATTTTACACATATCCAGCCAGAAAACAGTGGTAATCACAAAAATGAATGACTATTATTCGGTGAGGTAACTTGCCAACCTGGGGGATGGCACGAATCCCTGCCTCTCGAATTCGAGCAGGTGTGATCGTGTTTAAGTCCTTCGGGGAGGATTGCCGATGTCCAGGTTGAGGTCGTTTGTGGCGGTGTTCCTAGCCGCCATGTTGATCGTGTGCCAGTTTACGTATAGTCCAAAGTCTGTTGAGGCTCGTCTTGAATGTGGCGCGAGCTTCCCTTCAGCAGTTTCCGATCGTGTGTTCGCGCTGACAAACGCCAAGCGTTCTGACTTGGGCTACCGGCCTCTTATTCGCCTGCAAAGCCTTGATGGCGTGGGAGCACAATACACGCTGGACTCTGCGGACGGATGGGCAGATCCGTATTGGGACCTGTATCCCTCCGGGTACTCCTACAGGTACTACGCTCGCTATAGCTACTACTATTCAAACTGTAACGTTGAGACAACTGCAGCGCAGATTGTCAACTATTGGTCACAAAGTAGTACATGGTCTGCCTCAATCCTTGGCCCTAATCTCACCCACATCGGAGTTGGAGGGGCGCTGTCCGGCAACTACACTGACATTGCCGCATATAGCGCTACCTATCCATCTGTCCGCCCGCCGACATCATCAAGTGTCGCACTTACGCCAACCTCCGGGTCGTCCGGCAAGGTCGTGAAGGTGGTGGGCAGGGGCTTCCCTGCCAACACACCGGTTGATATCTACTGGGGGCCAACCAACGTCCGTATTGGATACACAACCACTGATATCAATGGGAATTTTAGTGCTGCCGTTACGGCCCCCAATTCTACACTCGGGGCCAAGAGCATCATTGTCCGCGTGCGGAACACGTATGTGCAGAGATCTGCAACCTATACCGTCACTGCTACAAGCGCATCGGTCACGACGAAAGTGTATCCTGGCACTGCTGCGGAATCGAGTGTCGTTACTGTTAGCGGCACCGGCTACCAGCCAGGCGAAAAGGTGGATATTCGATTCCGTGGTCCGAGTGGCAGTTTGATGGGTACGGTGACTGCGAGATCTGACGGTTCCTACTCTGGCCGGGTCACCATCCCACGCGGCTACACAGGGTTGCAATCGATATACGGCATCGGCCGAACCAGTAAGCGTGGCGCGGCAGGTTCGGTGAATGTGACCCCAGTCGTTCGCACATTTACGACCAGTGTCTCCACAGCACCAGCAGGATCTATTGTTCGCTTCAGCGGTCAAGGGTTTAACCCGTATGAGACCGTGAGGATCACATGGAATACCTATACAGGCCAGCTGCTCGGCACGGTTAAGGCCGATGGCACGGGCCGCATATCGGGCGCCATCACGATCCCGAGAATCGCGGCGGGCAGCTATAAACTGGTCGCACGCGGACAGTCGTCAACAATTACCATGGCGGTTTCGATCAAGGTAACGGCGGCGGCCACACTTCGCACTGCCTCCACCGCGATGCCAAAGATTATGGTGACAGGCGGTGACGTTACCCTTGGCGGAGCAATCGAGATCAGTGGCAACGGATTCAAGCCAGGCGAGAAAGTGACGTTGACCATCGGTACGTCAGTGCTCGGCGAGACCACAGCCAGTGCCGAAGGGACGATCAAGGCGAAAGTCACCATTCCCGCCGATCTGCCATTCGCTGATCAGGATCAGGTGCTGAAGGCTACTGGTGCGGTGTCCAACGCCACTCCGGAAACGATTTTGAAGGTTAGCGATCCATACATCGTGGACGTGACGATTTCTCCGGTTAGCGACGCAGCAGGGCGTACCGTGATTGTCTCCGCTGAAGGCTTCGAACCAGGTGAGCAGGTAGAAGTTCGCGTTGGACGCAGCGATGGCAAGGTCATCGCCACAGGCACTGCCTCGGGCGACGGACGCATATCGATCGAAGTTCAGCTGCCGCAGGGTGACGAGGCGCTCACACTGGTTGTTGTAGGAGACAAGGGACACCCGTTGGGCCAGGCAGTGGCAAGGGTTGAAAACGTGGTCGCTTCGCCAGGCGTGGAGCCAACAGCCCCTGCTACCCCAGCTGCAATTGAGAGCCCGGGAACGCCGGGGGCGATTGAGACGCCTACTGAAGTGGTGACGCCAGGCGATGGGGAAACACCTTCCACGCCAGAGGTGACTCCGGATCCGGCGGCAACGCCGACCGAAGCGGTGACTCCGGTACCAATGGAAGAGATCACTCCTGAGCCGACCGTTACCGCCATGGGCACAGTGATTGTGCATCGTCAGGAAGGCGTGGGAGCGCGATACGAGCTGATTGACGGATCCGGTGTGGTCATTGCCAGCGACGATGACAGTGATGGCGTGATTCGGTTCGAGCAAGTCACGGTTGGGAGCTACATCTTGCGTGAAGTTGGCACCCCTGCCGGCTACGAGCGTGCTGCTGACCAGGCGGTAACGGTGTATGCGGGCGAAACCATAGTGACCACATATGGTGCCGCGATCCCGACACCGGTGCCGGCCGTCGAACCGACACCGATGCCCACGGATATACCAGTCCCGACGGCAACGGAGGAGGCGACCGAAACGCCGGTCGAGGTTCCGGCTGCAGGCCCGCCCACGGAGCCTGCCGAGGAACCGGCTGCCTGATCTGGGGCACACATGACCCAGGGGCCGGAGTCGACACCCGACTCCGGCCCCTGGCCGTCCGGCTCCAGACAGCGTTCCTCATTTTCCGGGCTTGACATCACACGCTGCCGCAACGTACATTCACCTCGTGCTCATATTGATGTGAGTGCGGGGTGGGGTGTCTCCTGGACGCCGATTTCGTATTTGTGGAATTCAGATACGCACGTGAGCGAATAGCCTTCGCTCCGGGGATCAGTACATGACTGGTACGTCATTCACACATATATCGCCATTGTCCGGCCAGGAGCGGTCCTCCCGCTCTCCCAAACGGCCGCTCAGGCGTGTGGTGCGTACCATGCGCTGGCGGCCGTAGCCGACTGGCGCCATCACCTCAGATAGCCAACACAATCCAATACCTTCCGCCTGCGTTGATCGGAAAGAGTACGCGGCACGAGCACCCCAGCGAGCCAGGAAGAGTGGAAGCCCGGCACAGGTGTATCGCCGCCGAACGCATCCGTGAGCAGCCGACCGAAGAAAGCCCCGCGGGGCAAGTAGGACCGGATGGATGGCCTCCATGCAAACAACAGCCAAGAGATGCGCAGCTGCTGTCAGGCGACAGGGCGCGCAAGAAGGGTGGTACCGCGGGAACCGACGTCTCTCGCCCCTTTGATTGCACACCAGCGGTGGTGGGCAGTCGGCGTCAGCACGACCAAAGGGGAACACACGTTATGGAACAAACCGCGCCCGTTACGTTTGCCACAACACCCGATCTTCACTCCGTGCCCAGTGTGGAGCAAAAGTTCACCGGCCCGGCCACCAGCCGCACCTCGCTGCTGGGCGGTCCTACCATGCCCGCGCTACCGTCGTTCTCGCTCAGCACCCGCCTGCGGGGGCGGCACCTGCTGGCCGATACTGACCTCACGCCGGAAGAGATCCATGAGGTTATCGATACCGCTGCCCGCCTGAAGCGCATGCACAAGAACGGCCAGCCGCACCATTACCTCACCGGCAAATCCATCGGCATGATCTTCCAGATGCCCAGCACGCGCACGCGCGTTTCGCTGGAAGCCGGTATGGCCCAGCTCGGCGGGCAGGCGATCTTCCTTGGCGTGAACGACCTGCAGACCAGCCGCGGCGAAACCATTGCCGATACCGCCCAGATCCTCAGCCGCTATGTCGATGGCCTGGTCGCCCGGGTCTACGATCACAACACGCTGGTGGAAATGGGCACCCACGCCTCGATTCCGGTGATGAACGGCCTCAGCAATCTCTGCCACCCGCTACAGGCGTGGGCCGATTTGCTCACACTCACCGAGCACTTCGGCGATCTCAAGGGCCTGAAAATCGCCTACCTCGGCGATGGCAACAACATGGTTGCCTCGCTCATGCTCTCCGGTGCCGCCATGGGCGTATCGGTTATCTCGGCGACCCCGGCCGAATACCAGCCGGACCCTGCCGTGGTGCAGCACGCGCAGTGGATCGCCAATAGCACCGGCGCCAAAATCAGCACCACCAACGATCCTTACGAGGCCGTGAAGGGTGCCGATGTGGTGTACACCGATGTGCATGTGAGCATGGGGCAGGATAACGCTGCCCACCGCGCCGTGCAGCTTGCTCCGTACAAGGTGACTCCGGAAATCATGGAAGCCGCCGGTCCGCAGGCCCTGTTTATGCACTGCCTCCCTATGCACCGGGATGAAGAGGTGAGCAGCGCCGTGGTCGACAGCCCGCAGAGCATCATTTTCGACCAGGCAGAGAACCGCCTGCACATGCACAAGGCCCTCCTTGTGCACACCCTGTGCTAGCCATGGCGAGTGTGATGAGCCGGGTGCTGACCTGGACCGACGAAGGCGAGGAGCATGAGGTGCGATTAACGGATTCGCTTGTCGGCCGCAGCGTGCTGACCGATTTAAGCCTCTCGCCGGAGGAACGCCTGGCGATCCTCGATACGGCCGCCATGCTGAAGCGCACGCGCAAGAAGCAGCTCAGCCACCTGTGGCTGGCCGGTAAAACGCTGGGCTTGATCTTCCAGCATCCAAGCACGCGTACGCGCACGGCGTTCCAGGCCGGCATGGAGCAGCTGGGTGGCCAGGCGATTTTCCTGGGCGCGCAGGATTTACAGATGAAGCGCGGCGAAACCGTGGCCGATACCGCCGCCGTGATGAGCCGCTATGTCGATAGCATCGCCATCCGCATTTCCGATCCCGCTGAGCTGATGGAGTTTGCCCGCGGTGCCACCGTGCCGGTGTTCAACGCCCTCACCAGCAAGGACCACCCGCTGGAAGCGATGAGCGATGTGTTCGCGCTGCGCGAGCACTTCGGCACGCTGGAGGGACTGACGTTTGCGTACCTCGGCGATGGCAACAATATGTGCCACAGCCTCATGCTCTCCATGCTGGGCAGCGGCGTGAATGTGAACATCGCCTGTCCACCGGCGTACGGGCCCGATCCGCAGGTCATCTCGCAGGCGCAGGCGCTGGCCCACCAGACCGGCGCGAAACTGCACCTCTTCACCTCGCCGCGAGAAGCCGTGCGAGGGGTGCACGCGGTGTACACCGATGTGCACGAGAGTATGGGGAGCACCGTCATCCCCGGCAAGCTGGTTGCGCTGGCACCCTACCGGGTAACGCAGGAGGTTATGGACCTGGCGAAACCGGAGGCGGTATTCATGCACTGCCTGCCGTTGCACCGTGGACAGGAAGTTGATTCCGCCGTGGCAGATGGGCCGCAGAGCATCATCTTCGACCAGGCCGAGGCCCGGCTTCATGTTCACAAGGCGGTGCTCCTGCAGGTGCTGCATGGCGATCGCAATCCATTTTCGTCATGATTGGTGTGGCCGGGGAGATCCCGGCGGGTCAACGTTCGCCCGGCAGATGGTCTGCCCAGGGCATCAGGAAACATGGCGCCACGGCGCCAGGGAAAGGAACCAGGAATGGCTGCAACCGCTGTTTGCCCCGAATGTGATGCTGAAATCGAAGTAACCGGCGTGGAAGTCGGCGAGATCGTGCCGTGCCCCGAGTGTGGTGCCGATCTCGAGGTGGTAAGCGCCGATCCGGTGGAACTGGCCCTCGCGCCGGAAGAAGGCGAAGACTGGGGCGAGTAATTCGTCACTAGGGCGCCCGGAGATCAACCCCGGGCGTATGGTTCCGGGTGTAGGCCCGGCCCTGCGGATTCTCGCAGGGTTATACCCGGGCATGCGACGCCAGACGTAGACCCGCACCTCACCGCAGGTGAGTGGTGCCGGTTCAGAGAGCGGGGAGCCGCATCGCTCTGGACCTGACCGTGGGGCGGACACGCAGGTCCGCCGCTACGTAGATATGGGCGTTTCGGCAGGGTTCGGGTGCCACCGCAAATGTGGCACCATCATGCCCGCACACCTCGGCCTGCGGGCCGAGGTGCGGGCCTACACCGAATCACCACGGAGCGGGTGCGTTCACACTATGGGGTAACCATGACAATGGCAATTGGCGTGCTCTGCGCACGCGTGCGAGTAGAAGAGAAGCAGATTATCGCCGCGCTGGATCGCGCCGGTGTGGTTTCCCTGCCTATCCCGCCTGCCACCATGCCCTTGCCTACCGGCCCCACACTGCACGATGTGCAGCAGCTCACCGCCAGTATCCCCGGCAATGAGGGGGTCACGCCGCTGGTGATGATCGATCGTATTGCCAACCGCGCCGTCGGCCGCATCATCAACCGCCTGTTGCGCAACGCCGGTGTTGTGATCATCGATGCTGGCGTTGCCAGCCGGCGCAACCGGCTGCAGGTGGCCACGGTGTGGGAAAAGGCTGGTGTGCCCCGGCCACAGAGCCTTGCTGCGTTTTCCGAGGCCACCGCCATGGCGGCCGCCACCCAGCTTGGCTACCCGGCCACCATGTTCCCGATGCTTCATAGCAGCCCCACGGCCAGCCTGCCCGATGCCGATACCGCCGATGCGGTGATCGAACATCGGGTTGTGCTGGGCACCGCCGAGGAGGAGATTGTGATGCTGCAGGCCGGAGCCCTGTTGGGCGATACCGAGTGGTATCGCATCCACCTCGCCGGGTTCCGGGCCGTGGCTGTGGATGGTGATGCCGTGCCACCGGATGAGGCTATCGCTGTTGCCGAACAGGCCGCCAGTGCGCTGCATGCTGGCAGTATTGCCATTGATGTGGCGCGGATTGATGGCGAATGGGTTGCGTGGGATGCCCTGCCGCTGGCTGATTTCCGGAAAGCAACGCAACTGACCGATGTCCCTGTGGCCGAAGCCATTGCGGCGCACGCGCTCGCGAAGTTAAGCGTTCGGGAACAGGAGGTTCGGCATGTCGTTCTCGCTGGCTAACCTCCCTGCCCAGGACCAGGGTGATATCGAACTGTTGCGCGCGCTGGTGGCTATCCCCAGTCGCTCGTATCACGAACGCGATGCCGTGCAGTACCTGCGCAGTGTCATGCAATCGCGCGGGTTCGAACTCATCGATTCCGCGGCCGGAAGCGCCATTGGCCGTATCGGCAGCGGCAATACCCACATCGTGTTGCTGGGGCATATCGATACCGTGCCGGGGCATATCCCGGTTGAGATTGTGGACGGGGTGCTGTGGGGACGTGGCACGGTGGATGCCAAGGGGCCGCTGGCAACCTTTGTTGCCGCGGCCAGCATGGTCGCCACGCAGTTGAACTGCACCGTCACGGTGGTAGGCGCTACCGGCGAGGAAGTGATCGGCTCGCCCGGCGCAAACGAGGTAGCGCAGTGGGACGCCCCCGATTTCTGCATCATCGGTGAGCCTAGTGGCTGGGATGCCGTCTGCCTCGGCTATCGCGGCTCGTATTCGCTCATCTATACATTGAAGCGAAGCTCTCGCCATACCGCCGGCCCGGGTGAATCCGTGGCGCAGGAAGCGGTGACGTTCTGGAACGCGCTCCAGGCCGAAATAGCGGCGTGGAACGCGGACAAAAAGGGCAACTTCTGGAGCATTGGACCCAGCCTGCGATCGTTCAACACCAGCAGCGATGGCCTGGAGGATATGGCCGAACTCTCGATCGGCCTGCGCCTGCCGCCCGAACTGGATGTGAAGGCCCTCACCTCGCGGGTATTTGAACTTGCCGGCGATGCGCTGATCACGGTGGATGGCTTGCAGGAGGGATATCGCACTGGCAAGGGGAGCAAGCTGGTGCCGCCATTCCTGCGCGGTATTCGCGCGCAGGGCGGCAAGCCGGGGTTCACGCTAAAGCTGGGCACGTCAGATATGAATGTGGTTGGCCCGGCGTGGGGCTGCCCGATTGTGGCGTATGGTCCGGGCGATTCCAGCCTGGATCACACGCCGGATGAGCGTATTGAACTGGCGGAGTACCTGCGGGCGAGGGATGTTCTGGCCAGTGTCCTGACGAGCCTCGGTTCCGCATGATTCGGCACGGAATGTAGGCCCGGGCACAGGGCCCGGGCCTACAGAGAACGATGCCGCTGGCATCAATGCCCGGGGATGAACCTCGGGCGTACGTCCATCGCAGAGGTTTCCCTTCGTGACACCAATTGCTGAAAAATCCGGATTGAAACTCGGTGTCCTCGTGTCGTGGCTGCGGCAGGAGGAGAAACTCATCCTCGCGGCCGCACGGGCGCGGGGTATGCAGGTGACGCCGATCTTCGATCGCAACCTCACCCTTAACCTTTCCGCACCCACGGCAGAGGAAAGCGGGGTGGATATCGACGTGCTCCTCGATCGCTCGGTGGCGCACTCCCGCGCCGGATACACTCTCTGGGCGATGAAGCGCTGGGGCATCCCGACGCTCAATACCGCCGAATCGGTGAGCATCTGCGATGACAAGGCCCGTGCCAGCATGGTGCTGGAAGCCGCCGGCATCCCCAGCCCGAAAACGTTCGTCGCCTACTCGGTGGAATCCGCCATTGATGCCTGCGAGCAGCTTGGCTACCCGGCCGTGATGAAGCCGGTTGCCGGAAGCTGGGGTCGGCTGATCAGCAAGGTAAACGGGCCGGAGCAGGCGCGGGCGATTATCGCCCAGAAAAGCGAGCACGGCTCCATCCTGCATGAGATCTTCTACATCCAGGAGTTCATCGAGAAACCCGGTCGCGATATCCGCGCCTACGTCGTTGGTGGGGATATCGTGGCTGCCTCGTACCGTACCAGCGAGCACTGGATCACCAACGCCGCCCGTGGTGCCGTCAGCGTGCCGTGCCCGGTAACACCGGAAATCGAAAGCCTTGCCCTGCGCGCCTGCGACGCGGTAGGCGCCCGGCTGGCCGGTGTGGACCTCATTGAAACCGACGAGGGCCTGAAGGTGATCGAGGTGAACACCGGTGGCGAGTTCAAGGGCCTCATGACCACGACTGACCGCGATATCGCCGGCGAGATCGTGGAAGAGGCCTGGCGCGTGTACCGGGATGGGGTGCCAGCATGACGATTAAGGTCGGCATGCTCCAGAGCCGCGTGCGGGTGGAGGAAAAACTCCTTGCCGACGAGCTGACGCGCCGCGATGTAGAACTTGTGCGGTTCGATGACCGGGAGTTCGCGCTCGATATGCTCCAGCCTGATCCGCAGTTCACCAGTTGCGATGTGGTGCTGGAGCGTTGCATCAACCACCTGCGGGCACTCTATACGTTGCGTATCCTCAACGACTGGGGCGTGCCGACCGTCAATATGTACGAGGTGGCGCAAGTGTGCGGCGACAAGCTGCTCACCACGGCTGCGCTGGTGCGTGCCGGGGTGCCGACCCCGCGCACGAAGGTGGCGTATACCGAGGAGAGTGGAGTAGCGGCCATCGAGGAGATGGGATACCCGGTGGTGCTCAAACCGGCGGTTGGGAGCTGGGGACGGTTGCTCAGCCGCGTGAACGATCGCGATGCTGCCGAAGCGCTGCTGGAGCACAAGGTGACGTTGGGGTCGTTTCACCACGGGGCCTTTTACATCCAGGAGTTCATCGAGAAGAAGGGTCGCGATATCCGCACCTTTGTGGTGGATGGTGAGACGATCTGTGGCATCTATCGCACCAGCGAGCACTGGATTACCAATACGGCTCGTGGAGCGACCGCCACTAACTGCCCGATCACGCCGGAACTGGAAGACCTTAGTCGCAGGGCGGCCGCAGCGGTTGGCGGCGGCGTGGTCGCCATCGATTTGTTCGAAACGGACAACGGGCTGATGGTGAACGAGGTGAACTACACCATGGAATTCCGCAACAGCATTCATACGACCGGCGTCGATATCCCCGCCAAAATCGTGGATTACGTCGTCAAGGTCGGCGAGCAGCACGCTGCCAGCCGAGCATCGTAGGCCCGGATTTTATATCCGGGCCTACGCAATCGCACGTCCGGGTTCATGCCCCGGGCACCGGAAACGCACATGGAGCGTCGACCCTTGTGGTCGACCAGAAGCAGACAATCGTAGGCTTGGGGGTTATCCTCGGGCCGGAAGAAAGCCCGGGCATGAAGCCCAGGCCCACGGAGACACTCATGACCAAACTCACGGCATCCATCATCGGCGGATCGGGCTACGCGGGCGGCGAACTCGTGCGCCTGTTGCTGCAGCACCCGAATATCGAACTCACGCAGGTCACCAGCGAACGGCAGGCGGGCAAGTTCGTGAAAACCACGCATCCGAACCTGCGCGAGGTGACCAACCTGAAGTTCATCGCCAGTGCCGACCTCAAGCCGACGGACATCCTCTTCATGGCGCTGCCGCATGGCGTCAGCATGGAGAAACTGGCCCAGGTGCGCGACCTCGCCCCGGTGGTGATCGACCTCAGTTCCGACTTCCGCCTGAACAATCCTGGTGATTACGACACCTGGTACGGCCATGAGCATAACGATATCGATGTGCTCGGCAAGTTCGTGTACGGCATGCCGGAACTGCATCGCGAGGAAATCGCGCAGGCCGACTGGATCGCATCGCCCGGGTGCATGAGCACCACCTCGATTCTCGGCCTCTATCCGCTCTTCCGCGCGGGCGTGGTCGATATGTCCATGCCAACGGTGATCGAGGCCAAGACCGGCAGCTCCGGTTCCGGTGGCGCGCCAAGCCTGGCCAGCCACCACGCCGAGCGCAGTGGCGTGATCCGCTCGTTCAAGCCCACCGGCCACCGCCATACGGCCGAGGTCGTGCAGGAACTGACGTTCAACGGCAACGCGCCGCAGATCAGCTTTAGCGCCACAGCCATCGAGGCGGTGCGCGGCATCCTCGCGACCAGCCACGTCTTCCTGAACGACGACCTGGACGACAAGGCGCTACGCAAGATTTACCGCGAGGCGTACAAGGATGAGCCGTTCATGCGCCTGGTGAAGGAATCCGCCGGTGTCCACCGTTACCCGGAGCCGAAGCTGCTCAGCGGCAGCAACTGGTGCGATGTCGGGTTCGAGCGCGATCCACACAGCCGGCGTGTGGTGGCGATGGCGGCCACCGATAACCTGATGAAGGGCGCATCCGGCCAGGCCGTGCAATCGATGAACATCCGCATGGGCTTCGGCGAGCGCACCGGGTTGGAGTTTCCGGGGCTTCATCCGATCTGATTCTGGCAAAGCCAGAATCAGATTCCCCGGGTGCTGCGCAGTGGCACCGGTCCAAAACGCTGGCGACATGTGCCTTTCGGAGATCACCAATGCCTCAACCTCGTGATCCCATCTGTGCGGTCTACATCCTCGCCAGCCCATCCCGCTCCATCTATGTCGGTGCCACAACCGATCTTGAACGCCGCGTCCTCGAGCACAAGACCAAACACTTCGCTTGGTGGAATCAATGCGATGATTGGTCAGATGCCCGTGCACGCGAGATAAAGCTCAAGTATATGCACCGCGATGCGAAAGTCGCATTGGTGAACGAAGTGAACCCCAAGTGGCAGGACTTGAGTTACGCGTTGTTTGGCTGGAGCTCTGGAAGATTTAAGCGTTAGGCGAGCGGGAATGGGGTTGAGATCTTGGACCGCCTCGCGTCGCGAGGCGGGGGATCCTGCGGAATCGCTGCGCGATTCGCAGGAGGGGGGTGCTGCGGCATCGCATAGCGATGCGCAGCATGCCTGGAAAATGGCATGGACGCTGGGCTGGACCGAGCTTGTTAGCTGGGGCATCCTCTTCTACGCGTTCTCGGTGCTGCTCGTGCCCATGCAGGACGAACTGGGCTGGTCGGCCGGGGTGATTACCGGAGCGTACTCACTCGCCATTCTCATCTCGGGATTGCTGGCACCATGGGTGGGACGGTGGATCGATGTCCACGGCGCGCGCCTGCTGATGACGTTCGGGTCGACGCTCGGAGCGGTGATGGTCTTCGCATGGTCGCAGGTGGATTCAGTTGTAGGACTGTACCTGGTATGGATCGGCATGGGCGTGGCTGCTGCCTGTACCCTGTATGATCCCGCCTTCGCAGCCATTGCACCCTGGTTCCGGAGCAACCGGGCCCGGGCGATGCTGATTATCACCTTCCTCGGTGGCCTTGCCTCCACCGTTTTCCTGCCTGTAACCGGCTGGCTGGAGGACCATTACGGCTGGCGCGATGCCGTTGTGGTGCTGGCCGTTTTTCTCGCGGTCACGACCATCCTGCCGCACCTGCTGGTGCTGCGCGCACCGGAATCAGATGGGCCGCCACGAACCCGGGTAAACACCCTCGCGTCCATGAAGGGCCTGCTGCAGACGCCGTGGTTTCGCCGTCTGGCGCTGGCGTTCTTCCTCCAGTCGTTCACCAGCGTGGCGGTGGCGGTACATATGATTGCCTACCTGATCGACAACGGCGTAACGCCAACGACGGCTGCGGTTGTCACAGGTGTGATTGGGGCAGCACAAACGGGCGCCCGGGTGGTGATTACGATTTTCGAACGCGCAACCGATGTCGCGACGCTTACCGCCTGGATGTTCGCGCTCCAGATGGTGGCTGTGCTGATGCTGGTGGTCTGGCCCTCGGGCATCGCGATGGTGATCGCGGCGATCTTGCTTGGGTTCGGCCGCGGGGCATTGACGCTGTTGCGGCCAGCCATTCTGCTGGAGCACTACGATGTCAGCGAGTTCGGTGGCGTGAACGGGTCGCTCTCGGCAATCCTGACGCTGGCCACAGCCTCCGCGCCATTTGTCACCGGGTTGGCGGTCGGCTGGCTGGATACCTATAAGGTCGTCTTTTCGTCGTATGCCGTGGTGAGCCTGCTTTCGGCCGTCGTGCTGGTGTCGCTCCGTGCCGTGTCCTCACCGCGTGAGGTTCATGCAGCATAATTGGAGATAGCAACACCGGGTATGCGGCCCGTTACGAGGGGAAACATGATTGTTGTCAAAATAGGCGGTGGTGCCGGTATCGGCGAGGATGTGCACACCCGTTTCGCCAAAGATATCGCCACGCTGGACCAGCCGGTGGTGGTGGTGCACGGCGGCAACGCCGAGTTCAGCGCCCTGTGCGAACAGCTGGGCCTGCCGGTGCGCAAGATCACCAGCAAATCCGGACGCGTCAGCCGCTATACCGATGCGGAAACCATGGATGCCATGCTGATGGCCTACTGCGGCAAGGTGAACAAGCGCGCAGTGGCAGCTTTCCGCGCCGAGGGGGTGAACGCGGTGGGCCTGAGCGCCATCGATGGCGGCATCGCCACCGGCAAACGCAAGGCCGAGATTCGCGGCACCGATACTGATGGCAAGATGAAGGTCCTGCGCGACGACCACGCCGGTTCGGTGAAGGAATTTGATCCGACCCTGATTACCACCTTGATGGATGCCGGCTATGTGGTGCTGGTTTCGCCGCCGGGCTATTCCGAGGGTGGTGTACCGATCAACTTCGATGGCGACAAGCTCGCGCTGGGGCTCGCCGAGGCGATGGGCGCCGAAGCGCTGCTCTTCTTCAGTGACACGCCGGGATTGCTGCAGGATCGCTATGACGAGTCCACGCTGATCCAGCGCGTAGATGTAGCGAATCCTGAAGCCGCGCTCGCTGCCGCCGCCGACCGCATGGTGGTGAAGGTGGAGCAGGCGATCAAGGCAGTGGAAGCAGGGGTACAGCAGGTGATTTTCGCCGATGCCCGCATCGAATCGCCCATCACCGCCGCGTTGCAGGGCAAGGGAACCGTCATCGCGTAGCGTCATCCTGAGGCGAAGCCGAAGGATCCCCGCGCGAAGCGCGTCCAGGATTGAAGGATCGCGTTATTACGAGACGCACAGCCAATTGGACCGGCTTCGCCGGACGGTTCTTCCGGCCATCAGAATGGGGACGATATGATCAAGATACGCGCCGTGGTGTTCGACCAGGGCGAGACACTGATCAATGAAACACGCTTCTGGTCATCGGTGGCCGCCTATGCCGGTGTGCCGGATCTCACCCTGTTTGGCGTGCTCGGCGGCCTGATCGAGCGACGGGAGAACCATCGTAGCCTGTTCAACATCATGCAGATCGAATCGGTCGATCCCGGCATCATCGGCTACCAGGTGGAGAAGCGGGATCTCTACCCCGATGTGGTGCGCACCCTGACGCGCCTGAAGCACGATGGCTACATGCTGGCCACAGCCGGCAACCAGAGCGCGAGCGTGGAAGGAGAAATGGCCGCGCTGGAACTGCCGGTGGATTTCAATGCCACCTCGGCAGGGTGGGGGCTTTCCAAGCCCGACCCGGCCTACTTCCACCGTATCGCCGACGAACTTCGGCTGCAGCCGAACGAAATCCTGTATGTGGGCGACCGGCTGGATAACGATATCCTGCCCGCCCTGGCGATCGGCATGCACGCTGCGTTCATCCGTCGCGGTCCGTGGGGATACCTGCACAGCACCTGGCCGGAAATGGCCGATGTGCAGCACCAGATTACCGACCTTGGCCAGCTGCCGCAGGTCATCGCGACGATCGAAGGAGCATCGTGATGGATGGATACGACATCGATGCGTTTGACATCATCGGGTTTGATGGGCCGGTGCCAAACTCGTACTGGAGCATCGGCAGCGATACGCTGGTGATCCTGCTGCCCGGGCTCGGCTACACCAACCAGATGCCGCTGATGTTCTACCTGCACGAACTGGTTCGCGCCCGCCGGTGGGATGTGCTGGAGGTGAACTACGATTACCGGCGCGTGCCACGTGATACCGCATCGGCAGACTGGGGAGATCGGTTCATTGCCGATGTTCGCCCGGTGATTGATGCCGCCCTTGACCGGGGCACCTACCGCAACATCGTGCTGGCGGGCAAATCGATCGGTACCAGCGTGATGGCCACATTGCTGAATCGCGGGTTCGATGCCGCTACAGCCTATATCTGGCTGACGCCCCTGCTCCGTGGCGAGCCGGTGCTCAACGCTGTCACGTCCCATACGCCGTCGCTGGCTGTCTTTGGCGATGCGGATTACGCCGTGAAATCGGTGGAGCTCGCACCGATCGCGCGGGCTGGCGTCACCATGTCCATCATGCCGGGTGGCGATCACAGCATGATGATTGAGGGCGATGTGCCGCAATCCATCGCCGCCCTTGCCCATGTTATGACCGATATCGATGCCTGGCTCGACCGGCATATTCCCCCAACCGGAGACACTGCATGACCGCACCGCTCGACCAGATTATTGCCGCCGATTCTGCCCAGATCCCGCTGTACGCCAAGCGCGATATCGCCATTGTGCGCGGCGAGGGGAACTACCTTTTCGATTCCACCGGCAAGCGCTACCTCGATGCCATGGGTAATTACGGTGTGGCCAGCCTGGGGCATGCGCACCCGGCATTCACAGCGGCCCTTGCGGACCAGCTTCGCAAGCTCACCACCGCCCACCAGAGCTTTTACAACGATGCCCGTAGCATGTTCCTGGAGGAGATCGCGCGCATCGCACCGGAAGGTGTGGGTCGGTCGTTCCTCAGCAACTCCGGCACCGAGGCAATCGAGGCGGCATTGAAGTTCGCCCGCACCGCGACCGGCCGGAGCGGACTCATCGCTGCGAAACGGGGCTACCACGGGCGCACGCTGGGCGCGCTCAGCGCTACGGCAGAGAAAAAGTACCGTGAGCCGTTCGAGGGCATCCTCGGGCAGGCGGTTACCCATGTTGGCTTCAATGATATGGAAGCCCTGGAGGGCGCAGTCACCGCTGAAACTGCGGCGATCGTGCTCGAGCCGGTGCAGGGTGAAGGCGGTATTTACCCCGCCGATGCCGAATGGCTGCAGCGTGCCCGCGACCTGGCGGATACGTTCGGCGCGATCCTGATTTTCGACGAGGTGCAGAGCAGCTTCCGCACCGGCGCGCCGTTCTACAGCGTCGCCAACGGGGTGGTGCCCGATATCCTCGTGACCGCCAAGGCCATCGCCAACGGGTTGCCGGTGGGGGTGACGCTGGTCACCGATGCCATCGCCGATGCCGTACCTGGCGGCGCGCACGGCAGCACCTTTGGCGGCAACCCGCTGGTCTCACGCGGTGGGGCCGAGACGCTGCGGATTATGCGTGAAGACGACCTCTACGCCAGCGCGGCCCGCGTCGGTGCGTACGTGATTGCGAAAATCGAGGCGCTGGAGAGCGGCCGAATCCGCGCCGTGCGCGGTACCGGCCTGATGTTCGGTATTGAACTGAAGATGAAGGCTGGCCCGGTGCTGAAGGCGCTGCAGGAGCGCGGTGTGCTTGCGCTGATGGCAGGCACGTTGGTGCTGCGGTTCCTGCCGCCCATGACCTGGACCGAGGAGCAGGCCGACGAACTGGTGGCCGCGCTCGCCGACGTGTTGCATGGCTAGCCAGCGCCTGTCGCGCCGATCGCTGCTGGCCGGCATCGGCGCCGCTGGTATGGCCCGCAGGGTGGCTGGGCAAACGCCGGACGCCTCCCCGGTGCCGCCCGCCCGCATCCCGAAACTTCGGGTTGGAACCGGTATTCAGCCGGATATCCACGCTCCCTCCGGAACTGGGGGAATGGACAGCATGTGGCTGTCCTCCTTGCTCTATGATGCCCCTATGCGCTGGAACGCGAACGGCGCCGTAATTGGCGGCCTGGTGAATACCACTCCCGATTCGCGTTCTACCCGTATTGGCCTCCAGATGCGGATGGGGGCGTTCTTCGCCGATGGTACGCCGGTTACCGGCCACCACATCGCCGACACGCTGCAGGAGATGCGGGATACCAGCCATGGCTGGCGGCTGCAGCATGTAGAAGAGATCTCTGTGGACGATGCGGGCATCGTTCGGCTGCTTCTCGATCGGCCCGATGAATCGCTGGTGGCCAGCCTGTCGCACCCGGCCTTTGGCGTGCGTTCGCGTGGGGTGGGAACAGGGCCATTTGTGCCGGGAATTAATCGGGCGGTCTCCGCTACCTTCGTGCGCAATCCGCTCTTCTGGCAAATCGGCCGGCCACACATCGACGAACTGGATGTCATCACCATCCCCGACGATGTGCAGCGCTCGATCGCGGCCACAACCGGCGAAATCGATATCCTCCCCAATGTGCCGCTGCTCGATGTGCCCCTGCTGTTGCAGGAGCCAACGCTGTACCTCGTTGGCGGTCCAAGCAACCGCCTCTGTCATTTGCAGGTCCGGCTTTCCATACCGGTGCTGGCCAATGTGGAGGTACGGCGGATCCTTTCCGCTGCTATTGACCGTGCCCGGCTGGTAACGGTGGCTACCGCCAACCAGGCGGAGCCGTCCAGCACCCTTTTCGCGCCACAGTACTGGAACGAGGAGGTGGAGGGCGTGACGGGTATGACCCCGTCCGATGTGCGCCAGGCGCTGGCCGCGCTCGGGATCCCGCCCGATTTACGCCTGCACCTGCTGGCCGATAACGCCGATGCCACCCTGGCCAACACGGCGGTGGTATTGCAGGAGCAACTGGCCAACTGCGGTATCTCGCTCAGCATCACGTTGCTGGAGGGTAACGACCTGGCGACCGCGACCGGGGAGGGGGACTACGACCTGCTGGTGAGTTACTCCGAGCCGTGGCGCGATCCGCACGAACTGGTGTGGCCGTTGCTGCACTCTACCGGCACGCATAACTGGAGCGGCTACGCCAGCGTCGAGGTGGATACGCTGCTTGCTGCCGCCATCGCCCTGCCGGATGTGGAGTTCCGTCGCGCCCGGTACACCCGGCTGGAGGGCGTAATCCGGCGCGACGTTCCCTGTATTCCACTGTTCCGCCCCTATGTATGGCATGCGGTGAACGCCCGGTATCCCGGCTATGCCGACCTGCCGCCTGCAACCTCGCGCGGGCTTATGACGTTGGTACCGACAGAACCCGCATGAGTGTGGCATGATTTTGAGGATGGGCGGCGTACAGTCCGCCGATATGCAACCGTGGAGGACATTCGTGAAGAAATTGATTCAGGTGCCAATGTTGCTGCTGGCCGCGATCCTGTCGTTGAGCGCCCTCATGGTGGCCGCCCAGGATGCCTCGCCGCAAGCCTCGCCCGCCCTTGATGTGGGAACGCCGATTGAGACGCTGGATTGCTGGAGCGACGCGCCCGATACCTCGACGGCCGGTTACGCGCAGTATCCCGGCGTGCCGGAAATGAAGATCGATACCACCAAGGCCTATTACGCCACCGTGGTAACCAATCGCGGCACGATTGTGATCCAGCTCTACGCCGATGTCGCGCCGGTAACCGTGAACAACTTCATCTGCCTCGCCACCAACGATTACTACGATGGCGTTATCTTCCACCGCGTGATCCGCGACTTCATGATCCAGACCGGCGACCCGACCGGTACCGGCCGTGGTGGCCCGGGCTACCAGTTCAACGACGAGCTTCCGGGCGAGGAGCTGAACTACATCGAGGGCAGCGTATCCATGGCGAACGCCGGCCCGAACACCAACGGCAGCCAGTGGTTTATCAGCAACGCCAACAACAGTGGCCGGTTGCAGAAAAACTACACCATCTTCGGCCAGGTAGTTGAAGGCCAGGATGTGGTGCAGACCATTTCCGAAGTGCCGGTGAGCATGAACGCCCAGGGCGAGCAGAGCGTGCCGGGTGCCACGATTACCATCCTCGATATCATCATCACCGAAGGCAACTAATCGCCAGAATTGTCCAGAGCAAACGCGTCCCGCATCGCGGGGCGCGTTTTGCGTCGCTATCGCGGTGGGCCGGCTTCGCCGGGGGATTCTTCGGGCTGCGCCCTAAGAATGACGATAGCTGACTGTCGTATCAGCAGAAGCCGTCATGCTGAGCAACGCGAAGCATCCCCGCGCGAAGCGCATAAGGGGTGGGCCATGTCTATCCGGCTTCGTGAAGGGGTCTTCGGGCTCCGCCCTCGGAATGACGGGGTGCCTGCACGTCCTGGCATCCGTCGTACAATTGACCCCGGGAATACCGCGCAGGAGACCGTACCGTGAAACCGATGGCCATACAACCGAATGAGCTTGGCGCCGCCCATATCGGGATGCTGCTCACGCGGGATATCGCCGTGGCCGGGTCGCGGTTCGCCAAAGGGCACGCCATCACGACGGATGACCTCGCTACGTTGCGGCAGGCGAACCAGTCGATCAATGCAGTGGTACTCGAAGATGGGGATGTGCCGGAATCGATCGCTGTCCCGCGCATCGCGGGTGCCATTCGTGGCGCGCACACCGTCCAGTTGCCACCGGTACAGGGGCGGGTCAACATCCGCAGCGCCGTGCGCGGCCTGCTCAATATTGATACCGCTGCGCTGCTCGCGCTCAACACCGTGCCGGAGATCGGCGTGTTTACGCATTACGATGGCATGGCGGTGAACGCCGATACACTGGTTGCTGGCGTGAAGATCGCCCCGGTAGCGATGCCAGGGGCCACCCTTGATGCTGCCCTGGCTGCCTTGCCCGGGCCGATCCTGGATGTGATGCCGTTCCGGCCGCTGACGGTGACCTGTATTGTTGCCGAGGAGTTGCAGGGCCGCATTCGCGATCGGTTCGAAACGACACTCCAGCAGAAAATGGAGTGGTATGGTGCCGCCCTGCGACCGATCGTGTGGGTGGGGGAGGAATCCCCTGCGATCGCCAACGCACTGGAGGCGGCAGTTCCCGGATCAGGCCTCATCCTGACTGCCGGCAGCCATATGATGGACCCGCTGGATGCGGTGCTGTGCGCGCTGCAGGACATCGATGCACCCCTGGTTCGGTCGGGCGCGCCGGCGCATCCCGGCAGCATGGTCTGGCTTGCCCGGCACGCTGCCAGTGGCACGCCTATCCTGTCGCTTGCCAGTTGCAGCATGTTCAGCCGCTCCACGGTTGCGGATTTGCTCATGCCCTACCTGTTCGCCGGCATCGATGTGACAAACACCACCATTGCCCGGCTCGGTCACGGGGGATTGCTGGACCGTGGCATGGACTGGCGCTTCCCGCCCTACGAGGCCGGCACATGAGTGGCGCTCCTGCACTCGACCAGTTCCAGCAGAAGGTTGTTGCTTCCGATTCCCCGTCGATTCGCATGGTCGCTCCGGCCGGGAGTGGCAAGACAGAGACGCTTGCCCGGCGCATCCAGGCCCGCATCGCCGCCGGGATCGAACCGGGGCGCATCCTGCTGCTAACGTTCGATAACAATGCCCGTCTCTCGGCACTGCGGAAGTTGCAGGCGCTCGGCGTGCCGGAATCGGTGCGCGTGAGTACCCTCAACGCGTTTGGCTACCACCTGCTCAACACCCGCTTTACCGATGAACGCCGTCGCGTGGTGCGCGAGGTCTATTTCCCAACCTCGCCGGTGCTGGGCGAACTTGTGACGGAATACGGCCACTCGGTGTTCACGGAGATGCTGGCGAAAATCAAAAACGCCGCCATCGATCCGCGCACGACCGACGTCGGCGACCTCGCCGTTTGGTGCAGGGAGAACCGCGAGCACCTGCTGCGCGACCTCGAAGATGATCCGATCCTTGAGGATGTCTCCGATGTCCGCTTCGGGCGCGAACTGGCAAAGGAAATGTTGGGCTACGAGCAGTTCCTGGAGCAGAAGAACGGTATCGATTTCGATGACCAGAAGCTGCGTCCCCTGATCCGCCTGCAGCAGGACGACCGCGCCCTGCAGCATGTGCAACAGGCATTCGACGATGTGATTGTGGATGAGTTCCAGGATATCAACCTGCTCGACGTGAAGTTGATTAACCTCATCGCCGGGCAGGCGTCGTTACTGATTACCGGGGACGATGACCAGGCGATCTACGGTTTCCGGGGTGCTACCGCCCGCTACCTCATCCATCCGGAGCAGGAGCTTCACCGCACGTTTGCCTCGTTCGAGCTTGCGATCAACTATCGCTGCCCGCCGCGCATCCTCGACGCCGCCGGTCGGTTGATCGATTTCAATGTCGATCGCATCCCCAAGCGCCCGAAATCGAGCAAAAAGACGCCGGGCGAGATCGAGATCTGCAAGGCGAAGGATCCCGACAGCGAGAGCGAGTATATCGCCAAACGGATGAAGGACCTGCTGAACAACGGTGCCCCCTCGGCGGCGGTACTGGTGCGCAGGCGGTCCCAGCTTCCCGGAATCCAGTCGGCCATGATCCGCGAGGGCACGCCGTACCGGATCGACCTGCATGAGGATTTGCGGGTGACGTGGGGCCTTGCCGTGCGGGCGCTTAAGGTTGCGCCACTGCGCCGTAATGCCGTACCCGATGCCGAAACGCGGGCGGAGATCGTGCGGATTTTCGGACAGGCACGCAACTTCGATCGCAATCGCATCGAGCAGCTGGCAAACCTCGCCATGCTGGACGACCGCGCCTTCCCCGGCCCGGAACTGCTGCAGGGCCTGTTTGAGCGCGACCAGAAGGAACTCGCCGAGGGCATCAAGGCGCTTGTCGGCGAAATGAGCCTGTTTACCCGCCTGCGCAGCCTCGATGGATTGCTCAATGCCCGGGTGCGCACCTACATGGACGGTGGCAAGGCCGAGGAACGTGACCGCGCCGACCGCGACGCCTCGAAGCTGAGTGGCCTCGTTGATATGGCGGCGGAGAAGGGGGTGACCTCGAACGCGTTGATCGCCCGGCTGGAGAAGTTGCTGGCCATGCAGCGCCCGGCGTTCCGGGGGGATATCCCCACCGTGGAACTCGCGACCTGCCACGGTGCCAAGGGCCGGGAATGGCAGGTGGTGTGTATTCCTCACTGCAATTACGGCGTGTTCCCCGATTCCCGCAGTGCCGAAGGTGAGTATCTGGAATCCGAACGCAAGCTCTTCTACGTCAGTATGACCCGCGCCAGCGAGCACCTCATCTGCACCTGGTCGACCGAGCGGCGGGATGAACCCGGGGTGTTCCTGCTGGAGGCAGGGTTGGTCGAGGCCCGCAAGGCGCCCTCGGCTGGCAAGGTGACCACATTCACAGCCAACAGCCCGAAGGTAGAGCAGCCGCAACCGGCAACGCGCAAGCTCACGCCGGATGGCAGTTGGGCAATGCGCGCTTCACCGACAAAGATCAGCGGCCCGGTGCCCCGGTTTATCACGCTGGCAACGCCGCGCATTCGCCTGATGCAGAATGCGCTCGAGATCGAGTCCACGCCCAAATTGGCCGACGAGATCGAGCGCCAGCACAGCGAGCGGAATACGCCGTATGACCAGATGCGGGTGCTGTACTCCCGCGCGGATGCGGCAAGCACGGTACCGATGCAGGTGGAAATGGCGCTTCGTGGCGTACCGTTTGCCATAACGGAAACACAACGGTTCCCGGATTCTGTGGTGTTCCAAACCGCCATGCAGGCGTGGGCCGCGGATGCCGCACCCAAATGCGATAAACGCGATATCCCGCTGGTTGATGCCCTCGCCGCCACACTGGAGCGCATCACTGCATCGGATGATGCCTGGGTGTGGCTGGATCGACTGGAACAGTTACTCGAAGACGAGTCCATCGGCGGTGAAGGCGTGCAGTTTGTGGCGCAGTAAGCGCTGCTGTCCGCTACTATTGGTGTAGATTTCCCGCGTTCAGGAAAGGCTCAACCATGACCACCCCCGCCGCACCCACACTCACCAGTAGTCAGGTCGGGAGCCATGAGGACTCGGCCATCATGCGGTTCGTGCTCGAACAGGAGAACGGCCTGCGGGTAGCCCTGCTGAACTACGGGGCGACGATCCAGGAACTGCATGTGCCGGATGCCCGCGGCACCACGGCCAACGTGGTGCTGGGGTTCGATAACGTGAGCCAGTACCTGCACAAGCACCCGCATTTCGGCACGGTCATCGGCCGGTACGCCAACCGCCTTGGCGGCAGCCAGTTCATGCTGGATGGTGAGCAATTCCGGCTGACTCCTAACAAGGGCAGCTTCACGGCCCACGGCGGCGAGAAGCCGTTCGACCTGTATGTGTGGCAGGCCGAAGAGGTGGAAACGAAAAATGGCCCCGGCGTGAAAATGACACACGTCAGCCCGGATGGCGACGAGGGGTTCCCGGGTGAGTTCATCGCGACGGTTACGTACAGCCTCACGCGCGATCACGGCCTGCGGCTCGATTACACCGCCACCACCACCAAACCAACGGTGCACAACCTTACCAACCACGCCTACTTCAACCTGCGCGGAGAAGGATCGGGCGTAGTTGAGGATCACGTGCTGCAGGTGCATGCGACCCATTTCACACCCACCGGTCGGGACCAGATCCCAACCGGCCAAATCGCACCGGTACGCGGCACGGCGCTCGATTTCACGCAGCCGAAGCCGATTGGCGAGGCCCTGCGCGATGGCCACGAACCGCAAATCCGCATCGCCCGGGGAATCGACCACAACTACTACGTCAATCCTCAACCGGTCGACAAACCGGTCGAGGTGGCCAACATCCACGATCCTGCCAGCGGCAGGAGAATGACAGTGTTTACGACCATGCCCGGTATGCAGGTGTATACGGGTAACAGCCTCGATGGCAGCCTGCTCGGCTACAGCGGCACACTCTACCGCCAGACGGACGCGGTTTGTTTCGAAACGCAGAACTTCCCGGATGCCCCCAACCACGAGGAGTTCCCCTCTGCGGTGTTGCGGCCCGGCGAGATGTTCACCAGCACCACGATTTATCGTTTCGGATAATCACGGCGGCCGGTAGCCGGTTGCCGCTGTAGCGCAAGAGGCGGATAATCCGGTAGTGGACTATCCGCCTCTTGCTGCGCCCGGGAGCCCCAATGAGCGATCGCCTTACCCTTGAACTCACCACATCCATGACCTGGCTGGCCCATTTGATCGAGCGCTATGCCAATATCCGCCTCGCCCGGGCCGGCCTGCCGGCGGGCATGAGCTATGCCCGCGCGAACCTGTTGCTGGCAGTGGCGAGTGCCCACGCGGAGGGCAACTCGGCCCGAATGGTCGATATCGCGCTTGATCTCGGCGTTACGGCCCGAACGCTCACCACCATGGTGGATGCGCTGGCGAAGCAGGGCCTTGTGGAACGGACAGTTGATCCTGGTGATCGCCGCGCGTTCCAGTTGGTGCTGACGGAGGCAGGGCTGGCCCTGTTGCCACAACTGCAATCCGAACTCCGCCAGGCGGCCGAAGCGGTAGCAGCGCCACTAAGCGATGGGGAACGTTCGACGCTGGTAGAGCTGATCAATCGCCTCATCGAGCGGGGGTAGGGCATGACCTGGAGGAACACCATCTGGCAGGGCGGGTACCGCTGGCTGCTGCTCGGCCTTTCGGTACTGCTCGCCGGCATTCTTGTCGCCATTCACACCGTTGCCGACGAGCCGTTTTGGGAACGCATGGTGGCCACCGTCCTGATCCTCCTTGTGCTGGTGTTGTTGATGGTGATGCATAACTGGATCACCGTGAAACCCGGTGAGGTCCAGGTTGGGTTCTGGCCGTTTTACCGGAAAACCATGCCGATGCGCGACATCCGCCGGATCGCAAAGGTCGATATCCAACCCTACCGGCACTATGGTGGGCTGGGGCTCAAGGGGTTCTCCAGCACCCGCCACGGGTTGCTCCTGGGCGGATATCCGACCACGGGCCTGATGTTCGAGACCACAGACGATCGCCGCTACGTGGTCACGTTCCGCGATCTCGATCCCATCATCCGGGCGCTGGCCAGCCACGGGTGTACACTTTCAGCCGATGTAAACGACTGAGTTCAGGTACAGACCTTGGCCAACCTCCCTTCCACAGATGGATATGCCCTGCTAGGCCAGTTGCTGCCGGAACACGCGCAGGTGGTAGAAATCCTGGGGAGCGCGTTCGCGGATGCCGGCAAGGATCTCTACCTGGTGGGCGGGCCGGTGCGTGACCTGTTACTGGGCACCACTCCTGCCGACCTCGACTTCACGACCAACGCCCGGCCACCGGAAACCCGCGCCATAGGCGAG
The DNA here is from genome assembly GCA_043427975.1 of Chloroflexia bacterium. Classification (GTDB taxonomy): domain Bacteria; phylum Chloroflexota; class Chloroflexia; order Thermomicrobiales; family UBA6265; genus UBA6265. The sequence continues at coordinate 24,899 of JBHWTK010000061.1, read as the reverse complement.
TCGATTCCCGGCGCCACCATCTTCGATATCGGGGAGAAGTACGGCACAATCGGCATTGTGGTGCCCCTGAACGGGAGCAGCCTGCCGGTTGAGGTGACCACGTTCCGAAGCGAGCAATACGAGCCGGGATCGCGCCATCCTGAGGTGCAGTACGGCGACGATATTGTTACCGATCTCAGCCGCCGCGATATCACCGTCAACGCCATTGCCATCAATGTCGCCACCGGCGAGGTGATCGATCCGTTCTACGGGCGGGCCGATATTGCCATTGCGACGCTGCGGGCGGTAGGTGATGCGGATAAGCGCTTCGCCGAGGATCCGCTCCGGCTGTTACGCGTGGCCCGGTTTGTCAGCCAGCTCGGTTTCACCATTGAACCGGAAACCTTCGATGCCATGGTGCGCCAGGCGCCCATGCTGCAGCACATCAGCAAGGAACGCATTTACGGGGAACTCACCCGCCTGTTGACCGGCGAGTATCCCGCCGAAGCCTTGCAGGTGTTGCTGGATACCGGCCTGTTCACCATCGCCATGCCGGAACTCCGCGGATTGGCCAACGAGGGGATGTCGGCACCGGGCGCTCACCGCGAGAAAGACCTGTGGGAGCACACCAAACGTGTGGTTGCCCAAAGCGCCAACCGGCCTACGGTGCGCTGGGCGGCGCTGCTGCATGATGCTGCCAAACCGCAAACCCGCACGGTGGATGAGCGTGGCGAGGTGCACTTCTACGGGCATGAGCTGCTTGGCGCACGGCTGGCGGGCCGGTTGCTGCAGTACCTGAAAGCGGACAAGCGCACCGAAAAACACGTTCGCCGCATGGTGGAGCTCCACCAACGTCCCAGCGTGTACGACGCAAAGACCTGGACCGATTCGGCGGTGCGCCGGTTGGCCTTGGAAGCAGGGGAGGTATTGCACGACCTCATCGACCTCGCCGCCGCCGATGTCACCAGTGGCAAGGCGCACAAGCAGCGCCAGGCGCGGGAGCGGGTAGAGCAGTTGCGCCAGCACATCGCCCGGCTGGAGGAAGAGCAGGCCCTGAACGAGATTCAGAGCCCGCTGGATGGAACCGAACTCATGGCGATGTTCGACCGTAAGCCTGGCCGGTGGATCGCCGAGATTAAGGATCACCTGCGCGAACTGGTCATTGATGGCGAGCTTGCCCAGGACGATGTCGAACGCGCACGGGAAATCGCCATCGGCATGATGGCTGAGGATTAACCCGCCTGCTTCACGGTCCTCCCGAACATCGGGGCAATGATGGACGGGGCATCGGTGCACACCTCGTCGTAGCCGTACGCAATCGTGTCCCGCACCGCATCCTCATCGTTGCAGGGCCACGCCACGGTGCGATATCCCGCGTCTTTCGCCCGGCTCACGATCTCGGCAGATGCCGAGCGCAGCGGAATCGCGGCTTTTGTCACCGGCAGCTTGTCTGCCAGGTACCACATCACCTCATTGCTGTAATCGCCAATCAGGCCGCGTGGGATTTCTGGCGCGTGCTGCATGGCGAGTTCGAGGGCATATGGCTCGAACGAGGTGATGACGGCGCCTTCGTGGCGACCGGCGGCAGACATGGCCGCGATCACGCCGGGCACAACTCGTTCGAGGTTCGGGCGGGTATCGCGCTTGATCTCGATTTCCATGTGGGGCATATCGCGCAGGCAATCGAGGACCTGGGCCAGCGTGGGTATCCGCACGGGTGTGGGCCAGAGTGTGTGGATGCTGCGCGCATCCAGAGCCTGGAGTTCGGCCAGGGTGAGTTCGTTGACCTTGCCTGAGCCGTTGGTGGTGCGGTCCACCGTTGCGTCGTGAATTACGACCAGTTCGTTGTCGGCGGTGATGTGCACATCGAACTCCACCGATGTCATCCCAAGGGAGAGGGCATGGCGGAAACCCTCGAGTGTATTCTCCGGCGCTTCAAACCGCGCCCCGCGGTGGCTGATGATCTCGATTGGCATCTTCCCCTCCATCCAACATTCGTCGTATGTCCTCTGGGTACTATCCGCCCGTCCGGGCCGTGATGCCATGGCGATATGGAGGCGCGAGCAGGATTTCACGATGATTTAACCGGCACCCCACTCTCCGTGAGGAGTGTTGACCGGCTCCGGATAGCCGGGGATATTGGCTGTCCGGTCCTTGTACCGGGACTCCATCGACATTGCAGGTACATTCCTTATGTCACCCGGCACGCGCCTCCACCTTGCCCTCTTCACCCGTAACGGCCTATAGTGGAGGGACACGAGGGTTGGTAACCCACTTCGCCGGTTGGCCTGGAGCCTTTTTCGATGAACCCGAACGCGCTGTTTCGGCGCTCCACATCACGAAGATCGCTGCTTACCACGGGCATTATTTGCGCCTATATCCCCGCGGGCATGCCTAGTCGCGCCTGATCAGCCCCGGCGATGTGGTTGATCCAGGCCAGCGAACCGTGTTCCTGACTTCTCACCACATGACCGCAAGGGGTTTCTCCATGTCTTCTACCGCTACACGCTCTCTCTCCGATTTGTTTGCCCGCCGGACCGGGGTTTTTGGCGTCAGTATCTGGACCGATATCCTGCATGCCAAGGAAAAACACGCCGATTCGGTGTACTTCGGCGATGGCGCCCCGGCACGTGAGCTGCTGCCGCTGGAGCGCATGCGCGAGGCCAGTGACCGGGCCTGGGCTGATAGTGCCGCCCTGATGGGGTATGGGGACCAGCAAGGGTACCGGCCGCTGCGCGAATGGATTGTGAACCACCTGCGCAAGCGGGGCATCGAGTCCGATGCCGGGAATGTGCTGATTACCGGTGGCTCGACCCAGGCGCTGGATTTCGCCTGCCGCGTGTTCCTGGAGGAAGGCGATGCGATCATCGTCGAGAACCCAACCTTCCTCGGAGCGCTCGAGATTTTTGAGACGTATGGTGTGACCCTGATCGGTGTGGATTGCGACGAGCATGGCCTGGATGTTGGCCAGTTGCAACAGGCACTGGAAGCGAACCCGCACGCCAAGGTGATTTACACCATCCCGACCTTCCATAATCCTTCCGGCAGCAACCTGCCCCTGGAGCGCCGCCAGCGCCTGGTGGAACTCGCACGCGAGTTCAACGTCGCCATTTTCGAGGACGATCCGTACGGCGACCTGCAGTACAGCGGCGAGGTGATGCCGCCGATTCGCGCGCTTGATGACCAGGTGCTCTACTTCGGCACGTTCAGCAAGATCATTGCGCCGGGCATCCGCGTGGGGTACGTGGTTGCGCCCGATGAGGTGATGGCGAAGCTGCTCTCCACCCGCGAGGTTGCCGATATCAGCAACGACCGCATCATGATGAAAACCGTGGCGCTCGCGCTGGAAGACAACTTCATGGATGCCCACCTCGAACGCTGCCGCGATCTCTATCGCGCTCGCCGTGATGCCATGCTGGCGGCACTGGAGCGCGAAATGCCGGCGAGAATCCACTGGAGCAAGCCGGATGGCGGGTTCTTTGTATGGATTACCCTGCCGGATTCGATCGACAGTCATCATATGTTCGATGTCGCCGCCGAACACGGTGTTGTGCCGTTCCCTGGTGAGTGGTTCGGCCCGAACAAGGACGTGCCGCACACCATTCGGCTCAGCTTCAGCACGGTGCCGGAGGATCGTATCGCGCTCGGCATCGCCCGCCTGGGCACTGCCATCCGCTCCCTGCTGTAAGCGTGTTTCCAGCCCGGTGTAAGGCACCGGGCTGGCACTGATGCCCGCCCTGCCACATTGCCTGCCGCCACGGCGGGCAGGGTTCGCGGTATCCTGTAGCCATGGCGCGCGGGCATAACCTCTCCCGCATTCCCGATTCTGGCCCGCCAATTCGCCTTGAGGGTGGCAGGAACGATGCATGTTTGATACCAGCCGAATCCCGACCGGTCCCTTTGATACCTGGTTGTGGTGGCTTCTGATCCTGATAGTGGTGGCGCTGTTGTTCTCGTTACAGGCGCTGGAAACCGCCGTAGAGGGCGCATGGCCACATCAGCGACGCGATAACGAATATATCCCCGGCGCGCGAGGGGTAAAGGGTGCCTGGGCACTGGCCGCGATTCTCATCATCCCCGGTGGCGTGGCCCTTATCGGCATCATCAGTGTGATTATCTGGCGAGACATCGCCTATCCCGACGGTTTCATGCTGGGTGGATGGCTGCTGGTGCTGGGATGGGCCCTTTTTCTCATCTTTGGGCTGAACGTTGGTGGCATGGGAAAAATCCTCGGCACGCTCGGTATGCTGGGTCCATTGGCGATCGCGTTTATCCTGATCGCAGCGAACATGATCCTGTTTGTCACGCTGCGCGATATTTTGCCCCCGTGGGATGAGGTACGCGACGCAATCGAGAACGGGATCGAAACGCTGTTGCCATTTATCGAGTTCGATTCGGAACCGTAACTTCTCGCGGAAGGGGCTGGCGCGATGAGTTCAACACCGCCATCCGAAACCACACGTTCCCGCATTGAGCAATTGCGCGCGCGAAAACGTGCCCGGGGGTCGGTGCCGAAATCGCATCCCCGCCGCCGAAGCTGGCAAGCGAAGGAGCCCCGGGTCGACTGGGTGCCGCCGGATATTGATCACCAGGAACAATCGATCGGTGTGGAACTCCGCCCGGTTTCGGGCCTGTTCGGTAAACAGGATGCTATCGAGCTCACCGGGCGGGATACAGGAGCCGTTCGCCACGCCCGGCGGGTGCGGCGCGAACGCACCGGAACGCGCGACCACGCACTGCTGAAAAATCCTCACTTTCGCCTGCTCTGGCTCTCCCGGCTTTGCTCGCAAACAGCCCAGGGCGCGCTCATGTATGCCCTGATGATCCTGGTGATCGACCTCAGTGCACGGTCGTTTGCGGTGTCGCTGTTTGTGGCGTGTGCCAACGTCGCCAGTATGGGGTTGGGACTTCCCGCCGGAATGGTGGTGGATGCCTTCAGCCGCCGGTTCATGCTCACCATGCTGAACGGGTTCCGGTTCGCGTTCATGCTGGCCATGGTTACTATTGAGCCCACGCTTGGAGCCGTGTTTGCCTGTACCATCGGGATCTGGATTATCCACCAGTTCTATTCACCGGCCGAGGCATCGCTGGTGGCCGACCTGGTGCCGACCGCGCGGTATACGGAGGCGCAAAGCCTGCATAACCTCGCCCTCACCATTAGCCAGGGCGTTGGGTTGGCCATACTGGCACCGTTGGCATTGTTGTTCGGCGGGGCCGAGCTGGTCTTTGTACTGGCCGGCACGTTGTGGTTGCTGGCGGGCGCTTTAACGCTGCTGCTGCCATCTATCCCCATCCACTTCTCGGCCACCAAGGGCAAACGCCGCCGCAGTTTCCTGGAAACGCTCACGGCCGGTTTGCAATTCATCCGTCGCGACCGCCCCACCATGGAGGCGATCCTGCACGATGTGCTGGTAAGCGTCGGGATGAGTTCGCTGGTGGTGATTATCCCGTTCTACCTGGAGCGCGTGCTGAATACCAGCAAGGAAAACACCGTGTTCGTGTTCGCTCCGGCCGCAATCGGGCTGGTTATCGGTCTTCGCCTGGCGCCCGTGCTCGCGCGCATGATTGGCGAACGCCGGGCAGCGTTCGTCTCGGTGATCGTGTTTGGCGGCTGTATTTTCGCCCTGGGATTCATTGAGCAATCGTACTGGCTGCTGAACGATGTGTTCCGCCTGCCGCTGGACCAGATTACCGATGTCATCAAGATCTCGCCGGTGGTGCTGCTCACGATGATCGTCACGATCCCGGCCGGCATTTCGATGAGTATCGTGAATGTTGCCTCGCGCTCGATTTTGCTTCACCGTACACCGGGCTACGTGCGCGGCCAGGTGATTGCCAGCCAGGGCCTTATCGGGAATATCCTGGGGCTTGTGCCCACCCTGCTGGCTGGCCTCGCGACCGACCTGTTCGGGGTTGTCCCGGTGGCGATTGCGATTGCGGTGCTCATTGTTGTGGGCGGGGCCGTGGCGCGGCACCTGGGTAATACACGTCGAGATGATCCCGAGGGCGTGGCACTGGCGCCTGCCTGATTTGTAGAAAGTACCGCTACATGAGCTACGTTCCTGATCCCGCGTACACCGTGAGCACCGAGGATGCGCTGGTCGATATCGTTGGCCTGCCCCGGCAACTCATCGCCGAGAAGGTGACACCCTGGGTTACCCCGTTGATCCGGCAGTTTATTGATCGTTCTCCCTATTTCCTGGTGGCGACTGCCGATGACCGAGGCCGGTGTGATTGCACCCCACGCGGTGACCCGGCCGGATCGATCTACTTCCCCGATGAGCGCACGCTCGTGTTTGCCGATCGCAAGGGCAACCGCCGTGTCGATTCCATGCGCAATATCCTGGTGAACCCGCACGTGGGCCTGCTCTTCCTGATACCGGGAACCGATGAGACGGTGCGTGTGAATGGCATGGCCACGATTAGCCGCGATCCTGAATTGTGCGAGCGGCTTGCGATCCAGGGCAAACCTGCGGATTTGGTGATTGTGGTGGCGATTGAGGAAGTGTTCACCCACTGCGCCCGCTCGATCCTGCGCTCGAAGCTATGGGAACCGGACTCCTGGCCCGATCCCGATACGATCCCGACACTGGCTGCCATGCTGGCCGAGCAGAAACACCTCGAGCCGCCGGATGAATCCGCGGGCAAGCGCAACGAGGAGTACCGGCAGGTGCTGTACTAATCGGGCGTGGGGGGGTACTCGTCCAGCGGGTGTAAGGCGGGTCAAATACCTACAGGTCTTCCGTCCACAGCGGGGCGCTCAGCTCGCACACGGTCTGATCGACGCCGCCCGATTCGCCGGGCCTCGTCCCGCTGGCACCACTCCGCTTCGCCGAGGCCCGGCGAAGGACGGCGCTACGGCAGCTGCGCCCCGAAATCAATATCGGCGTCGCGGAACTCCGCCTTCTCTGGGCGCCCACCGTTCTTCGAGCCGGCCACATCGTAGCGCCGTCCTCCAGAGCGCGGAGCGCGCAGGATCGGGCGGCGTCGAGAGCGGTCTTCGGGGCGGTTACTCCTCCAGCCGCGTATCACGCGGGCCGAATACGAACAGATCGTCCAGCCACGGGGCAGGGTTCACGTTCCATTCAAGGGCGCGAACCTGCTCGGGCGATCGCCGACCGCTGACGACGCGGGTAATCTCCCACCAGCTCATCAGCACATTGGCATCGGGATCATCGCCGCCAATGTCGATACGTTTGTCCTCGGTGATGATTTGTAACGGCGAAACGCCGTACAGCCGCCAGGCGTGATCGAGCGCGTTGAGGTAGAACAGCGCCACCGTACGTACCACGGGCAGGTCGCGCCCCTGGGTGTTGCCGATAGCTCCCTTGATATCGAACTCGTGGGTCACCAGGTCGGCTACCAGCACATCGCCATAGGTCTCAAACGCGGCCGGCGTTGTATTGGCACGCTGATGCCACTCGGCGGTGATCTCGCTCAGGCTGCGGCCCTGCACGCGCTCGATATGGGCTGCGGCCCACTCTTCGGTGCCGGATTCGTCGATTTTACCGGCCGAGATATCGGTCAGCACGCCGAGGCAATGGGCGATGGTATCGCGCACGGTCCAGCCCGGGCAGGCAGGAACCGGCATATCGGCGTTGCCATTGTGAACCAGCGAGAGAATTCGGCCCATGCTTTGCCGATACAGCACATGATACGCAGGCATAGTCCAGAAACCCTCATACCCCCAACAGAAGCAGCGTTCAGTATAGTGCGCCCGCCGCGCCAGCACGCATACATGCTGCGCCGGTTTACCGGGAGAACTCCTTATTTGTTGTGGGTGTCCGCTGCCTGGCGTGCTGCACAGGTGCCCTTACAGAACAAATGTTTGTCTTGCCGGTTTGGCACAGGGTGGCTATAGTCGGGAATGTACGTACAGGAGTATACGAACGCGTACATCACGATGTGGGGGAGAGATTGCATGACCATTGTTCTGGGGCGCAGGCCGGCTGCCCAGCCTTCCGATACCCAACAGCGGCGACAGGAGTGGGTGAACCACTTCCGCGAGAACGCAGCAGAACCGGTGGTTTCGGCACCACGCGCCTCTACCATACCATCGGGGCCACCGCCGGTGCCGGTGGCGGAAATCCGCGGCGCACACCGGGGAATCTACGCCTCCAGCAGGCGACGTCGCTGTGCTGCGCCGGATGGAGTGGTGGGGTTGTACGCGTCGCGGCTCGATGCCCAGAAGGCAAAGCGCCTGAACACGATCGAAACCCGTCCTGCCACTACAACACGCCATATCGGCCGGGGATCGCAGCACCATTACGATACGCTCTATCCCAGCAAGAACATCTGCATCCCCGTGCCGACAGTGCGGCTGCACGCGCCGGTTCCCTCCGGGGTCGTGAAAGGCCAGGCTGGCCGTATCGCCGCTGCCATCAGGCCGTCAGCGTGGCCGCGACCGTCCTTCGCGGGGTTCTCCGTACATAACAGTTACCGGCTGGCTAATTCCCGCCGGGCGCTGCTGGCCTCCATGGCGGCACTGGTGCTCATGCTGGGCATGGCGACCAGCACGCTCGCTGCCCAGCAACTGCGCTACGAGGTGCAGGAAGGCGATACGCTGGAGAGCATCGCGCTCGAATTTGGGGTCGATCCCGAAGCAATCTACCGCTCCAGCTGGATGCCATACGGCTGGGATGTACAGCCTGGCCAGGTGATTATCATCCCGGAGCCGGGACAGGATCCCGCCGCGGCCGCGCAGATGGCTGCTGAGCGCGAAGGCACCAGCCCCTGGGCGGTTGGCGCGCACACGATTGTGTATGGCGATACCATGCACGATATTGCTGCGGCCTGGGGTGTGCCGGTAGAGCACTTGCTGGCGGCAAACCCCGACCTTGATCCTGCCAACCTGGTTGTTGGCGAACGCGTAATTATCCCGTGGGAGCGGGATAGCGATGTGGTTGGCCCGCAGATCACCTCCGCCACACCGACGGTCATGCTGCCGGTACCAAACTACGTGCAAAGCCGCAACCTCAGCTGCGAGTTTGCTGCCACATACGCTGCCACTGCCGCATTTGGGCCGGGGGTTTCGGAACAAACCTTTATCGATTCCACCCCGCTGGCAAGCAATCCGCATAACGGCTACCGCGGCAATATCGATGGCTGGTGGGGCAATACCGATGACTACGGCGTCTATGCCGAGGCACTGGTGCCCACGCTGAACGCGAACGGTTATGTCGGCGAGGTCTTTTACTCCGAGGGCGATACCGCGCAACTCATCCAGCACCTGGATGCAGGGCACCCGGTCGTGGTCTGGCTTGGGTTCTGGGGCGATACCCGTGAGCGTCTGCACGACGACGGCACCTATTCGGTATTCGCCGGCATGCATGTGGTCACCGTCGTGGGGTACGACGATCTGGGCGTGTACGTGATGGATCCCGCCAAGGGGATGACCCATCACTACGACTGGGCGACCTTCAGTTCGATGTGGAGCGTGGTGGATGGCATGGGGCTGGCCGTGTATCCACAATAGGGTTCGCGCTGATGCCCCCGGCGGATTATTCCGCCGGGGGCATCAGTGGTTTTCGGGGTCAGGCTTCGTCTTCCAGGTCAAAGCTGCCGATCGGTACCGGGCCGGTGGGCTGGTAGGTGGCGATAATCACGCCGGTGGTGGAGGTGGTGTGGTCCGTCATTGTCCAGCCGGCGGGTGATATGCTATCCCCGAAGAGCCGCTTTCCGGGGCCAACGGTCACCGGGAAAATCCACAGGCGCAGTTCGTCGATCAGCCCTTCGACGGCAAGCAGGCTTTGCAGCAGGTTGCTGCTGCCGTGCACCTGCAGTTCCGGGCCGGCCTCCTGTTTCAGGGCGCCAAGGGCATCGGCGGCATCGCCGGGTAACTGCTCGCTGTTCTGCCAGATGGACGTATCCAGGTGCTGGCGGGATGCCACGTATTTGGTGGCGTTATTGAAGACGCCCGCGCCCTCTTCCTCACTGGCGCGGGGCCAGTGGGCGGCCATGATATCGAACGTCTTGCGGCCAAGCACCATGCTGAACGGCCTGCTGGTCGCCTCGCCCATCGTTTCCATCATCGTTTCGTCCCAGTAGGGTGCGCTCCACCCGCCATACCGGAACCCGCCGTCATCGTCCTCGCCGGGGCCACCCGGGGCCTGCATCACGCCATCGAGCGTCAGGAATGTGGTTGCCATCAGTTTTCGCATTGGGTGTCCTCCTTGCCCAACCATCGGGTTGGTGGGTCGGCTCCAGTATTCGGTCCGGGCAGGCGTGTGCGCTACTCCAATGTTGCCGCAGTTTCTCGGCACCTGGTAGCCCGCCGTGCTACGATATCGCGGTAACGTCCGCCGTTTGTGCGCACAATGAAAGCCTTTGCCGTGTCACCTGGTCGTCGCAGTATGTCAGCACCTGTCGCTTCTCCCGGAATGGAGACGTTGGGGGAACTCTTCTCGTCCCGTATTCGCGCCAGTGTGCTTGCCTACCTGGTGGCCCGGGAGGAAGCCCGCTTCAGCCTCACCGAACTGAGCCGTGCTTTGGGGCTCTCCGTGAGTTCAATCCAGCACGAGTGCTACAAGCTGGAGCGGCTCGGGGTGTTGAAAGGCCGACGCGAGGGTGCCAGCCGGCGCTACTGGCTCGACCGTGAGCAGCCGTTTGTGCCGGTGCTGATGTGGCTGGTGATCACTATCATCGGCCAGCCCCAGGTGCTCCGCTATGCCCTGCATGGAATCGATGGCCTGGAGGGTGCGGTATTAACCCGGGATGACGATGTGTCGACGCTCACGCTTGTCGGCAACCTCGGCCTGGATGAACTCGCCACGGTACAGGAACGCGCCATGAAAATCCTGGATGTGCCAGAATCATCACTCAATGTGGCATTTTATGACCCGGCCACGTGGCAACAGTACGTTTCGCAACAGCATCCCACTGTTGTAGCACTCAAATCGGCGCAGCCAGAGATCCTGGCGGGAGCCGATGACATGCTCAAGGACCTGCTCTAGATGCACCAGAACCAGCCAGCTACCTTGCTTATCGGCCAATCGGGCGGCGCCACTGCGGTGATCAACGCCAGCCTGGCCGGCAGTATTCGCCGGGCGCGCGATTCCGGGCGGTGGGGGCGAATCCTCGGCCTCTCGCATGGTATCGAGGGCCTGCTCAAGCACACCTTCGTCGACCTCTCCGATATCGATGCTGAACGGCTCAACCGGGTAGCCAATACCCCCTCGGCGGCGCTTGGTACCGGCCGTTTCAAGCTGAAGGACGACGACCTCGCCCGTGCCGTGCTGATCATGCAAACACTGGGTGTCACCGGGTTCGTCTATATCGGTGGCAACGATTCCGCCGATACCGCCCACCGCATTGGCAAGTTTGCCCGCAATATCGGTTACGACCTGCAGGTGATGAGCGTCCCGAAAACTATCGATAACGACCTGCCCGATACCGATTTCTGCCCCGGGTATCCCAGCATCGCCCGCTACCTGGGCAACGCCATGCGCGATGCGACGTACGACACCATTGCCTCGCCGCAGCTCTACCCCGTGAAGTTCATGGAGGTAATGGGTCGCGATGCCGGCTGGGTTGCTGCCAGTTGCACCGCCGCCTTCGGCGACAACGAGCAGGATTTGCTGCCGTTGCTGTTGCTGCCGGAACGCGCACCCGCGACCATGGAAGAGGTGTTGCAGCTTATCCAGCAACGGATCGATGATCGCGGCTTCTCGATGGTGGTGGTGCCGGAAACCATGCGCACCGCCGACAACAAGCACTTCGGTGGCGATGAGCCCGAATACGTCGATTCTTTCGGCCATCCTTACTTCCCGAGCACCGGCGCTGCCCTCACCCGGATGGTGCAGCAGCACCTTGGCGTGCGCGCCCGCTACGACAAGCCCGGCACTGCGGCGCGCATGTCCATTTCACTGGCGTCCCCGGTCGATCTCGATATGGCGTGGGAGCTTGGTGCAGCCGCAGTGGAAGCGATGGCGAACGGCATCACCGGCAAAATGACGGCGCTGCGCCGTACCGGCAACGCGCCGGCAACGTTTGATATCGAACTGGTGCCCCAGGTGAAGATCGCCAACCGCGTGCGCCACCTGGACGATGCCTTTATTGGCAGGGACGGGCATTCGGTCACACCGGCCTATCACGACTACCTGCGCCCGTTACTGGGTGACCAGCCGTTCCCGCCGTACGCGCGCCTCGATGAGCCGGTGCACGTGCAGGGTTCGGAAATTCCGTCACTATCGCGTATCCGTGAAGCTACCATGATCAATGATCCCAACCACGGTGACTTGCTGACCGGGGGCCCGGAAATTGGTGTTGACGTGAACGATGGCGTCGATGGCACCGGTGTTACCCCAAGGGGCGAAGTCTTTCCGATCCGCATCGGGCAGGACGTGCTTGTTCGCGACGGGAACAAGATCGGCGAGGTGGTGGATGTGCGGGAGAAGTACGTCGTCGTCGAAAAGGGATTCTTTAATCCTGAGGATATCTACGTTCCCAAGGACCAGATCGAATCGTTTGACGAGTACCACCTCAAACTACGCCTGAACCGCGAGGAAGCGATTCACGCAGGGTGGGAAGTGGAACCCGACGACGCGCAATAGGGCGGGACGCCGGGGCATTCTCCCCGCCATATCCTGCGCGGTTATCCAAAACGGTTTGTTAAACTGCTGGTATACGGTTTGGCCGTGTACGAATGAGCAGGAGAAAGAGCCATGCGAAACCTGCTGGGGCGCCTGCATGCGCGATCAACCGATCAACGCGCGCGCATCGCGACGCTCTGGCGGGTGCCCGTGTTTGGCCCCGATGCCAGCCAGCATATCGGTCGCATCTATCAAACGATGACCGATATCCGCGCCGTGCGGTCGGTGTGGTTACGGCTTGGCGACGACCAGCGTGCCATTATCCGCGTGCTCTCCGCCGACGATGCCAAACCCCTCACCATTGCCCAGCTTGCCTCTGCCATTGAGAAGGATGAAGAGACCACCCACGCCGCCGCTGCCGACCTGTTCCACTGGGCGATCCTGGCACGCGAGGGTGATAACCAGGAGTTGCCTGTAGGCGAAAAGCCCCGCGTGTACGTTCCCGGCGAACTGGTGCTGCTCTTCCGGCGCGTGCAGGATGAGATCGCCGCCGGCGATACCAGTACCCAGCCCCTACGGCAGCTGCTGAATCTGCGCGACGATTTCGAACTGGAAACGACCGCTGGTATCTGGGGAATCCGGGTACGGCCAGGGCTCTCCCGCCGGCAGGATCTCATTGCCGATACGCTAGACGCTATCGTCACGCCCGGCCGAATGGATCGGGTGATCGCCGGCCTGCCGGAGCCTGCCACGGCACTGTGGATGATGATGCGTGGGCGGGGCGAAAGCACGCCGCAACCATACGCCGAGGTCATTGATGAGGCCGGTCTGGCGGTGGCCGAGGCGCCGCTCGGCAGAACCATTGAAGATACCGCGCGGCTGCGTGAGGCGTTGCAGGCGCTGGAAAACGCCTTGTTGGTGAACCACACCTGGCTGGAGGGTGGATCCCGGGCGCTGTTTATCCCCGACGAACTGCTTAACCCGCAATCCGTGCCGGTGACCATCCCGCTCTCGCCCATTGAGCCGTTGCCAGCGGGTACCGTGCCGGAGGTGGAGCCGAAGCACACCTTTGCCCTGGCGTGGGATGTAATGACCGTGGTGCGCGAGATTGCCGCCAAGGGGCCTCCGATCTGGATCCCCGGGCAGGAGCTTCCCACCCACTGGCTACGGCTGATCAACAACCGCCTCTGGTTCCGCGGCGAAAGCATGCCGCCGGATGGTTACGTTGCCCTGCTGCTGCAGCTTGCACTGGACGTTGGGGCGCTGGAAGCTGCACCACGCACGCCCGGTCAGGAACGAACCGCGATCAAGCCAGTTCTGGGCCGCAATGCCCGCTGGTGGCGGGGGCTCAGTTTTACCGAACAAACCGAGCGCCTGCGGCAGGCCTGGATCGCCGCCGACACATGGATCGAGGGGCGTGAGAGCGGCGAAATCGGTATCCGCGCCGCCGACTGGGCACGGTTCCGGCATCGCCTGCTTACAGCTATCTCCCGGTTTGATCCGGATCAGTGGGTGCTGGTACGCGATGCCAGCCTGCGCCTCGCTGACCAGGACCTGAACATGCTGGGGGATTTCTTCGAGGTGGCTACCGGCCGGCCAGAAACCCGAACCCGCCGGGGATCCATCGCCACCGCAATCGAGGTGGAATTGCTGACCGCGTTCACCTGGTTCGGCTTTGTGGAAACGCACAGCCTGGGCGAGCAGGGGATTGCCATGCGGATTACCCCGGCAGCGGCGATGGCCGCACGGGAGATCGATGCTATCCCGCCCTCTGGTGATCCCACCTCCGGCCCGGTGCTGGAGGTGAATCACGAGGGGTTTATCACCTTGCGTCGCCCTGCCCCGGTGCATATCTGGAGCCTTACCGCCTTTGCCGAGAACGAACAGCTCTCGCCGAAAGCGGTGTACCGCATGCGCCCGCAAACCCTCGGTGCGGCGCTCGGTGCCGGGTTCGATTTGCAGCAGGTGACAAGGTACCTGGAGAACCAGGGCGGCGCGCCGCTGCCCGATCCGCTGGAAACCCGGCTGCGGGAGTGGACTGCCGGGTACAAGCGGGTGAAGCTGCGCCGGGCCGTCACGCTGGAACTGGATATCAAGACCGGCAAGGATGCCCTGGTGGAGACCCTGCGTGAGGCCGGGTACACCCTGCTGCCATCATCGGACGGCACCGTTGCGGTGATGTTGCCCGATACCGGCGACGATGCCCACGACGCCGAACAACGCCTGCTGCGCACCCTGCGAAAATCTGGCTACGCCGGCCAGTGGGTGAAATCCACCGATTTGTAATCGATAGCACAACGGCATGGACAACGCGTTCCCACGCATGTCGGACATAGACCCGGGCCCCGTGCCCGGGTTGTCGACCGAAGGTGGGCCCTTTGGGTGATGTAGGCGAACGTGCGTTTCGTAATCGCGGCCACGATTGTGGCGCGGGCTCCGTGCCCGCCCGAATCACTGAACGCAAGATGTGAGAAGTCCTCCATCCTCACCGTCGGGCATGATGGGGAGTGTACTGGTATGGGCCGCGCGGCCCGAATGAGGAGCAAACCATGCCACGATTTGAAGGACCAATTCCCGGCGCGCCGTGCTGGGTTGATCTCACCGTTACGAACCTGGAAGGGGTCAAGCCCTTCTACAACGCCCTGTTTGGCTGGGAGTTCACCGACCAGGGGGAGCAGTATGGCCATTACAACATCATTTCGATCGGGAATGATGTAGTAGGTGGCGCCATGCAATACGTGGCCGAGTATATGGGCCCGAACGAGATCAACTCCTGGGCGATCTATTTCGCCAGTACGGATGCTGCCGCCACACTGGAGGCAGTGAACCGGCACGGCGGCACAACGATTTCGCCTGCCATGCAGGTTGGCGACCAGGGCACGATGGCCGTGGCCGCCGATGCCACCGGTGCCGATTTCGGTATCTGGCAGCCAGGGAACCGCCGGGGGTACGACAAGTGGGGCGAGCATGGGTTCCCCGGCTGGTTCGAACTGTATACCCGCGATTACGACACCCTGACGGGCTTTTATCGGGACATCCTTGGTGCACAACTTGAGGATGAGGACATGGGCGATGAGGGTCGCTATGCGGTCCTGAACTTCAATGGCGAGCCACAGGCCGGTATCCTCGATGCCGCACCGTTTATGCCCGAGGATGAAAAGAACTTCTGGGCACCGTATTTCATTGTGGACGATACAGACGTTGCGCTTGCCACAGCCAACGGCAACGGTGGCCAGCTGCTATGGGGACCACAGGATACGCCCCACGGTCGTTCGGCGATGCTGCAGGATCCGTCGGGCGCAACGTTCTTCGTGATCAGCGGCGGTGAGGACATGTAGACGTCCGCGGCAATGGATGTACGGAATCATGGTGACCTGGGCCCTGTGCCCGGGTTCTGCGTTGGCAGTTCACGGTGTCCCTCCCTGTGCGGACACAAATGGTGGGAAGGGTTCGATCTTGGGCATGTTGCCTGCCGGAGCCCGGACATAAAGTCCGGGCCTACGGTTGCCAGCGCCATCTTACAGGCGGACACACAGGTCCGCCGCTAGGCAACGGGAATCGGACGGCATGGAGACCCGTCCTGTCCAGCCGCCGCCGGGCAAGGGGCGGGTCCAGGCGGTGGCGTGGGAAGGATTCGAGGCGGTGCATGTTGTCCGCCGGAGCCCCGACATAAAGTCTGGGCCTACGGTTGCGGTTAACCGGAAACTTCACCGCGGTACACGCGGACACGCAGGTCCGCCGCTACGTACGGGCAGCCGTGCCGGATTACCGCCGCCTTCCGGGCAGGATATGCCCCAGCTGCAGCAGGATAAGGAAGATGATATCGCTGAACGCGACCGCAATCAGGATCGCGCGCAGGGGCATTCCCACCTGTGACGCCACAACCAGCATCAGCAGGGCAGCGATACCGAGGGCAAAGGTCAGCATGGTTTTGCTGGCAGGAGTTGGTTCCGGATTTCGCACCACATCAGTCCCCGGGAGCATCTTAAACACGCAGGTGGCAGGATAAACCCGCCACCTGTGTATACCACGAAGGAATGGGCCAGAGGATTACTCCTCGCCGCTTTCCTCGTCGTCGCCCTCGGATTCGGCTGCCTCTTCGGCTTCCTCGCCCTCGGCCTCTTCGCCTTCCTCGGCCTCAACCGGCTCTTCTTCCTGAACCGCCTCGGCAACGATGGATGCAATCACCGATGTTTCGTCGGTGATGAAGGTGACGTTCTCGATCGCCGGGATCTCGCTCACGTGAATGGTGTTACCGATCTCGGTGAGGCCAGACACATCCACCTGAATATCGCTCGGCAGGTTGGCCGGCAGGGCTTCAACTTCGATCTCGTTGAGCACTTGCTGCAGCACGCCGCCTGTCACATCGGCCGGGTGCACCAGCGTCACCGCCACGTTCTGGCGCAGGGTAACGTTCATGTTCGGCGCGAAGAAATCGATGTGCAGGATATCCTGGCGCACCGGGTCGCGCTGGACCTCACGAACCAGCACCGGCTGGCTTCCGCCATCCCACTTGATTGTGAAAATGGTGGAATGGCCGTGGGCCATAAAGAACTTGTTGAACTCTCGGCTGTTAACGGAGACGCTTATCGTTCCATCCACAACCGGACCGTACACAACGCCAGGGATCAAACCCTCGCGACGCAGTGCCTTGACCTTTTTGCCGTGAACTTCCCGCGGCTCGGCCATCAGAATCAGCTCATTTGCCATGAGTGAACTCCTACTTCCTGAAACGCTTGCGGTTGGAGGCCCACTTCAATCAGGCACACCAAAACCACCGCGCCACCATGGCGCGCAACGAGGCTGAGTCTACCATAAATGGCTGCTACAGCACCGGGATAAGGTTGAAAACAAACGATGTGGTTTGCCCGTCGCTCTGGATGGCGTGCATGGTGGGCGAGATAGCCGGGCACCAGCGGGGGCCATCGATTCCTGGCACCTGCACCTGGTACCACACCGATGTCGCCGCCGCGCCGTACGTGGTGCTGGCTTCCTCGCCGGCGGTAGCGGCCAGCAAGGGTAGCCGCGTGCCGCCGTCCATCATCAGTGATTCGGTATGGATGGGTGCGAACGGTTCGCTGAACAGGAAGAGCCGGTTCCAGCTTTCCGGTGGCACCATCACTTCCGCACCGGCCGGTATCCCCATCCGCCGGGTGATGACATGGAGAGGATTACGCCAGCCCATCGCGCTTGGGTGCTCCGGGGCGTCCATAGGCCAGTAGCCCGGACCGGGCGGGCAGTTGACGCCGCAATTAAACGTGTAGCGTGGGGAATCACCGTTCACTTCCGGCTGCGTCAGGAATGTGCGGAGCTCAAAATGCAGGTGGCTCCGCGGGGCTTCCCGCGGCAGGATGGTGCCAATCAGGTGGCCACGGCTCACCTGCTGCCCCACCTCCACATTCAGGTCGTAGTTAAGGTGGCCGTATTGGGAGTAGAGGTCGTCGGCGTGTTTGATGATCACGACCGGGCCCGGATAGTCGTAGCCGGCAAACACCACCTCGCCATCGGCCACGGCGTACACCAGCGCCCCCGCGGCATCGGCCTGCAGGACGTACCAGTTCTCGCCGGTATGCCACAGGCCGGGGAAGAAACGCGCGTTCTCCACCGCGTACCCGTGCATGACATAGCAGCCATCGCCGGGAATACGGTCGGGTAAACCCATGGGGTACTGGAAGAGCCAGCCGGGATCAGTCGATTGGGCCAGTGCGTGGATGGAGAGCAAACCGGCAGGCAGGCCGAGCAGGGTGCGTCGGGAAATCATGGGGCCGCCTTTCTTGAGGAGACGATCAGCGTTCAGCTAAACAGCAGTGGGTGCACCGCCTGCAGCTTGAATCCATGGTAACAACCGGGGCGCGATCATCGGGCAGGAATGGTGATGATGCCCCCGCCCTGCAACTGGTTGACCACAGCCGGACCCCCGCGTGGAGGGTTCCACTATGCGACTTGAATGCTTCAAATGAACGATCGTCACCTTAGACTGTGCGGGCACGCATCGCCTTGTGCAGCCCGCCGCCAGGCGCCCAATAAACCAGCGTTCATACCCGTATTCGCTTGACGGAAACCCGCGTGGACAAATACCATGAAGCAATCCAAAAAGAGGCAACGGCGCCTCGGGGGATAGTGAGTAGCGCTGTTACATCATATGTCCTCGGGCCCCTGTCCGGTAGCGACATCCTTTCCATGCCCGGACCCGGGTCGGTATGGTGTTTCCGCGCATTCTATCTGTAAACTGTGCTCCTCCGTGTGGGGACGGAGCTGGCAACTTATGGAGGAGCCTCCAGTGGGCCGTTACCTAATTCGTCGCGGGATTGTTTCCGTTATCACCTTGTTGGCCATCAGCGCCATCATCTACTCGATCCTGTTCATGGCGCCGGGCGACCCCCTGGGTGAGCTGGCCGCCAACCCGAATGTATCGCCCGAGGTGCGGCAGCGTATTCGCCAGAGCTACGGCCTGGATGATCCGCTCTATATCCAGTACTTCAAGTGGGCCAAGGCCTACTTTATTGATCTCGACTGGGGGACCAGCTTCGTTAGCCGCGTGCCGGTGATGGAGTACATCCTGCCGCGCGTCTGGACCTCGATCACCATCACGGGCACGGCGTTCATCCTGGGCCTGTTGATTGCGATTCCGATCGGCGTGATTTCGGCCATCAAGCAGTACAGCCTGTTCGATAACCTGGCCACCACCTTCGCCTTCATCGGCTTCTCCGTGCCGACCTTCTTCTCCGGCCTTCTCCTAATCCTGCTGTTCAGCGTGAAGCTGGGCTGGTTACCGTTTATCTACAACTCAAACCCCTCAAGCTGGCAGGTCGCGGTAAAACAGAGCATTATGCCCGTCATTGTGCTGGCGCTCTTCTCGTCGGCACAACTCACGCGCTATGTACGCGCCTCCATGCTGGAAACCATTAATCAGGATTACGTGCGCACCGCCCGGGCCAAGGGCCTGAAGGAGAGCGTGGTGGTAGTTGCCCACGCCATGCGCAACGCCATGATCCCGGTGATCACCATCATCGCGTTGCAGGTTCCCGGCATCGTTGGCGGTGCTGTGATTACGGAACAGGTGTTCCTCGTTCCGGGGGTTGGATCCGCGTTGATCAACGCCATCAAGGCCAAGGATATCCCTGTGGTGATGGCGATCACGTTTGGCGTATCCGTTCTCGTGGTGCTCTTCAATGTGATTGCCGATGTGATCTACGCCTTCCTCGATCCACGCATCAAGCTTAAGTAAGCCGACCTCACCCGTCCCGGAGGACCCTCTCATGGCAACGACCACCGCACCAACCACGGCAACCACCCTGGCAGATGGTGCCCTGCTGCGAAATACACGAAAACAACGGTCCCTGTGGGGCAATGCCTGGGGCCAGTTCCGTCGCCACCGGCCGGCCATGTTCGGCCTGGTTGTGATCACCCTGTTCGTCCTCTTCTGTTTCGTGGGTATCTTCTTCTGGGACCTGCCGCATAACAGCCCGTATGTGTATGAAACTAACGTGGCCATCGGTGGCAGCTCGGAAGTGCTGAACATGACCACCTTCGAGGACGAAACGGTATTCCACCCGCTCGGCACCGATGAAATGGGACAGGACATGCTTGCCCGCATCATGTTCGGTGGGCGGATCTCGCTCTCGGTGGGTATCGTGGCGGCGCTCATCTCGATTGCAGTCGGTACCGCCATCGGCGCTGCCGCAGGGTTCTACGGCGGCATGGTGGATAGCGTGCTCATGCGCATCACCGACCTGTTCATCAGCCTCCCGACCCTGCCGTTGCTGCTGCTGATCACCTTCCTGTTCAAGAGTTCCATCAACAAGTGGGCCGACAGGGTGTTCGGCTCGCCGATGATCGGTACCTTCCTGCTCATCGTGGGCGTGATCTCGATCCTCGCCTGGATGACCACCGCCCGCCTCGTGCGCGCCAGCTTCCTCTCCGTGAAAGAGAAGGAATTCATTGAGGCCGCGCGGTCGATTGGCGCCAATGAGGCATCGCTGATCTTCAAGCAGATCCTGCCAAACGTGCTCAGCCCTATCATCGTGGCCGCCACGTTGCAGGTGGGTGCGTCCATCATCACCGAATCGTCGCTGTCGTTCCTTGGCCTCGGCTTCCCGTACGACGTTCCCACCTGGGGCGCCATGCTGTTCAATGCCAAGGACCAGATGCAGTTCAACCCGAAGCTGGCACTGCTGCCCGGCACCATGATTTTCCTCACGGTGCTCGCCATCAACTTCATCGGCGATGGCCTGCGCGATGCGCTGGACCCGCGCAAATCCAGCTAGCACTTCTCACGTGGTACTCGAGACGACAGGCCGGGGTGGCAATCACCTCGGCCTGTGGTTTTATGTTCCTGCTATCATTTGGGAAGTATCGGCAGGGGCCGATTATCCCCACAGGAGTGGATGCATGAACCCCCTTCTCCGCATGATCCTCGATCGCCGTGCCGCCGTGCTGGGAGGCACCGCCGCACTCGCATCGCTGCACTCGCTCACCAGTGCCCAGTCGACTCCCGCAGCCACGCCCCAGCCCGCCGACCCGAATGCAGTACCTGGCGGCGTGTTGCGTATCGGTGTGCAGGGCGATCCGGTAGAACTCGATCCTGGCCTGGTGTTACTGGACGCCGCTGGCCTGGTGATTGATTTCGTGTACGAAGGCCTCACCCACGAGGCACCCGATCTCTCCCCGCAGCCGCGCCTGGCCGAACGGTGGGACATCTCGGAGGATGGCCTCACGTATACCTTCCACCTCCGTCCGGGCGTGACATTCCACAACGGCCGGAACCTCGTTGCGGCCGATGTGAAATACACTATCGATCGCATCATGAACCCGGATACCGGATCGCCCTGGCAGGGCGATGCTGCCTCCATCGAATCGGTAGAAGCCCCGGACGACGCCACGGTGGTGATCAACCTCAACCGCCCGGATGTCAGCATTCTCAGCACCCTTACACGTCGTGGATTCGGTGTGGTACCGCAGGAAGAGGTCGAGGCCAACGGCGACCTGCGCCAGGTGATGGTTGGCACCGGCCCGTTCCGGTTTATGGAGTTCATTCCCAACAGCCACCTTATCCTGGAGAAAAACCCGGATTACTGGCTGGAGGGGCGTCCCTACCTGGATGGCCTCGAGATTCAGGTGATCCCGGAGGATACGGCCCGCACCACCGCGCTGGTGAGCGGCACGGTGGACCTGATCGAATCCGCCCCGCCCAAGGACTTCGCCATTATCGATGCCGATGAGAACCTGGAGCGTGTGGGCGGCGAGAGCGCCAACCTGCGCTGGATTGTGTTCAACCAGCGACGCGAGCCGTGGGACCGCAAGGAGGTACGCCAGGCCGTAGCCAAGGGCATTGTGCGCCAGCAGATGATTGATGCCGCGGTGTTCGGCCACGGTGAACCGCTGGAAGGCGTGTACCCCTCCAGCTTCTGGGCCGGATGGCCGGAGCCTGCACCGGAAGGCGACCCGGAGGCGGCAGCCGCCGAACTGGCTGGGCTTGACCTGCCCGCCGATCTCAACCCTGGCATCCTCAGCTGGGCAGAATACGATTTCCTGCTCAATACCAGCACCGTGCTGCAGGAACAGCTGCGCCTGATGGGCATCAATTCGGAACTCGAGCCTGAGGAGAACGCGACCTACCTGGAGCGGCATTTCTCCGGTGATTTCGATATCGCCGTGATGGGTGCTGGTGGGTATCGCGACCCGAACGACTTCCTCGCCCAGAGTTTCAGCACCGATGGGACGACCAATGCCGCCGGCTACAGTAACCCGGAAATGGACGAGCTCTTGCTGGCCGCCATTGCCGAAACCGATATGGAGAAGCGTCGCGAACTCTACCTGCGTATCCAGGAACTGCAGATCGAGGACCTGCCGTGGCTGATGCTCTACACCTCACTCACCTATACCGCCATGCACAAGCGCGTGAAGGGATTTGAGCACTACCTGAGCCAGAGCCTCAGCAGCGTCCGCGAGATCTGGCTGGAAGGCTAACGCCAGTAATCGCGAAGCAGGCCAGCCCGGATTCCGGGCTGGCCTGCTGGTTTATGCAAGATGCCTTACACAGATCGCCAGGCAGTTGCGAATTCGGCGATGCTCGCGAACCGATCTGTCCGAGCATCGCTGGTGGCCCGTTGCGCAATCGCAAAGCGAACGTCGCCGGCATCCCATGTATCCAGCGTGCGCACGCGTTCCTCACCAAAGAAGAGGAATGCCACTGCGCCAAGCGTATAAACGTTGGTGACTTCGTCGATCTCTGCGCCGAACTGGAACTCTTCCGGGCTCATGAAGCGCGTGCTACCCCACATACGGCCCATTTCGTTCACCAGCGGTTTGCGGGCGAACACTTCCAGGTCAATGAGTGTCAGGTGTTTCCGGGCGAAATCGTAGATGAAGCTGGCGTCGTACACATCCACGGCCACCCAGCCACAATCATGCACGTGTTGCAGCACATCAATCACGGTATCGAACGCGGCCAGCCGTTCATCGAGCGATAACTCGCGGAAACTGGCGAAGGTCTCCTCGTTGACGCGCCGCAGGATCTCGCCGTCCACCCATTCGAATACCAGGGCGGCGTACGGGCCGTGTCGAACAGCATCGACAAGCGTGACGATATTGGGATGCTGGATAGCCCGGTGCACCTCGACGGAATTGCGCTGGGTGGCAATGGCCTCTTCAGGCGAAAGATTGGCGTACATTGTGTGCGCCCCGGCGACCTTGATGAACAGCTTGCGCTCGCCGTTATCCACCCCGAATGAGATATTGCCGGAATCGTGGTCATCGAATACCCGGAAGACGCGACCGTACTGCTGCACAAATGAGAGCTCGGCCGGTTTCGCGAGCCGAAACTCCACGCCATCCAGTTCCTGGGTCATAAAGGCAGGCTCGGTCATTCGGCCAACCCGGCTTCGGGGAACGCCGCCACGGCGAACATGCCACTCACGCGGCTTGGCGTCATGCGACAGAGCATCTCGCCCGGCACGCCGTTGCGTTCCCCGAACGCCTCTGCCTGTTCCTGCCCCATGTAACGGCCACCGATGATGGTGGCCCAGTGTCGCACCTCGGCTGGATCCGTACTGCACGTTACCGGCCCTTCCAGGCGGACCGAGTTGAACGGTGGCACGCTATCGTCCATGGAGAGAGCCGCATATCCGGTGCGCAGCAGGTTCCTGCCCTTTACGGTGTCTTCACCGGTGTTCCAGACAATGTCCTCGCCATCTGTGGCGATCCAGATCGGGGCCACATGCGGGCGGCCATCCTGCCGTATGGTGGCCAGGTGCGCGGTGAGGATGTGCGATTCGATGAACTCATAGACCTGCTCGCGCGTCATTGGCGTGTACATCGCATGCTCCTTTACGTCCGTGCCGCTCGCCGGGCACGGGACATAGGCGTCAGCATCTCGATACCGCGCATCAGGGCGTCCACAACCAGCGCGAGGGCGATAATGGCGACTACCCCGGCCATGACCCGCTGGGGGTTGTTGGTGCTGATGCCCATGAACAGGATTTCACCCAGGCCACCTGCTGCCGCCCAGCCGCCTAACACGGCCAGCCCAATAACGGTGGTGAGCGCGATCCGCACCCCGGCAAGAATCACGGGTAACGCCATGGGAATCCACACCTGCACCAGGCACTGCCAGGTGGTCATTCCCACGCCGTACGCCGCTTCCAGGGTTTGCCGGTTCACCCCGGCCATGCCGGTCACGATATTACGCACCAGGAAAACCTGCGCATACAACACCAGCAGGATCAGTGTCGGGCGCAGCCCAAGGCCTTGCGAGGGAATAAGGAACGCCAGCATCGCGAGGCTGGGGATGGTGTAGAGCGCCCCAACCAGCCAGAGCACCGGTTGCCGAACCGGTGTGAAGAAGACGCCGAGGATGCTGAGCGCCAGCGCCAGGGGCAGCGCGATACCAACTGCCAACAACGACATGCGCAGGTGTTCCAGCGTGGCCGCCCAGACGATATCCGGATTGTTGCGCAGCCAGTCCAGGTACATGGTCACTACCCCGATTTCGGTGCTGCAGCACGCTGAATGGACGCGAACGTCAGCGCGCCGACCGGCTCTCCGGATGCACCATCCGTCACGACAAGGTAGGGCACGCCGGTTTCCGCCATCATCCCGAGGGCATCGCGGAGCCAGGTCGAGCGGTCGATCCGAGGCATGCCATCAGCGGCTTGCGGCAGTTCGTCCAGCGCGTCACCGGCGGTGACCAGGCTCAGGCGGCGCAATACATCGTCGGCCCCAACGAGTTCAGCCACGAACGCATTTGCCGGCGACTGCATGATGTGCAACGGCGTGTCGAACTGCTCGATTTTGCCCTCGCGCATAACAGCGATTCTGTCCGCCAGCCGCACCGCTTCGTCGATGTCGTGCGTCACAAAGACGACCGTTTGCGAGATCTCCCGGTGGATA
>JBHWTK010000060.1:0-12917 GCA_043427975.1 Chloroflexia bacterium | reverse complement strand
GCGTCCACCTGCGGCACCACGCCGCCACGATAGCGATGCAGCATGCCGACGGATCGGTTCACCAGGTTACCGAGGTCGTTGGCGAGATCCTGGTTATAGCGGCCAATCAGCCGTTCCTCGCTGAAGTTGCCGTCGCCGGTGCGCGGCATCTCCCGCGCGAACCAGTAGCGGAGCGCATCGTTGCCGTAGAGCTTCACCATCTCCAGCGGATCGATAACGTTGCCGCGGCTCTTGCTCATCTTCTCGCCATCGGCCATCAAGAACTCGTGCACGTTCACCACCGTTGGCAGCGGCTCGCCGGCGCTCATCAGGAACGCGGGCCAGAACACGACGTGGAAGCGGATGATGTCCTTCCCCACCACATGCACGCGCTGGCCATCGCTCTTCCAGTAGCGGTTGTAGAGAACACTGTTCTCTTCGGAGTAATCCAGCGCGGTGATGTAGTTGCTGAGGGCATCCACCCACACGTACATCACCTGGTCCGGATCGTCGGGCACCGGCACGCCCCAGCCCCGACCACGCAGCGCCTGGCGGCTGATGCTGATATCCTCCAGCCCGCCACGGATAAAGCTAAGCATTTCCTCGCGACGGTGCTCCGGCTGCACCAGCAGCGTGTTGCTCTCGACCAGCTCGATGAGCTTGTCCTGGTACTTGCTGAGCGCGAAGAAGTAGTTCTCCTCGTCGACCGCTTCGGGCGTGGTGCCGTGGATAGGACACTTACCATCCACCAGTTCCTCTTCACGGTAGAAGCGCTCGCACTTGATGCAGTAGTTGCCCTGGTAGTGACGTTTGTAGATATCGCCGGCAGCGTCCATCTTCCGCCACAGTTTCTGTGCGCCGGGGAAATGGCGCGGATCCGTGCTGGTGCGAATGAAATCGTCGTACTGCACGGCCAGCGGCTCCTGAATGGAGCGGAACGCCTCGGCGTTGCTGGCGACCATCTCGACGAGGTCGACGCCCTGCACCTCGGCGGATTGCACCACGGTGAGCGCGTTTTCGTCCGATCCGCTGAGGTAGCGGGTATCGGCGCCCTTCAGCGCGTGGTGGCGGCGCAGCACATCGCCCTGTACGGCTTCCAGCGCGAAGCCGATGTGGGGTCGCCCGTTCACATACGGAATGGACGTCATCACATAATACGTAGATTCAGAATTGGTGGTTTGGGACATTGGGTTGGTACCTCCTCAATGACGGATTCATGCCCGATTCACATCCGAGGGACGAGGGGCATGGCCGAACTCGTGGTACCACCCTTGGTTCGCGCCCGCCTCACGGCGCGCGCCTTGCCACCTGGCGCCGGGGAGGTGCCCCTTAAGCAGGTGCGCTCGGTAACGGGAGCAACCCGGCGTCGTCTACTCGGGTGGTTGGGCCACCTTTTCGGGACGCAGCTCGGAGGTCATCTCGGCGTTCGGGAGCAATACCGCTTTGCAGCAACCGCGGCTCTCTGCAATCGCCCGGAACGAGCGCCTACCCATCCTCGTCATCGCCCGCGGAGGGGTGCTCCGCGTTTGGGGATAGTGTACATGAGGGGCCGGGTGTTTTCGCTTCACGTTCGGATTTGACCCGGGAGCGTCGGCCCTTGTGGCTGACTGTTAAAGGCATGTGACCCACAAGGGGTCACTCTACCGTTCGTATGAGGCTGGTTGGTGGGCTCTTACTTCCCGTACTTCGGCAGGATCTCCTTCTTCGCAAACTCGAAGAAGCTCTTCTGGTCCTGGCCGACCTGATGCAGGTAAATGTGCGTGAAGCCGGCGTCGATGTACTCCTGGATTTTCTCGTGATACTTCGCCGGGTCCGGACCGCAGGTAACGGATTGCGCAACCAGGTCAGGCGTGGCGAAGGGCTCAATGATCTCCTGATAGTGCTTGGGGATCGAAATCTCCTGAGATCCCTGCCCGCCGAGCACGGTGTAACCCCACACATCCAGCGCGGTTTGCTTGGCCTGTTCCTCGTCCTCGCCGTAGCAGATGGTGATCTGGCCATATACCGGCTTGCCCTCGCCGCCGGATTCCCTGAACACCTTCACCACCTCGGCATCGGCAGAGGTGGATACCAGCGCATCGCCGATACGGCCGGCGATCTCGGCGCTCTCCGGGCCTGTGGCGCTGACGATAACGGGCGGTAACTGCTCCGGCAACGTGTACAGCTTCGCGTTATGCACCGTGTAATACATGCCATCCACTGTGGTGTAATTGCCTTGCCACAGCTCGCGGATGATCTCGAGCGATTCTTCCATCATCTCCTGACGAATTGAAACCGGCGGCCATACCTCGCCGGTGATGTGCTCGTTCAGCGCCTCACCGGTGCCAATGCCAAGGCTGAAGCGGCCGGGCATCATATCGGCCACGGTCGCTGCGGCCTGCGCGATGATGGTGGGATGGTAATGGTGGCTCAGCGGCGTGACGCCAGTCATAAGCTCCATTCTGGACGTGCGCGCGGCGATACCGCCCAGCGTTGTCCACGCAAACGGGCTCTGGCCCTGCGAATCCATCCACGGGTGGAAATGGTCAGAAATGCTGGCAAACGCAAAGCCGAGATTCTCGGCCTCAACCGCCAGGTCCACCAAATCGTTTGGTCGCCATTCTTCGCTTGAGAGGGTGTAGCCAATCTGTACCATCATTCATCCTTCCACTACTGCATAATGCCGGCGCCAGAGGCTGCCAGCGCGCGTATGGAAGGACACTTCTCATGTTTCGTGCCATCATCGCGTGTGGGTTCAAGGCGATTGATATATCCGCAGGCACGGTGTGCGGTATCCTTGTACGAACAGTGTGAACGCACACCCATCAATGCTTCTCACCAGGCCCGGGGAAACACATGACCTACGATTTTATTGACCGTAACCTCCACCGACTCCCGCTGCCCGAACATCCGCTGGCCCTGCAATCGCCGGTGATGTTTCGCAGTGCACCCCCCGTGGTACAGCTGCTCCGGGAGGAAAGCACCGCCCACCCGTTCGCGGTGACGGTTGCCGCCGCCTGGAGTTGTTACGGCGCCAAGCCGGCGAAGGCGGAGAACGTGCTGAAGCTGGTCTACGGCGAGCCCTCAGCAACCCTCAGTCCCGACAAACTGGCAGCGCGCGATGACCGTCGCGACCGCGCGATCAAGCTCTACGCCGATCTCTTCGCGGCCGGTCATCACACCACCTTCCAGCACAGCACCTTCATGTTCGTGCTGGATAACGTCAGCCGCCTAGCGATCTGGAGCTTCTTCCACAGCCACCCGTTCTACAACAGCGAGCAGGTGAGCCAGCGCTACCGTGAGGTCATCGGCGAGACAATGGCCGCGCCGGATCTGCCTGCACACCTGACCGGTGTGTACGATGGCGCCATCCACGCATCCTTCGATGCCTACACGCAACTCGTGGACATCCTCACGCCCGATTTCGAGCAGCTCTACGCGCAGGTGTTCCCGGCCCGTGCCAAGGCCCAGGGCGATGCCGCCCGGGAGCGCTTTGCCAACGATGTGCAAAAGCGCGCGCAGGAAGTAGCCCGGTACATCCTGCCGCTGGCGACGCCAGCCCACCTCTACCACACGGTGAACGGCCTTACGCTTCTACGCTATTACGTACTCGCCAACCAGCCCGATGCCCCTACCGAGGTGCGGTACATCGTCAACCAGATGATCAGCCAGGTGCTGGAGGTGGATCCCTACTTCCTCGGTGGCCCCGGCCATCCGCTCGACCTCACCGTGCTGGGTGCCGAGCAAACGCTGGAGGCCGAGGCGTTCAACGACTGGCGTGCCAACATCTCGCAGAATCCGGATAACGTTGAGCGTTTCTTTACCGAGTACGACGCGCAGATGGACGGGCTGAACAGCAAGCTGGTCATGCACAATCCCGATGGTGAGCGGCTCTTTGCCGATGCCATTCGCACCGTTATGGGAATGGAAGGCGCCTCGCTGGGCGATGCCGAGGCAATCGCCCACGTGCTTGATGGCAGCCAGAACGGCTACCACGGCAGCGCGGTGTTCCTGGGCATGCACAGCAAGCTGATGCAAACCATGAACCACGTGCAGTTCACGTTCCAGAAGCGCATCAGCGGCGCCGAGGATGCCCAGAACCAGCGGCATCGCGGCACGCCGGGCAGCAGCCCGATGCTCACTGCGCACCTGCGCCGGAATCCGGATGTGATCACCCCGTGGGCGATCAGGCGAAACCCGCAGGCGCTGGCGGTGTATAACGCTGCCGTGCAGGCGATGTGGGATGCAAAGAACCAGCTGATCGCAGCCGATACCAACCCCGAGGCTGCGCTTTACCTGCTGCCGAACAGCCACAACCTGCGCTTCCATGAGAGTGGATCGTTGCTGAACTATTACTGGAAGTGGATCAAGCGCCTCTGCCTGGATGCCCAGCGCGAGATTAGCGAGACCGCCTGGCAGGAAGTGAAGCAGGTCCGTGAGGTGCATCCGGTGATCGGTGCATATGTCGATGGCCCGCCCTGCGTGATGCGCAACCGCGCCAACCGCAAGCCGATTTGCCCCGAGGGAGAGCGCTACTGCGGCATCCCGGTGTGGCGGAACTATGAGCTGGACACCCTTCCCGATCGTCGCGTGATGTAGCGGTAACGCTTCCGCCGAAGAGATATTCATGAATCCCCTGCGCTGGCAGAACTGCCAGTACATGGGATTCGTCGTTCGAGGGTGTTGACGCCTCCCCTACACTAGGGAATACAGTGTGCAACTTTCCATCGAGGCGGGACTCTGGCCCCGCACGTTATGCTGAGGTAGAGACCATGAAACCTACAGACACGTCGCCTGGGGCTCGTCAGGACGGAACGCTCAACCGGCGCACCGTGATCACGGGCTCAGTAGCAACCGGCGTGGCCGCGTTTGGCCAGCAGGTTGCGGCGCAATCGGACCCGGGAACCCCCAACGCGACTACCCAGGCGTCGCCGGTTGCATCGCCCGAAACCACAGGTATCGATGCCGGCAAGCTGATGATGCTTTCCGCCAACCTCTGCGGTGGCGCGGTGCTGAACGCGGACCACGTTGATGGGCTCATCGCGCTTCTCGGCAGCGAGGACAACATCAGGGAGCCGCTGGACGAGCTCTTTGCAGTGGAGTGGTTCACGGAGGAATCGCTCGCCGAAACCTCCCGCGAGGCACAAAAGGTGGCGGGCAATATCCTGCAGTACTGGTTTGTTGGCTGGTACAACGGCGAGCCGGTAGATAATCGCACGGAACTCTATTTCGACCTCGCCGGGTGGCAGGCGCTGCCATATCGCACCGAACAGAGCGCGTGCAAGGATCTTTTCTACTGGGCGGAAGAAATCGACCTCGAAAACGGCCAATAGTCCGGGGAGCAACCCATGAACCAGAACGCTGACTATGATGTGGTTATTGTGGGCTCGGGCGTGGCCGGGGCGCTCATTGCGGCCCGGTTGAGTGAGGCCGGGGCCAGTGTGCGCATCCTGGAAGCTGGCCCGCGCACCAACCGCGAGGATTCCGTGAACCGCTTCCGCGCCGGTGTGTACGCCTATGAGAGTCCCGAATGGGCACCGCAGCCTGCCGGCCAGGACGTGAACAACTATTACGTCCAGGATGGCGAGGTGATGTTCGATAGCGACTATGAACGTCGCGTTGGTGGCACTACCTGGCACTGGCTGGGCAACTGCCCGCGCCTGCTCCCCAGCGATTTCGAGATGAACACGCGCTTCGGCGTTGGGGTCGACTGGCCAATCAGCTACGACGACCTCGAGCCCTGGTACGTCGATGCCGAGAGCGAGTTGGGCGTAGCGGGAAACAGTGAGCACAATGATGGCTCCCCGCGCAGCGCCGATTACCCGATGCCGCCGCTCAAGTTCGCTTCCGGCGACATCATGTTCAAGGAAGCCGCGGCCACCCTCGGGCTGGAACTGCTGGAAACGCCGCAGGCGCGCAACTCGGTTGCCGGATACCAGAACCGGGCCGCCTGTTGCGGCAACGCGATGTGTATCCCCATCTGCCCGGTGCAGGCGAAATACGATTCCACCGTGCACCTGGCCCTTGCGGAGGATGCCGGTGCCGAACTCACCGATAACGCGATGGTCTCCAAAATCGTTATCGGCGAGGATGGCAACGTCACCGGCGTGCAGTATCTCGATTCGGAAGGGAACTCGCACGATGTCTCCGGCAGGGTGTTCGTGATTGCCGCCAACGGTATCGAGACACCGCGGCTGCTCCTGATGTCCAAGGATGAGAAGCACCCCAACGGTGTGGCGAACAGCAGCGACCAGGTGGGACGTAATCTCTCCGATCACCCCGAGGCGCGGGTTACCGCAACGGTGCCGCAGCCCTATATGGGAAGCCGCGGGCCATTGCAGCTTTCAGGTATCGATCAGGTGCGCGAGGGCGATTTCCGGAGCGAGCGCGGGGCAATCCGCTTCCAGGTGGGCCACAGCACGGGCAACCCCGTGAACACTGCCGGCCAGTTGATCGAGCAAGGCAAGGTTGGTGTCGACCTCTTCCGCAGCATCGTCGATATCGCGCCGTACCAGGTGTTCCTCGCCAGCATGATTGAGCAGCTTCCCCAACCCGAGAATCGCGTTACGCTGGCCGAAGACCAACTCGACCCCCTCGGCCTGCCGCGACCGAAGCTCACCTACGCCCATAGCGATTACATCCAGGGCGGCTGGGATGCGGCCGTGGAGCTTCACACCCAGATCCTGGAGGCGGTAGGCGCCACCAACATCAACCACTTCGATGAGCTTGGCGGCGTCGGGCATCTCATGAGCACCACGCGCATGGGCGACGATCCGGAAACGTCGGTAACTGACAGCTTCGGGCGCACCCACGACCACGCCAATATGTTCATCGCGGGGTCGTCGCTGTTCCCCACCAGTGGCACAGCCAACCCGACGCTTACGATCGCGGCGCTGTCGCTCCGTACCGCTGATCATTTGAAGACGGAGCTGGGCCTCGCCTGATCCGTAGTTCAGCAGAACCCCCGGTACCACATGGTGCCGGGGGTTTTGCGTGCTATCAGGCAATAGCAGGATGGCCTACTTTGCTGTGGCGTCCCACTTGAAGAAGCGCACCGCAATCGCAATTGCCACCACGCTGATCCCGGCCAGGATCAGGATCTGGGTCCAGATCGCATCGATCCCCTGCCCGTACAGCATCGGCTCGCGCAGCACTTCCACGCCATAACGCAGCGGCATCACCGCCATAATCGGGCGCATCCAGTCGGGCATGGAGGCAACCGGGAAGAACACGCCACTGAGGAACATCATCGGGAAGGTGATGAGGTTCGCCATGCCGGCGGCGGTCTCCACATTACGGGCAATGGCGGCCACCGCTGCGCCAATGCTGAGCATGCAGGTACTCACCAGGATCACCATGGGGATAATGAGCAGCCAGTTGCCGCGCACCGTGGCACCGAAGAGCACGATGGCCAGCCCGATGAGGATGAACGTGCTCAGCAGGCCCACAATCATCGCCCCCAGCACGCGGGCAGTGAGGAATTTCCACAGAGGGAACGGGGTAACCTTGATACGACGCAGGATGCCCTTCTCGCGGAACGCTACAAACGCGGTCGAGATGCCGATAATGCCGGTGTTCATCAGGCTCAGGGCGATAATGCCCGGCATGAACCAGTCCATGAACGAGGCGTTCAGCGCATCGATTTTTACATCCTCAATCGGGATTCCCTGGCTGCCGCCCAACACCTCCACCAGGACCGAGCGGGTGGCGCTGATCGCGATCTGGCTGTTGATATCTCCCGGCCGGTCGGCGGAGTACATCCGGATCGGGTCACCCTGCTCTTCCGGGAACGAGAGCACCAGCACACGGTCATCGTTCTCCAGCGCCGAGATCTCGTCCGCCTCTGTGCCGATATGCACGACAAACGCATCGGAACTCTCCAGCGCATCCACCACGGGCGCCTGCATCGGGGACCCGGAATCGATGACGCCGATATTGAAGGTCGAGAGGTTATCGCTGCCCCAGATTGAGCCAAACAGCACGATAAACAGGGCGGGGAACGCGAGGTTCCAGAACATCGCCTGGCGATTGCGCAGGCTCATCTTGATGTTCGCGACCAGCATGGCAAGGAACGAGTTCATGCGACGTTCTCCGTTACGGTCGCGTCATTCGCGCCCTCATAGGTGCGCCCGGTAAGGGCGAGGAACACATCCTCCAGGCTAGCGCTGGTGCTGGCAAGGTCGTTCAGGTGTACACGCTCCGCTGTGGCAAGGTTCAGCAGTGCCACGATGGTTGCCTGCACATCGGCCGTGCCGATGGCGATACTACTGCCGCGTTCGGCATGGGTGATATCAGCCGATGTCGCTCCGGGTAACCGCAGGAGTTGTTCGGTACTCCATGTGAGGCGATGCTGCGATGTTGCCTTCACCACCGCATCCTGTGGGAGCGAACGGATGAGCGCCTGTGGTGTGTCACA
The DNA here is from genome assembly GCA_043427975.1 of Chloroflexia bacterium. GTDB lineage: Bacteria > Chloroflexota > Chloroflexia > Thermomicrobiales > UBA6265 > UBA6265. The sequence continues at coordinate 4,543 of JBHWTK010000060.1, read as the reverse complement.
GGCGATCACGTTGCCACCATCCATAATCGCAATGCGATCACACAGGTGCTCGGCCTCATCCATGTAATGTGTGGTGAGCACGACGGTGCTGCCACCGGCACGGACATCCAGGATCGTTTGCCACAGGTTGCGGCGGGCGTGCGGATCCAGGCCCGTTGTTGGCTCGTCGAGGAAGCTCACCACGGGCGTGTTCACGAGCGCGAGGGCGATGCTGAGTCGCTGTTGCTGGCCACCGCTGAGTTGCTCCATGCGGCTGCCGGCCTTGTCGGAGAGGTTCACCTGGGCGAGGAGGTCGCTGGCCCGTTGTTTGGGGTTGGCGATGCCGTAGAAGTGGCCGAAGAGTTCCATGAGTTCCTGCGCGGAGAGGTACGGGAAGAGCGAGGTACTCTGTAACTGCACGCCGATAATCTTGCGCACCTCGTCGACCTGCTTCACGGCATCGAAGCCAGCGACACGGATGCTGCCGCTATCCGGCTGGCGCAGTCCCTCGATCATTTCCAGCGTTGTGGTTTTCCCCGCGCCGTTCGGCCCGAGTATGCCGAAGATTTCCCCTTTGCGCACGTCAAGGTTGATGCCGTTCACGGCAGTGAACGCACCGTAGCTCTTCCGCACGTCGCGCAGGTGGATGATTGGTTCGTCTGTCATGGAGGTCCCCCGTGAAACCGCATTTGTCCATGGCAACTATACGAGGGTTTAGGAGATGGGCTCGTGTCGGCCGGCACCGCTTACGTGTCGTCGTCCTGAGTTTTTAGCAACGACTGGAGCTGTCCGATGAGAAGAGGGATATCCACCGTGGCATAGCGCCAGAGGAGTTTAATATCGACATCACGGTACTCTTGGATAATGTGATGTCGCAGTGAAATCCATTCATGGATATCTGGAAACAGTTCGGTGATCGTCTCATCAGCGTCACGAACACTTCGAAGTGCCTCTCCAATGATTTCGAATTGCCGTATGTACCCGGATTCGACCATAAGATCGGACTCAATGCGAGCCCGATCGTAAATAGGGACCCATTCGTTAATAGCCTTGGCAGCCTCCAGGGCATCCTCGATTCTGGATCGGCTCCTATCGTTCATAGATTGGAACCGCCGTTCGATCAACTGACTTCCGGAACTTCTCTCGGCGAATTCCTGGACGTGATACAAGATCGAAGTTCTCACCGAATAGGCGTTCAAGGCCCACTGCGAGCCGCATTGCACGACGACCGGCTGTATCGTCGTACTCGCCAATATCGAAGAGGAAATCAAGGTCAGACCGCTCCGGATCCCACTCGCCCGTAGCGGCGGAACCGAACAGCCAGAGGCCCTTGATTTGGTTTTCCTTATACAGCGCGATGATCTCTTCGCGGTGCTCTTCCACAATCGGGATCATACGAATGACCTCCATATCACCAATGTAGGGATTGAGGCATCGAAAGGCAAGGCAGGTTTTCGATCACCGGGCGGACGTCGCCCACAGCCCAAGGCGGCAAGGTGCATCGCATGAGCAGCGAAGCGTGCCCCGTGGGCGACACGACCAGTGACCTGGCTCAGGCTCGCAATTGCCCGACCAGTTCAGGGATCGATTCGAGCTCCTGCGGGGCGGCAAGGAACACGTGCGTCACGCCGATATGCGCCAGTTCGGCGAGTTTCGCCTTCACCGTCGGGATATCCCCAGCGACCACCAACTCCGCCATCAGGTCGGTGGGGATGGCGGCTTTCGCGGCGGCAAGGTCGCCATGGCGGCGGAGATCAGCGAATGCGCCACCACGTTCCAGCACCTCCTCCACCTTCATCGCCTGGCGCACATCGGCGATGATGCGCTCGATATCGTGGTGGTCGTTCTGTAGTAACCGCTCCATGCCCGGGAGCGAATGGATCATCGCCACGGTGCTCTTGCGCCTTTCGTACAGCGCTTCGGGATCGTCGGTGATCGTCACCTGGCAACGGGCGTTGAAGGTGATCGCATCCGGATCACGCCCCACCTCGGCGGCACGATTCCTGACGGTCTCGATCTGTTCCCGCATGAACTCGAACGAGGACAGGTCGTTGAAAATCACCCCGTCACAGTGCTCGGCGGCAACGTTCATCGCTTTTGGACCAACGGCAGCAAGGTACACGGGAACATACCCCTGCAGAGGACGAATGACTCGTTCCCAACCCTTGACATGCAGCTCGGTCGCATCCTCCGGGGAGGTCGCGGTCATCGGTTCGTCCCACCACTGCCTGAGCAGATCGATAGTTTCCACCAGGCGAGCTGTAGGTTTGCCGATGTGCATACCGAGCGCGCGCTCGTACCACTCGGTTTGGCCCCGGCCGAGGCCGAGAAAGGCACGGCCGCCACTGAGCCAGTCAAGCGTGGTGATACTGGCAGCGATTTGCGCCGGGTGGCGGTAATACGGGTTCACCACGCCGGTACCGAGGCGGAGGCGCTCCGTTTCGCGGGCGATGGCGCCAAGGACCGCGAACGCATCCCAGCTATCGGGGTCTTCCAGCAGCCAGAGCGAATCGATGCCCGCTCTATCCGCTGCCGTGCCGAGTGCGAGGGTCTTCTCCACGGCCGCGCGCATGGCCGCCGGGTTGCCTTTAGCCTGGGCGCTCGCCCAGCCGCCCGGCCCTCCGTCCAGGCAGAACGCCAGCCCGGGCATGGCTAGTCCATGCCTCCGTCGACCCAATCGAGGAAGGAAAGCACATCTTCCCAGCCCTCACCACGTGCAAGCGCTTCGTCACCCAGCATGACCTCGCGGACAAAGTGGCTCAGGCTGATGCGCATCTCGGATTTGGACATCTGGTGGACGGTGTAGACGCTCTCGCGCTGCAACGCTTCCATGTCCGGGTTTTCGTAGAGTTCGCGGGGAGTCATGTTATGTATGCGGCGCAGATTGAACCAGACCTGCATGGAATCCATACGTCGATCCCCTACTTTGCGCGGAAGTACACGATTTGGCCGCCGAGGCGCTCATCACCATGGCGAACAACCAGGCCATCGACATCTTGCAGGTGGGTCCAGTCGTCGCCCCGGCTAACGGATTCGGCGATCTCGGTATCAACCAGCTGGGCGTAGATGCCGTGCTTGCTGCAGAACCAGACGTGGTCGTTGCCCTCTACGGGGCGCATGCGATGGCGATCACGCGGATGGCGCATGCCAACCTCGCACAGGGGATTCGGGCCGGAAGATGAAACAGAAGACATGGCGGGAACGTACTCCACGAGAACCGGATAGTTTGCTGGCACAAGTATACGTGCCGATGCGGGAGCGGCTGAAGTGCTGACGCAAACAGGCGGCTGTTATCAGTCGTTAATGTTCGACGTGGCGGATCAGCAGGCGCTATGGTGGAACAACCGTTTGGGGAACAGGAGTACCGAATGACAACCACCTTGGTAACCGCGCTCGTCCTTTTATCCGGCCTGCTCGCCGGGTTCTTTTTCGCCTACTGGTGTTCGGTGATGATCGGGCTGCGAAGCGTCTCGAGCCGCGTGTTTGTCGAGAGCTTCCAGGCCATCAATCGCGTGCTGCCAAACAGCCGGTTGGCCGTGCCGTTCTTTGCGCCGGTTGTGCTGGCACCACTATGTACCTGGATGGCCTTCGCTGACGGCGATCGCGATGCCGGATGGTGGTGCCTGGCGGCCACTGTATTTCAGGTAGTCACATTCCTCATTACCGGATTGCGCAACGTGCCGCTGAACAACGCCCTGGAAGTGGCCGGGACTCCTGCCTCCGCCACTGATGCCGAACGTCGTCGTTCCGCCTTTGTAGGGTCATGGACGCGATGGAACGACGTGCGGTTCGGTACATCGACGCTTGGATTCGCGAGTGCCGTAATCGCGCTGGCCGTGATGGGCTAGTCGTCGGTATCCCAGAGCTTCGATGCCAACTGCAGGAATTGCTCTTTCGAGAGTTTCAGGTCCCGGCCGGCCCGGATCGCGCTCCTCAGGTCATCGTGAAGCGAGGGCTGCGCTTGCTGCTCAGTATCAGCCTCTTCGGGGGGAGCGATCTCCCGGATATCTGCGCGTGTGAGTTTGCCACGCTCGCGATATCGTTCAGCAAGCAATTCCTGGTCATCTCGATGGAGTTTGGCGGCGGCGACCGCTTCCGTCTGGTTGATGCGGCCATGTTGCAGGGCCGCGAACAGCTCGCGGTTCAGGCCGGCGAGCTGGTTACGCAACTCAATCGAGCTATCGGCCATGCCGGAGATCTTGCGAATCTGGTTGGGCGAGTATTTGTTGCCTTCCAGCAGCCGAATGGCGCCGAACTCGGTGAGGTAGTTCGAGGTGCGGAACCCGTTGGCGACCAGCGTCCACTGGGCGATTTCTTCTGGCGATAGACCGCTGAGCACGAACGCGGGAATGTAGCTCCGCCCCGCCTGCCGCGAGGCGGCCACCCGGCGGTTGCCATCGATGATGACGAGATGGATCTCGCCGGCGTCATCGGTATCCTCGGCGACGAGCACCGGCTGGATGATGCCATGTCGCTCGACGCTCTCGATCAGCCGCGCGCTCGGCGGCGCGCCGATCGTATCGGGCAGTTCCGCCAGGGCCACGTTCTGCAGCGAACCTTCCAT
>JBHWTK010000059.1:0-3539 GCA_043427975.1 Chloroflexia bacterium | reverse complement strand
CTATCCTGCAGGTTTTGGCCCTCGGAGAGCACATCTGTGGAGATAAGGACGCGGATTTCGTCCCACGGGTTGATCTTGGCATTGTTGCTGACGGGGCTAAATCGTTTGGCGATCGCCGCCGGGTTCTCGTTCGATCCGGTCACGGCGACCAGTCGGTCGACTTCATCACGAAGCTGGTCGTTCAGGTAGTTGGCGGTGTCGGCATATTGCGTGAAGATGAGCAGTTTTTCGTTTGGATGCTTGCGGGTGAGCAGTTCGCGAAGTGCCGCGATCTTGGGGTCGTTCTCCGGCGCGAACTCCGCACCCAGGTCGAGAATCTCGCGGAGAAGCCGCGCATCCTTACGCAACGAGTCCACGAGATGTGGAATGAAGTACTCTGCCGGCAGCCAGTTGTGCCGGTTCTTACGCTGCGTGCTGAGCGTCTCGTAGTGCTGCACGGCCGACCGCGTGAAGACATCGTCTGTGGAAGATTCAGTTTCGGGGTCCAGGAGATCCAACTGCTGAACGTCTTCGTCTTCATCGGAGTTGATGACATCTGGCTGGTAGTCTGCCCCGCCTTTTACGCTGGCTGGTACAGGGAGGCCGTTTTCCAGCGCGTGGATGAATACCTCGTTGCGCACCAGATGCCGCCGTACCGAGAGCATGAAGGAATGACCGCTGCTTTCCAGGCGCTTCAGCATGTTGGTGCGGGAGAATCCCTTAAGCCTGAACCCGGCCTGACCAAGGTTCCTGATAATCTCGTTCTCGGCAGTGGACGCGCTTGAGGACGCTTCGTGGTCCACATACTCCCCGAGGCCGTATCGGGCCAGTTCAAGGGCATTGATACGGTCGACCACGTCGTCGCTGGCCATCCGGGCGTAGGGCAATGGCTGGCCGGCGCGTTCCATTGTGAACTTCACTGTTTTGGGCACGCGGGTAGGGAAGTACGAGTGCCGGCCATCGTGCCCCTCGAGGTATTTTCGGCCATCTGGACTGGTTTTGGTGTAATGCTCCTGGATGAACGTCCTGGTACGCCGGACCAAATAACGGCGCATAAGGTCTTTCCAGTCGTCCGGTTCTTCGCTCTTCTCGAACGCTGGTAGCGTTCGCAGGTTCACCTGGTGTTTCGATGTGAATTCCAGGTCGCCTCCGGCGGCACGAATGGCGACCTCTGGCCGAATGCCCAGATCACGATCGGTTGATTCAAAAAGCCGGACCTGGGCAGCGAGATCGCCGTATTGCTTGTTGTAAGGTGTGGCCGAAAGCAGGATACAACGGCAATCGTTCTGCTCGATATAGCTGCGAACCGCTCGATAGGTTTTTGTTTCTGTATTCCGCAGGATATGGCTTTCATCGATCAGAACGATGTTGTAGCGCCGCAACTCAGGCAGAACATTCTGAACCATGCTCAGTGGTACTACCTTGCCACCGAGCTGGTATTCCTCCCGGTACCATTCCCACATATCCACCAGGTTCGGTGGACAAATGATGAGCGTACTGTCTCCGTAGTTCTCTTCTCGAAGCTTGGCGAGTGCCGTGGCCATGAGCGTTTTACCGAGGCCCACCACGTCACCAATCAGCACGCCGCCATTCTTCTCCAGGTGGTGCGCAGCGATCTTGACGGCAGCAGACTGGAAATCGTAGAGCTTGTTTCCAAAGATTGCCGGAATGCCAAACGCCGAAAGCCCTTCGCGCGCATCACGGGAAAGGTGATAGGCCATTTTGAGATAGATGTGGTACGGGGGAATGAGCGCCTCGCGAGCCCAGCTGTGCTCAACCGCATCGAGGATATCTTGATCAATGGGGATGCAAAGGTCATCGTCCCATCGCTCTTCAAACCATGCCTGCAGCTTGTCGGTGGCATCCACATCCGGCACATCGACGTTCAGTTCGCCGTTGCTCGTCAAACCGGCAAGTGTGAGGTTTGAGCTGCCAACATATCCGACTCGTGGATAACTGCGGTCGGTCCGGTGCGCCAGGTACAGCTTCGCGTGCAGCGGGTACCTGGTAAACAGCCGGATCTCGACCTTCTGTTCCCGAATATGGCGAACGAGTGTCCGCAGCCGGGCCTCATCCTGATTGGATGGTGCACCCGCGCGAAGTTGCGCCCGGAAATTGCTTATTGTTTGCTCTTTGAACTGGAGGGCCCGCTTGTTATCAACAAGATGTTCATTGGTGCCATCGAGAAACGAAAGCCGGAGGCTTTCCATGAGTTGGTCGTTCGGGCTAACAGACATGCCCACCAGGATTCGTGATGGTTCTCCCTCAGGCAACTGGTCAATGGTCGCGGAGATTTCGCTCCATCCTCGCAGATTGAAGTAACCCACACACGCATCCAGGCGGGTAGCATCTGCCATAACCTTATTAAGCTCATCCTTGAGTTTGAGCTCACGATTGTCCAGAATCTTTGGCACTCACTTGTCTCCCGCCCTGTTTGGCATCCCAGTTCTATAAGTGTAGGAAACTTCGGAGCCTACGTCACGGCATTACGACCTCAAACACTGGACCCACGTGTACCCGCCGCCAGCCAGATGGCCGGCGGCGGGTGATTGCGCGCGATTGGATTGTGACCGGTGCCTCGCGGGCGGATGCCCTGCGAGATCCGCCCCTACGCGGGCAGGGACACACCAGAGACGATTAGGTCTCCAGCATCACCGCGCGGACAAGGGTCCGATGGTCGTAGAGTGCCGCTTCGGCATCCCATTCCCCGCCGCAAGTGATCAGGGTGATCGCCACCTCATCGGTGAATCCCAGCGCCTCGTCGGGCGGGTCCTCGTCGATGGGGAAGTTCTGCATCCACTGCACCTCGTACAGGTAGGTCTGTCCATCGTCGCCGTCCATTTCCACCACATCGCCCTCCTGAAGCGATTCGAGGCGGAAGAACACGCCCTCCGGCACATCCCAGAAGTTCAGGTGCCCGGCGTAGAGGCCGTTGCCGACTTCGCCAAGGCGGCTGGTCTCCTTGTACCAGGCGACCTCGGTCGCACCGGATGGCGGCTGCATGTCGCCATCGATGATCTCCAGGTACTCGATCTTTGCGTCCACCTCGATCACCGGGATGCGGATGTGCATCGGGATCGCGCCGCGGTTGCACGGGTCGATCATCGGCGTTCCGGATGCAGAGGGTGTGCCATCCGGTTGGATCACCTCGTCGGCAGCAGGTGTTCCTGCCTGCGGTGAACCTGCTGTCGGTGTGGCCTCGCAGCCGAACACGGCCGGGTCGGGCGTGCCTGGTGCCGGGGTGGAATCCAGCGGCACCAGTTCCTGCGCGCGAGCCAGCGGCACGGCGGTGGCGGAGCCAGCCGCAATCAGGGCGGCCCCCTTCACCAAGCGACGGCGGTTTAGGTGCAGTCCGGCCAGGGCCAGCAGGCCGGCCAGCTCGATACCGGGGGTACGCTGCTCGTGATCCTCACCGGCCGGGGCCACACCCGTGTTCGGGTACTTGGTGGGTGTCTTGCCGGTTTGCGGCGGCGGCGGCGTCTTGCAGTTGTACACGTACACGGTGGTGCCTACGCCTTCTGCCACACCGATGTTGCCACCGGCGGTGATGTTGCTACACC
>JBHWTK010000058.1:0-20524 GCA_043427975.1 Chloroflexia bacterium | reverse complement strand
GTCGGGGGTCAGGTAGTTCTCGACCCGCTTCTGGCCCAGGTGGGTGTTGCCCGGCTTCTCGACCAGGGTCACGTCTTCCTTGATGCCCCGCTGGTCCACCCGGGCCGCGATGAGCTTCACGGTGGCGGCTCCGGGCTGCAGGCTGCCGTTGATCGGCAACCGCACGTTGTGCCAGTTGCCATCGTCCTTGTAGTCCCTGGTGTCGTGGAGGGCCTCGTAGAACATCGGCAACGTGACGGTGGCGACCACCTCGTTTTGCTGCAGGATATCGATGCGGCTGTCGCGGCCCTCAATGTGCTCTGGCCAGCGCTGCCCAACCTTCTCGCCGGCGATCTCGCGCCAGAACGAATTGGCCCCGTGGGTCCGGAGCGTGGCGTACAGCGCTACAAATTCCTCCGGGACCACGAAGTTGAAGCTGACCAGGGTCCCGTCCGGGGTCGGCTTCGCGTAGTTGCTCTTCGGGAGGGCCCCCAGGTGGTAGATCGTCGGGGACACCAGCAGCTGCACCAGGTCCGAGGCACCGGACAACACCTGTCCGCCCCCGGTCCAGGCGTCGATGGTGGTCCAGAACGCCGCCTCGCTCCAGGCGTGCGACACCTCGGTGATCCAGCGGTTCTGGGCGTTGGTGATCCGGACGTCGTTGGATAGCACCTGTACCACTTCCCCCGGCAGCATCGTATGGTCGCCCTCAAGCTCGATCGTCACGGTGTCGGCCGGCCGCATGTGGTCGATCTCGTGGACGTGCCGCACCGCCCGGGCAAGACGGTTGTTGACCAGGAACGGATCCGGGGAGGGTTCCATGGTGCGTTCGCCCCCGAGGAAGTACCCGGACGCCGGGGGTGGTTTCGGTTGCGAGATCGCCTGGGTCCGGACCCCATTTCGATCGGTCCAGGTGGCGCCCCGGATGATCCAGTGGTTCGCGTTATCATTGTTGCTTCGGACCCGCTTGATCTCGAAGATGTCGCGTCCCTGCTGGATGAAGCGCACGGGGTTAGTGGGCTGGCCAGATATTCGCTGCAGCCGCGGTGGCAGGGCACCGCGGTCGAACCATCGGTACCCGAACTGGGTGGCGAGGTGCTGAACGATATCGAGCGGGATCACGCCGCGCTCCAGCACCACATAGCCGTCATCGACAAACGGGTTGCCGCCCAGCACGATCTCCTCGTTGGCGTCCGGGTACAGGACCTTGTCTGTTTCGAACCCTACGATACCGGCGGTATAGGCCTCGTTGGCAATGATGGCCCGGACGGTCCGGAGGCTCATGTACCGCACCCGCGACTTGCGCGGCATTGTCAGGGCCTTGGATGGCCCTTCGGCCTGGATCTGGTACTCGGGCCCCCGCTCCCCGAACGACTCCTGCATGCCCGAGATGGTGCCGGTGAACACGTACCCGGTGCTGGTCTCCAGGTGGCCGGCAATGATCTTCACCGGCGCGTGCCAGTTCACGAACGGCAGCATGGTCTTGGGGATCGTGAGGTCCGCCACCCCAATGCCCCGATTGACATCGTGGGTGGTATTCCACGCAGTACAAGCCACATGGTTGCCATTTATGAGCACGTAGCTGACCGGTGTTTTCACGGGCCGAGTCATACCGCGGTCCTCCCGGTCCTGGGATCAAACACGCGCTCAAAGGTCGCCATCACCTCCACGGCACCATCGATTCGGTACGACGGGGCACTCAGGAGGTCCAGCAGCGTATCGGGCAGCATCTCCCATCGCTCGCCACGATCGTGTTCCGTGATGCCCCGGCTGTTGGTGAAGCGGCTCCGCAGCACCAGGGTGTCGAGCGTCTTGAGCTTCGCCTGCAGGGCCATAAACGCCGCGTGGCTGTCGAGCTCCAGCCGCAGGGCGATCGTGCTCGGGCCTGCCCCCATGTTGTAGCGCGCTATCTCGTTTGACCCGGGAATCGCGCGCTTCACCATCCGGATCTGTGGTTGCCAGCCCGGATACACCTCCTCATCGCCCTGGATCAGGACCGCAAACCCGACGTTGCCAAATTGCTCACGCGAAATCGCCATCAAGATCCCCCCATCTGCCGGCTCTGGCTGTTCAGGGACTGGATCAGGTTCGACGACAGGACGGCCACCACCTGGTCGGTCAGATCATCGATCCCGTAGACGTTGCCGTGGATGTGGATCCCCCCGAGGTTGATCGTCGGTGCCTGGCCGACATTCCCGGTGGCGTTGTTGGGGCTCACGTAGGTACCGGGAGGCGCTCCGTAGATCCCGTCGCCGGGCAGCAATGCCGTCCCGCCGGTGGCGAAATGCAACATCTCGGGCCCGAGCTCACCACCGCGGAACAGCACACCGCCAGTCGCGTATCCCGGGATAACGCCCCCAAGGGCGTTGCCCGGAAGGGTGCTGGTTCGGGTAACGACATCGACGTACCGGGTCGCGATCGTGGATCCGTCCAGCAACTCGAGAGCAGCAAAGGTCCCGTAGGCCGGGGCGGCGTTGGCCAGGATATCGACCGTGGCACTCCAACCTTCCACCACCGCAACCGAGCTAGAGACCTCCTCGATGGTGCTTCCGAACCCCGACTTATCGGCCAAGATATCCACCGTGGCGTCCCATGTGCCGGCTACCGCGAGACCTGTGCTTACGTCGCCGATGGCCGCCATGGCCCCGCTGTTGTCGCCAAGAACCTCGACGGTCGCGTTCCAGCCATCGACGACCCCCAAAGCAGCCGAAACCTCCGAAATGGCCGTCATAGCTTCGCTGTTGTCGCCCGTAATAGTGACGGTGGCTGTCTGATCTTCCACCCCTGTGACAGATGACGTGTCCAGCTCAACGGACGCAGTGATAGTGGCATCCTCTACCGCAGCGATATCCGATGCGACCGTGGATGTATCGGCTTCAACCGGCACCGTAATCGACGGTCCAGAATCGATTGGGGCCCCAAGACCGTTTGCCTGCATTGCTCCAATCGCCGAGTAGTCGATCTCTACCCCGACCCTGGCAACCGTTCCGTCTACGATGTCGATGTCGTACTTCAGTCCCTGCACTTTGGATTGGGCGTCGGCAACGTCGGCATCAACCGGCACCGTGATCTTCGGGAATGGGCCGATCATGGCGTTCCATTCCTCGGGGGTCACGCCGTCCATCGGTTGCACCACGGCCTCGACCGGGAGCTTCACCGGGTCGTTGTCGAACTTGGCCGCCAGCTCGGCGGCCGTCAGGTCCTCCCACCCGGTGGTGTCAACCTCAGCCTTGACCTGCACCACCGTGCCGTCCGCAAGGGTGACTTCCTTGATGGCATCCGACGCCGCGGTGACCTGGTCGGCCCCCCGGGTCTCGACCTCGACCGTGGCCTTGCTGTAGGTGCCGTCGGCATTCTTGACCATGCCGTACAGTTCCATGGCCTCTTCTTCGCCATAGATATCGATCGCGAGCTCGAAGCCGGTCATGCCCCGCGCGGCCGCTTCCATTTCCAGGAACGCGATCGTGAGCCGGTTGATGCTGCTCACCGTGGCGTCGGCGTCGGGGAAGTTCACCGACAGGGTTACCTGTCCATCAGGACCGATCTCCTCCTTGAGGAGCCCCATCGAGATCCAAAGCTCCTTCAGACCCTCATCAGCATTGGCCTTCTCGAGGATCATCTCGGTCGCGACTTCTTCGGGAATTTCGCCGATGGACGCGGAGTACGCGAGATTGTACCCGGTCGCAATTTCTGCCTGGACACTGCTGTCCTGGAGCATCAGGGCACGGCGCTGTTCCTCGGCATTGAGGGTCGAAAGATACTGGAGGTTCTGCTCGTAGGCAGCCTGTTCTTCGGCAAGTAACGGAAGTTGGTCGGCCCGGATGTCGTTGAGCAGCTGCTGGACCCGAACATTCGACTCCTGGATCTCGGTTCCGGCCACAACGGTGCGGTTGTACCGTTCATAGGCGGCGTCCGTCTCCTCGACACTGGTGGCGTTCTCCAGCCAGCGGTTGAGCATGTTGTCGATTTCGCCCCATTCCCCCGGCTCACCGATAAGTTTGGTGGCGATCGAATCGGCAGAGGAGCTCCGGCTCCCCAGGTCATCGATCTGGCGGAATGTCCGGAGTGCTTGGTCGAGCGCCGCGCCAGCATCTCCGATATCATTGGCCCAATCGACCAGGCCTCGGAATGCATCGTCGGTATTGGCCGAGCGAACGATACGGTCGTACTCGCGCCACCAGTCGAGGATCCGCTCCCCATCCTTGAGGAACTCGAGCTGGTCCTCGTGCATGGCTTTGTTGCTGTCGCGGTACTGATGGGTGCTCAACGACAGCAGTTCCAGGGCCGCCACCTTCTCGGCGTCGGTCTTGGTGCTGTCCTGGAGGATCGCGTTCCAGTCCTCCATGAGGGCAGCGTTGTCCAGGACCCCGGACGACATGCCCTGCATGGTGCGCTGCCACGCGGTATCCAGAGAGCCGAGTTGCGTTTCGGTGAGGTTCATGACATCGATGAACCCGTTGAGTTCGCCCCCCGGGGCCCCAAGCCCCATGAACTCCCGCGACGAGAACGTATCGGTGATGGACTGGTGGAGTGACTCCAGCTGGTCGGCCAGCTCCCACTCGCCCTCGAGCCGCAGCTGATCGATCGTGGCTGGCAACTTCTCAAATACGGCCAGCAAGTCCTCGGCCGATGCTGCAGCTTCCTTGGACGATGCCCCCATGCCGTCGATGGCGCCGGCCGCCTCAGCGGCGTTGGCCGTTACATCCGGCAGGTCCGCCACATATTCCTTCAGCCAGGTGTCGTATCCCGCGACATCCGGTTCCAGCGGATCCTCGAGGTACTTCTTGCGGGCGGCGTTCCAGTCCGCCATCACCTTCTCGGAGTCCACCAGGGGCTTCATCATGTAGTCCACAAGCGTCTTGGTGTTCTCCGAGACACTCTGGTGCATCCCCGGCGGCACGTCGAACATGGCGAAAAACTCATCCATGATCGGCTGGATCTGGGCCACGGTGGAGACAAGCTCGGGGCCGCTTCCTTCCATGAGGATCTGGATCGTCTCGGCCCCGAGCTTGTCGTTCTCCTGGGCCCACTGGATGAACCCGCGGCCGATAGAGCCATCGAGGAATAGCCGGATCTGGTCCGAAGCAGCGTCTGATCCCTGGGCATAATCGATCTGGAGGATCTTGCTCCAATCGAGCCGCTGCTCGTTGACGGTCTGGATCGCCTCGAGGGTGCCGGCGGTCCAGAGGTTGATCTCATCGATCTGGCCCGCGAGCTCAAGATCCGTGCCGGACAACTTCATGTTGTTGACGATGTCCTGGACCTCGAGGGCAGTGGTCGCGACGCTGGCGTAGGCCGCCTGGGCAGCCTCAACCTCGCGCCGATGCGCCAGCCAGGCGCTGGCCCCTACCGCGACCGCAGCCGTCACTCCAGCGATCACCAGGCCCCATGGACCGAACGCGGCCGAGGCCAGGGCGCTGCCCTGGCGGATGCGCCGGAGTGCGTCATAGAGTTCCACGGCCTTCGGGATAGCCAGCATCGCGGCACCGGTGAACACCGCAACCCCGGACCCGATGGCCCCGAGGGCCGCAGCGGCACCCTGGGCCGCGGGGTCGAGGTCGTTGAAAGCCCCCACCAGGCCCGCCACAACCTCGGCTCCAAAGCCCACGAGCGGCTCAAGGGCAGACCCGATGTTGATCGCGGCATTCTGGAGTTCGGCAGACGCCATCCGGACGGATCCGGCGGCGTTGTCCATCTGGATACCGAAGACCTCGAGGGTATAGGCGCCGTCCTGGGCGGCTCCCCCCATTTCCTCCACGGTCGCGATATATCCCTGGGCGTCATCTCGCCCGAGCACCAGCGCGGCGTTGAGGGCCTCCTGGGTCCCGACCAGCTCGAGCAACCCGGCAGATGTACCGCCACTAGCCTGCTGGAGGAAGATCAGGAATCCCGCGAGCCCCTCGGCCTGGATCAGGGCTTCCGCGGACTCGTAGCCATATTGCTGGACCGCCTCGGTGAGGGCTTCGGTGGGACCCAGGGCCGCGCGCATAAGGGCCGCGATCTGGGTTTCGGCCTGGCTGGCCCCGATGCCCGAGAGGGTCAGCTGCGCATAGGCGGCGCCGAGCTCCTCGATCGACACGCTCAGGGACGCGGCCAGCGGCAACGTATTGCCGAGGTTATTGGCCAGTTCCTCGAACGTGATCACGCCCGAGTCCACGATCTTGAACAGCACGTCCGAGACGTTCCCGGCCTCAGAGGCGCTCATCTGGTAGGCATTGAGGGTGGCGACGATCGCCTTGGCGCTCGTTTCGGTGGTGGTCATGCCGGCGCCGGCCGCCACCACCGATGCCTCCAGGATATCGAGACCCTCGGCGGCCGAGAATCCGGATGACTGGATCGAGTAGAGGCCTTCGGCCAGCTCGGTGGGGCCCGCGCCATATTGCCGTGATAGCCCCTGGACCGAATCCCCGAGGGCTGCCAGCTGGTCGCTGGTCAGCCGCGCGATCGAGTTGACGTTCGCCATCGCGCTGGTAAAGTCCATAGAGCTGTTGGTGGCAGCCCCAAAGAACAGGGTGCCGGCGGCCCCCACGGCCGCGATCGAGGTGCCGGCGGTGTTGAGATCCTTCTCGAGGGCCCGGATATCGGATCCGAGCGCCTTGGCACCCTCGCTGGCACCCTTGGTGGATCGCTCGATCGCCTGGCCCATCTCCTGGCTGGCATCACCGACCTTTTTGAACGATCCAGTGAGCTGGTCGTCAGCCTTGAGGGTTACCTTGAGCGTCTTATCAGCCATTGCACACGCTCGCAGTCCCGCCCGCGTACAATCCAGTCATGGGACCAGATTCTTGGCAGAGGGAGTCTTGAATGAAAGAAGCCAATGACGACGCTCGTCGCCGTGCCCAGCGGAAGCCATGGGTGATCGCGTGGGCTGTAGTTCTTGGATCGTGCGTGGTCGTGGCACTGTTCACGGTGCTGCTGGACTCGGGTTCAAACCCCGGATCCACGAACACGTTGCGAGGGGAAGCGATTGTCGCCAGTCCAGGGAAATACGGCTTCGATCCCGCCACCTGCAGCCCGAATGGCCACGCGATTGTGATCAACGCGGTCAGCGAAGGGGCCGAGAAGGTTGAGCTCAAACGGGGAACCAAGCAGTCGGACGGATCCTGCTCCTTCACGTTCGTGACCGAGGTCCCGAAAGCAGATCGGTACGTCTTCACGATGCCCGGCACAGGCGCAAAGGAGTATTCATTCAACCGCACCCTCATCGACACCAACGGCCCCACGGGAGTCGAACTGGTGGTAACGCTGCGCTGGTAGCTCTTTGGTTGTTGGTTTGCTACCAGCCCGCTCACCGGTCTATCCCCCCACGTTTGCCTTCAACTTCGCCAACGATTCCTGCTGGAGCCGCTCCGTGTCCTGCTGCTTGCGGTGTTCTTCACGGGCTTTCTCGATGCCCTGTGCCCGCGCGCCCTGGTACGCCATCGCGGTTTCGTAGACATCGCGGGAGGTCGCCAGGTACTCGTTGGGGCTGAGCTCGAGGTTCATCCGCAGGTAGTCGACCACCTCGCTGCCGAGCAAGATCGCCTGCTTGGGCTTCTCTCCGGTCAGCTTTTGGTGCTCGGCGGCTCGGAAGTACTCGAAGACAGCGTCGATAACTTTTTTTCCTCCTGGGCCTTCATGTAGTGGGGAACCTTGAGCCAGTTGATGATGTCGGACGCCACCTGGTTCTGGACCAGCTCAAACACTTCCCAGCCGGCCTCGGCGGGCGGCGGTACCGGGACCATCTGGCCGGTCGTGATGTCCTCGGCCTCGAGGTCCCACTCGACCACGTATTGGGCGCAGACCTCCATCGAATCCTTGAGCGGCACCTTGATCCCCCACGGGATCTCGTTGGTTTGCCGGATGCTCAGGTCCTGGAGCTTGACCTTGAGCGGTGGCTGCTCATCGCGCGGAATTTCGCGCCACACATAGTTCTTGGCCTCCCGGAACCGGGAGATATCGAACACCGGGGCGGTGGCATCACTGGTGGCCGCTGGCTTGTTCCTGGTTGGCATCGAGGATCCTCTTCAGCTAGCGGGGCGGCATATCGCCGCCCCGGTGCAACTACGGCAGTGTCGGGAGGTCGGTCTTGATCTTCACGTTCCACACGGGCGCTTCCTCGAGCGCGATAAACGTGAGGTTGACGGTCATGTTGTTGTCGTCGGTGGCCTCGGTCCACGCGTCGAACGCACCGCGCTCAATGTTGATCTGGGCCAGTTGGGTGGACCCCGCGGCCGCATCGATCACCGGACCGGCCTTCTGGATCCGGAGACTGATCTCCTGGTCCTTGATCCACTTGGCGTATTCATCCCAGCGGTCATATTCGAACTGCAGGGTGCCGGACACCTCACGGGCACCGCGGCCAATTCGGCCAATCACCCCGGATGCGCGGCGCTTGTTCGCCAGGCTCAGCCCCTGGGACACGTTGAAGCTCAGGACCCGATCCGAGACGTTGGTGGTCCCGATGGTGGAGGTCGACGGGTTGTACACGTCGAGGAAGATCTCGGTGCCCTCCATCGTGATGGTGTCGAACTGCGGAATCGCGAGCGTTGGGAACACGGCCGAGATGTAGAACGGATCGCCGGCGGCCGGGATGTTAGAGACCGCGGTCTCGAGCGTCAGGGTATCGGCGGTGTTGCTCAGGACCTGGCGGACCTCCCCCACCCCGGACCCGTACTCGAGGAACACGTACGCGCCCTTGTGCTCATCGACGGTCCAGCTGGCGCCGGTCATCACGATCGTGGTCGCGGTGCCGCCAGTGGCCTTCCCCTCAAAGCCCTCGTGGCGCCGCACGTCCTTGAGGAACAGGGTGCCGCCCGCGGTCCACTGGTCGTCGGTCCCGACGGCGTTGCCCGAGATGTTGAACTCGTTGATCCGGACCCCGGTGGCCTCCCACGGCAGCCCCTCGACGCCAAACAGGGCGCTGAAGGTATCGATGTCGTCGGCGTTGGCGGACGGCACGAAGTCGTAGGTGTAGCCCGGGACCGTGTTGCCATCGCTGACCGGCGCAACCCCGCCCTTGATCGCATACTGGCTCAGGATCGCGAGCTCCTGGAACGACAGGGCCCCGCCCCCGATGTTGCCCGAGGGGGTCGCGAAGCCGCGCCGCACCCGGGCGGTACGGTCATAGGTCCCGGTCGCGTCCGAGGAGCGGATAATCGCTCCACGGCCCGGCGAGGCCGTGAACTCCTGGGTCAGGCGATGGGTCGGGGTGATGAACTGGCCCGGATTCGACTCCGTGGCGATCATGAGGCCCTTGAGCGCGGCCTCGTTGGGGACGTTGCGGATACCCATTAGGAATCTCCTTCCTCGCCCTGGTCGGCGTCAGCCGGTCCCGGGACCTCGGTGGCGTGTTCAGGTTCCGGCTGGTCCTCGGCGGGAGCTTCCGGCTCGGGGGCCACGGTGGCGCCCTCGATCAGGGCGATCACCTCACCCTTGTTGTTCGCGGCCTTGATATCGTGGTCAGCGATCCCGGCTTCCCGGGCCCGGGCCTCGAGGTCCGCACGGCTCATCGACATGCTGATGGCCTGCTCGGGCACGATCAGCGCGTAGGCCCCGGATTCCACCACGGAGCGCTGCTCCCGGGGCCCGAGGGCGTCGTATTCGGCCTGGGTCAGGTCGCGGGCCGGCACACCACGAAAGCGCTCTCCAGTGCCGATATAGCGGTATCCGTTACTCATGGCAGGAATGCCCTCCTCTGAAACGCTGAATCCAGCGTGATAATCAACGCGTGGCAGAACCCGGTCTCGCCCCAGTCCAGCACTGCTCGCCTGGGCCGTGCGGTATTCCACACGCGGTCGACGCTCTCGGTCAGGACACCAGAGAACGCGTAGTTGACGTTGCCCCCATGGGCGTTGGCGTCAAAGAGATCCAGCAGCGGATGCAGCACTGTATCGAGCCGCGCCGCATCGCCCGGCTGCTGGGCGTTGCTGGCCACCAGCACCACCAGGTCGACCGGGATCTCCACCACCTGGAGCCCTGCCCGGGCCTTGGAAATCTGCCCCGGGGCCGTCAGGGACTGGCGCACCATCACCCAGGGGGATCTCGGCACGTGGTTGAGGGCCGGATAGCTCACACCCTCGAGCCCGATCAGATGCTTCTTCTGATCGATCACCTTGGCGATCGCGTTCATCAGATCCCCGACATCCATCACCTCAACTCCAGGGTGCGGTCGACCGCCAGCTGGTAGATCGGCTCAATCCGGGGTTCCAAGGCCTCCATGGACTTCTCCATGTAGTGCGAGCCCTCCTGGGTCACCTGGCGGGCGAACACCAACCCCTCTGGGTTTTGGGGCGTGACGGCCTCGGCCAGCCGGAACACCAGGAACTCGCCGTTCCGGGGGTAGATGGTGCCGCCCTCTTCCCGCTGCCACGCGTACACAAGATCGGTCCCGTAGGAGCCGCCGTCCGGTCCCGGACCGTCCAGGACCCGGATATCGGCCGCCAAGATCCCGTCCTGGCGAGGAACGTTCTCCTGCGCGTACCCGACCCCCTCGTGGAGCGCGACGTCGGACGAATCCTTGAGCTCACGCTGCAGGGTGTCGGGGGCCATCTCCATCGCCTCCGCGAACCGTTCCAACTCGCTGGCATCGAGGGTGATTTCCATCACGGCACCTCCGGCATCTGGGTTGAGAACAACTCGGTCAAGTAGATGTCCACCAGCAGGTCGTCGGCCGCTTCCGGCTTCACCACATCGACCCGGAACAGCCGGGTGCCGTTGATCACCAGCAGGTGACCGCTCCGGATCCCGGTTGTGGCCACGGTCCGGAACCGGTACGGGGATTCGAGGTTGATCACCAGATCCCCGGCCTGGGGCCTCCCGGCCCCGTTGGCGTAGAGCTTGCCGGTGCCGGTTTCCACGACCTCCAGGGCCTCGACCTGGGTACTGTCTGGCCAGCCCGCGCCGCGGTTGACGGTCCAGCACTCGTAGACATCCCGGTGCCATTCCCGATGGATATCCTGCTGAAGCTGCTGGATGCTCTCGGTAAAGACCCGGGCAGTCGCTGTGTCCAGGATCACCATGGCTCGCCCCACCCGCCTGTCAGGAAAGGCGTGTACACCGTCACAACCTTCCCGATCTCTGACTGGCTATTGGCCTCGGATTCGAGACCGATAGCCAGTAGATCGAGTTCCCTGGCCTTGTCCTCAAGCGCCTTCGTCCGGCTGGCCCATGTGACGCTGCCGTCCGCGGGGGCACTCAGGCTGGATGGCCGTGCCTGCAGCACCACTGCTACGCGACGCAATACTTCGGCGGCCGCCCGATAGAACGGCGCGGTCGCGAAGCCCGGCACTGAACCAGCCCCATACCGAGTCAGGATCGAGAGGATGGTTTCATCCTTCACGATCTCGGTCGCGGGGTCGCCGGAGGTATCCCCGGCCCAGCCGCGGATCACGTCCAATGGGGTTGGTTCAGTGGGGTCGTAGGACACGGTTAGCCCTCACCTTCCACGGACGCCAATACATCGTCTTCCCCAGGCTTCTCACCATCGGGGTCGCTTGTGCTGCTGGTCTCTGCTTCGTAGGCAGCAACCAGTGCCAGGCGAAGCGCCTCATCATCGGCATATTCCGCGGGATCAAGGTCATACCATTCGGTAGCAACCTTCTCCAAGTCCTCACGGGTCATGTCGCGAAACTCGGGGTTCGCCACCACACGATCAGGTTCGTTTGCCTGAAGCTCGTCGGTGTCGGTAAGCGGGATGATCTCGCCGTCGTCACCAATACCGAACGCCATCCCCAGGAAGTCTTCGGCATGAATCCGCTCGCCAATGGCGTTGGCTACGTCGACCTTGGCCCGCATCGGCTTCAATACCTCTGCATCCACGCCCATCAACGCGGCGATCTGCTTGAGCTGGTCGAGCTTGTATTCGTCGGCGAACTCCTCGGCGTTGTACGGGCGACTCAGCATCACCACGTCCATGCTGTCCTGAGGTTCGAATGCTGTCGTGTCGGCGTTCCCGAGGACACTCTCGAAAATTGCGGACACACGCTCCAGCGCTACGATCTGGTCAAGCTCCGGATCCCGGGTGGTGCCCGGGACCGTAGGAATCTCGATGCCGAACGTGGCCGCCAGTTGCTCCGACTGCTCGGCCAGCCTGGCGTTGACATGTGCCCGGCGCGCGGCTTTTGCCGCAATGGTTGCCATCTCGCTACCCTTTCCCTTACGGCATCGGCGATTCGAAGCCGCTCGGCGTGCTGTAGGTGGCGCTTCCGATCTGGTACACCAGGGCGCCGACACCGTTCCACGCACCAAAGCCAGCCCAACGGGCGTACTGCGATTCGTAGAACGGGTGATCGTTGCGTTCGCCAACCAGCCGGAAGCCCTGCAGCTCGGCAACGGGGTACTCGCGCATTCGGAGCGCCTTGTTGGCACCGGTGGAAACGGCACTCATGTAGCCGCTCGGCATGGATGCCCATTCAACGATCCAGCACCCTTGCACGTAGCCGATCACGCGGCCCGGAATATTGGCCGGCGGTACACCGACAAGCTCGTTGTTGGCGGCACCGGTGCGGATGTTCGGATCGGCACGCTCGTTGAATGTGGCGAGATTCTCGATGTCGTCCACCAGATCCGGCGACACGAACACCACCACCTCACCTTGGTTGTCCGGGTGTTCGGTTATCTCACGATGGATCGTGCGGAACGGGTTCGCGGCATCCGAGATATCAGCAGCCTGTGCGAGCAGGTGGTTGTCAGTCGAGACGGCGGCGCCACCAGCAAAGGCGTACTTCCGACTATCACCGTTAGCGAGCGGCATGATCGTGAGCGTGCCGCCGTTCTGGGCGTTTTCGGTCTCGTCGTTGTAGGTCCAGGAATCGTCAGCAAACAGGGCCGCGAGGATGTGGTCTGCCATCCAGCGGGTGTCGCCGTCCTGGAGGGTTACTGTCGCATCATTCGCTTCCTGGACGGTCATCAGCGTCTTGGTAAGATAGTTAGTACCCCACGCTGCACCGGATCCCTGAATCGGATAGGCAACATCGTGACGCACACCACCCTTGATCGGGCGGGCGCGACCGTTCTGGTCCAGCGGCTGCGAACGCGAGCTTGCGGGACCGGTATAGACCGTCTTGAACACTGTGGTTTTATCCACGAACAGGGCGATCATCTGATCCAGCTGGCGGTTGTGCTCATCCATCGCCATCGTGACAGCATTGGCTACACGCTCGACGTTTTCGACGATACGGTTGTTCCGAATGTCAGCCAGTTGATGGAACCCGTAAAGCAGGTCTGGCATCGCTATTTACCTCCGAGCTCAACATTGAGCAGCTTGTGACTGGAGCCCAAGAGCTCGGCAGTACCAGGAATCACCCGGCCAACCACCACGCTGGTGGTGCCGGCGGCGTCCGCCAGGCGGCCATCGGTGTTAGAGAGGTAGACCGCGGAACCGGTGGTGCCCCCTAACTCGAAGCCATCCAGCACGCCATCACGCACCGCCGTGATCGGCATGCCGGCCACGACCACAACGTCACCAGTGGCAACGCCATAGACAGCCGCTTCCGTGCCGCTTGTGGCGTTGGCGTTGGTGAAACGATCATTCGCAATCCGTACCGGAGCGCCCGGCACGATGTCTTCCGCAGCGGCCAGCGTCATTTGCTGGCGGCTTTCGACGATCTCAACCCGGTTCGCCCGGGTCAGGGCAATATCTGCCATTGCGGCTTACTCCATTGCTACATGCGTGGGCGCATCCTGCGCTTCGCTTCCTCATCCTCGGTAGTGGTTGTCGGCTTATTCGTTGGCGGCGGGTCTTTTCGGCTGCCTGGGTTTTCCCGTTCGGCTTCCTTCTTGGTCTCCGCCTGCAGCCGATCAATCACCGGCTTCATTCGCTGCATGTGTTCGGTCTTCGCCAGCACATCCGCTTCATCGCCGGCAAAGGTGGCCTTCACCTCATCCGGCAGGGAATCCCATTGGGTATCGACGTTGGTCTTGAGCAGTTCCAGCGCGCGGTCCCGTTCCTTCTGGGCGGTCTCGAGGTCACTGGTGAGCTGCTGCTTGGCCTCCTCGTACTTGCCTTCGGACTCCTGCTTTGCGAGCTCCGCCTTGGCCTTCGCATCGTCCTGCTGCTGCTGGTATTCCTTCTGGGCTGCCTTGCGGCCCTCGGCCTTTTCCTTGGCGGCAATCCGTCGAGTCTCGGCCTCCCACTGCTCAACAGTCCAGGTGGATCGGTCAGCTGGTAGGTCGTCGTTCTTCCCTGGATCCTTCGGCGGATCCTTCGGCGGGTCCTTCAGATCCGGATCCGAATCTTTCGGGGGACCAGGATTAGCCCCTGGGTCCGTGTTGAACGCCATAAACGAGAGAATCGACATCAGCATGCGAAGATGCGTCAGCATCGCGGTACTCCATCCGGGGTACGTCCCGGTCCGTGTGTGATCCGGCGAGATAGTCGCGGCCGGTGCGCGTACTTCCAGGGAACGGGCGCCTGGTCGCCTGCAGAAAACGCAAAAAAGCCGTGGTGACCGTTCCTGCTCGGAACTGGTCACCACGGCGTCAAGCGCTCGGCATTAATGGTCGGTGGTGTATGACCCTATGCGGTTATAGCGACAGTATATCAAACTAGATATCAATTGGATCGACGCTGTCGATCAGATCATTCGCCATTTCAAGGAACGATGCCGCAAACTCCACGCCCGTTTTGGATGGCAGGCCATGGCTCAACACATCGTCCCCATAGGTAATTACATTGGTAAGCAGGTCCTGTTGATTTCCCTCGGCAACTGCAAGCATCTGTACCAATGCCTCTCGAGCTCGCTCTCTATTTACCTTCGATTGGTCGAAGATCACCTTATTGCCCGACCGATCAGCCTCGGCGGCTACAACGCTATGAGCGAAATACAACGACGTCACGGAAACTACATCTTCATAAACGAGGCGAGTCATGCTGCCTGGTCCTCCCGCAGTGTGCTCAACATGCCACACCGCGGGCACGTTTGATCCGGATTCCCCTGTTTCCCCAGTGAAATCATGATAGCACCTATTCGGATCACCACTCGACTACCCACTATTTCTGCAAGCGTCTTCTCGCAGTTCGGACAAAGCCACCACGTGTGTCCCGCGCGGGACACAACCTTGGCAGTGTGTAGTAGTTCAGGCATGAACTTCCGCCCTTTTGCTTGATATCACGATCTCGTGCACCGGCAGCGGCAGCGTCTCGGCCCATGCCGTCGCGATTCCGTCGATCATGATCTCCTGCGCATCCTCGAACCCGTAATGCCAGAGGTCGAACGCCTGGGGCGAGAGGGCCTTCTCGATACTGTTGGCGTTCCAATCCAGCAACGCCGCATGGCAGTGCAGCAGCTCGTGGACCACCACGTGCCGCAGTTCCTCCGGGGCCGACGGTACCCGGATCTTCAGGTCCGCCACCTTGCGCCCGTAGACAAGATCACACTGCCCCCCGGCGGCGTCGTCGTCCGACGGTTCGTCGAGGATGGTGATCTTCCAGTCCCGCAACCCCATCCGGTCCGCCATGTCGCGTACATAGGGCTCCAGCCAGTGGCGGTTATCGGCGACCCAGGTCATCGGCTCACCCCTTCCGGATCGGTGGCGCGCTCAAGCCACTCCTGCGGAAGCGGTAGGTGACGTGCCCATTCGTAGGCCATGCTATCGATCGCGACCTCCACGGCGTGCTTGTGGGCTGCCCGTATTGGGCCGTATGCCATCTCTCCCAGCAAGTCCTTGCCGTGAGCCACCGCGACCTCCAGCTCAGCGAAGTGGCAGTGCAACAGCTCGTGGGTGCACGTCTGACGGAGATTCTCGGGCGGTTCGGAAGCCCAGTCTCCTGCGAAATAGATCACCCCGTATTTGCGGCCATCAACCACATGACACATGGCCGTAGCGTTATCGCCCATGCCGTGTTCCTGCGGGGTGGTTTCAGCTAACTTGATCAGCCAATCCCGCAGACCCACCTGCCTGCTCAGCTCCTTCAGGTAGTCGGCCAGCAGTTCAGTATCTCCACCGAAGATCCGTTCACTCATGCCTGAATCGCTCCATCACGTGCCCACTTCATGGCCTCTCGCAGCTTGTGGATCTCGGCCTTGAGCTTGTCGTTATCGGCCTGAAGATCGGTGTTCTGCATCGCCAGTGCGTCAACCCGGGCCTCCAGGGTGGCGATCCGTTGGTACTGCACTCCGATGAGATTTGCCTGCGCGTTCCGCATTATTCTGGTCTCGTCGGGCATCTGGGCCTCCTGGATGGGTTATCGCTTCAGGTCGCGAACCGCTATCAACCGTGGGGAACCGCCCCACACGGGGTCCTCGTGGACCTGGATCATGTCCGAGAGCGGCATGCCCTCGCTCCATACCTGGTACCGGGCGGGCCCCAGGGTGGCGAGCTGGTACTCGGGGCTCTGGTCCCGGAGCCACTGGTCCCCGGTGGTGAACTCACGGGGCGGCGCATACCTCGCGCTGAACACCGGCGCGACGGTGCAGCGACACTGCACGTGGAAGTAGTCGGGGTACTGCTTGAACACCCGACCGTGCATCCCGATGCAGACCGGGCATGTCCGTAGGTCCAAGGCTGAGATCCACCGGTACCCCGCCACCATCCCGGGCTTTAGGGCGTCGACCTGGTCGCGATAGACGCCGCGATAGGTGCGCATCATTTCGGTGCGGACGATCCGGCTCGCGTTGTACTCTGGCATCGCCTCGCCGGCGACGATGTCGCGGACGATCGCTTGGCGGCCCTTGCCCTCGATGATCCCCTTAGTGATGCTATTCCGCAGCTGCTCGCTGGCGGTCTCGCCATAGTTCCGCAGTACCTTATCGAGCGGTGACCCGGGCTGGATCGACGCGGTCCACCGGTTCATCGCCGGCACATTGACTTCGCGCTTAAATGGAGTCGCCCGGACGGTTGCCTGCCAGATGGCCTGCGCCTCCCCGATCCCCAGCTGCCGGGCCGCGACCGTGTCACGCCGCAGTACGGCCTCAAGACGTTCCGATTCCCGCTGGATCGATTCCTCGAGGTGCTGGTACCACGCCTGACGGCGTAGCCACGCCTCGGTGATCTCAGGTTCGTTGTTGTTCGCGATGCTCCACTGGATCTGTTGCTCCAGCAGCGTGATTTCCGCCGCGATCGAATGTCGGGCTTCCTGATATGCGGCCATAAGATCTGAGATCAGGTCGCGATCTCCTGCGGCAAGCCGTTGCTTCCCCTCCTTGAGCACTTGTTCAATCAGTGGGTAGGGATCCCGGATGCTCACTCGCCAGCCTCACGGGTCATTAGGTCCCAGTATGTGCCACCGTTCATCTCGCGCCATCGAGATTCGCTCCGCTGGTTGAGAATCGCATCACCGGTTTTCTTATCGATGCCGATTTTCTCCATGCCCCACGAGGTTTGGATTGATTCGGTATCGCGCACCTGCTGGATCAACTCGGCCTGGCTTGGTGCCAACACTGGTCTCTCTGCAATCGAGAATGCCATCTGTCCCTTGTCATAGCTGGTGAGGTCAAACGGCTTGAACGCATCCCGCCCGTTGCGAGTGTTATCCCCCCATGAACCGTTGTTGAACCGGTGGCCACACATCGAAATAGCCATTTGGAACATATGGACGGTGTTCGGATCGAGGCCGTCCCGGGCATCCTCCACCAGCGATATCACCGGCAGGATGATCTTGTCAGCGCCGGGAGCTGTTACCTGTGATTGCTCGGCCAGCTTCTCGAAGAGTATGATTTCTGGATGGGAATCGAGGATGCCTTCCTGCATCCACTTGATCCACTCCAACGTGTCACCGACCGCGATGTTCGGTTGGTGTAATCCAACCCCCGCCTCTGCCTCAATGAATTGGTGCTGCTCAGCCATGGCGCTTATTTCCTCGCGGCCCTCCGCGTGCTGAGAGAGGAACTTTGGCAGTCCGAGATTGATCTGCGATTCCTTGCGGGGGGACATGCGACCCGATACGACCACCGGCGCCATGAAGTTCTTGTGCTGGGCATCCCGGGCATGGCTGGCCAGGGAGTTCAGGCTCCAGAGCTGCTGCACTGTGGCTCCGAACGCTGACTGTCCACGATCGTCGAAGCCGTTGTCGATGTGGCGATCCCAGATCATGGGAGCAAACCCGTAGGGGTTGGCATACGATGCGGGCGCACCGTCGTACCCGTGCGGCTCGTCATCCTTGAAGAAGCTGTACGATGCCTCGGTCACGATCTTCTTGAACCGATACGTTTCCTCCGACCCGTCCTCTCGCCTCTCAGTGGTCATGTACTCGATCGTGTAGGCCTCCACGTTACCCACGGGATCGAATGAGACATCCGTCACATAGCCGGGCCACACGGATCGCGGATATACAAAGTTGCGCTCTTGGTCGTCGATCAGCTCTGTCGGCCAGTCGCCAAGGGTTGCTGACTTGCGCGGCCGCATCTTCATTGCTCGCTGCCAGTTCCACCGGCGGTAAAGCACGTCAATCGCGGCCATGAGTTCCCGTACCTGGTCTTTGGTGAGCGACGGATCGGGCTTGATCGGAATCGCACCCTGCCCCGGCTCAATGGAGAGCCGTCCCTGATACACCAACATGCCGTAAAAGTTCGGGATGCGGCTCGTGTGGTTCCACAACAGCGAGATGCCTTTGTACACCCGGGGGTCGCGCTTCCACTGCGTCATCTTGGCGTACTCACCAAAGAGCTGACCCGATGCCACAAGCTCGAGTTCCGCATACCGTTGTTTCAGACGCTCCATATCCGGGTCTGGCGGACCGTTGCGCCATACGTCAATACCGGACGATAGCCCCGTGTGCATTGCGCTCATGAATCGTTTCCACCCCATCATTGCTATTGCCTCGCCAGGTACTGCCGCAGCGCCCCTGTCGGCTCATGCATCCGTCCGCCGGATTCCAACATCAAGTCCGTGATTGCCCATACGACAGCGTCGAGCCGGTTCGGGCTGCGTTGACCGCTCTGTGGCCGCCAAGTGCAGAGTTCCTTCTCGAGCTGCACAAATGTGCCCAGGTGGTGTACTCGACCATCCTCATACAGCTTCTGAACCGGTGTCGCGCGCGGGTGCTTGCCCTTGGATGCGCGCACCATGTTCACCGGGAATCGCTCCGACCCTTCAACGGTCGAAAGGCTGATGACCACCAACTCGCCGCCGTTGTTCACTTCTGCCACGATGTAATCAGCCTGAAACTCCTCCGCGGTGGCGATGGCTTCGTCAAGCCATGCCTTCGGCCCGAGCTCCACCGTGCGATCCGCCAGTACATATCCATGCGTCTGGTCCCACCAGTGGTCGCTCCAGTAATGGGACACGCCGGCGACCACAATGCCGGCTGCGTCGCCACCTTCCTCCACGTTCGGATCAACGGCGACCACCGTCACATCAAACTCGGGAAGGTCGTCCGGAGACGCACGGAATGGGACGATGTCCCGCGCTCTATCCCACAACCCGCCATCGGCCACTTCGACTTCGTGCTGGGCTTCCCGGAGAAAGGCGATCACGCCCCATTTGGTAAGTTGGTTCTCGCAGATAGAAAGGTCCTGGCCTTCCCACGACGGCTCGCCTGCGGTGATCACATACCGGGGGGAGCCGTCCTCTTCGATGCACTGTTCCCACTGGAGACCGTACACCGCAGGAATCGGCTCAGCTGGCAGCCGGTCGTGAAGGAAGTCCGCGGTTCCGTCCATGAGCTGGGCCATGATCCCGTGGTCATGGATCATGTTCTGAACAACGATCACGGCTGCATCAGTACTGCCGGTCGGAAGAATGCTGGTGGTAATGGTGTCGATCTTCTTGGTGACCGTGTTGGCGGTGTCGTGGCGGCCGTCGATATCGTCGAACACGATCAGGTCGGGACGGAACTCATCCAACTTGGCGCCGCGCATCGCGCTATCAAGACCCATCGCCGTGACGTTGAAGCCATTTGCCGCCCGGATTTCGGCGTGCTTCCAGCCTTTGGAGGCACCGTATTCGTTGAGCGCCCGTCCGACCCCCACACGCTCCAGCATGCCGGCAATGGCCTGCACATGGCGGTCAGCCTGGGCCTGGGTCTCGCTCACATAGAGGACATAGTGCCGAACGGGATCCGGCTGCGATCCGATCCATGCGCATAGCAGCTCAACTGTGGTGCTCTTGGCACCGCCGCGGGGCCAGCAGGCAATGAAGGGTCGGGGAGCGACGCCGCGGATGATCCCGGCGCCCCACTCCCACATCTCAACGTGGTGCTTACCGAAGGGCGCGGTTGCGAAGCCAGAGAAGAACTTGCCAATCCACTCGCGCCAGCCGAGCTCACCGCGCTGTTTCTTGATGCGGCGTGCGATGCGCTTGATCTCAACGATGTCTTCGAGCGTCAACGACGATGTGCTCATGCCTTCGACACCTTCTTCAAGTACTCGGTGATATCCGTCTTGAACTCGAGTCGCTCGGCTTCTGTAAGCCCGTCTTCCTCGGCGATCTGCTCCAGCAGCTGGTTGACCTTGACGTCGAGGCTGACGTTGACGCTTACAGATTCCTTCCCGTAATGGTGCGGCCAGCGTCGTTCCAGCGCCCACGCAGATGCCTTCCAGTCGCCCTGGGCAGCGGCCTGCATAATGGTGCCCATGTGTCGGGCCGCGGCATCTCCCTCGGCGCGGGTGAACATGTCTGCAAACTC